>CANGFT010000003.1 GCA_947453205.1 Beijerinckiaceae bacterium | reverse complement strand
TCCTGGCATCTACGGAGGAAATGGAATTGCCGCTACTGATGGGAAGTTTTTATTAAATAGCGTTGGTGGGGTTTTGATGGACCGATTACAAAAAGCGTGGGGTCTCGCTTTCGAGCAATGCCCTGGAAAAAAGTCTGCATTTTAGAGGTATGTGAGCACTCACTCTTCGATTTTTATTTGGTTCTGTTTAGAAAAAACTTCGTGTTTCATTAATGGTGTCTGTGAACGGTCAAAGAGCACGTTATATTTCAAAATGTGCTCACTTTAGCGGAGCAGCTATCCTATAACGGCATAAATACGATTTACAGGACACAAAAGCAAAGCTTTAATTTTTCCCCTTACTTGCTACCTTTATGAAGTTAAGAGTTGACTTACAACCAATCCACCGCCTTCACCTTCTTATCCCCCTTGAACTTCCCACCCTTCGTCAGTTCCGCAGCGCTAGCAACATTGCTCGTGTGACCGTAGTGCTTCTCAAGCATAGCCACGCTGGTTCCCATGTTGCGCGCGAGAATGAATTGGTGGACGCCTTCCTGTAAGCGGAATGTCGCGTAGGTGTGACGAAGCGAATAGATCGTTCGCTGGTTTCCCTTGCTATCCTTTTCAACTTCCGCGAATTCCAGCAGCGATCCAAAGGATTTTTTAAAAGATGCAATCGGATCACCGGTGCTGTTGCAAAAGACGTAATCATCAAGCGTGAGTTTCGTCGATTTTTTGATCTTCTTTTCCTTCTTCAGCTTTTCGATTTCAGCCTTCCGCAGTTCAAGAATTTCCTTGAAGTAGTCCTTCACTTCAGGTGTCCGAGCTACGACTTCTCGGGGTCCCGTCTTCCCAGTCACATACAATGCAATGTCAGGCGGTCCATTGCTTCCAGCTTTTTGGGGTATCTCGCGAATGTCGCGCCATTTCAAACTGCGTGCTTCGCCAACTCGTATGCCTGTGTTTGCAAGGATCAGAACATAGTTGACCAGCATAGTGCGGTCGCGGATGGTCTTTCTGTTCCCGTCTTGAACCTTCACAAATTCCCGAAGATTTCGTGTCAGCTTCTTCCAGTCCGCATTATTGAAATGCGGTCTTCTTGCGTGTTCAGCTTTGACGGTTGGAAACCGAGGCATCGCGTCGATGTAACCGCGATCCAGACACCAGCTGAAGAACTGCTTGAGATCGGTCACATAGCGTTTGACCGTATTCTCAGACAGTTGACCATCGCGCGCGTTCTTGCGCGTCCAATCAATAAACTCAGACAGCTTCGCAGTCGTCACTTCCTTGATTCGCAGATTGCCGAAGAACGGCAGACTGCGCTTGAGGAACATCATCTTCAGTTTGGTGGAATATTTCTGGTTGGGAAGGTCTTCGAGCGCTTTGACATAGTCCGAGATCGTCTGCGCGATTTTCTTCGAGCTGAAATCCCGTCCGCTCAGCACCTGAGCTAGCGTCTTGTTGTAGAGGTCTTCAGCGAAGGCGTACGCCTTGTGCTCGTCGGTCGTCTTGGTCGAGCAGGAAAGGTACCCAGTTCTTTTTGGAACTTTGACTCGGCAGAACCACGTCGGCTTTTTGTAGTCGGCGCGTCGGAACAGATAGATCGCACCGTCCATGAAGCTGCGACTGTCCAGCGCCTCTTTCGGCTTGCGACCCCGTTCAGCCACCACCGCCGCTTGCTCGTCCATGCCCCTGCCCCCTCAGCCAAATCAGCCTCGGAAGCCAAGCTTAGCTCAAACGGATAAACGCCTAAATCCGTTTTTGATCCGTATATGGTTTTTGGAGAGTTTTCGAAGCGGTGCCTTGCCACACCGGCTTCGAGAAAGTCCTTTGGGATCAAGGACTTATACTGGAGCGGGCGAAGGGATTCGAACCCTCGACCCCAACCTTGGCAAGGTTGTGCTCTACCCCTGAGCTACACCCGCATCCGTGTCACCGGCGCCGCAGCGCCGATGGCGGCTATATGGCCCAAAGCGCAGGCGATTGCAACAGGGGAGTTTGGGGGTTAGGCGAATAAGCGCAAGAAGGCGAAAGGGACCATGAGCAGCACGGTCGAGGAACTCTTCCAGACATTCGCGAAACTGGGGATCGAGACCCGCAGCTTCGATCATCCGCCCCTGTTCACGGTCGAGGAATCGCGGGCCCTTCGCGGGCGCATCCCCGGCCTGCATTCAAAGAACCTCTTCCTGCGGGACCGGGCGCGGCGCCATTTCCTCGTGGTGGCGGAGGAAGAGGCGAGGATCGACCTCAAGACCCTGCATTCGCGGATCGGCGCGCAGGGCAAGGTCTCCTTCGGATCGGCGGAGGCGATGCTGGAGCTGCTGGGCGTGACGCCGGGCTCCGTGACCCCCTTCGGCGCGATCAATGACCGGGAGGGGCGGGTCGCCGTCGTGCTCGACGAAAAGCTGGCGCAGGCCCCCGCCGTCAACTTCCACCCCCTCGTCAACACCCGCACCACCACCCTTTCGGGACCCGATCTCCTGCGGTTCCTGCGCGCCTGCGGCCATGAACCGCTGTCGCTTCGCCTTGATGAAGCTTGACTGGACATTGCTAATTCGGTCGATCCGCCCCATTTGAAGGGCTGAGCCATCGACAGGAGACGAGACGATGCTGGGGCAGAACGATCAGGCGGGAGCGGGCGGCGCGGATCTCGTCAAGGACACGACGACCGCCTCGTTCCGCGTCGATGTGATCGCCGAATCGCAGCGCCAGCCGGTGCTCGTCGATTTCTGGGCGCCCTGGTGCGGGCCCTGCAAGCAGCTGACGCCGATCATCGAGAAGGTCGTGAAGGGCGCGGGCGGCAAGGTGAAGCTCGTCAAGATGAACATCGACGAATATCCGGAGATCGCGGGCCAGCTCGGGGTCAAGTCGATCCCGGCCGTCATCGCCTTCCAGCGGGGACAGCCGGTCGACGGCTTCATGGGCGCCCTGCCCGAAAGCCAGGTCAAAGGCTTTCTGGAGCGGCTCGTGGGTCCGCTCGGCGGCGAGGCAGAGGAGCTGATCGCGCAGGCCGAGGCGGCGCTGGCGGCGGGCGACGCCGAGGGCGCGGCGGGCCTCTTCAGCGAGGCCCTGTCCCTTGATCCCGCTGATTTCAAATGTTTCGGCGGCCTCGCCCGCGCGCTGGTCGCCCTGGGCGACCTTGAGCAGGCCCGCGCGGTCCTCGATCAGGCGCCGGAGGGGGCAGACAAGAACGCCGCCATCGCCGCGGCGCGCGCCGCGCTGGAGGTCGCCGAACAGGCGGCTTCGGTGGGCGATCTCGCCCCCCTTCTGGCGCGGGTGGAGGCTGATCCGGCCGATCATGCGGCGCGCATCGAGCTCGCCATCGGCCTCAATGGCCGGGGCGACAGACGCGCGGCCGCCGACCAGCTTCTGGAGGCCATCCGCCGCGACCGCGCCTGGAACGAAGAGGCCGCACGCAAGCAATTGCTGCAGTTCTTCGAGGCCTGGGGCATGGCCGATCCCGAAACGCTGGGCGCCCGGCGGCGGCTGTCCGGCATCCTGTTCTCTTGACCTGAGCGGAACCTGCGCCCGGAGACTGTCGCGATGAGCATCAACAAGCCCTATCGAAGCGCCGAGGAGCTGCCGGACCTGATCCCGGTCTTTCCGCTCGCGGGCGCCCTGTTGCTGCCGCGCGGGCAACTGCCGCTGAACATCTTCGAGCCACGCTACATGGCCATGATCGACGATGCGCTGAAGAGCCATCGGCTGATCGGCATGATCCAGCCCCAGCAAAATGAGGACGAGCGCGCCCGCCTGCCCCGGCTGGAGCGCGTGGGCTGCCTTGGACGCATCACCCAGATCGCCGAGACCGGCGATGAGCGTTACATGCTGAGCCTGAGCGGCGTCGCGCGCTTTCGCGTGGCGGAGGAGCTGACGGTCATGACCCCCTATCGGCAGGTGCGGGCGGACTATGCGGATTTCGCCGTCGATTTCATTCCCCGCGCCGGGGAGAAGGAGGTCGACCGCGACGCGGTGCTGGACGCCCTGCGCCGCTTTGCGCTGGCGAGCCGCCTCAAGATCGACTGGGACGGCATCAATCAGGCCCCCAATGAGGCGCTGGTGAATGCGCTGGCCATGATGAGCCCCTTCGGCCCGCGCGAGAAGCAGGCGCTGCTGGAGGCGCCGGACATCAAGGCCCGGGCCGATGTGCTGATCGCCGCGACCGAAATGGAGTTGGCGCGCGGCGCCGACACCAGCTCCTCCCTGCAATAGGAGCCGCCATGGACGCGCAGGAGACATCGCAAGCACCCGCGCAACCCACGCGGATCGACCGGCGACTGCTGGAGATCCTCGTCTGTCCCCTGACCAAGGCCACGCTCGAATATGATTCGGCGCGTCAAGAGCTGATCTCGCGCGGCGCGCGGCTGGCCTATCCCATCCGCGACGGCATCCCGATCATGCTGCCCGATGAGGCGCGCAGGTTGACCGACGTCTAAGCCTGCGAAATAGGCGCCTGCCTAATTATAAAGCTCCCGCTGTTCAATTGATGGTCCCTTTTGCAATCTGCGGCGCTTCTGCGCGGGGCCGATTCACGTCTTCGCCTGCGGATTCGTGCAGTGCCCTTTAATTGGGCAATTTGGCATGGTTGTTGCATCAGATTTCGGCGTGTTGGCGCTTTTTGCATCGCGCCCTGGTCCCTCGAAAGCTGCCGGAAATCCCATGCTCCGCCTTTTTTCGCGCCTTCTGGCGCCCTGCGCAGTGTCAGCCCTCTTCACGACCTCAGCCTTCGCGGCCGATGGAATCGACGCGGCCGACACCGGCTTCATGATCATCTGCACAGGCCTTGTGCTGATGATGACCCTGCCGGGTCTGGCGCTCTTCTATTCGGGCATGGTGCGCAAGAAGCATGTGCTGGCCGTGATGGCCCAGAGCGCGGCGGCGACGGCGCTGGTCTCGATCCTCTGGGTCGCCGTCGCCTACAGCCTGAGCTTCACCGGCGAGGACGCCTTTGTGGGCGGCCTGAGCCGCGTCTTCCTGCAGGGGATCGGGCTGGAGACGGTCAGCCCCTTCGCCAAGACGATCCCTGAATTGCTCTTCATGGCCTATCAGATGACCTTCGCGGTCATCACCTGCGCGCTGGTGGGCGGGGCGGTGGCGGACCGTATGAAGTTCTCGGCCTTCCTGCTCTTCTGCGCGATCTGGCTCTTCCTCGTCTATGTGCCCTCGGCCCATATGGTCTGGGGCGGCGGATGGCTGGCGCAGATGGGCGTGCTCGATTTTGCGGGCGGCACGGTGGTGCATATCAACGCCGGCGTCGCGGGCCTCGTGGCGGCGGTCATGGTGGGCGCGCGGCAGGGCTACGGCCGCGAGAACATGGCCCCCTTCGACCTGTCGCTGGCCGTGGTGGGCACGGGCCTGCTCTGGGTGGGCTGGTTCGGCTTCAACGGCGGCTCGGCGCTGGGCGCGGGCTCGCGGGCGATCTTCGCCATCGTGGCGACCCATCTGGCGGCCTGCGCTGGCGCGGTGGTCTGGACGGGCATCGAATGGATCCAGCGCGGCAAGCCTTCGGTGCTCGGCATGATCTCGGGCGCGGTGGCGGGCCTTGGCACCATCACCCCCGCCTCGGGCTTTGTTCTGCCCTGGCATGGCCTCGTCATCGGGGCGATCGCGGGCGCCGTCTGCTACGGCTTCTGCACCGTCATCAAGCAGCGCTTCAAATATGACGATTCGCTCGATGTCTTCGGCGTTCACGGGGTGGGCGGCGTGCTGGGGACGCTGCTGGCGGGCGTCTTCGCCACCGCCGCGCTCAGCGTCTCGCCCGACACGCCCCAGGGCGTCGCAGGGCTGCTGGAGGGCAATCCCGCCCAGCTTGGCGTTCAGGCCGTCGGCGTGGTCGTCACCACGGTCTGGTGCGTCGTGGGGACATGGGCGACACTCAGGATCGTCGATCTCCTCTGCGGTCTGCGCGTCGCGCCCGATCAGGAGCGCGAGGGCCTCGACCTCGCCCTGCATGGCGAAGCCCTGCATCAATAAGGGCGCACTTGACGGGAAGGCCGCATAGGCTCAGGTGAGCGGTCTTCTCGTCTCCAAAAGTTCGTCCCCAAGAGCATCTGATGTCCCAGGCCCTCGCAGCGCTTCTCGCCATTCTCGATCTGGAGGAGATCGGCCAGGACAGCTTTCGGGGCCATTCTCCCCAGCCCCTCCGCAAACGGGTCTTCGGCGGCCAGCTCATCGCCCAGGCGCTTGTGGCCGCCGCGCGCACGGTGGAGGGCCGCGCGCCCCATTCGCTCCACGCCTATTTCCTGCTGCCGGGCGACGCCTCGACGCCCATTTCCTATGACGTCGAGCGGCTGCGCGACGGCGGCAGCTTCGCCACGCGCCGCTGCGAGGCGACGCAGCATGGCCGCACCATCTTCACCCTCACCGCCTCCTTCCAGACCGAGGAAGCGGGGCTCGACCATAGCCTGCCGATGCCCGAGGCGCCCGACCCCGAAACGCTGATGACCCGGGCGGAGATGGGGCAGGCCTTCGCCCATATGATGCCGGCGGCCATGCAGCGCTATTTCACGCAAGCGCAGCCCATCGACGTACGGCCTGTCGATCTGGCCCGCTACTACGCCAGGGCCGACCGCAAACCCCTGCCCGCCGAACAGAACATCTGGATGCGCGCGGCAGGCGCCCTGCCGGACGATCCCGCCGTGCATCGGGCGGTGCTGGCCTATTTCTCGGACATGACCCTGCTCGACACAGCCCTGGTGAAGCACCAGCGCTCGGTCTTCGATGAGGACATTCAGGGGGCGAGCCTCGACCACGCCCTCTGGTTCCACCGGCCCTTCCGGGCGGATGACTGGCTGCTCTACGCCCAGCAGAGCCCGAGCGCCAATGGCGCGCGGGGACTGGCCCGCGGCAGCCTGTTTTCACGCGATGGGCGGCTGGTCGCTTCGGTCATTCAGGAAGGGCTGCTGCGCCTGCGCACGGATAGGCCAGCGCGCTGAAGACTGTCGAATATGCTCAAATAATAAGCAAAATAACTGCCTATTTCATCATCAATTGCGCGAATGCAGCGGCTATTCACAGCATTTCTACGGCTGACTCCGTGAAAATGACCTTATCAGGCCGCTGCAGGGCGGCTTGGCACGCCCCTTGTTTAGCAGTCCCCGAGCCCGGACGCGGGGCGTTCTTCCGCGTGGGCGTGAAACAGCCTCACGACCAAGGGTCGCGTAAGGCCAAGAAGGGGCACCGAGATGAAAATTGTCATGGCGATCATCAAGCCGTTCAAGCTTGACGAAGTAAGAGACGCGCTCACGGCGGTCGGGGTTCATGGCCTCACAGTGACCGAGGTGAAGGGCTATGGCCGTCAGAAGGGCCACACCGAAATCTACCGCGGCGCTGAATACGCCGTCAGCTTCCTTCCGAAGCTGAAGATCGAAGTCGCCGTGCCCGGCGAGATCGCCCCGGCGGTCGTCGACGCCATCGTCGCCTCCGCCCGCACCGGCCAGATCGGCGACGGCAAGATCTTCGTCAGCTCCCTTGAGCAGGCGATCCGCATCCGGACGGGCGAAAAAGACACCGACGCGCTCTGAACCTTCCCGTTTCTTTCAGGAGTAAAAAGATGATGAACCGTCCAACCTTCGGGGGCGCCGCCAAAGCTGCCGCTCTCGGCCTCATGGCCAGCGCCGCGACAGCGGGCCTGGCGTTCGCAGAAGAGGCTGCGGAAGCCGCTGCGGTCGTCGCCCCCGTCGCCAACAAGGGCGACACGGCCTGGCTGCTGGTCTCGACCGTCCTCGTGCTGATGATGTCGATCCCCGGCCTCGCCCTGTTCTACGGCGGCCTTGTCCGCACCAAGAACATGCTCTCCGTCCTGACCCAGGTCTTCATGATCGTCTCCCTTGTGGCGGTGGTCTGGGTGCTCTTCGGCTATTCCCTCGCCTTCACCGAGGGCTCGGGCTCGCTGAACGCCTTCGTCGGCGGTTTCTCGCGCATGTTCCTTGCGGGCATCACGCCGGACTCGACCTCGGCGACCTTCTCGAACGGCGTCGTCGTTCCTGAATTCGCCTATATGGCCTTCCAGATGACCTTCGCCTGCATCACGCCGGCGCTGATCGTGGGCGCCTTCGCCGAGCGCATCAAGTTCTCGGCCGTGATCCTCTTCGTCCTTCTCTGGGTCACGCTCGTCTACTTCCCCATCGCCCACGCCGTCTGGTACTGGGCGGGCCCGGACGCCATCGGCGACGCCGCCAAGGCTCTTGCGGCGGCCACCGACGATGCGGCCAAGAAGACGGCGCAGGACGCGCTTGACGCGGTCACCGGCAATGCCGGCTACCTCTTCCAGCTCGGCGCCCTCGACTTCGCTGGCGGCACGGTCGTCCACATCAACGCTGGCATCGCCGGCCTCGTCGGCTGCATCATGATCGGCAAGCGTGTCGGCTATGGCAAGGAAGCCATGCCTCCCCACTCCCTGACCATGACCATGATCGGCGCCTCGCTCCTGTGGGTCGGCTGGTTCGGCTTCAACGCTGGCTCGAACCTCGAAGCCAACGGCGTGACGGCTCTGGCCTTCGTGAACACCTTCGTCGCCACCGCCGCGGCCGCCATGTCCTGGCTGTTCGTGGAATGGGCGACCAAGGGCAAGCCCTCGCTGCTGGGCATGGTCTCTGGCGCGGTCGCCGGCCTCGTGGCCGTCACCCCCGCCTCCGGCTACGCTGGCCCCATGGGCTCGCTGGTCCTCGGCCTGATCGTCAGCCCCGCCTGCCTGTTCTTCGTCTCCACCGTGAAGAACAAGATCGGCTATGACGACGCGCTGGACGTGTTCGGCATCCACTGCGTCGGCGGCGTCATCGGCGCCATCGCGACGGGCATCCTCGTGTCCCCCGATTTCGGCGGCGTCGGCCTCACCGACTACACGATCAAGCCCGGCTCCGGCTCCCCCGGCGCCTATGTGATGGCTGACCAGGTCATCATCCAGATCAAGGCGGTCCTCTACACCCTCCTGTGGTCGGGCGTCGGTTCAGCGATCCTCTACAAGGTCGTCGACGTGATCGTCGGCCTGCGCGTCCCGGTCGACGCCGAACGCGAAGGCCTCGATGTGGCCGAGCACGGCGAGCGCGCCTACAACATGTGATCGCGAGATCCCGATCCTGCAAAAGCGAGCGGCGCCCTTCGGGGCGCCGTCTTCATTTGGGCGAGAGGCCGGAACCGCCCATGGAAAGCGGGGATTTAATCGCGCATTAACCGCATCCCGATAGTTTGAATCGGGGGCGTTTCGCCCTAGCGGCGAATGAAGATGCGGATGTCAGCCACCTCCACGATCGACCACATCCCCGAACCCGTCCGCTATTTCCTGTGGCGGCGCTTCGCAGAGGTCTGCGGCCTCCTGCTGCTGGTCCTGGCGGCCGCGCTGACGGCCTCTTTCCTGACCTGGTCGGTGCAGGATCCCAGCTTCAATCATGCGACCTCCGGCCCCGTGCGCAACCTGCTGGGAAGCGCGGGCGCCATGGCGGCTGACATCACCATGCAGATGGTCGGCGTCGCCTCGACCGCCCTTCTCATTCCCATGGCCTTTTGGGGCTGGCGCCTGCTGACCCATTGCGGCCTGGAGCGTCCGGGCCTGCGCCTGCTGCTGTGGATCACCGGCGTCGGTTTCGCCGCCGCCTTCGCCTCGCTCATTCCCGTCACCGACCGCTGGCCCCTGCCGAGCGGCCTTGGCGGCGTGGTGGGAGACGCCATCCTCGCCCTGCCGCGCAAACTCTCGGGCGGCTTCGGCCCCTTCATGATGGTGACCGGCGCCGTCACCGGCGTCTGCGCGCTGCTGTCGCTCGCGGCGTCCTCGGGCCTCTTCCTGCAGGGCGATGAAGAACGCGACGAGGACGCTGACAGCATCGCGCGCACGCGCGCCCAGGATGAGGACGACGCGGCTGGCGAGCCGGGCTTTCTGCTCGTGGCGCTGGGCGCCGCGATCCATGCGTTCCTGAGCTTCAACGCTGCGCTCGGGCGCTGGTTCGGCGCGCTGCGCAAGGCGCGCGCGGCCGAGCCCATGGCGGCTTCCGGGCAGATGCGCGAGCGCCGCGAACCACGTTTCGACACGGGGCCGGCGCCGCTCGAGGCCGACACGCCGCAACCCATGCAGCGCGTGGCGCAGCCCGAGCCTGAGCCTGAGCCGATCTTCGAAGAAGAAGACGCGACGCATGATGTGGAGCCGCTCGGTCGCGGTCCGAAGATCACGCCGCCTGCGCCCGCCCTCAAGAGCGGACGACGCAGCGCGCGCGAGGCGCAGCCCTCCTTCCTCGACCGCAACGCCTATGAGCTGCCCGCCCTGCTGTTCCTCGCTGAAGCGCGCAAGCAGGCGGTCACGCGCATTTCCGAAGATGCGCTGGAGCAGAACGCGCGCCTGCTCGAAGGCGTGCTCGATGATTTCGGCGTGAAGGGCGAGATCATCAATGTGCGGCCCGGCCCTGTGGTGACGCTCTATGAACTCGAGCCCGCGCCCGGCATCAAATCCTCCCGCGTGATTGGTCTGGCCGACGACATCGCGCGCTCCATGTCCGCGATCTCCGCGCGCGTGGCTGTCGTGCAGGGCCGCAACGCCATCGGCGTGGAGCTGCCCAACCAGAAACGCGAGACCGTTTATCTGCGCGAGCTTCTGGCGTCGGAAGATTTCGAGAAATCGAAGCACAAACTGCCGATCGCGCTTGGCAAGACCATCGGCGGCGAGCCGGTCATCGTCGATCTCGCGCGCATGCCCCATCTGCTCGTCGCAGGCACCACGGGCTCGGGCAAGTCGGTCGCCATCAACACCATGATCCTGTCGCTGCTCTATCGGCTGAAGCCCGAAGAATGCCGGCTCATCATGGTCGATCCCAAGATGCTCGAACTCTCCGTCTATGACGGCATTCCCCATCTGCTGACGCCTGTGGTGACCGACCCGAAGAAAGCGGTCGTCGCGCTGAAATGGGCGGTGCGCGAGATGGAGGACCGCTACAAGAAAATGTCGAAGCTCGGCGTGCGCAACATCGACGGCTTCAACGCCCGCGTGACCGAAGCCGCCGCCAAGGGTGAAGTCATCTGCCGCACCGTGCAGACGGGCTATGACCGCGAGACCGGCGAGGCCATCTACGAACAGGAGCAGATGGATCTTTCGGTTCTGCCCTTCATCGTCGTGATCGTCGATGAGATGGCCGACCTGATGATGGTCGCGGGCAAGGACATCGAAGGCGCGATCCAGCGTCTGGCGCAGATGGCGCGCGCGGCGGGCATCCATCTCATCATGGCGACGCAGCGTCCTTCGGTCGATGTCATCACCGGCACGATCAAGGCGAATTTCCCCACGCGCATCTCCTTCCAGGTGACGTCGAAGATCGACAGCCGCACCATCCTTGGCGAACAGGGCGCGGAACAACTGCTGGGTCAGGGCGACATGCTCTATATGGCGGGCGGCGGGCGCATCTCGCGCGTGCATGGTCCCTTCGTTTCGGACGCCGAAGTCGAGAAGGTGGTCGCCCATCTCAAGATGCAGGGCCCGCCGGAATATCTCGAAGCCATCACCGCCGATGAAGATGGCGACGAAGGCGACGTCGAGGGGCCCATGCCCGGTTCGATGGACGCCGAAGAATCCGGCGACCTCTATGACCGCGCCGTCGCCATCGTGCTGCGCGACCGCAAATGTTCGACGAGCTATATCCAGCGCCGCCTCTCGGTCGGCTACAACAAGGCGGCCTCGCTGGTGGAGCGCATGGAGCGCGAGGGCGTGGTGGGCGCGCCCAATCATTCCGGCAAGCGCGAGATTCTGGTCGGCGGCGGGATCGACCGCGGCGCCTTCGAGCCTGGGCCGAACGATTGAGGCGCGCGCAGGACGACCAATGCGCTGCGAACGTGCTATGGTCGTCCAACAATCGCCACAGGCCGCGACTATTGCGGCCGGGCCTCGTCTTTCAGCGGTCCCGCATGAGTCCACGCTCAACATCTGCGCTCAGCCTTGCGCTCGCCCTTGCGCTTCAGCTCGCTGCGCCCCTTGCGCAGGCGCTCGCGCAGGGCGCGCCGATCCCCCTGCCGCCGCCGCGTCCGCCCGGCCTCGGGGTCGCGCCCGCTGCGCCCGCAGCCCCCGTGACGACGCCTGCGCCTGCTGCGCCGCCCCTGGCTGCGCCAGCCGCAGCGGCGATCACTCGGGCGGCCGCGCCGCCCAAGGTCGCCACCATGGATGCGGCGAGCGCGGTCGAACGCGCCAACGCATGGTTCAACGCCAACCCCACGGTCATCGCCGACTTCGTGCAGATCGGCGCCGATGGAAAGCGCACGCAAGGCAAGCTCTTCGTGCTCAAGCCGGGACGGCTGCGCTTTGAATATGCAAGCCCCGCCACGCTGGAGATCATCGCGGATGGAACCTCGGTGGCCGTGCGCGACCGGCGCCTCGCCACGCAGGACGTTTATTTCATCGGCCAGACGCCCCTCAAATTCCTGCTGAAGGAAAAGATCGACATCGCACGCGACACGAAGATTCTTGGGGTGACCATGGATCCGAAAGCGGTCGCGATCATGATCGAGGATCGCGCGACCTTCGGCGGGACGTCGCGCATCAACCTCGTCTTCGACGCGCAGACCTCGGCGCTGAAGCAATGGACCGTGATCGATCCACAGGGCTATGAAACGCAGGTCACGCTCTCCAATCTTGACCTCAAGACGCAGCCCCCGCGCGATCTCTTCAGGATCAACACCGACCGCTTCAACTGATCCCATGAAAGCGAAGCGCTTGCAGCCCGGCGGCGGCTGTGCGAGGGCTGATCCGCAACGTCAGGATCCGCCATGCCCATCAAACTCGCGACGTGGAACATCAATTCAGTCAGGCTGCGCATGCCGCTCGTGGAGCATTTCGCCACGCGCTTCAAGCCTGATGTGATCTGTCTTCAGGAGACCAAATGCCGCGACGGCGAATTTCCCTTCGCCGACTTCCGTCGGCTGGGGTTCGACCATGTCGCGATCAACGGCCAGAAGGGCTACCATGGCGTGTGCATCGCCTCGCGCCTGCCCTTCGCCGCCGTCGACAAGCGCGAGTTCTGCGAGAAGGGTGACGCGCGCCATATCGCCGTGACATTCGCGGGGGGAACGGCGGGGCGCGACCCCATCACCGTGCATAATTTCTATGTGCCCGCAGGCGGCGACGAGCCTGACCCCGTGGCCAATCCGAAATTCGCCCACAAGCTCGCCTTCCTCGATGAGATGACGGACTGGCTTGCAGGCGAGCCCGCGCAAGGCCATTCCATCGTCGTGGGCGACCTCAATGTCGCGCCGCTCGAAACCGATGTGTGGAACCATAAGTCCCTGCTGAAGATCGTCAGCCATACGCCCATCGAAACCGAGAAGCTGACAGGCGTCATGACGGCGGGCGCGTGGGTTGATGCGATGCGGCGCTTCGTGCCCGCGCAGGAGCATCTCTTCACCTGGTGGAGCTATCGCTCGCCTGATTGGGAGAAGGCCAACAAGGGCCGCAGGCTCGATCATGTCTGGGCGAGCGAGAAGCTCGCGGCCTCCATTCGCAGCATGGAGATCGTGAAGGAGGCGCGTGGCTGGGAGCGGCCCTCAGATCATGTGCCGGTGCTTGTCGACATCGATCACTGAAGCTTTTCGGTTCCGATGTCCCAACCCTTGGCGAGCGTGTCGAGCTCGCGGATGAGGATCTCAAGACGCATGCCCATCATGGCGCGCATGTTGCGCGCGCTGATGGGATAGTCGCGCAGGACGCGATAGAAGAGCGTGCGCGGAATTTTCAGGACGGTGCTGGGCTGGCGGGCCATGGCTGTCACGGGGCGCTCGGTCTCGCTCACCAGCGCAAGCTCGCCGATGAGCGTGAAAGGCGTCGAGACGAGCATGGCGGCGGAGCCATCGTCATGAGCGTCGAGGGCGATGACGCCGCTCGTCAGGACATAACCGCTGTCGGAGCGATCCCCCCGGCGAAAGAGGACGTCGCCAGCGCGCAGGATGCGTGTCTCCGCAGAGAAGGCGATCAGGCGGCGCGCATCGTCTTCGAGCACGCCGAAGATCGGGATCTGCGAGAGATTGCGGATGTCATTTTCAACCGACACGGCGATGGCCTCGTTCTTTCAGAACCCTAGGGAATCAACTTGTAGCCGCCCGACTCCGTCACCAGCAATTGCGCATTCGCAGGATCACGCTCAATCTTCTGACGCAGGCGATAGATGTGGGTCTCCAGCGTATGCGTGGTGACATTTGCGTTATAGCCCCAGACCTCACGCAAAAGTGTCTCGCGGCTCACGACCTGTTGACCGGCGCGATGAAGAAAACGCAGGATCGCGGTCTCTTTTTCGGTGAGACGGAGCTTGCCGCCCTTGTCATTGAGCAGAGTCTTCGAGCTCGGACGGAAGACATATTCGCCGATCTTGAAGACAGCGTCATCGCTCGCCTCATGCTGGCGCAGATGCGCGCGGATGCGCGCGAGAAGCACCGCGAAGCGGAAGGGCTTGCTCACATAGTCATTGGCGCCGGACTCGAGGCCAAGCACAGTGTCGGCATCCGACGTCTGCGCCGTGAGCATGATGACAGGGCATTTAAACCCGTCTTTTCGCATGATTTTCACGGCTTCGCGGCCATCCATGTCCGGCAGGCCCACGTCCATGATGACGATGTCAGGCTGCTCACTTCGGACCATGGCGAGGGCCATCGTGGCGTTCTCGGCCTGAAGGGGAGAGAACTCCTCATGCAAGGCCAATTGCTCCGCAAGCGCGCCGCGCAATTCGGAATCATCATCAGAGATCAGAATTTTACGAATTTGAGTCATGACGGCCCCTACCGGCGATCATTCGCTTCCGGCTTCAACGAATGTATTCTGAGTGACGGCTTTGGTCAAAATCAAGGCAGACCTGAAAACGAGGCGGCAAGCGTGAGACGGATCGTCAGGAACGAAGGAAAGATGGTCAAGACCACAGGTCTGATCCGTCGCCTCATCGTCACCCCATCGCCAGGACGGATCAATGAAGGCCGGGTGCTCGCAGGCGCCGTCGTCATTCCCTGCGCGCTCGGCCGCAACGGCGTCACCCATTTCAAACGTGAAGGCGATGGCAAGACGCCTGCCGGACGATTTGTGCTGACCGGAGGCTATTGGCGGCAGGATCGACTGCGCGCGCCCGGCGCCCATTCGCCGCTGCATCCGATCAAGCCGCATATGGGCTGGTGCGATGATGTTGACGACGCCAACTATAACCGCCCCATCCGCCTGCCCGCGCGCGCGCGGCATGAAGAGCTCGCGCGCGCGGACGGGCTCTATGACATCGTGCTCACGCTCGACCATAACCAGCGGCCGCGTGTGCGAGGCCGGGGCAGCGCGATCTTCTTTCATCTCACGCGCGGCGATCATGATCCCACCGCAGGCTGCGTCGCCATCTCGCGCGAGCATATGCTGCGGCTGCTGCCGCGCCTTGCGCGCAATTGCGTGATGGTCATCCGCTGACAAGGGGCGGACGCTTGCCGAAGATGGCGGAGCCGACCCGCACATGGGTCGCGCCAAGCTGCACGGCGAGCTCGAAGTCGGCGCTCATGCCCATGGAGAGAAGCGGCACGTCGTTGCGTTTGGCGATCTGCGCCAGAAGCGCGAAATGGGGCGAGCGTTGCCCCTCCTCTGGCGGAATGCACATGAGGCCTTCAATCGTCAGGCCAAGCCGCTCGCGGCAATCCCTGATGAAGGCGTCGGCGTCGGCGGGAAGCACGCCAGCCTTCTGGGGCTCGGCGCCGGTGTTCACCTCCACATAAAGCCGGGGGCGCTTGCCCGTGCGCGCCATCTCGGCGGCGAGGGCCTCGGCGAGCCGCGGGCGATCAAGGGTCTCGATGACGTCGAAGAACTGCACGGCCTCACGCACCTTGTTGGTCTGCAGGGGGCCGATGAGGTGAAGCTCGACATCGGAATGGCGCGCGCGCAGGTCCGGCCATTTGCGCATGGCCTCCTGCACCCTGTTCTCGCCAAAGACGCGCTCGCCCGCGATGATCGCGGGCTCGATGGCTTCGGCTGGAAAGGTCTTGGAGACGCAGACCAGCGTGAGCGAGCGGGGATCGCGGCCGCAGTCCTGCGCGGCGCGGGCGAGGCGCTCGCGCACGTCCTGGAGACCCGCCGGATCTGCGGATGGACTATGGGGATCCTGCGACGTCATGGACTTTTGCTCCCGCAGAGCGGGACGCAGGGCCAAAGCCGTTGACCATCCCGCCGAAATGATGCTCATTGCCCCGGTTTTCAGGCATTTGAACTGAATCGGATCGATACCGCACATGCATGCCGAACGCTACAACCCCCGTGAATCCGAACCCAAATGGCAAGAACTTTGGGAGCGGCGCCAGACCTTCCACAGCCGGAATGACGATCCGCGCCCCAAATACTACGTCCTTGAGATGTTTCCCTATCCTTCGGGACGGATTCACATGGGCCATGTGCGCAACTACGCCATGGGCGATGTGGTGGCGCGCTATCGCCGCGCCAAGGGCTTCAATGTGCTGCATCCCATGGGCTGGGACGCCTTCGGCATGCCTGCCGAAAACGCCGCGCGGTTGAACAAGAGCCATCCGGGAACCTGGACCTACGCCAATATCGCGACCATGCGCGGGCAGTTGAAGTCCATGGGCCTGTCGCTCGATTGGTCGCGCGAGATCGCCACCTGCGACCCCAGCTATTACAAGCACCAGCAGGCCATGTTCCTGGATTTCCTGAAAGCGGGCCTTGTGGACCGCAAGAAGTCCAAGGTGAACTGGGATCCGGTCGACCAGACGGTGCTCGCCAATGAACAGGTCATCGACGGGCGGGGCTGGCGCTCGGGGGCGCTGGTCGAGCAGCGCGAACTGACCCAGTGGTTCCTGAAGATCACCGATTTCTCGCAGGATCTCCTCGACTCCCTCGATACGCTCGACCGCTGGCCGGAGAAGGTCCGGCTGATGCAGAAGAACTGGATCGGGCGGTCGGAAGGGCTTCTGGTTCGGTTCCGAATCGATCCGGCCACCGCTCCTGCGGGCGAGAGCGAGCTGGAGATCTACACCACGCGCCCCGACACGCTGTTCGGCGCGCGCTTCATGGCGGTGGCGCCCGATCATCCCCTTGCGGCGAAGGTGGCGCAGAACAATCCGCAACTCGCCGACTTCATCGGGGAGTGCCGACGCATGGGCACGTCGGTCGCCACGCTGGAGACGGCGGAGAAAAAGGGCTTCGACACCGGGGTGCGGGTCGCTCATCCCTTTGATCCCGAATGGAAATTGCCGGTTTATGTCGCCAATTTCGTGCTCATGGACTATGGCTGCGGCGCGATTTTCGGCTGCCCCGCCCACGACCAGCGCGACCTTGATTTCGTCAATGCCTATGGGCTCGGCAATGTGCCGGTCGTCTGCCCGCAGGGACAGGATCCCGCCACCTTCGCCGTGACCGACGTCGCCTATGACGGCGACGGCCTCATGATCAACTCCCGCTTCCTCGATGGCATGACCATCGCACAGGCGAAGGAAGAGGTTTCGAAGCGACTCGAAACCGTCGACATGGGCGGGCGGCCACAGGCCAAGCGGCAGGTGAACTTCCGCCTGCGGGACTGGGGCATCTCCCGCCAGCGTTACTGGGGTTGCCCGATTCCGGTCATCCATTGCGAGAGCTGCGACGTCGTTCCGGCGCCGAAAGAATCCCTGCCGATCAAACTGCCGGAGGATGTGCAGCTCGATGTGACCGGCAATCCGCTGGACCACCATCCCACCTGGAAACATGTGCCCTGCCCCAACTGCGGCAGGCCCGCGCGGCGCGAGACGGACACGATGGACACATTCGTGGACTCGTCCTGGTATTTCGCCCGCTTCACCGATCCCTGGAACGACAAGACCGCGACGAACAAGGCGGTCGCGGATCACTGGCTGCCGGTCGATCAGTATATAGGCGGCATCGAGCATGCGATCCTGCATCTGCTCTATTCCCGCTTCTTCACGAGGGCCATGCAGGCGACCGGGCATCTCGGGCTCTCTGAACCCTTCAAGGGCCTGTTCACGCAGGGCATGGTGGTGCACGAGACCTATCGGGCCGCTGATGGCGCCTGGGTGCAGCCGAGCGAGATCCGCATCGAGACCGTGGGCGGCGCCCGGCGGGCCTCCCTGATCGAGGGCGGGGCCGAGGTCAATATCGGCGCCGTCGAGAAGATGTCGAAGTCGAAGCGCAACACCGTCGATCCCGACGACATCATCGGGACTTTCGGCGCGGACACGGCGCGCTGGTTCATGCTCTCGGATTCGCCGCCGGAGCGCGATGTGATCTGGAGCGAAGAGGGCGTGCAGGGCGCCTCGCGCTATGTGCAGCAGTTGTGGCGTTTGATCGGGGAGATCGCCGGGATCGCCGCTCCCGTCGGCGCCGCCCCGCCCGCGCAGATGTCGGACAAGGCCATGGCCATCCGCCGTCTGACCCATGGGCATCTCTTGCGCGTGCAAGAGAATATCGAGCGCCTGCGCTTCAACACGGCGATTGCTGAAATCCGTAAGCTTTCCAACGGTTTATCCGATGCGATCGGAGCTATTGAGGATGTGTCGGCCGATGCCGGGCTCGCCTTCGCCTTCCGTGAGGGCGGCGATGTCCTGGTGAACCTCTTCGCACCGATGATGCCGCATCTGGCGGAGGAGTGCTGGCAGGCGCTCGGTCATGACACGCCCATCGCCGAGGCCCCCTGGCCCGTGGCGGACGCTGCGCTCGCCACCAACGACACCGTCACGCTGCCGATCCAGATCAACGGAAAGAAGCGAGCCGAAATCACTGTCGACCGCAGCGCCGACAACGCCGCAGTCGAGGCCGCCGTGCTGGCGCTGGAGGCCGTGCAGAAGGCGCTGGATGGGAAGGCGCCGAAGAAGATCATCGTGGTGCCCCAGAGGATCGTCAATGTCGTCGCCTGACAAGACAGCGGCCCTCGCGCCGGGATGGGCCTGATTGGTCGCCATCAAAAATCATGAGGCGGACCGGTTCATCGCGAGCCGGGCGCCGCATATTTACCTTTACCTCGTCCATGGAACGGATGCCGGGCTCATCAGCGAGCGGGCGCGCCTGCTGCTGAAGAACTGGGCGGCGAGCGACATGCAGCTCATCCGCATGAGCGGCGACGACATCGCCAGCGACCCCCTTCTACTGATCGACGAGGCCAATTCGATCGGGCTCTTCGGCGGCAAGCGCGCCATCTTCATCTCTGCGGGTTCAAAGCCCTTCGTCGGCGCGCTCGAAAGCCTTGTGGCCGCGCCGCCCAGCGACTGCCTGATCGTCATCGAGGCCGGCTCGCTCAAGAAGGACCATGCCCTGCGCAAGCTGGTCGAGCGGTTGCGCGAAGCGGCGGCCATCGAATGCTATCCTGACAGCGCCCGCGATCTCGAACGATTGATTGACACGGAAGTGCGGGCGGCCGGTCTCACCATCGAGACAGAGGCGCGGGACGCCCTGATCGAAATGCTCGGCGGCGACAGGCTGACCACGCGGTCGGAACTCGACAAGCTCATCCTCTACGCCCACGGCCAGGGCAAGATCACGCGCGCGGACGTCGATCTGCTGGTGGCCGACGCGTCCAACCTCGCCATGGACGACGCCGTGAACGGCGCCTTTGGAGGCGACTACAGGGCGGTCGAGGAGACCGCGCAACGCTATTTCGCCACGGGGGGAGACGGCTCGGTCCTCCTCGGCGCCGCCGTCCGCCATGCCCTCATCCTGCATCGCATGTGTCTGGAGGCGGAGAATGGCGCCAATGTCGAAAACCTGCCCATGAAGTTCGGCAGATTCGGCCCTGGCGCGAAATTATTGGCGATGCAGGCCAAACGCTGGTCATCCGCCCGCGTCGAACGCGCCATCGCCACGCTGGCTGACGGCGTTCAGAAAACCCGGCGCTCCCCTGCCCTGAGCGATGCCGCGACCATCCGCGCCCTCTGGGCCGTCGCCGCTGCGGGGGCGCGGCGATAGGTCAGCGGTTCAGCAGATGGCAGAGCGCGTCGAGCTGCTCCAGGGTCTTGTATTCGATGCGCATTTCGCCGCTTTCGCCGTGGTGGTCGATCTCCACCTTGAGCCCGAGCACGTCTGAAAGCGTCTTTTCAAGGGCGCGGGTGTCGGCGTCCTTGGCCGTGCGCGATTTGGCGCCGCCTTTGCCGCCGTCACGGGACTTGCGCTCGAGCTGGGGCATATGGCCCTCAGCCTCTTCCTGGGCGAGCCGCTCCACGTCGCGGACCGACAGGCCCTTTTCGATGATGAGCGCGGCCACCGCTTCGGGATCGTGCATGGAGAGCAAGGCGCGGGCGTGACCGGCTGTCAACAGGCCGCTGCTGACCTTGGCCCGCAGGCTCGGCGAGAGATTCAGCAAGCGCAAAGTATTGGCGACGTGGCTGCGGCTCTTGCCCAGAACCTTCGCGAGATCGGCCTGGGTATAGGCGAATTCGCGCATCAGACGCTCGTAGCCGCCCGCCTCCTCGATGGGATTGAGGTCGGCGCGCTGGATGTTCTCGACGATGGCCAGTTCAAGGGCTTCCTGATCCGAGGCCTCCACGAGATGGATCGGGACGTCATGGACCCCGGCCCGCTGGGCTGCGCGCCAGCGCCGCTCGCCCGCGATGATCTCATAGACATCGGGGAGGCCCGGAAGGGTGCGGACCACGATGGGCTGAATGAGCCCGCGGGCGCGGATCGAATCGGTGAGCTCCTGCAGATGCTCTTCATCGAAATGCTTGCGGGGATTGCGCGGATTGGGGCGCAGGAATTCGATGGGGGCCTTGCGCTGGCTGGCGCGGGGGATCTCCGAAGGTTCGACATTGGCGCCAGCGTCGCCAATCAGCGCGGCAAGGCCCCGGCCCAGACGTGGGCGAAATTCATCTGCCATGATCTATCCCACTCTATCAGGCGGCGCGGAGCCGGTGTTCCCGCTGGATGACTTCAGAGGCCAGTTTCAGATAGGCCTGACTGCCCGTGCATTTGAGGTCATAGAGCAGCGCTGGCTTGCCATGAGACGGCGCCTCGGACACCCGGACATTGCGGGGAATGACGGTGTCATAGACCTTGTCGCCCATGAATTCCCGCACATCCGCCACGACCTGAGCCGCCAGATTGTTGCGGGGATCAAACATGGTGAGCACCACACCATGGATGGTGAGGCGCGGGTTGAGAGATTTGCGGACCTGCTCGACCGTCGAGAGGAGCTGCGAAAGGCCCTCAAGGGCGAAGAATTCGCATTGCAGGGGCACGACGACGCTATCCGCCGCCGAAAGCGCATTGATGGTCAAGAGATTGAGCGAGGGCGGGCAATCCACGAGAATATAGGTGAAATGCGGATCGTCCGGATGACGCTCGCTGGTCATGCGGGCGATGGCGTCGCGCAGCTTGTAGGTGCGGTCCCGGTGGGAGGCGATCTCAAGTTCGACGCCCAGCAGATCAAGGGTCGATGGCGCCACATAGAGCCGGGGAACGGCTGTGGGGAGCACGACATCGCAAAGCTCGCGATCCCCGATCAGCACATCATAGGTGGAGACTTTGCGCTCGCGCCGATCAATGCCGAGACCGGTGGAGGCATTGCCCTGGGGGTCGAGATCCACGATCAGGACTTGCTCGCCAATCGCGGCGAGGGCTGTGCCAAGATTGATGGCGGTCGTGGTCTTGCCGACGCCGCCCTTCTGATTGGCGAGAACGAGAACCCTCGTTTGAAGCTCTTCAGTCACCGCCCCACCCCATCCGCCGCCGAACCATTCGCAGCAAAGAGATCGCTTCGGCCGATCATCACGATGCGCCCCTGCGTATCGGTTCGGCTCGCCACCAATCTAAGGGTTAAACTACTATGAATAGGCGTTTGGGTCAATTCGGACCCTACATCTTGTCCCTTGAGAAAGACAGCGACGGCGCCTTCGTCAAGTCTTTCAAGGGTCATTTCGACGAGGATGGGCAGGCTGGCGAGGGCCCTGGCGCTGATGGCCTCCGCCTGCGGGAGCGTGGGGAGCACCTCCTCGATCCGGCCGCGATGAACCTCGACCGGGGCCTGTGTTTCACGTGAAACTTCCCGCAGAAAGGCGCATTTGCGGTGATCGCTCTCAACGAGGTGGACCATAGCCCCCGGTTCGCCCCGCAGCCGAAGCGCGGAGACGATGCCGGGAAAGCCCCCGCCTGAGCCAAGATCAATCCACCGCCGCGCCCTGGGCCAGACATCCGTCACCTGCAGGGAATCCTCGATGTGTCGGGTCCGAATCGATTTCATGGTCGAGGGGGCCACGAGATTCATCTTCGGCTGCCACTTCCTGAGGATCTCTTCATAAGCCCCCAGCCGCGCAGCCAGATCGTCATCGACTGCGCGCGCCTTCGGGGCCGGCTCCACCGGAAGGCCTGTCATGCCCTTTGCTCCCGACGCGAAAGATGGGCGACCACAAGGGTCAAGGCGGCAGGCGTCATGCCCTCGATCCGCGACGCCTGTCCAAGCGTCGCCGGACGAACCTTGGAAAGCCGCGCCCGAAGCTCGTTTGAAAGACCTGCCATGACGGCATAGTCGAGATCACTGGGGATCAGCGCCTCCTCCTCACGGCGGAAGCTCTGCACATCCCGCTTCTGTCGGTCGAGATAAACGGCATATTTGGCGTCGATCTCGATCTGCTCGGCGATCGGGGCGCAGACGCCCTCAAGCTCAGGCAAGATCGCCGCAAGCCGTGCCCAGGTGATGTCGGGATAGGACAGAAGGTCGAAACCCGAGCGACGAACGCCGTCGCGATTGACCGTGAGGCCATGGCGACCGGCCTCATTGGGAGAGAGGGTCAATCCCGTGACAAGGCGGCGCGCGTCATCAAGCGCCGCCATCTTCCCCTCGAACTGCGCCTTGCGCGCCTGCCCCACGCAGCCAATGGCCAGACCCCGCCTGGTCAGGCGCTGATCTGCATTATCCGAACGAAGGCTCAGCCTATATTCGGCGCGAGACGTGAACATTCGATAGGGCTCTGTGACGCCGCGTGTCACGAGATCGTCGATCATGACGCCGAGATAGGCCTCGGTCCGGTCTATGATGATCTCCGGCTCCCCTGAGGCGAAGGCCGCAGCGTTGAGCCCCGCGACGAGGCCCTGTCCGGCCGCCTCCTCATAGCCCGTAGTGCCGTTGATCTGACCGGCGAGGAAGAGCCCGGCGACCCTTTTTGTCTGGAGGCTGCGGGTCAACTCCCTGGGGTCAATGAAATCATATTCGATGGCGTAGCCGGGACGGAGGATCCGGACATTGGCGAGGCCGGGAATGGTGCGCAGGAAAGCGTCCTGAACATCCTCTGGCAAAGAGGTCGATATCCCGTTGGGATAGATGGTGGGATCATCAAGCCCTTCTGGTTCGAGGAAGATCTGATGGCTGTCGCGCTCGGCGAAGCGGGTCACCTTGTCTTCAATCGAGGGGCAATAGCGTGGCCCCTGCCCCTTGATCTGGCCAGAGAACATGGGCGCGCGGGCGATGTTCGCATGGATGACCGCATGACCCTCTGGCGTGGTGCGGGTGATGTGACAGGGGATCTGCGGCAGAACTGGCCCGTGGGACAGTTCCGAGAAAAGCGCGGGCTCATCATCGCCATCCTGCCGCTCGAGCACCGACCAGTCGATGGAATCGCGATGGAGCCGGGCTGGCGTGCCCGTCTTCAAGCGCCCGACCGCGAAGCCGCTCTCGCGGAAGAAGCGCGAAAGCGCGAGGCTCGGCCCCTCCCCGAAGCGCCCGGCGGGCCAGGTCTTCTCCCCGAGGTGAATGAGGCCCCCGAGGAACGTGCCGGTGGTGACGACGATCGAACCGCAGGCGAATCGATCATCCAGCGTCTCGACGCCTCGGATCCGGTCATTCTCCAGGATCAGCCGGGCGGCCTCCCCGCGCAGGATCGTGAGATTGGCCGTCGCGCCAAGCTCCGCCTGCATGGCCATCCGATATTGCGCCCGGTCGATTTGCGCGCGCGGACCGCGCACCGCCGGGCCCTTGGCCCGGTTGAGCAGGCGGTACTGGATGGCGCCCCTGTCGGCGATCCGCCCCATGACGCCATCAAGAGCATCGATCTCCCGGACAAGGTGGCCCTTCCCCAATCCGCCAATGGCGGGATTGCAGGACATGACGCCGATGGAGGCGGGATCCTGGGTCAGAAGCGCCGTCCGCGCGCCTTTGCGCGCAGCGGCCGCCGCGGCCTCGCAGCCAGCATGTCCCCCGCCGATGACGATGACGTCAAACGCCTGCATGGTCAGCCCCGATAAGTTCGGATCCGAATCGAATCCGTTTCACGTGAAACATTCTACTTCCCGATGCAGAAACGCCCAAAGATTTCCCCGAGCACATCCTCAGGGCTGACCAATCCGATGATGGCTCCGAGAGACCGCGCAGCCATGCGCAATTCTTCCGCAGCAACCTCGACTGGAACGCCCGTTGTGATCCGCCCAAGGGCCATCGTGGCGTCGCCAATCCCCTGCCTGTGGCGCTGCCGTGTCATCAGCGCAGGCTCCTCAGGACGGATCGCGTGACGCGCGCGGGCAGCGATCATCCCCAGTAGCTCATCGACGCCCTCGCCTGTGTGGGCCGATAGAGCATGCATATGTTCCGGCGCCGAATCGGCTGGTTCAAGATCTGTCTTCGTCCTTAACCACAACACTGGCGCGTCAAACGCTGGGGGAACGGTTCCGTCGTGAGGCGCTGCCAGCCAAAGCACGAGATCAGCCGCCTCAGCCCGCGCCATGGCGCGCCGGATCCCCTCTTCCTCGATCTCATCCCCTGCTTCCCGCAGCCCGGCCGTATCCACCAGCGTGACCGGCAAACCATCCAAATCCAGAGAGACTTCAATGAGATCACGCGTGGTCCCGGGGATGCCGGAGACGATGGCGACCTCCCGACGCGCAAGCGCGTTCAGCAATGACGATTTTCCGGCGTTGGGAGCGCCTGCCAGCACAACCGTGAAGCCGCGTCGCAGCATCTCCCCGCGCGCGCCCTCAGACAGAGCCGCTTCCATATCGGCGCGCAGCGGCTTGATCCTCCTCATGAGGTCAGCGGCGACATCCGAGGGCACATCCCCCTCATCGCTGAAATCGATGTCGGCCTCAACCTGGGCCTGAAGCGCAAGAATGTCCCCTCGCCACTGCTGGGCCCGGGCGCGCAGGCGCCCGCCTGCAAGCCCGAGCGCCTGATCGCGCTGCGCCGCCGTATCGGCGTCTATGAGGTCGGCGAGGCCCTCGGCCTCCGTCAGGTCGAGCTTGCCGTTCAAAAAGGCGCGGCGAGTGAATTCTCCGGCCTGCGCCGGGCGCAGGTTGGCGCAATCCCCAAGCGCCCCCAGCACGCCCGCAACGACAGCCCTGCCGCCGTGCACATGAAGCTCAAAACCATCTTCGCCGGTGAAGCTCGCAGGGGCTTTGAACCGCAAGATAAGGGCTTCATCAAGCAGCGTGCGGGAGACGGGATGGTGGATCTTGCGCAAGACCGCCCGGCGCGGCGCCGGCGCGCTCGCCCCTGCGCACAGGGCCGTCAAGGCCTGATCTGCATCAGGCCCGGACACTCTGATGACGGATATGGCGCAGTGGCCCACGCCGCTCGCAAGCGCGAAAATGGTGTCGGACACCGCTGGATCCTGCTGACGGCTTGGATTGATCCCGGCCTTTTACACGCCTTCCCCAAACGAATCGAGTCGGCCGGAGCCGACCCGATGATTCACGTGAAACAGATCCTTCAGCAGCAAGGCCGGACAGATCAGGTGTTCATGGAATCGAAGAAGGTCGCGTTGCCCTTGGGCGTCTCGCGCAGCTTGCCCATGAGGAATTCGATGGCGTCCACCGTGCCCATGGGGTTGAGGATGCGGCGCAGCACATACATCTTCTTGAGGATGTCGGGCGGGACCAGCAGTTCTTCCTTGCGGGTGCCGGAGCGGGTGATGTCGATGGCCGGGAAGACCCGCTTGTCCGCGACCTTGCGATCCAGAATGATTTCCGAATTGCCGGTTCCCTTGAATTCTTCAAAGATCACTTCATCCATGCGCGAGCCCGTATCGATCAAAGCGGTCGCGATGATCGTCAGTGAACCGCCTTCCTCGATATTGCGCGCGGCGCCGAAGAATCGCTTGGGACGCTGGAGCGCATTGGCGTCGACGCCGCCGGTCAGCACTTTGCCCGATGACGGAACGACCGTGTTATAGGCGCGGCCAAGGCGGGTGATGGAGTCCAGGAGAATCACGACGTCGCGGCCGTGCTCGACCAGTCTTTTCGCCTTTTCTATAACCATTTCAGCAACTTGGACGTGCCGGACCGCGGGCTCGTCAAAGGTCGAGGACACAACCTCGCCCTTCACGGACCGCTGCATGTCCGTCACTTCCTCCGGGCGCTCGTCGATCAGGAGAACGATCAGATAGCATTCCGGGTGATTGGTCGTGATGGACTGGGCGATATTCTGCAGCAGCACGGTCTTGCCGGTGCGGGGCGGCGCGACGATGAGGGCGCGCTGGCCCTTGCCGATGGGCGCCACCACATCGATGACCCGCGAGGAGAAGTCCTTGCGGGTGGGATCCTCAATCTCCAGCTTCAAGCGCTGGTTGGGATAGAGCGGGGTCAGATTGTCGAAATTGACCTTATGGCGGACGCGTTCGGGATCCTCGAAATTGATCGTGTTGACCTTGAGCAGGGCGAAATAGCGCTCACCCTCCTTGGGGCTGCGGATCAGGCCTTCGACAGTATCCCCGGTGCGCAGGCCAAGTCGACGGATCTGGGAGGGCGACACGTAGATATCGTCGGGACCAGCGAGATAATTGGCGTCCGGCGAACGCAGGAAGCCGAAACCATCCAGCAAGACCTCGATCACGCCCTCGCCGATGATCTCGACGTCGCGGCTGGCGAGCTGTTTCAAAATGGCGAACATCAGCTCCTGCTTGCGCAGGGTGGAGGCGTTCTCGACCTCGTGCTCCTCCGCGAAAGCGAGAAGTTCCATAGGGCCTTTGGACTTGAGGTCCTGAAGTTTGATTTCCCGCATGGGGATGATCCTTGAACGCAAAAAGCGCGAAGCTTGATTGAAGGCAGCGCTTGCGCTGGAAGCGGGGAGCTTCCGGCCCTCGGCGGAGCGAAGGGGCTAAGCAAGCAAAACTGCGAGGAGGGAACTCACGAATAGAACGATTCACGCCCCATGGCAAGATGGCGTGATCCCTCGAACGGCAAGCCCCAGCCTATCAAAAAGGCTTGACGATCACCGCCACCACGACCGCAAGCATGAGAAGGGTCGGAACCTCGTTCAACACCCGATAGAATTTGTGGCTGCGCATATTGGCGTCAGCGGCGAAGGTCCGGACGCAACGGGACATGTAGCCATGGGCGCCGGACATGATGAGCACCAGAAGAAGCTTGAAATGCATCCAGCCGGCGGTGAAAAACCCGGCCTGCACAGCCAGCGTAAGGCCGGTGATCCAGGCCAGGATCATGGCGGGGGTCATGATGGCGCGCAGCAGGCGACGCTCCATCACCTTGAAGGTCTCGGACATCTCCGATCCCGCCGCCGCGCCGCAATGATAGACGAACAGCCGGGGCAGATAGAGCAATCCCGCCATCCAGGCGATGATCGACATGACATGCAGCGACTTGATCCAGAGATAGGCGGTCACGCTTCATCCTTTATTGTTCGCAAGGCTCATAGTGAGCGTTTTCGCAAGACTCCTTGCGCAATCCAGATCATCGATTCGCCTGCTCGCGCTTTCATCCGCATGAAAGGCTGATCGCTCATAAAATAAAAGAGAAAGATTCTTGAGAATCTGTTTCTTCTCCTTAGGCCCCTTGAAATGGTGACGCTGTTTCATGCCCAGGTCGATCACTGCTTGCGCACATAATCACAGGGATTCACAGCCACGACGGCCAAGCCTGCGTCCTTAACGAATTGTTAACCATTCCGGGGCTTTCGCCTCATCCGGTCTGTGGATGGCCAAATGGTTTCCCCCGCAATTCGACTTAAACCCTAAAACCGGCTTCTTTCATTCACCAGCCTCACGCCGGTTGAGAAAAAACCCTGCTCAGGGCAGTGTGGGCGAGGGTCGCCATTCGGCGCCCATTATCCACTGCTCTCCACAGGCCCTCTGATCTGTGGACAGCAAGCGAGGCCGCTTTGGGACGCAGCTATTTCCACCTTCACCTGGTCTCCGACGCCACAGGCGAAACCCTGATCGCGGCCAGCCGCGCCGTGGCGGCTCAGTATCAGGGCGTCGCCTCCATCGAACATGTGTTTCCGCTCGTGCGCACGCGCGCGCAGCTGGACCGCGCGATCACGGAGATTGAAGCCGCCCCGGGCATCGTGCTCTTCACCTTCGTGGATCGCGAATTGTCAGACCGTCTGCAGGAGGCTTGCCGGGACATGGGAAGCCCCTGTCTTTCGGTCCTGCAGCCCATCTTCGATCTCTTCGAAGCCTATCTGGGGGAATCCTCGGCTTCGAAGCCCGGCGCCCAGCACATGCTGAACGCCGAATATTTCAAGCGCATCGACGCGCTCAATTTCACCATGATGCATGATGACGGCCAGCAGCCCCAGAATATCGAAGACGCAGATGTTCTGCTGCTTGGCGTGAGCCGCACCTCGAAGACGCCCACGAGCATCTATCTCGCCAACAGGGGCGTCAAGACAGCCAATATTCCGCTTGTCCCCAATGTCCCCCTGCCGCCTGGCGTCGAGACGGCGAGGAACCCGCTCGTGGTGGGGCTTGTCGCGTCCCCTGAACGCATCGTGCAGATCCGTCAGAACCGTCTTCTGGCGCTCAATGCGGATCAGGAGACGTCTTATGTCGATCGCATTGCGGTGGCTGAGGAGATCGCCCATTCGCGCCGTCTGTGCGCCGCCCATGGCTGGCCGATGATCGACGTGACGCGCCGCTCCATCGAAGAGACTGCGGCGGCGATCATCGATCTGCACAAGGCCCATCGCCTCAAGCGCATCGCCGAGGCTTAGGGCGTCATGGGCGGGTCTGTGGCGCAGTCCCTCTGGAGGCCGCTGGAGCCTTTGATCCTCGCATCGGGCAGCGCGGCGCGGGCGCTGATGCTCGCAAGCGCTGGAATCGCTTTCGAGATCGTCAAGCCAGAGGTCGACGAGCGCAGCCTGGAGGCGCCGCTGCGCGCGGCAGGCGCGGGCGGAGCCGTGATCGCCGCAGCCCTCGCCAGCGCCAAGGCGCGCGAGGTGAGCGCGCGCCATCCCGGCCGCCATGTGCTTGGCGGCGACCAGACGCTGCAAGTCGGGGATGAACTCCTGTCAAAGCCCAAAGGCAGGAGTGGCGCGCGCGAACATTTGCGTCTGCTTTCCGGCCGCGCCCATCAGCTCCATTCGGCCGCCACGCTCGTCAGGGATGGCGAGGTCATGCTTGACGTAGCGGATCATGCGACGCTGACCATGCGCGCGCTGAGCGACGCTTTCATCGAGGCCTATCTCGACGCCGCTGGCGAGGCGATTTTGGGCAGCGTCGGCGCCTATCAGATCGAGGGACTTGGGCTTCATCTCTTCGCGGCCATCGAGGGCCAGCACGCGACCATCATGGGCCTGCCGCTGCTCGGGCTGATCGCGGCCTTGCGTGGCCATTCTTTATTGCGGGGGTGAAATGGTCATTCTCGGGCTCACGGGCTCCATCGGCATGGGCAAGTCGGCGACGGCTGATCTCTTCCGCCAGCGCGGCGTCCCCGTGCATGATTCCGACGCAGCCGTCCATGCGCTTTACGCAGGCAGGGCAGCCCCCCTCATCGAAGCCGCCTTCCCCGGAACGCTGCGCGAGGGGGTGGTTGATCGGGCGGCCCTGCGCGAGGCGGTCATCGGGAATGGCGTGGCGATGAAGCGCCTCGAGGCCATCGTCCATCCCCTCGTAGCCGAAGAGCGCGCCGCCTTTCTTGAGGCCGCTAAGAAACAGAACCATCCCGTGGTCGTTCTCGACATTCCCCTCCTCTTCGAGATCGGCGGCGCGGGGGATGTCGACGCCGTCGTTGTCGTGACGGCCCCCGAATCGGTGCAAAAGTCCCGGGTTCTGGCCCGCCCCGGGATGACGCCGGAGATATTCGCGGCCATAGTCGCCAGGCAGATCCCTGATCGCGAGAAGCGCGCCCGTGCGCATTTCATCGTCGACACCAGCAGGGGTTTTGAAGCGGCCGGTCGCGACGTCGAATCCATTCTGCGCGCCGCCGCCTATCTCGAAAAGGCTGGCGCTCATGCGCGAAATCATTCTGGACACGGAAACGACAGGGCTTGATCCAGCGACCGGCGACCGGCTTGTGGAGATCGCCTGCGTCGAGGTCCTCAACTTCATCCCGACCGGCGAGCATTATCACACCTATCTCGACCCCGAGCGCGATGTGCCCGAAGGCGCCTTCAGGGTCCATGGCCTCTCCACTGAATTCCTGAAGGGCAAGCCGCTCTTCAAGGACGCCGTGGCGGATTTCCTCAGCTTCATCGGCGATTCCCGGCTTGTGATCCACAACGCCGAATTCGACATGAAATTTCTCAATGCGGAATTGAAGCGTGCGGGTCTGCCTCTGCTCCCGGCCGACCGCGCCTTCGATACGCTCAGCTATGCCCGGCGCAAGCATCCCGGCGCCGCCAATTCGCTAGACGCGCTCTGCGCCCGCTACAAGATCGACAATTCACGCCGCACCAAACATGGCGCGCTCATGGATTCGGAGATCCTCGCGGAGGTCTATGCGGAATTGATGGGGGGTCGGCAGGCGACGCTTGTTCTGGCGTCGGAGGCGGCGATCCGCCAGAAGAGCCAGATCAGCGTGCGGCGCGAACGGCCGACGCCGCTGGCGCCCTTGCTCAATGACGAGGAAGCAGAAGCCCACGGGCGCTTCCTGGCCGGTCTTGGGGATAAGGCGGTCTGGCGCGACTACATCAAATAAGCGCGCCAGACACAGGTCGATCAGGCGTTGCCGGATGTGTTCTGCATCTCGGCGATGCGCTGGCGATAGAGCGCCACGAAATCGATGGGGTCGATGAACAGGGGCGGGAAGCCGCCGTTGCGCACGCTGTCGGCGATGATCTGCCGGGCGAAGGGGAAGAGCAGGCGCGGGCATTCGATCATGATGACCGCATGCAGCTCCGCCTCGGGAATGTTGCGGAAGCGGAAGATGCCGGCGTAATTGAGCTCAAACTTGAACAGGACCGAATCCTTGCCCTGGGCGGAGCCCTCGAGCATCAGATCCACCTCAAATTCGCCTTCAGAAAGCTGCCTGGCGTTCACATTCACTTGAATATTGATGTTCGGACCCTGCTCCTGCGGCCCCAGCGACTTGGGCGCGTTGGGGTTTTCAAAGGAGAGATCCTTCGTATATTGCGCCAGAACATTCAGCTGAGGCAGCGCCTCATCATTCGCACCATTGCCGTTGTCAGCCATATTGCAAATCTCCAGAAAACAGCCAGCAGGGCCGAATCCCGCCGGGGAAGCGGATCGGCGCCTCTGGCCCGGGGACTAGCATGGAAAGGATCAGCCGAACAAGGTTTGGCGACGCTGTTCAGGCGCCAGCGACCGCCATCGGGCCGCCCCCGGCGCCCCTTTGCATAAAAGCGCGGGAAGGCCCACATATAGCAACGAACGGCGCCGCCCGCGGCTTACCCCTCCGGAGACCGAAAGAACGCGATGCAGGACAATTTCGACATCTCGACGATCATCTTCGCCGTTCTGGCGATTTTCGTCCTCATCAAGCTGAGGTCGGTCCTGGGGACGCGGACCGGCGAAGAGCGGCCCCCCTATGATCCCTTCAAGCGTCGCGCCGATGACGGCGCCACGCCTGGCGGGGCGTCGCAGGGCAATGTCATCCGCCTGCCGGGCGCTGCGCCTGCCGACGCCAACCGCGCCCCCGCCACGCCCGAGGCCCGTTGGGGCAAGCTTGCGGACGCCGGAGCCTTCGCAGGTCTTGAGGCCATCACCGCTGCGGATTCCACCTTCGACGCGGGCGGCTTCCAAAACGGCGCCCGCTCCGCCTATGAGATGATCGTCACAGCCTTTGCGCGCGGCGACCGTGACGGCTTGCGCGGGCTTCTGGCCCCTGATGTCTTTGACAGTTTCGCCGCCGCCATCAGCGCGCGCGAAGCCCAGGGCGAGACCGTGGAGACCACCTTCGTCTCGATCGACGGCGCAACCATCGCGGACGCCCATCTGCGGGAGGGGACGGCGCAGATCACGGTCCGTTTCGCCTCCAAGCTCATCACCCTGACCCGCGACCGCGCTGGCGCCGTCATCGACGGCGGCGCGGACAAGATCATGGATGTGGTGGATGTCTGGACCTTCGCCCGCGATGTGAAGGCCAAGGATCCCAACTGGCGGCTGGTGGCGACCGAAGCCGCCCACTGACATGGCCGCGAGGCCTGCGCCCGCCGTGCTTGCGCCCGAGGGGGCGCGGCTGCGGCCTGTCGATTTCGCCGATCTGCCCGGCTTTGGCGAAGACGATCATCTGGCCGCCTTCGAAACGTTCCTGCGCACGGCGCGCCTGATCGCAGGCGGCGGAGCGGAATTGCGCGGCGCCCTGCCCGCGCCTCCCGCCCTGCGCGCCCTTTGCGAGCGAGCGGTCGCCGCGCGGGTCGAGAGCGGACCGCAGGCGAGGCGTTTCTTCGAAGCCTCGTTCACCCCCTGCCGGATTGAAACGCTCGAAGAGCCGTCCGCCTTCCTGACCGGCTATTACGAGCCGGTGGTTCCCGGCTCCCTTGAGAAAACCACAGATTTCACCGAGCCCGTCTTCGCCCGCCCGGCTGATCTTGACCGCATCGTCCCCTATCCCGACCGCGCCGCCATAGAGGCCATGGGCCCCGAGCGGCTCCAGCCGCTGGTCTGGCTGCGCGACGCCATCGAAGTCTTCATGATCCATGTTCAGGGTTCGGCTGCGGTCGATCTTGGGGATGGGCGACGGGTTCGGCTCACCTATGCCGGGCGCAACGGACAGCCCTATGCCTCCATCGGCCGCGCCCTCATAGAGGCGGGCGAGATCGCGCAGGAAGAGATGTCGCTGGCGCGGTTGAAGCAATGGGTGCGCGACAAGGGACAGGCGCCCGGTGAGCCCGGCCGCAACCTTCTGCACCGCAACCCCTCCTACATCTTCTTCGCCCTGGATGAGTCGCCGCAGCGCGCCAGCGGCCCCATCGGCGGCGCGGGGGCGCCTTTGACGCCGCTGCGCTCGGTCGCCATGGACCGCAATCTCTGGCCCTATGGCCTGCCGGTTTTCGTGGACGGCCTTCTGCCCGGCGCCGGGGGCGGGCTTCAGCCTTTTCGCCGCCTGATGATCGGGCAGGACACGGGCTCGGCGATCCTTGGCCCCGCGCGGCTCGACCTTTTCATGGGGTCGGGCGACGCGGCGGGGGCGCTGGCGGGCGACATCCGGCACAGGGCCGGGCTTTACATTCTGATCCCGGCGGAGGAATGCTCGGCCCCATGAAGCGTTCGGACCTGACCCCGCGAGCGCCCCGCCACCGCATCCTCACCCGCGAGGAGATCGACCTGTGGCGGTTGGTGACGCAGACCGTCGCGCCCATGGAGGCCAGGGGCGGCGCGTCTGACCGCGTCCCCGAGCCCGCGCCTGAGGCGCCCCCCGCGCAGCCCTCCGGCAAGACGCCGCCTCAGAACATCGCGGGCTTCAAGGCGCCCTTCCTGCCGGGCTATACGCCCCCGCCGCAGCATCCCGCCGCCGGCCTTGCGCCCCTCTCGCCGCTTGAACGGCGGTTGCGGCAAAGGCTCTCGCGCGGGCGCGTGGAGGTCGATGCGGTCATGGATCTGCATGGGCTGCGGCAGGATCAGGCCCATGGCGCCCTGAGGCAGTTTCTCTTCAACGCCCAGGCGAGCGGGGCGAAGCTCGTGCTCGTCATCACCGGCAAGGGAGGCCGCTCGCCCGACCTGTCCTCCTGGCATTCGCAGACCGGCGTCCTGCGCCGCAGCGCGCCCCAATGGCTGCGGGCGCCTGATTTGCGCGGCGTGGTCATCGGCTTTGAGGAAGCCGCCCATCACCACGGCGGGTCCGGTGCGCTTTATGTGCGCATCCGCCGTCCCGGCCGACCCAGCGGCAGGGGCGAAGCGTGACCCCCTTCGGCGCCAAGCTGCGGGAGCTGCGCGCCGCGCGCGGCGTCACGCTCAAGGCCATGGCTGAGGCGATCGGCGTCTCCGCCGCCTACCTCTCCGCGCTCGAGCACGGCAGGCGCGGGGCGCCGACCTGGTATCTGGTCCAGCGCATCATCACCTTCTTCAACGTGATCTGGGATGAGGCGGAGGAGCTGGAGCGCCTCGCCGAGGATTCGGACCCCCGCGTCACCGTCGACACCGCCGGGCTCAGCCCCAAGGCCACCCAGCTCGCCAACCGGCTCGCCCGGCAGATCGGGGCGCTGGGCGAGGGTGAAATCACGGTCATGCTCGGCCTTCTCGACGCCCATGGGGCCAGAAAGCCGCCGCGTTAGAAACCGGCATGAACTTCGCTAGGAGCGGCCCCGAAGGATGGCCGCGCTTGACGAGGCTGGAGACTGCGCCCCAGATGGGCGCCATTCGATGATGGAGCTTTCAATGTCCGACTGGCGGTATGATGTTCTTGGCCTTGGCAACGCGATCGTCGATGTGATCGCCCGCGCCGAAGATGATTTTCTGATTCGCGAAAAGCTCCACAAGGGCTCCATGACCCTGATCGACGAGGCGCGCGCCCACGGTCTTTACGACATCATGGGCGCGGGAACGGTGATCTCCGGCGGGTCGGCCGCCAACACCATCGTGGGCCTTTCCTCGTTCGGCGCCAGGACCGCCTTCATCGGCAAGGTGCGCGCGGATGATGCGGGCCACGCCTTCAGCCATGACATCCGCGCCATGGGCGTGCACTACCCCACCGCCCCCGCCACGGACGGCCCCTCGACCGCCCGCTGCTTCGTGCTGGTCACGCCCGATGGCGAGCGCACCATGAACACCTATCTGGGCGCCTGCCAGAACCTCACCCCCGACGATGTGGATGAGGAGACCGTGAAGGCCTCCGCCATCACCTATCTCGAGGGCTATCTGTGGGATCCCCCGGCGGCCAAGCAGGCTTTCTTGAAAGCCGCCGACATCGCCCACGCCGCAGGCCGCAAGGTGGCGCTCACCCTGTCGGACGCTTTCTGCGTCGACCGCTACCGCGACGAGTTCCTCGACCTCATCCGCAAGAAGACCGTCGACATCGTCTTCGCCAATCAGCATGAGCTCACCTCGCTCTATCAGACCGCTGATTTCGAGACGGCGGTCATCGCGCTGCGCAATGAAGACCTGCTGGGCGTCGTGACCTGTTCGGAAGATGGCTCGCTGGTGGTGACGCGCGAGGAGACCCATGCGGTCGCCGCCTTCCCCATCCAGCAGCTCGTGGACACCACAGGCGCTGGCGATCTCTATGCGGCTGGCTTCCTCGCGGGCCTCACGCGCTCTGCCGATTATGTCACCTGCGCGCGGCTTGGCGGCCTCGCGGCGGCGGAGGTCATCCAGCACTATGGCGCGCGTCCGCAGGCCAATCTGCGCGATCTCGCCGCGCAATGCGGGATGATCTGACCATCACAATTTGCGAAGGGCCACCTGCTCGATCTGGTGGGTCGGGCCCTTCGTCAGGACAAGGCTCGCCCGCGCCCGCGTGGGCAGCACATTCTCATGCAGATTGCGCAGATTGATCCGCGTCCATATGGAGCGCGCGGTCATCATCGCCTCTTCATCGCTGAGGTCTGCATATTTGCGGAAGAACGAGCGGGGATCGCGGAAGGCCGTCTCGCGCAGGCGCATGAAGCGGTTGACATACCAGCGTTCGAGATCGGCTTCATCCGCATGAAGATAGATCGAGAAATCGAAGAAATCGGACACGAAGGGAATGCGCCTGCCTAACTTGTTGGGCAACAGCACATTGAGCCCTTCGACGATGAGGATGTCAGGACGGTCGACGACGATCTCCCGGCCCGGCACAACGTCATATTCGAGATGCGAATAGACAGGCGCCGTCACGCGCTGCTTGCCCGCCTTGATCTCCGCGAGAAAGCGCACCAGCGCGCCGCCGTCATAACTCTCGGGAAAGCCCTTCTTCTCCATCAGGCCTTCGCGTTCCAGAATGGCGTTGGGCAGAAGGAAGCCGTCGGTCGTGATGAGCTCGACCTTCGGCGTGTTGGGCCAGCGCGACAGAAGCGCCTTGAGCACGCGGGCTGTGGTCGATTTGCCCACCGCGACGGAGCCCGCCACGCCGATGATATAGGGCACCTTGCCATCTTCGGCGCCGAGAAATCTTTGCGTCGCCTTGAAGAGGCCCTGCGTCGCCGCGACATAGAGCGCCAGCAGACGCGACAGCGGCAGATAGATCGCGACCACCTCTTCGACGGAGATCGGATCATTGATCGATTGCAGCTTGGTCAGGTCGTCGATGGTCAGGGTGAGCGGCGTGTCGGCGCGCAGGGCCGCCCACTCTGTTCGGCTGAAGCGCCGATAGGGCGACACATCGCTGGTCTCGATCGTGCTGCGCTCGTCCATTCCCATCTCCGGCTTTTCGCCGTCATCATTATGTTTGTCGCGAGGCCTTTTCCGCATGGCCCGATTGCGCGGTGCGCCGCTGCAATTCGTCTTCGACCTCTTCGAGGCTCACCCCGCCCGCCCGCATGAGGACGAGCAGATGATACAGCACATCGGCTGATTCCTTCATCAGCGCTGTCTTGTCTTTCTCCATCGCGGCGATGACGGCCTCGACCGCTTCCTCGCCGAACTTCTTGGCCGCGCGCTGAACGCCTGCATCCAGAAGCGATTTCGTATAGGAGGCGCCGGCGTCTGTTGAAACGCGCGAGGCGATGATGGCGTCGAGATCGGCGAGCCTGAATCTGGTCATTCGTCGCCTCGTCTCAATCAAGCCGCATGGGGATGCCGGCCCTGGCCATATGTTCCTTGGCCTGCCGGATCGTATATTCGCCGAAATGGAAGATCGAGGCCGCCAGCACGGCGGTCGCATGGCCCTCGGTCACGCCCGCCACGAGATGGTCGAGGTTTCCCACGCCGCCCGAGGCGATCAGCGGCACCGACACCGCATCGGCCACCGCCCGTGTCAGGGCGACGTCGAAGCCCGACTTCGTGCCGTCGCGGTCCATGGAGGTCAGCAGGATTTCGCCTGCCCCCAGCGCCACCACTTCGCGCGCATAGTCCACCGCGTCGAGGCCGGTCGTCTTGCGCCCGCCGTGGGTGAAGATCTCCCATCTGCCCGGCGCGACAGCTTTGGCGTCGATGGCGACGACGATGCACTGGCTGCCGAATTTCTCCGCCGCCTCGCGCACGAAGTCGCGGTTATGGACGGCGGCTGTGTTGATGGAGACCTTGTCCGCGCCCGCCAGCAAGAGCTTGCGGATGTCGTCGGTGGTGCGCACGCCCCCGCCGACCGTGAGCGGCATGAAGCAGGCCTCCGCCGTGCGGCTGACGACGTCGAGGATGATGCCGCGGTTTTCGTGGCTCGCGGTGATGTCGAGAAAGCACAGTTCGTCCGCGCCCGCCCGGTCATAGGCGATGGCGCTCTCCACGGGATCGCCGGCGTCGCGCAGATCGACGAAGTTCACGCCCTTGACGACGCGCCCGTCCTTGACGTCGAGGCAGGGGATGACGCGGCGCTTAAGCACGCAGGCCCTCCTTCGCGCGCCGGATGAGGTCAAGCGCCTCAGCCGGATCAAGGCGCCCGTCATAGAGCGCGCGGCCCGAGATGGCGCCGGCGAGGCGGGCGCAGTCAGGCTGCAGCAGACGCCGGATGTCGTCGAGCGAGGCGAGGCCCCCCGAGGCGATCACGGGGATCGTCAGGGCCTCGGCGAGCGCCAGCGTCGCCTCGATGTTGAGGCCTTTCAGCACGCCGTCACGCGCGATGTCGGTGTAGATGATGGCGGAGACGCCTGCGTCCTCGAAACGCTTGCCAAGCTCCACCGCCGAGATCTGCGAGACCTTAGCCCAGCCCTCGACCGCCACGAGCCCGTCGCGCGCGTCGACCCCCACCGCGATGCGGCCGGGATGCAGCCTTGCGGCCTCGCGCACGAGCTCGGGATCCTTCACCGCCGCGGTGCCGATGATGACGCGGGAGATGCCCTTGCCGAGCCAGCCCTCGATGGTGCGCAGATCCCGGATGCCGCCGCCCAGCTGCACGCGCATCTTCACCGCGGCGATGATCGCCTCGACGGCGCGCGCGTTCATGGGCTTGCCCGCGAAGGCGCCGTCGAGATCGACGACATGGAGATAGTCGAAGCCCTGCGCCTCGAAAGCTGAGGCCTGCGCGGCCGGATTGGTGTTGAACACCGTCGCCTGCGCCATGTCGCCATGGATGAGACGGACGCATTCCCCGTCCTTGAGATCGATGGCGGGAAACAGGATCACGGCGTCCACCTCATGAAATTCGCGATCAGGGCCAGACCGAGCGTCTGGCTTTTCTCGGGATGAAATTGCGTGCCTGCGATATTGCCATGGCTAACCATGGCGGTGACGGGACCGCCATAGGTGGTGCTGGCGAGGATCATCTCCTCGCGCGCGGGCTTGAGCTGATAGGAATGCACGAAATAGGCGTGCAGGCCCCTGTCGCCGGTCGCTATGCCTGCGAGCAGGGGATGGGGGGCGCGCTGGTCGAGCGTGTTCCAGCCCATATGCGGCACCTTGAGGGTGGGGTTGGCGGGGGTGATGGCGCTGACGTCGCCGGGCACCCAGTCGAGGCCCTCGGTCACCTGATGTTCGAGGCCGCGGGTGGCGAGGAGCTGCATGCCCACGCAGATGCCCAGAAAGGGCCGTCCACGGCCATGCACCGCCTCGCCCATGGCCTCGATCATGCCGGGAATGGCGTCGAGCCCCCTGCGGCAATCGGCGAAGGCGCCGACGCCCGGCAGAACCAAGCGGTCCGCCTTGCGGACGACTTCGGGATCGCTGGTGAGGAGAATGGGCAGGTCGAGGCCCGCGTCCGCAGCGGCGGTTTCGAAGGCCTTTCTGGCGGAGTGCAGGTTGCCGGACCCGTAGTCGATGATGGCTACGCTCACATCAGCCTCCCGCGCCCGGGAACAGCCCGATGCCGGGCAGGTCAGGATTGACGAAGCCTGGCGCGGCGGGCCGCGCGGGGCGCTGGTTCGCCGCAAGGACCAGACGGCGCAGGGCGATATGCTCGGCCTCTTCCGCATTGGCCGCATTCACGACATCGACCAGTTCAAACCGGCCCCGGCTCAAGGCCGCGCGCTCCATTTGTCGCCCTTCGAGGCCGATGAAGAGATGGATGAGCGCCAGGGTGGCCGCAGCCGCGTCCGGCGGCAGGTCTAGGGCGGTCTGGGCTGCGATGAGCGCGATGATGGCGAGGGCGAAGCCGCCCGCCGCCCGCCAGGCGCCCTTGGCCGCGAGCCACAGCGGCCCGAAGACGAAGGCCGCGAAGGAGCCGGACTCTGGAACGAGCCGGATCTCCTCCGCCAGAGCGTCAGGCTCGCGGGCTCCCGAGGGGATATGAACCGTGAAAATGGTCATCGTTTCAGCCGGTCAGGGTTCCCTTGGTGGAGGGCACGCGTCCGCTCTGGCGCTCGTCGATGGCGATGGCGATGCGCAGCGCCCGCGCCAGACCCTTGAAGCAGGATTCGGAGATGTGGTGGTCGTTGACGCCATAGAGCGTCTCCACATGCAGGGTGATCCCGGCGTTCATGGCGAAGGCCTGAAAGAATTCGCGCACCAGCTGGGTGTCGAATTCCCCGATCTTGGGCGTGTGGAACTCCGTCCTGAACACGAGGAAGGCGCGGCCGGAAATGTCCAGCGCCACCCGCGTCAGCGTCTCGTCCATGGGCAGATGCACGTCCGCGTAGCGGGTGATCCCCTTGAGGTCGCCCAGCGCCTGACGGATCGCCTGCCCCAGCGCGATGCCCACATCCTCCACCGTATGGTGGAAATCGATATGCAGGTCGCCGCTCGCCTGAATCTTCAGGTCGATGAGGGAATGGCGCGCGATCTGGTCGAGCATGTGGTCAAAAAAGCCCACGCCCGTGGAGATCTCGGATTTGCCCGAGCCATCGAGCGTGACCTCGACGGCGATGTCGGTTTCCCGCGTCTTGCGCGAAAGGGAGGCGGTGCGCATGTCAGTTTCCCGGTTGCCTCCGGCTTCTAGCAAGGCCACGACCGCTTTGCTACCCTTGCCAAGGCGGATCATGGGTCATAGATGCGCCATCAGGCCTCCGGGAGACGATGATGCGGGATGATGGGCAGGGCGGATCTCAGGGCTGGCACGCCACCACGATCCTGATGGTCCGCAAGGATGGACGCGTGGTGATCGGCGGCGACGGGCAGGTGAGCCTGGGCCCGACCATCATCAAGGGCAACGCCCGCAAGGTCCGCCGCCTCGGCAAGGGCGCGGATGTGATCGCGGGCTTCGCGGGCGCCACCGCCGACGCCTTCACCCTGTTCGAGCGGCTGGAGGCCAAGCTCGACCAATATCCCGGCCAGTTGATGCGCGCCTGCGTGGAGCTGGCCAAGGACTGGCGCACCGACCGCTATCTGCGCCGCCTCGAGGCCATGATGCTCGTCGCCGACAAGCAGGTGGGCCTCGTTCTGACGGGCACCGGGGATGTGCTGGAGCCCGAAGCCAGCGAGCATGGCGCGGCCATGGCCATCGGTTCGGGCGGCAATTACGCCCTCTCCGCCGCCCGCGCCCTGCTTCCCATGGGGCTCGACGCCGAGGAGACCGTGCGGCGCTCCATGGCCATCGCCGCCGACATCTGCGTCTACACGAACAGATCGCTGGTCATCGAATCCATCGATCTTCGTTGATTGCTTCAAGGAAATCTCATGACTGATTTTTCACCGCGCGAGATCGTCTCCGAGCTTGATCGCCATATCGTCGGGCAGAAGGACGCCAAGCGCGCGGTGGCCATCGCCCTGCGCAACCGCTGGCGGCGCCTGCAGCTCAAGGGCGCCATGCGCGACGAGGTGCTGCCCAAGAACATCCTGATGATCGGCCCGACCGGCTGCGGCAAGACCGAAATCTCCCGCCGCCTCGCCCGGCTTGCGGGCGCGCCCTTCCTGAAGGTCGAGGCGACCAAGTTCACCGAGGTCGGCTATGTCGGCCGCGACGTCGAGCAGATCATCAGGGATCTCGTGGAGATCGGCATCTCCCTCGTCAAGGAGCGCAAGCGCAAGGGGGTCGAGGCGCGGGCGCATCAGGCCGCCGAAGAGCGGGTGCTTGACGCGCTGGTGGGCGTCAGCGCCTCGGCGACGACGCGCGAATCCTTCCGCAAGAAGCTGCGCGCCGGTGAGCTTGACGACAAGGAGATCGAGATCGAGCTGCAGCAGGGGGCGGGCGGCGGCCTGCCCATGTTCGAGCTGCCCAACATGCCCGGCGCCTCCATGAGCGCGATTTCCCTGAGCGACCTCTTCGGCAAGTCTCTTGGCGGGCGCGCCAAGCCCCGCCGCACGACGGTGCGCGAGGCCTTCGAGCCCCTGATCGCGGAGGAAAGCGAGAAGCTGCTCGATCAGGATCAGGTGGTGCAGGAGGCGATCCGCGACGTCGAGGACAATGGCATCGTCTTCCTCGACGAGATCGACAAGATCTGCGCCCGCGAGAATCGCGGCGGGGCGGATGTGTCGCGCGAGGGCGTGCAACGCGACCTCCTGCCGCTCATCGAGGGCACGACGGTCAGCACCAAGCACGGGGCGGTGAAGACCGACCATATCCTCTTCATCGCCTCCGGGGCCTTCCATGTCTCCAAGCCCTCGGACCTCCTGCCGGAGCTGCAGGGCCGCCTGCCGATCCGCGTGGAGCTGCAGCCCCTCAACGAGGACGACTTCCGCCGCATCCTCACGGAGACCGAGGCCTGCCTCGTGAAGCAATATGTGGCGCTGCTGGAGACCGAGGGCGTCGATCTCGTCTTCGCCCCGGACGCGGTGGACGCCATCGCGCGGGTCGCGGTGCAGGTCAACGCCTCCGTCGAGAACATCGGCGCCCGGCGCCTGCAGACCGTGATGGAGCGGGTTCTGGATGAGGTGAGCTTCACCGCCCCCGACCGCTCGGGGGAGCGGATCGAGATCGACGGCGCCTTCGTGGAGAAGAATGTGGGCGACCTCGCCCGCAACACCGACCTCAGCCGGTTCATTCTCTGACGGGGCTGGATTCGCTTGCCTTGACGCCTGCGCATTGCGATAAGGCGCCTCGGAACGAGGGGCAGGGTGGACAGTCATGGCCAAATTCGTCGAACGCGTCTTCTCGGGCGTGCAGCCGACCGGCAATCTGCATCTGGGGAACTATCTGGGCGCGATCACGAAATTCGTGGCCCTGCAGGAGACCCATGACTGCATCTATTGCGTGGTCGATCTGCATGCGATCACCGTGGCGCAGCCCCCGGCCGTCCTGAAGTCGAACATCCGCGAAGTGACCGCCGCCTTCATCGCCTCCGGCATCGATCCCAGGAAGCACATCGTCTTCAACCAGAGTCAGGTCGCCGAACATGCGGAGCTGGCCTGGGTCTTCAATTGCGTGGCGCGCATCGGCTGGCTCAACCGCATGACCCAGTTCAAGGAGAAGGCTGGCAAGGATCGCGAGAACGCCTCGCTCGGCCTCTACGCCTATCCCACCCTCATGGCCGCCGACATTCTGGTCTACCGCGCCACCCATGTGCCGGTGGGCGAGGATCAGAAGCAGCATCTCGAACTGTCGCGCGACATCGCGCAGAAGTTCAACAACGACTTCTCCGACTCCATCGCCTCCAATGGCTTTGGCGACGCCTTTTTCCCCCTGCCCGAGCCGCTCATTCAGGGCCCCGCGACGCGCGTCATGAGCCTGCGCGACGGCTCGAAGAAAATGTCGAAGTCCGACCCTTCCGACTATTCGCGCCTTAACCTCTCCGATGACGCGGACGCCATCGCCCAGAAGGTGCGCAAGGCCAAGACTGACCCTGACGCGCTCCCCTCGGAGATCGCGGGCCTCGCGGGCCGTCCCGAGGCCGACAATCTCGTGGGCATCTACGCCGCGCTGAACGACGGCTCCAAGGAAGACGTGCTGCGCGAATTTGGCGGCGCGAATTTCTCGAACTTCAAGTCCGCCCTTGTCGATCTTGCGGTGGAGAAGCTCGGCCCCATCGGCGCCGAAATGAAGCGCATCCAGGGCGACATCGCCTATATCGACGCCGTCCTCAAGGATGGTTCGGACCGCGCGCGGGTGCTGGCGGCGCAGACCATGACCAGCGTCAAGGACATCCTCGGCTTCGTGCGCTGAGGCGCCGTTCAGGCCGCCTCGCGCCCTTTGGGCTTGAACTGCTTCGCAGAACGGATGATATCTTGCTGATCCCCCGGCCTTGAACCGGGGCGATGAGGAGCCGCAGATGTTCATCCAGACCGAAGCCACGCCCAATCCCGCCACCCTCAAGTTTCTTCCCGGACGTTCCGTCATGCAGGACGGCACGCTCGACATGCGCAGCGTGGCTGACGCCGCCCGCTCCCCGCTCGCCCAGGCGCTCTTTTCCATCGAAGGCGTGAGCGGGGTCTTCTTCGCCCCCGAATTCATCTCCGTGACCAAGGCCGATGGCGAGTGGCAGCATCTCAAGCCCGCCATTCTCGGCGTCATCATGGAGCATTACACCTCCGGCGCGCCCCTTCTGGCCGATGGCGGCGATGAGGGGGAGGCGGAGGAGTTCTTCGATCCCGCCCATGCCGAGACCGTGGCGACCATCAAGGAGCTGCTGGAGGCGCGCATCCGCCCGGCGGTGGCTGGCGATGGCGGCGACATCACCTTCCGCGGTTTTCGCGACGGGACCGTCTATCTCGCCATGAAGGGCGCCTGCGCGGGCTGCCCCTCCTCCACAGCCACGCTGAAGAGCGGCATCCAGAACATGTTCCGCCACTATCTGCCTGAGGTTCAGGCGGTGGAGCAGATCTGAGCCCCCGAAAGGATCGACCGGCCCCATGAGAATTCTGGCGCTCGACACCGCGCTTCCGGCCGTCTGCGCCTGCGTTCTCGACACGGGGTCGCCCGAGCCGCTCGCCAGCGAGACCATTGTCATGGAGCGGGGCCATGCGGAGGCCTTGCTGCCGCTCATTGAGCGCATCATTGCGCAGGTGGAGGGGGGCTTTTCCTCCCTCGACCGCATCGCCGTAACCGTGGGTCCGGGCTCGTTCACGGGCATCAGGGTGGCGATTTCGGCGGCGCGCAGCTTCGGGGTCGCCCTCGACATCCCCGTTGTGGGGGTCTCGACCCTCGCCGCTTTCGCCGCGCCCCTGGTGCTTGAGCCCAAAGCCCCCACCAAAAAACCTGCGTCGCCGCTGCCCCCCGTCATCGTGTCCGCCATCGACGCGCGCCACGGGCAGATCTATCTGCAGGCCTGCTCCCCCAGCGGGGCGATCCTGATGGCGCCGACCGTCCTGCCGCTCTCCGAGGCCGTCGAGAAGCTGCCGCCGGGGCCGCTGCGCATCACCGGCTCGGCCGCCCCCCTGCTCGCCATCGCCGCCTGGTCGGCGCATCGCGAGGCCGAGGTCGAAGGCGAGACCGCAGCGACGCCGATCCTCTATGTGGCCCGGCTCGGCATGATAGCGGACCCGCAGGAGGCCCCGCCGCGTCCCCTCTACATCAAGGCGCCCGATGTGAAGCCGCCCTCCCCGTTCCGCTTCGCGCGGGCCTGAGCATGTGGCCCTTCGCCAAAGCCGCCGCCGATCCGGTCATCCGCCTCTTCACGCCTGCGCGCGCGGGCGCCTGCGCCGCCATCCATGCGGCGTCCTTTCATCGGGGCTGGTCCGCGCAGGAGATCGCCAGCCTCGCCGCCGAGCCTTCGGTGCTCGCCCATGTGGCCCTTGATTCGCAGGAAAAGACGGCGCTCGGCTTCTCCCTCGCCCGCCATGCGGGGGCGGAGGCGGAGATCCTGACCATCGTGGTCGACCGGGCGCGGCAGGGCCGAGGCCTGGGCCGCGCCCTGCTCCAGACCCAGCTTGACGGCCTCGAGGCGCTGGGGGTGAGCGAGACCTTCCTTGAGGTCGAGGCGGAAAACGCAGCCGCGCTCACGCTTTACCGCAAACTCGGCTTCGAGCAGGTGGGCGAGCGCAAGGCCTATTACGCCAAGCCGGGCGCGCCCGCCGCCGCGGCGCTCATCCTGCGTCGCAAGGCCTGACGCCGAAGGCGGGCCTGTGTGGCGCGCGAAAACCTGCTAGAATGTCGAAATTCCTCTTTTCCGACGGCAAGGGTTCCGGTTTTGCAATCTCAGGGTGACGTCTCCCGCGCAGTGGACGCGCGCAAGCGCAAGGTCTTCGTTAGGTCATATGGCTGTCAGATGAACGTCTATGACGCCACCCGCATGACCGACGTTCTGGCGGGCGAGGGCTATGAGGAGACGATGGTGCTCGAGGACGCCGACCTCGTCGTGCTGAACACCTGCCACATCCGGGAACACGCCTCGGAAAAAATCTATTCCGAGCTCGGCAAGATCCGTCAGTTGAAGCAGGAGCGCGCCGCGCGCGGGGTCGACACCCGTATCGCCGTCGCCGGCTGCGTCGCGCAGGCCGAGGGCGCCGAGATCCAGCGTCGCCAGCCTGCGGTCGATCTGGTGGTCGGCCCGCAGAACTATCATCGCCTGCCCGAACTCCTGCGCCGGACGGGCAATGGCGCAGGCGTGGTCGACACCGAATTTCCCGTCGAGGACAAATTCGATCATCTTGCGCCTCCAACGCCTGAAAAGGTCCGCGCCCGCGGCCTCAGCGCCTTCGTCACCGTGCAGGAAGGCTGCGACAAGTTCTGCACCTTCTGCGTCGTGCCCTATACGCGCGGCGCCGAGGTCTCGCGTCCCGTGCGCCAGATCGTGGAGGAGGTGGAGCGCCTTGCGGCCTCCGGGGTCCGCGAGGTCAGCCTGCTCGGCCAGAACGTCAACGCCTATCATGGCGAGGGGCCGAACGGCGCGCCGTGGTCGCTGGCGCAGCTTGCGACGCGCATCGCGCAAATTCGAGGCCTATTGCGCATCCGCTATACGACGAGCCACCCCAATGACATGCGCGACGATCTCATGGAGGCCCATCGCGATCTGCCGCAGCTCATGCCCTATCTGCACCTGCCCGTGCAGTCGGGGTCGGACCGCATTCTGGCCCTCATGAACCGCAAGCACAGCGCCGCCGATTATCTGCGCCAGATCGAGCGCATCCGCGCGGCGCGCCCCGACATCGCCTTGTCCTCGGATTTCATCGTGGGCTTTCCCGGCGAGACCGAAGAGGAGTTCCGCGACACCCTGCGGCTCATCGAGGAGGTGCGCTTCGCCAGCGCCTATTTCTTCAAATATTCGGCGCGCCCCGGCACGCCCGCTGCAACGATGGACGAACATGTGGCGGAAGAGGTGAAGGCGGAGCGTCTGGCGCGGCTGAAGGCGCTGGTCGACGGACAGCGCGATGAGTTCAATCAGGCCATGCTCGGGCGGACCGTCGAGGTTCTCTTTGAAAAGCCGGGACGGCGCCCCGGCCAGATCGGCGGCAAGACGCCATGGCTCCATGCAGTCCATGTGGATGGACCCAAGGAACTCATTGGCCAGATCGCGCAAGCGCATATCATCGAAGTGGGCGTGAACTCCCTTTACGGACGTCTGATTGATTCTCACACGGAGGCGAGCCATTGAGGCCGACATCGACGGGTCGCAGCGAAGCGCCGGCATCAGGGGCGCGCATTGAGCGAAACGCTGACTCCAGCGAGATCACCCTCGCTTTCGCAGACAATCGCTTTGGCTCGCTGGTCTTTGGCCTCTATGACCAGAACATCGCCAAGGTCGAGCGGAAGCTTGAAGTGTCTGCAGTGGCCAATGGCAACCACGTCATCATCAAGGGCGCGCCGGACGCCTGCGAACAGGCGCGGCGCGTGCTCGAAATTCTTTACGAGCGTGTGCGGCGCGGCCAGGCGATCACGCTGGGCGATGTCGACGGCGCCATTGAAGAGGGCGCCCTGCAAGGCTCGCTCTTCCCCAAGGACAAGGCCGCCGAGCCCGCGCGCAATGTCTTCGAGCAGATCGGCACGCGCAAGCGCGGCATGGTGCGCGCGCGCAACGCCGCGCAGGATCTTTATCTGCGTCTCCTGAAGAAGCATGAGCTTGTTTTCGCCGAAGGGCCTGCGGGCACTGGCAAGACATGGCTTGCGGTCGGCCATGCCGTCTCGCTGCTCGAGCAGGGCGTGGTGGAGCGGCTCATCCTCTCGCGTCCCGCTGTGGAAGCGGGCGAGCGGCTCGGCTTTCTGCCCGGCGACATGCGCGAGAAGGTCGACCCCTATCTGCGGCCCATCTATGACGCCCTCTATGACTTCATGGACGGCCGCACGGTGGAGCGGGGCATGCAGACCGGCATGATCGAAGTCGCGCCGCTGGCCTTCATGCGCGGGCGCACGCTCACCGGCTCCTGCGTCCTGCTTGATGAAGCGCAGAATGCGACCTCCATGCAGATGAAGATGTTTCTGACGCGCCTTGGCGAGGGCTCGCGCATGATCATCACGGGCGATCCCACCCAGACCGATCTGCCGCCCGGCCAGAAGTCGGGATTGAGCGAGGCCGTTGGCCTGCTGAGCGAACTTGAAGGCGTGGGCCATGTGCGGTTCCGCGCCGCCGATGTGGTGCGCCACGATCTCGTGCGCCGCATCGTCGACGCCTATGAGGCTTCGGGCCGGGAGGCTGCTGCGCGCTCATGAGCCCTGTGCTTTCGACGCTGGTGGAATGCGACGCCTGGAGCCGACACGAGGGGTTCGAGCCCCTCGCCAGCGAGGTCATCGCCAAAGCCGTCGCGACTTTGAAAATCAAACTCATGCCTCAGGCGGAGGTCAGCCTGCTCTTGTGCGATGATGCGCGCATACGCGGCATCAACCGCGAATGGCGCGGGCTCGACAAGCCGACCAATGTGCTCTCCTTTCCCGCCGCTCCCCCCGCCATGCTGGCGAAATCTCCCGCGGTCGGCGACATCGCCATCGCCTATGAGACCGTGGCGCGCGAGGCGCAGGAGGAGGCGAAGAGCTTCAGGGATCACTATATGCATATGGTGCTGCACGGCTTCCTGCATCTCATCGGCTACGACCATGAAACGGACGAAGAGGCGGATGAGATGGAGGCGCTGGAGACCAGCATCCTTGGGCAGCTCGGCGTCGCCGACCCCTACGCCATGACCGACCGGGACTTGACTGAAAGATGAGCGGCGCCGACACAAATCCACCGTCCGGCACAGAAAAGCCGGGGCTCTTTGATCGCTTGCGGGCCCTCTTCGGCCTGCAGGGCCCCTCCGTGCGTGAAGACATCGAGGACGCGCTGGAGGATTCCTCCACCAATGCGGATTTCACGCCGCAGGAGCGCCTGATCCTCAGAAACGTCCTGTCGCTGCATGAACTGCGCGTGGCCGATGTCATGGTGCCCCGCGCCGACATCGTCAGCGTGCGCGCCGACGCCACGCTCGGCGAGGTTCTCTCCATTTTCCGCACGGCGGGCCATTCGCGCATCCCCGCTTATGGCGAAACGCTCGATGATCCCCGCGGCATGGTTCATATCCGCGACTTCGTGGATTTCCTCGCCAAGGTGGCCGAGCCCGGCGGCGCGCGCGAAGCGGTCAAACTCAGGAGCCTCGATGGCGTCGATCTGACGACGCCGCTGTCTCTGGCGCGGATTCTTCGCCCCGTGCTCTTCGCCCCGCCGTCCATGCCCGCGCTTGATCTGCTCGTGAAGATGCAGGCGACGCGCACGCATATCGCGCTGGTCATCGATGAATACGGCGGCACCGATGGGCTCGTCTCCATCGAGGACATCGTCGAGACCATCGTGGGCGACATCGAGGACGAGCATGACCTGGAAGAGGCGCCGCAGATCGTGGCCGCGCCCGATGGCGGCTTCATCGTCGATGGCCGCGCCAGCCTTGAGGATGTGTCGCTGGCGCTCGACGCGCAGCTTGACGGCCTGGTCGATCTTGAGGAGGTCGACACGATCGCGGGCCTTGTGTCCGCATTTGCGGGCCATGTGCCTGCGCGCGGCGAAATCATCCAGTTGGACGAGACGCTCGAATGCGAAGTGCTCGACGCTGATCCGCGGCGGGTGAAGAAAATAAGGATCCGCAAGAACGGCTGACAAGAAGGTTTGATTGGGTTCGGTTTCATTGACGAGATGATTTGAATGGTTCTGGCTGACAGCATCATATTGTCCTTCGGATGGCGCCGCCGCTTGCTGGCTTTCCTCGCAGGCGCCGTGGGTGCGCTCGCGATGGCGCCCTTCGATCTTTTCCCCGCGCTCGTCATCCCCATGGTCGTCGCAGTCTGGCTGATCGATGGATCGTCGCAGGCGACGAAGGGCGCGGGTTGGCGCAACGCCGCGCTCCTCGCATCGTCGCTCGCGGCGGCGCGCGATGGCTGGTGGCTGGGCTTCGGCTTTTTCGTAGCGGGCCTGTGGTGGCTGGGCGCGGCTTTTCTGGTGGAGCCCGAACAATTCGCCTGGGCCATGCCCTTCGCCATTTTCGGCCTGCCCGCCGTGCTCGCCCTTTTCATGTGCCTCGGCTTTGGCCTTGCGCGCCTGTTGTGGAGCGCAGGACCGGGGCGCGTCATGGCGCTCGCCTTCGGGCTTGGGGTCAGCGAGTGGCTGCGGGGCGTGGTGGCGACAGGCTTTCCCTGGAACGCTTTGGGCATGGCGCTCGGGGGCAATGTCGTTCTCGCCCAGCCTGCGGCGCTGGTGGGTCTATATGGCCTCAATGTTCTGGCGGTCCTGATCTTCGCCGCGCCCGCCTGTCTGGCGGATGGTTTTCGCGGTCGGCGCAAGCCGCCGGGCGCTCTGGCGCCTGCGGCGCTCGGGCTTTTGCTGCTGGGGCTCATCACGGGCGGCGGCGCCCTGCGTCTGGCGGGCGCGTCCGGCGATGTCGTGTCCGGGGTGCGGCTGCGCATCATGCAGCCCAATCTGCCGCAGGACGAGAAATTCCGCGCCGACTTCAAGGATCAGATCCTCGATCGCTATCTCAGCCTCTCCGATCGCGCGACCTCGCCGACGACCTCCGGCGTCAGCGACGCCACCCACCTGATCTGGCCTGAATCCGCCTTTCCCTTCATCCTCTCGCGCGACGCTGCGGCCCTGTCGCGGATCGGGGGGTTTCTCGGCCGGGGGACCGTGCTGATCACCGGCGCGGCGCGGATGGGGGAGACCCGGCGCGGCCTGCCCGGCGAGTTCAACACGCTCTACTACAATTCGATCCAGGCCCTCGCCAATGGCGGCGAGATCGTCGCGAGCTATGACAAGACCCATCTCGTGCCCTTTGGCGAATACCTGCCTTTCAGCGCCCTTCTGGAATCCTTCGGCCTGCGCCATTTCGTGCATATTCCCGGCGGCTTCGAGCCCGGCGCCCGGCGGCGCCTGTTCGAGGCGCCCGGCCTGCCGCCTGCCGCAGGCCTCGTCTGTTATGAGGCCATTTTCCCCGGTGAGACGGTTCCCGCGGATCCCTCGGGCGAGCGGCCGGGCCTGATGCTGAACGTCACCAATGACGGCTGGTTCGGCCTGACCACCGGGCCGCACCAGCATTTCGCCCAGGCGCGCCTGCGCGCGGTGGAGGAGGGGCTGCCGCTTGTGCGCGCCGCCAATACGGGCCTTTCGGCCGTGGTCGATGGCTATGGGCGCGTTCTCCACAAGCTGCCGCTGGGCTCAGATGGCGTGATCGACAGCGCGCTTCCGCGCCCCGCGCCCGCCACTTTCTTCGCCGGCGATGCGCTGACCGGGCCCATGGCCTTGTTGCTGCTCTGTCTTTTTGGAGCGCTGCTCTGGCGCAGGGAGCCGCGCTGAAGGCCGCCAGTCCCATTTGTTTGCGAAAGACAACTATTACTTGGCCGAAAGCCGCCCGTTAGAAGCCCTGACTTTGGCGAGTGATAGCCTGTTGACTCTCACCTGGATAGCTTGTTGACCTATTGTCAACGAACCATCACAGCCACAAGATAGGCTGAAGACGCAGGGGAAACGTCGAGCCGGATCCCCGCATTTCGAGGTCGCGCGTGCCGAAAGCTCCAAATCCCATCGACAAGCATGTGGGCAGCCGTGTCAGGATGCGCCGCATGCTCCTGGGCATGAGCCAGGAGAAGCTCGGCGAGGCCTTGGGCGTCACCTTCCAGCAGGTGCAGAAATACGAGAAGGGCGCCAACCGCATCGGCGCGGGTCGGCTGCAGGACATCGCCAAGGTTCTGGACATGTCCCCGTCCTTCTTCTTCGAAGACGCTCCGACGAGCTCTTCTGAAACCCCCGGCGGCTTTTCGGAGCGGCCTTCCTCGGCCTATGTGGTCGATTTTCTCTCCACGGTCGAAGGCCTCCAGCTCAACAAGGCCTTTGTGAGCATCAGGGATCCCAAGGTGCGCCGCCGCGTCGTCGATCTGGTGGTCGCCATCGCCGCCAGCGAGGAGGCGGGCGCCGACTAGCGCGTTCGCTTTACAGAACGAAACAGCCCATTCGGCTTGACCAAACGAACGCGGTCTGTAAAAAAGACTGCGCAAAAAACTCATGAACACCGCACAAGACGAGGACTTTCACTCGTTGCGGCTTGACATCCACCGGAGGCGTTTGTGGCCCGTAAAAGCTATCTTTTCACCAGTGAATCGGTCTCCGAAGGCCATCCCGACAAGGTTTGCGACCGGATTTCCGACGAGGTCGTGGATCTGTTCTTCCGGGAAGGCGCGGCCGCTGGCCTCGACCCCTACCAGATCCGCGTCGCCTGCGAGACCCTCGCCACCACCAACCGTGTCGTGATCGCTGGTGAAGTGCGCGGCCCGCGCATCGAAGAGGACACGATCGTCCAGATCGCCCGCAAGGCCATCCGCGACATCGGCTATGAGCAGGAAGGCTTCCACTGGGAGCACGCCAAGATCGATGTGCTCCTGCATTCCCAGTCCGCGGACATCGCCCAGGGCGTCGACGCCGCTGGCAACAAGGACGAGGGCGCGGGCGACCAGGGCATCATGTTCGGCTACGCCTGCCGCGAGACCCCCGAGCTGATGCCGGCCCCCATCCACTACGCCCACAAGATCCTGCGCCTGATCTCCGAAGCCCGTCATGCCGGCACGGAGAAGGGCCTCGGCCCCGACTCCAAGAGCCAGGTCACCGTGCGCTATGAAGACGGCAAGCCCGTCGGCGTGACGCAGATCGTCGTGTCGCACCAGCATCTCATCGAAGACCTGACCTCCGCGCAGGTGCGCGAACTGGTCGAGCCCTATGTCCGCAAGGCCCTGCCCGATGGCTGGATCAGCAAGGACACGGTCTGGCACATCAACCCGACCGGCAAGTTCTACATCGGCGGTCCCGATGGCGACTGCGGCCTCACCGGCCGCAAGATCATCGTCGACACCTACGGCGGCGCGGCCCCCCACGGCGGCGGCGCCTTCTCGGGCAAGGATCCGACCAAGGTCGACCGCTCCGCCGCCTATGCGGCGCGTTACCTCGCCAAGAACGTGGTGGCCGCCGGTCTCGCCGACCGCTGCACCCTGCAGCTCGCCTACGCCATCGGCGTCGCCAAGCCGCTGTCGATCTACGCCGATCTGCATGACACCGGCCATGTCGACACCGCCAAGCTCGAGACGGTTCTGATGGACGTCATGAACCTGACGCCGCGCGGCATCCGCGAGCATCTCCAGCTCAACAAGCCCATCTACGCCCGCACCTCGTCCTTCGGACATTTCGGTCGCGAGCCTGATGCGCAGGGCGGCTTCTCCTGGGAGAAGACGGATCTCGCCGCCGCCCTCAAGAGCCACTTCTCCTGATCGCACGCCCGATCAGTCACGAACAAGAAAATCGCGCCGGATTCGTCCGGCGCTTTTTATTGGTGGGCCCATGAGCGATTCCATTCAACGCGATGATTCCTCCCCAGCGGACATGCGCCCGGGCCTGCACGGACGGCGCAAGGGCAAGCCGCTGCGCACCCATCAGAATGACCGCTACGAAACCCTGCTGCCGCGCCTGCGGCTTGATGTGGCGCAGGCCATCGATCCCGCCGGACTGTTCCCCCGATCCATGGATGATCTATGGATGGAGATCGGCTTTGGCGGCGGCGAGCATCTGGCGGCGGATGCGCTGAACAATCCCGATGTCGGCTTCATCGGCTGCGAGCCCTTCATCAATGGCGTCGCCAAGATGCTGACCGCCATCGAGACCGATGGCCTCGACAATGTGCGTCTTCATGCAGGCGACGCCTATGATGCGCTCCATGCCCTGCCGGATGGCTGCATGGGCCGCATCAATCTTCTCTATCCCGACCCCTGGCCCAAGCGTCGCCAGCGCAAGCGTCGTTTCGTTTCGGACCATTCCGTGCGTGAGTTCGCGCGCCTGCTGCGGCCGGGCGGCGTCTTCCGCTTCGCCTCCGACATCGATGATTACACGGGTTGGACTCTGGCGCGTCTGCTCCCGTCCCCCTGGTTCGTCTGGAGCGCGCAGGGGCAGGACGACTGGGCGCTTCCATGGCCCGGCTATACGCGCACCCGTTATGAAGAGAAGGCCATCCGCGAGGGCAGGCGTTCGTCTTATCTGACCTTCGTGCGCACGCAGACGCCGGTCTGATACATCAGCGTCATCAATCAACGTCGCCTGCGCTGCGCGCGCCATAGCGATGCAGCGAGGCGCCATGGGCCTTGAGCCAGGCCTCGGCGCGATCGACGTCGCTTGAGAGCTTGCGCGTGAGCGCCCAGAATTCATCCGAATGATTCATATGGATGAGATGGGCGACTTCATGGGCGGCGAGATAGTCGAGCACATGCGGCGGGGCCATGATGAGGCGCCATGAAAAATTCAGGCCGCCGCTCGCCGAGCAGGAGCCCCAGCGGCTCGTCGTGTCCCGCAGCGTGACGTCGCGGGCCTTCACATTGATCTTCGCGCAATGGCGCTTCACGGATTGCTCGAGACGCTTGCGCGCTTCGCGTTTGAGAAAGTCGGACACGCGCCTGTGCACATGACGCGCATCGCCCGCCACGCACAGGGCGGGCCTGCCGTCCGCCGTCGCGCCCAGCCATACGGTCCCGCGCGCATCGGGGTCATGCTGCAGGAGGTGGGGCGCGCCTTCAAAGGGGATCGTCTCATCGGGATGGAAGGGAATGGGCTTGGGCAATCTGCTCATGCGGGCGCCGATCCAGGCTGCATGACGTTGCGCGAAATCCTGCGCCGCCGTCAGCGAGCCGCGCAACGGAATGGTCAACACCACATCGCGCGTCGCCGAGCGCACGCGGATGGTGAAGCGTGTGGCGCCGGCCACGCGCTTGAGGGCGATCCTGTAGGAATCGGCCCCGTGCGAAACATGAAATTCCTGAGGATCGCGCTGTGGCGCAGTCCGTTTGAAGAGGCGCAACATGAGGCCAGATTAAGCCCCTTCGCGCTGAGTCGCCAGTGCATCGAAGCTACAGTGGGGCACTCATGCGAGGCGGAGCGTCAAGCCTGTCCGGCGCTCTTGCCCGATTGCGCGTCGACGCTCGCGATGAACTTGCCGATGCGCGGCGCGATCTCGGAGCGGAAGCGCGATCCATTGAACACGCCGTAATGGCCGACGCCCATCTGCAGATAATGCAGCTTGCGGGAGTCGGGAATGTTCACGCACAGATCCTGCGCCGCATGGGTCTGGCCGACGCCGGATATGTCGTCCTTCTCGCCTTCGACGGTCATGAGCCCGCAGCGATGGATCGCCTTCAGGTCGATCAGTTGACCACGATGCTTCATCACACCCCTGGGCAAGGCATGCTCCACGAAGACCGCATCGATGGTCTGCAGATAATAAGCGGCGTCGAGATCCATCACGGCCATATATTCATCGTAGAAGTCGCGATGCTTCTCCGCTGAATCCCCATCGCCATCGACGAGATGATTGAACATGTCGAGATGGGCGTTGACGTGCCGGTCAAGGTTCATCGCCATGAAGCCGGAGAGCTGAAGGAAGCCCGGATAGACCTCGCGTCCGACGCCCGGATAGGGGAAGGGCACTTTGTGGATGCAGTTCTGCCGGAACCAGTCGGAGCCGCGTTTCTGCGCCAGCTTGTTGACGGCGGTGGGGCTGCGGCGCGTGTCGATCGGCCCGCCCATGAGCGTCATGGAGGCCGGGCTGAGCGGATCCTTGCGCGCCTCCATGATGGCGGTGGCGGCGATCAGCGGCACCGAGGGCTGGCAGACGCCCAGCGTATGAAGCCCCGCGCCCGGCGCATCGGCGCCGAGGGTCTGGATCATTTCGATGAGGTAGTCGATGTAATCGTCGAGGTCGAAGCTCCCGACCGCCAGCGGCGCGAGCCGCGCATCGGTCCAGTCGGTGATATAGACGTCGAAATGGGGCAGGAAGGCCTCGACCGTGCCGCGCAAAAGCGTGGCGTAATGGCCCGACAGGGGCGCCACGATCAAAAGGCGGGGATCGCGCCGGTCCGTCTGGCGGTTGAAATGGATCAGCCGGCAGAAAGGCTTCATCCAGACGATTTCTTCGACGACATCGACGGGGACGCCGTCGATTTTGGTCTGGGGCAGGTCGAAGCTGGGTTTGCCATAGCGGCGGGTGAGACGCTCGAACAATTCGGCGGAGGCCGCCATGTTGCGGCCCCAGACCGTATGGGTCAGCGGGTTGAGCGGGGTCTTCAGGAAGAAGCGGGTGGCGTCCGACAAGGCGCGGGCAGGCGCGACCGCCAGATGAGCCATCTCATAGAACTGATAGGACATACGGTTCATGCGATCACCGGATTTCGGGGGCGGTCCAGCCGCGCTGCGCAACCATTCACGCACTTGCAACATAGTCGGCCGCTTGAATCAATCATTCTCTTGCCCCATCACTGGGCCTGGGCCCTGAACTTAAGTCGATTCCCAAATGGAAATATCCGGAGATGTGGATCTCGCCGAGGTGAACCTTGGCCGACATGCGCGGCGCCTGAGGCTCGACACCCTCGTGCGGCTGCGCTGGCTGGCCGTCGCCGGCCAGTCGGTCGCGGTGCTCATCATCTGGTTCATTCTGGGCTTTGACCTGCCGATCACCCTTTGTTTTCTGGTCATTGCGGCCTCGGTTGCGTTGAACGTCGCCCTGCGGGTCAAATTCCCCCTCAACCAAAGATTGAGCGATCCGCAGACCTTCGCGCTGCTGGCCTATGACATGCTGCAACTCTCGGGCCTGCTCTATTTCACGGGCGGCCTGACCAATCCCTTCGCCAGCCTGTTTCTGGCGCCGATCATGATCTCGGCCATGTCGCTGGCCTGGCAGGGGACGCTCTGGCTCGTGGTCCTGATGGTCGGCGCGGCGACCCTGCTCGCTTTTGAGCATTTTCCGCTGCCCTGGCACCAGGGGCTGCCGCTTGAACTGCCGTTCCTCTATGTCTGCGGCATCTGGATGGCGCTGGTGCTGGGGGCCGGGTTCATCGCCTTTTACGCCTCGCGTGTGTCGGAGGAGGCGCGGCAATTGTCCGACGCTCTGGCCGCCACAGAGCTTGTGCTGGCGCGTGAGCAGCACCTCACCCAGCTCGATGGCCTCGCCGCCGCCGCCGCCCACGAGCTTGGCACGCCATTGGCGACCATCACCCTGGTGGTCAAGGAGCTCGGCAAGATCGTGAAGCCGGGCGACGCCATGGCCGAGGACATTCAACTGCTCGCCCAGGAGGTGGGCCGCTGCCGCACCATCCTGTCCAAGATCGCCTCCCTGGGCAATGAAGGCCCGGGCATGCTGGATGAGCTGACCATTCTGCATCTGGTCGAGGATGTGGTGGGTCCGCAACGCGATTTCGGGGTGGCCCTGCAGATCTCCAGCGACGGCGCGGGCCCCGAGCCCATCTGCCGCCGCAACCCCGGCATGCTCTATGGCCTTGGCAATCTGGTCGAAAACGCCATTGATTTCGCCCTGTCCGAGGTCAGCATCGCCATCAGCTGGTCGGAGGTTGCCGTGACGATCACCATAGCTGACGATGGTCCAGGCTTCTCCCCGGACGTACTTACAAGGCTCGGGGAGCCTTACATCACCTCTCGCGGCCAGCGACGGGCCAAGGTGGACGAGGGCTCGGGCCTTGGCCTTGGCTTGTTCATCGCCAAGACTCTTCTGGAGCGTTCCGGCGCTGTGGTGACGACCGGCAATGCGCCTGCGCCTGACCATGGCGCGCGCGTGGAAGTGATCTGGCCCCGCGCCTCTTTCGAACGAGGGCTGCGTAAGGTAGAGCTGGCATGAGTGTGCTCATTGGCGCCACTGTGAGGAAAGCATGAAGATTTCCGCTTCCCCGACCGACCCTTCCGATGGCGCAGCCGGGCAGACGCCGGGCGTGGCTGGAGCGGCCGATGGTTTGATTCCGGGGGATGAACTCAGTCTTCTGCTGGTCGATGACGACAAGCCCTTCCTCACCCGCCTCAGCCGGGCCATGGAGGCGCGCGGCTTCACGGTGACGAGCGCAGGCTCCGTCGCCGAGGGCCTCGCCGCCATCGCCGAACGCGCCCCGGCCTTCGCCGTCATCGACATGCGCCTGCAGGACGGCAACGGGCTCGACGTCATCAGCGAATTGAAGTCCAGGCGGCCCGAGGCGCGCGGCGTCATCCTCACGGGCTATGGCAATATCGTCACGGCGGTGACGGCGGTGAAGCTCGGGGCCTTCGATTATCTCGCCAAACCCGCGGACGCCGACGAAATCTATCACGCGCTCATGGCCACCGGCCATGACAAGACCGAGCTGCCGGAAAATCCCATGTCGGCGGACCGCGTGCGCTGGGAGCATATCCAGCGCATCTATGAGCTGTGCGACCGCAACGTGTCGGAGACCGCGCGCCGCCTCAACATGCACCGCCGCACCCTGCAGCGCATCCTCGCCAAACGCGCGCCACGCTGATCAAAGCCCGTTCCGCTCGGGATCGGCGAGATCATGCAGCCGGTCGGCGCCGACTTGCGCGAAGCGCAGGAGCATGGCGCGGCGTGTGGCGGGGGCGAGGCGATGGTCCGGCGCCTCGCGCAGCACCATGGCCCCATAGGCGTCCGCCACGATGAGCCCCGCATCAAGCGGCAGAAGCTCCTGCGGCATGTCCTGGGGAATGGCGAAATAAAGTTTGTCGCAATGGGCGCGATAGTCCGGCCATTTCTGGTCCGCGCGAAAATCCGCCACGCAGGATTTGATCTCCACGATATGGATCGACCCATCGGAGCCCACCGCCACGAGGTCAGCCCGCCGCCCATTCGCCAGCGAGACCTCCGGCAGGGTCGAATAGCCCAGCGAGCGCAAGAGGCGCCTCACCCCGCGCGCGACCGCCAGCGCGGTCGCCGACTGGCGCCCGTCGGTCTTGAGTTCAAGCTCTGGCGCGCGCATCCGACAAGATCATCGCGGCCGCCTTTTCGGCGATCATCATGGTGGGGGAATTGGTGTTGCCCGAGGTGATGCGCGGCATGACCGAGGCGTCGGCGATCCGCAGGCCCGCGACGCCGCGCACCTGCAGGCGCTCGTTCACCACGGCCATGGGGTCGTCCGCAACGCCCATCTTCGCCGTGCCCACGGGATGGAAGATGGTCGTGCCAAGATCGCCCGCCGCGCGCAGCAGATCCTCGTCCGAGGTCACATGGGCGCCGGGGCGGAACTCCTCTGGCCTGAACGGCGACAGGGCAGGCGCGCTGCAGAGCCTGCGGGCGACTTTCAGCGAATCCACGGCCACACGCTGGTCTTCGGGGTGAGACAGATAGTTCGGCTGAATGGCTGGATGGTCGCCCGCCTCAGGCGAGACCGCATGGATCGAGCCCCGGCTCGCCGGGCGCAGGTTGCAGACGCTGGCGGTGATGGCGCCAAAGCTGTGCATGGGCTCGCCGAACTTGTCGAGCGAGAGCGGCTGGATGTGGAACTGCAGATTGGCGGTGGCGTAGTCGGCGCTGGACCGCGTGAAGAGACCGAGCTGCGAGGGCGCCATGGTCAGGGGCCCGCGCCGGAGGACCGCATAGTCGATCCCCATCTTCACGCGCTTGAGCAGGGACTGGTATTCCACATTCATCGTGCGCGTGTTCGAGACCTTGTAGATCGGTCGGATCTGCAGATGGTCCTGCAGATTCTCGCCGACCCCCGGCAGATGCTGCGCCACGGGCAGGCCCAGTTTCGACAGGCGCGCGCCATCGCCGATCCCTGAGAGCTCCAGCAGTTGCGGCGTGCCCACGGCCCCCGCGCTCGAGATCACCTCGCCCGTGCAACGGGCCTCGCGCAGCGCGCCATGCTGGCGATAGACGACGCCTACGGCGCGCCCGTCCTCGATGATGATGCGCTCCACCTGCACCTTGATCTCGATGGAGAGATTGTCCCGCTCCAGAATGGGATGCAGAAAACCGCGCGCCGCGCTCCAGCGCCGCCCGCGCCTCTGGTTCAACTGGAAATAGGAGCCGCCCTCGTTGTCGCCGGTGTTGAAGTCCTCGATCTTGGGGATGCCGACTTGCGCCGCCGCCTCGCGCACTGCATCGAGGATGGGCCAGCGCATGCGCGGCTCCTCGATGCGCCATTCGCCGCCCGCGCCATGCAGCGCGCTCGCGCCGGCGTAATGGTCCTCATGGCTCTTGAAGATCGGCAGCACATCATCCCAGCCCCAGCCCGCGAGGCCGAGCTGGCGCCAGCCGTCATAATCGGCGGCTTGCCCGCGCATGTAGATCATCGCGTTGATGGCCGAGCAGCCGCCCACCACCCGTCCGCGCGGATAGGCGAGCGCGCGTCCGTTGAGGCCGGGGTCGGCCTGCGTCTTGAACATCCAGTCGGCGCGCGGATTGCCGATGGCGAAGAGATAGCCGACGGGAATGTGGAACCAGATCCAGTCGTCCTTGCCGCCCGCCTCCAGCACGAGAACCCGGTTGCGGGCGTCGGCGGTGAGCCGGTTGGCGAGCACGCAGCCCGCCGACCCCGCGCCGATCACGATATAGTCGAAGCTGGGTGCGCTTGTCTGGGGCATGAATGGGTCCGGATGGCGGGAACAGCCCCCTTGTACCGCCGATCCCCGGCCTGCGCCAAGGGCGCGTCGATGGGGCGACATGGGCCTTTGGTCTTGCTAGTCTGCTGTGAGCCTCCGCAACTTCAGGCGCCGCCCATGAACAAGATCTTCTCCGCCCTGCCGACCACCATTTTCGAGGTCATGTCCTCCCTCGCCCGCGAGAAGCAGGCGATCAATCTGGGCCAGGGCTTTCCCGACGATCCCGGTCCCGAAGATGTGCGGCGCATCGCGGCGGACGCGACGCTCAACGGCTACAACCAATATCCCTCGATGATGGGCATCCCTGAATTGCGGCAGGCCATCGCCGACCATTACCGGCGCTTTCAGGGGATCGCGCTCGACCCCCTCCAGGAGGTCATGGTCACCTCCGGGGCGACCGAGGCGCTGGCGGGGGCCATTTTCGGCGTCATCGAGCCCGGCGACGAAGTCGTGCTGTTCCAGCCGACCTATGACGCCTATCTGCCGCTGGTGCAGCGCGCTGGCGGCGTGCCGCGTCTGGTCGCCCTGCAGCCGCCCCACTGGACCTTCACCGAAGCCGATCTCGCCGCAGTCTTCTCGCCGCGCACGCGGGCGGTGATCTTCAACAATCCGCTCAATCCCAGCGGCATCGTCTATGCGCGCGAACAGATCGAACTGCTGGCGAGCTTCTGCGCGAAATATGACGCCATCGCCATCTGCGACGAGGTCTGGGAGCATGTGGTCTTCGACGGGCGCCGCCATGTCTCCATGCTGGAGATCCCCGCCATGCGCGAGCGCACGATCAAGATCGGCAGCGCCGGCAAGATCTTCTCGCTCACGGGCTGGAAGGTGGGCCTTGTGGCGGCGGCGCCGGCCTTGATGAAGGTCATCGCGAAATCGCATCAGTTCCTCACCTTCACCACGCCGCCCAACCTGCAGGTCGCCGTGGCCTATGGGCTGGGCAAGGACGAGGCCTATTTCACCGCCATGCGCGCGAGCTTCCAGCGCAGCCGCGACCGCTTTTGCGAGGGGCTCATCGCGCGGGGCTTTCCGGTGATCCCCAGTCAGGGAACCTATTTCGTCAATGTCGACATCGGCGCGCTCGGCCTTGATGACGATGTCGCTTTCTGCACGCGGCTTGTGGAGCGCTATGGGGTTGCGGCCATTCCCGTTTCCGCCTTTTATGCGCAGGACCACGTGCGCACCGTCGTGCGCTTTTGCTTCGCCAAGAATGACGCGACCCTCGACGCCGGGCTGGAGCGTCTCGAACACGCCGTCGCCGATCTTCGCAAAGGGGCTGCATGATGCGCAAATTCATATCCGCTCTCATTTCGCTTTATTTGACCAGCGCGGTGGCCGCGCAGGAGCGTGTGGTCAATGTCTACAACTGGTCCGATTACATCGACCCGAAAGTGTTGACCGACTTCACGAAGGAGACGGGCGTCAAAGTCGTCTACGACACCTATGATTCCAACGAGACGCTGGAGACGAAGCTCCTTGCGGGCAAGACCGGCTATGATGTCGTCGTGCCCTCCGCGCCCTTCATGCAGCGGCAGATTCAGGCGGGCGTCTATCAGAAGCTTGATCGGGCGAAACTGCCCAACGCCAGGGGGCTTTCCGACGAGGTCATGGCGCGCATGGCCGCCTATGATCCGGGCAATCAATATGCGGTCAACTACATGTGGTACGCCACGGGAATCGCCTTCAATGCGAAGAAGGCGCAGCAGGTCTTCGGGCGTCCCATCGACAGCTGGGAGGTGATCTTCAAGCCCGAGAATCTCAAGCGTTTCGCTGAATGCGGCGTCTATGTGCTCGACAGTCCCGACGATGTCCTGAGCGCGTCGCTTCGCTATCTCGGCCTCAATCCCGACTCCAAGAAGGCCGATGAGATTCGCCGCGCGGCGGATGCGCTCATCAAGGTCAAATCCTCGATCAAGAAATTCCACTCATCCGAATATATCAACGCCCTCGCCAACGGCGACATCTGCCTTGCGCTGGCATGGGCGGGCGACAGTTTCCAGGCCCGCAACCGCGCGCGCGAGGCCAATAATGGCGTCGAGATTGATTTCATCATCCCCAGGGAAGGGGCGCTGATGTCGATGGACGCGCTCGCCATCCTGAAAGACGCGCCGCATGTCGAGGAGGCCTACGCCTTCATCGATTACATGATGCGGCCTGAGGTGGCCGCGCAGAACACCAATGTGACGAATTACGCCAACAGCATTCCGGCTTCCCAGCCCTTCATCGACAAGACCGTGCTTGAGAACAAGGCGATCTATCCGACCGAGGAGGTGATGAAGCGCCTGTTCACGGTGAGCAGCAATGACCTGGCCGTGCAGAAGATCATCACGCGCGAGTGGACGCGGGTGAAGACGGGCAAATGAAAAGGGCTCCGCGTGACGGAGCCCTCTGGAAATTCTGAATGCTGGCGCGGGTCAGATCGACGAGCTGATCCATTTCACCAGATCGCCCTTGGGGGCGGCGCCGACCTTCTGGGAAGCGGCCTTGCCGTCCTTGAAGAGGATCAGGGTGGGGATGGAGCGTATGCCGAAGGTTCCGGGAACGCCGGGGTTCTCATCGACATTCATCTTCACGATCTTGACCTTGCCCGCCATCTCCGCGGAGATCTCCTCGAGGGAGGGGCCGATCATCTTGCAGGGGCCGCACCATTCGGCCCAGAAGTCGACCACGACGGGTTCTGCGGACTTCAGGACATCGGCTTCGAAAGTGGCGTCGGTGACTTTGCTGGTGGACATGGGCCCCTCATGAATGGACGGGGCCGAGAGGTCGCCGGCCCAGCGTGAGGCTGAAAACTAGGTATGTGGCTGCGCGCCGTCAAGCGCCGCCCCCGGCCCGATTCTGGCGAGGCTTGGAAACAACTGTTATCCTGTGGATGTCCACCCCGTTTGGCACGGCTTGCCCCGCCTGCCCGCAGGGATCGCCCTTGCCGGGCCGGGCTCGTTTTCAGAGGGATTCCCCGCAATGACCACCCTTCTGATCGTCGTTTTCGTGGCGGCCTATGCGGCCATCGCCTTCGAGCACCCGCTCGGGGTCAACAAATCCGCCAGCGCGCTTCTGGGCGCGGGACTGCTGTGGACCGTCTACGCCATGGCGCTCGGCGATCCCGCAAAGCTGAATGCGGAGCTGGGCGAATCCGTGATGGCGACCGCGCAGATCGTGTTTTTTCTGGTGGGCGCGATGACCATCGTCGAGGTGGTGGACGCCCATGACGGCTTCGAGGTCATCACCCGGCGAATCGGGACGTCCAGCCTGTCTTCCCTGATGTGGCTCGTCGGCGTCGTGACCTTTTTTCTCAGCGCCATCCTCGACAATCTGACGACGGCCATCGTCATGGTCTCGCTGATGCGCAAGCTTCTCGCCCGGGATGAGGATCGGCTGTTCTCGGCGGGCCTCATCATCATCGCGGCCAATGCGGGCGGCGCCTGGTCGCCGATCGGCGATGTGACGACGACCATGTTGTGGATTGGCGGGCAGATCACGCCCCTCGCCATCATGAAGGGTGTGTTTTTGCCTGCGGCGGTGAGCCTCGTCGTGCCTCTTGTCGTGATCGCCCGCAATCTGCGAGACCGTCTTGTGGAGGCCCCCGCACAGGATTCTGGCATGGCCAGCGCGCGGACCAGCGAGTTCGAACGCAGCCTGATGTTCTTTCTGGGGCTCGGGATTCTGGTGGCGGTCCCCGCCTTCAAGACGGTGACCAATCTGCCGCCCTTCCTCGGCGTCCTCTTTGGTCTGGGCGTGCTCTGGCTGGTGGGCGATCTCGTGCATCGCCACAAGGATGACGAAGCCCGGCGTCCCCTGACGCTCGCCCATGCCCTGAGCAGGATCGACATGGGCTCGATCGTGTTCTTCATCGGCATCCTGCTGGCGGTGGCGACTCTGGAGCATGCGCATCTTCTGACAGCCCTCGCACGATGGCTCGATCAGGTCGTCGGGCGGCTCGATGTGATCGTCATCCTCATCGGCCTCGCCAGCGCGGTGGTCGACAATGTGCCGCTGGTCGCGGCCTCCATGGGCATGTACAGCCTTGCGCAATACCCGCCTGACCATTTCCTCTGGGAGTTTCTGGCCTATTGCGCGGGCACGGGCGGTTCGATCCTCATCATCGGTTCGGCGGCTGGCGTCGCGGCCATGGGTTTGGAGAAGATTCAGTTCTTTTGGTACGTGAAGAAAATCAGCGGCCTCGCGCTGATTGGCTATCTGGCGGGCGCGGCGGTCTATATTCTTGAGCATCATTTGTTTGATTGAAGCCAAACGGGAGGAGCCGCCATGGCGCAGGACGCTGACATCAAAGCAAAGTTTCTGGGAACCTGGAGCCTGGTCGGCGTCGAGCGCGAGGTCGCCGATTCCGGCGAGAAGCTCGATCAGGGCGTCGTCCAGACGGGGTTCATCTGCTACACCTCGGAGCCGCGCATGATGGTCATCATCCGCCGCAGCAGGCAGGGCCAGCCTGGTCAGGAGATCACCTCCTACGCCGGTCCCTGGACGATCGAAGGCGATGCGGTGATCCATCATGTGGAGATGGCCACCCGCGAGTCCTGGGTCGGCACCGATCAGGTGCGCGGCTTCGCCTTCGAGGAGGACCGCCTGATCCTCTCGCCGCCCGTCTCGCCCGACTACACCCACGGCTCGGTGACGCGGCGCAGCCTGACCTGGCGAAAGCTCTGACGCATCCTTCAACCAGCAAACAGCCATAAAAAAACGGCGACCCCTTGGCCGCCGTTTTCGCTTTATGGGCTTGTTCGCTTATTCGGCGGCGAGCTGTGAGGCGGGGGCCGCCTCCAGCACCGCCTTGTCGACGTGCTTCTCGAACTGGACGAAGTTCTTGTTGAACATCTCGACGAGATGCTTCGCCGTGGCGGCGAATTCGGACTTCGAGGCCCAGGTCTTCACGGGGTTCAGGATATGCGGCTCGACGCCGGGCACCGAGGTCGGCACGGCCAGGCCGAAATAGGGGTCCGTGCGGAAGGTCGCCTTATTGAGCGAACCATCGAGCGCGGCGGTCAGGAGGCGGCGGGTGACGCGGATCGGCATGCGGCGGCCGACGCCTTCCTTGCCGCCGGTCCAGCCGGTGTTGAGCAGCCAGCAATCGACATGATGGCGGGCGATGAGGTCACGCAGGAGATCGCCATATTCCGACGCATGGCGCGGCAGGAAGGGATGGCCGAAGCAGGTCGAGAAGGTCGCCTCGGGGCCGGTCACGCCCTTTTCGGTGCCCGCCACCTTGGCGGTGTAGCCCGAGAGGAAGTGATACATGGCCTGCGCCGGATCGAGCTTGGAGATGGGAGGCAGCACGCCGAAGGCGTCGCAGGTCAGCATCACCACATTCTTCGGATGCCCGCTGCGGCCCGTGGGCGAGGAGTTCGAGATGAAGTCGATGGGATAGGCGATGCGGGTGTTCTCGGTCTTCTCTTCGCTGTCGAAGTCGGGAACGCGGGTCACGGGATCGAGCACCACATTCTCCATCACCGTGCCGAAGCGCTCGGTGGTGGCGTAGATCTCGGGCTCGGCCTCGCGCGACAGGCGGATCGCCTTGGCGTAGCAGCCGCCTTCGAAGTTGAAGACGCCGTCCTTGCCCCAGCCATGCTCGTCGTCGCCGATGAGGATGCGGTCGGGATCCTGGGAGAGGGTGGTCTTGCCGGTCCCCGACAGGCCGAAGAAGATGGCGACTTCGCCGCCATCGTTCACATCGGCCGAGCAATGCATGGGCATCACGCCATGGGCGGGCAGCATCCAGTTGAGATAGGTGAAGACCGACTTCTTCATCTCGCCCGCATAGCTGGTGCCGCCGATCAGCACGATCTTGCGGGTCAGGTCCATGGCGATGACGGTCTCGCTCTTGCAGCCATGGCGCGCGGGATCGGCGCGGAAGGTCGGCAGGTCGATGATGGTCATGTCGGCCATGAAGGAGGCGAGCTCTTCGCGACCGGGACGGATCAGCAGGTTGCGGATGAAGAGCGAATGCCAGGCGAATTCGCAGATGACGCGGGTCTTGACGCGCAGGGCCGGATCAGCGCCGCCGTAGAGATCCTGCACAAAGAGATCCTTGCCCTTGCAGGCCGTGCGGAAGTCCGCCAGCAGCGTCTCGAAATGGGCGGGGGACATGGCGTTGTTGTTGCCCCACCAGACGGCGGTCTCGGTGTTGGCGTCGCGGACGGTGAACTTGTCCTTGGGGCTGCGGCCGGTGTGGATGCCGGTCTCGGCGACGATGGCGCCGCCGGGGGCGATCACCGCCTCGTCGCGGCGCAGAGACTCCTCATAGAGCATCGGAGCTTCAAGATTATACGCAACGCTTCGCACGCCTTCGAGGCCGAAAGCGTCGATCCCGAATGAAGCATTGAACGTGCCCGACTGTTTCATGATCGTCTCCGATTGAGGCCCGGCCCCGGCCGGTCGCCCGCGCATCCGCCTTCTCTCATGGGGGAAGGCAGGGGTGGTTTAGTCGCCCGCAGGCTTGAGGGCAAGTTCAACCAATCGCCATGGTCGAAATCGGTGAATGTGCTGCGGTGCAGCAAGAATGAAGGGCTCAGCCTTCCCGCGCTTGCCGCGCCAGATCCCCCAGAATCCTGCGCAATGCCTGCGGCCCGGTGATCCGTTCGGGGAAGGCGAGCCGGGCGGTGAGGTCGCCCGCCATCAGGTCGAGGCCCTCCGGGTCGAGCCCGGTGGCGCGCCAACGGCCCGCAGGCTCGCCCGCAAGTTTCTGCGCATAGAGCGCGAGGGCCTCGGCATGGTCCTCGTTGAGATGGGCGAGGGCACCCTCCTCGGCCTCCAGCAGGGCGCCGGCGTCGCTCACATCGGTCACAAGGTCGGCGAAGGGGAAATCCGCCGCCTTGGCGAAGCCGCCGTTGAGATGGGCGCTGACGCCTGCAAGCCGATAGAAGCCGAAATCCCCGAAATCCACATAGAGCGCCGCCTTGGGGTGGCGGGCGAGGAAGCGCGCCCGCAGCCGCGCCCGGTCAGCCTCGGGAGCTTTTTCAATCCGTCCGACCACGGTCAGGCGCGGATGGGCCAGCGGATCGCCCTTGCCGATGCGCGCAAGGAGGATCGAGGCGCGGGGGTCTGCGGCGAGGTTGCGCGTATGGGCGGACAGGCCGGACAGGAGCAGGATCGGCGCGCCGTCATGGTCGGTCGCCACCGTCGTCAGGCTCGTGAAGGGAAAGCCCCCCTCGCCCGCCAGGGTGCCGAGCGCGCCCGAGCGGACCGTGCGAAGCAACTGTTTCGCCTCAGCTATCGCGTCATATCCGGGCGGGACCGGAAAGGGGCCGGAGGGCTTCGGTTCCTGTGGTCGTTCGATCATCTGCGCCTCGAAGGGTGCCAATCGTGTCAAAAAAGCATATATTGTTTTCAAAGTCCTGACCATGACCGGCGTCCGGCCCGCCACATTTGCGCCAATCTATGGGTCAAGTGTCGCGGCGGCGGCGCGAACAAGGCGGTTCATGGCGCATTCAGATCGCGGCCTGTTCTCTGTCCCGGTGAGCCCGGGCGGAGGCCCGGCCCAGCATCGAGGTTCGAAAGTCCATGCCGACCATCGCTCTTGTCGACGACGACCGGAACATCCTCACCTCCGTCTCCATCGCCCTTGAGGGCGAGGGCTATCGGGTGCAGACCTATACGGACGGCGCCGCCGCCCTCGACGGGCTGAAGCAATCTCCCCCCGACCTCGCCATCTTCGACATCAAGATGCCGCGCATGGACGGGATGGAGCTGCTGCGCCGTTTGCGGCAGAAGTCCGACCTGCCCGTGATCTTCCTCACCTCCAAGGATGAGGAGATCGACGAACTCTTCGGCCTGAAGATGGGCGCGGACGACTTCATCCGCAAACCCTTCTCCCAGCGCCTGCTGGTGGAGCGCGTCAAGGCGATCCTGCGCCGCGCCAACCCCAAAGAGGCTGCCGCCCAGAAGGAGTCGGAGGCCAAGATCCTGGAGCGGGGCCTGCTCAAGATGGATCCTGAGCGCCACACCTGCACCTGGAAGAACGAGCCGGTGACCCTGACGGTCACCGAGTTCCTGATCCTGCAGGCCCTGGCCACGCGCCCTGGCGTCGTCAAGAGCCGCAACGCCCTCATGGACGCGGCCTATGACGATCAGGTCTATGTGGACGACCGCACCATCGACAGCCACATCAAGCGCCTGCGCAAGAAGTTCAAGGTCGTCGACGACGACTTCGAGATGATCGAGACGCTCTATGGCGTCGGTTATCGCTTCAAGGAAGCATAAGCCTTCAGGGGCGGAGCGGGGCTCAATCGGGGCATGGGCATCGACGCGCACAGCGTTCAAAAGGTCGAGGGCGAGCCGCTCAGCGAGGATGGGGGCTTCGCGCCTTCGCCTGCGCGCGCCTCTTCACCCCCCCTGCGCAAGCGCCTCTTCGCCGCCTTGCAGGCGCGATTGGGCTCGAGCCTCACGCGCCGGATCGTGGTGCTCAATCTCGGCGGCCTCGTCGCGCTTTTCGTCAGCTTCCTTTATCTGAACCAGTTCCGCGAAGGCCTCATCGACGCGCGCGTGCAGAGCCTGCAGACGCAGGGCCAGATCATCGCCTCCGCCATCGCGGCTTCGGCGGCGGTGGAGACCGATGCGATCACCATCGACCCCGAAAAACTCCTGCAGCTTGCGCCCGGCGAGAGCTATGGCGCGGCGGGCGAGATTGATCCGCAGCTCGAATTCTCGATCAATCCCGAGCGCGTCGGCCCCGTGCTGCGCCGCCTCGTTTCGCCGACCCGCACCCGGGCGCGCATCTATGATCGCGAAGGCTATCTGCTGCTGGATTCGCGCTCCCTCACCCCCCGCTCCAACATCCTAAAGTTCGATCTGCCCGCCGCCGGTCAGGATGAGGCGCAGGGCACGATCTTCGAGCGCACATGGAACATGCTGCGCGGACGCTTCGGCTCGGTGGGCCTGCCCGTCTATGAAGACCTTGGCTTTGGCAACGGGCGCGGCTATCCCGAGGTTGAAGATGCGCTGAAGGGCGCCTCGTCCTCCATCGTGCGCGTCAACACCAAGGGTGAGACCATCGTCTCGGTGGCGGTGCCGATCCAGCGGTTCCGCGCCGTGCGCGGCGTGCTGCTGATGTCCACGCAAGGCGGCGACATCGACAAGATCATCGCCAGCGAACGCTGGGCCATCGTGCGCATCTTCCTTGTCTCGGCGGCGGTGATGTTCCTGTTGTCGGTCTTTCTGGCGGGCGCCATCGCCGAGCCCATGCGGCGCCTTGCGGAGGCCGCCGAGCGCGTGCGCCGGGGCATCAAGTCGCGTCAGGAGATTCCCGACTTCACCGACCGCGCCGATGAGATCGGCCATCTCTCCGGCGCCCTGCGCGACATGACAGGCGCGCTCTACAACCGCATCGACGCCATCGAGAGCTTCGCGGCGGATGTGGCCCATGAGCTCAAGAATCCCCTGACGTCCCTGCGCAGCGCGGTCGAGACCCTGCCCATGGCGCGCAATGAGGAGTCGCGCCAACGCCTGCTCGACGTCATCCAGCATGACGTGCGCCGTCTTGATCGGCTCATCAGCGACATTTCCGACGCCTCGCGGCTGGATGCGGAGCTCGCCCGCGCCGACATGCAGCCCGTCGACATGGCGCAACTCGTGCGCGCCGTGGCCGATATGGCCAATCAGGTGGAGCGTGGCGATGGGGTGTCCTTCACCGTCGATGTCTCCCCCCTCGCGGGCAAGGGCTACATCGTGCGCGGCCATGACCTGCGCCTGTCTCAGGTGCTTACCAATCTGCTGGAGAACGCACGCTCGTTTTCGCCGCGCGGGGGCGGCGTGCGCATTGCGCTGCGCCGGGGACGTTCGGGCGCGCGCGGCCAGCCTGCGCAGGAGGGGATCGAGATCATCGTCGACGACGATGGGCCGGGCATTCCCGCCCATGCCTTTGAACGGATCTTCGAGCGCTTCTACACCGACCGGCCCAACCATGGCTTTGGGCAGAATTCCGGCCTTGGCCTCTCCATCTCGCGCCAGATCGTCACCGCCCACGGCGGCCGCATCACCGCCTCCAACCGGCTTGATCCGGCAGGCGGCTGCGTGCGGGGCGCGCGCTTCACCATCTGGCTTCCCGACCTCAAATGAGCGGCGACGCCCCCTATCTGCACGCGAGCGCCGTCCTTGTGGCGGAGGGGGCGGTGCTGATTCGCGGCGCCAGCGGGGCTGGCAAGAGCCAGCTCGCCCTCGCCCTCATGGCCGAGGCGCGGCGGCGGGGCCTCTTCAGCCGCCTGATCGGCGACGACCGTGTGGCCGTGAGCCCTGCGGGCGGACGGGCGCTGGTGCGCGGACATCCCGCCCTCAACGGCCGGATCGAGGAGCGGGCCACGGGCGTTCTGGCTGACATGCCGGTCATGGCGGGCGTGCTGCGCTGCGTCGTCGACTTGAGCGAGGCCCCGCCGCGCCTGCCCGAGACCGAGGCGCCTGCCGCCTGTGTCGCGGGGGTGGATCTGCCTGTTCTGACGATCTGGACGGGCTGCGCGCCCCAGGAAGCGGCGCGGCGGGTTCTCGCCTTCCTGAATTGGGTATGAAAAATTTCGTTCATTTTACTTGCCATTGGCGGTGCAATGCACAAAATGGCGCACCTCCCGGCTGAGCCTGGCGAGCGTTGCGAGGCGGAATATCCCATGAGCGGTCGGTCGAAATGATCGGTATGGTGCTGGTGACCCACGGGCGTCTGGCGACGGAGTTCCGCGCCGCCCTCGAACATGTCGTTGGTCCACAAAAACAGGTGGAGACCGTGACGATCATGCCCGAGGACGACATGGAGCAGCGTCGCAAGGACATCATCTCGGCCATTCAGTCTGTCGAGGGCGGGTCTGGCGTCATCCTGCTGACCGACATGTTCGGCGGCACCCCCTCCAATCTCGCCATTTCCGTGATGGAAGGCTCCCGCGTTGACGTCGTCGCGGGCATCAATCTGCCCATGCTGATCAAGCTCGCCTCGGTGCGCGATCAATCCACGCTTGAACAAGCGGTCGTTCAGGCTCAGGATGCGGGACGGAAATATATTTCCGTCGCAAGCCGTATCCTGAGCGGAAAATGATGGACGATAGCGATTGCAATGATTGCCCGGATGTCGCGGCCCCCATCGAGGGCGCGATCTCCCAAACCTTCGAGATTGTGAACCGCAAGGGCCTGCACGCCCGCGCCACCGCCAAATTCGTCCAATGCGCTGAAAGCTTCGACGCCGAGATCTTCGTCAGCCGCTGCGGCGAGACGGTCGGCGGCTCCTCCATCATGGGCATCCTGACCCTGGGGGCCGGCATCGGCTCCACCATCACCGTCTCGGCGCGCGGCGCGCAAGCAGAAGAAGCGCTTGCGGGCCTTGGCGCCCTCATCGCCAACCGCTTCGGCGAAGACGAATAGTTCAGCCCCCCAGGCTCCTGCGCCAGGCGATGAGCCCCGCCGTCGAGCCGTCGAGCCCGTCGAGGGGCGCGGCGCGATCGCTCACCAATGGCGCCAGCCGGCTGCAAAGCTCCTTGCCGAGCTCCACGCCCCACTGGTCGAAGGGGTTGATGCTCCAGATCACGGACTGGACGAAGACCTTGTGCTCATAGAGCGCGATCAGCCGCCCGAGCTGGCGGGGGGTGAGCGCGCGATAGAGGAAGGTGCTGGAGGGCCGGTCGCCGGGAAAGGTCTTGTGGGGGGCGAGGGCCGCCGCCGCCTTGGCGTCAAGCCCCTGCGCCAGCAGCATGTCGCGCGCCTGATCCAATGAGCGCCCGCGCATCAGGGCCTCGCTCTGGGCGAGGCAGTTGGCGACGAGCAGGGCATGCTGGCCTGCGTCGGCGGCGGTGGGCTCGGCCGCCACCAGAAAATCCACGGGAATCACATCGGTGCCCTGATGCAGCATCTGGAAGAAGGCGTGCTGGCCATTGGAGCCGGGCTCGCCCCAGATGACCGGCGCGGTTTCGAACAGGGTCTCCTCGCCATCCCGCGTCACCGATTTGCCGTTCGACTCCATGTCGAGCTGCTGCAGATAGGCCGGGAAGCGGGCGAGCCGCTGGTCGTAGGGGATGACCGCATGGGACTGGCGGCCCCAGACATTGCGATGCCAGACCCCCAGCAGGCCCATCAGGACGGGGATGTTGTCCTGCAAGGGCGCATCTTTGAAATGCTGGTCGATGTCATGGGCGCCGCGCAGGAAGGCCTCGAAATGCTCGGGGCCGATGAAGATGGCGAGCGACAGGCCGATGGAGGACCAGATCGAATAGCGCCCGCCCACCCAGTCCCACATGCAGAAGGTCCGCTCCGGCCTGACGCCGAAAGCCGCGACCAGATCGTTTCGAGTCGATACCGCCGCAAAATGATCGGCCACCGCAGCCTCCCCCAGCGCCGCCGCCACGAGCGCGCGGGCGGCCCGGGCGTTGGCCATGGTCTCCTGCGTGGTGAAGGTCTTGGAGCAGACGATGAAGAAGGTGCGCGCCAGATCGAGCCCCGCCAGGGCGTCGGCAAGATCCGCCCCGTCCACATTGGCGACGAAATGCATGCGCAGGCCCGGCTTGCCGAAGGGGCTGAGCGCCCGCGCCGCCATGGCGGGGCCAAGATCGGACCCGCCGATGCCGATGTTCACCACATCGGTGAAGGCATGGCCGCTCGACCCGCGGATGACCCCGTCCCGCAGGCTCGCCGCGAAGGCGAAGAGGCGCGCCCGTTCGGCGCTGACCAGCCCATCGACAGCCTCGCCATCGGCGCGCATGGCCGCCTGTGAAAAGTTTCGCAGGGCCATGTGCAGCGCGGGACGTTTTTCGGTGTTGTTGACGAGCTCCCCCGCAAAGAGCCGCTCGCGCTGCGCCTCAATGCCCGCGGCGCGGGCGAGGGTCATGAGATGGGCGAGGGTGGCGTCGGTGACCCCGTGCTTCGAATAATCGAACAGCAGGTCGTCCAGCTTGACCTGCAGGCGCGCGAAACGGTCGGGATCCCCGCTGAAGAGATCGGCGATGCGATGCTGGCCGATCTCGACCCGATGCGCCTCCAGCGCGGCCATGGCCGCTGCGACAGTCTGCGTCATGAAACGTCCCTGATGAACAACCCTGCGACTCTAACAAGGAAATTGGCAAAAAAGAGTTTCACGGGGGTGGGGGATCATTCGGGTCATCATGTCCTTTACGATCTGGAAAGATTTCCTTAAGCTTGGCCTTTTCGCTCTGGCCCTGTCATGCCAATCACCTGTCATCAGGACTTCGCTTTTTTCTGTGATGAGTCAGGGATCTCCACGGACAGGTTCACTGTGGTCGGCGGGATCTCGATGCGCCGGGATTCCATCAATCGCATCTTGGCCGATATGGAAGCCTTTCGCGACAGATTCACCATGACGAAGGAGCTCAAGTGGACAAAGATCACCGACGCCAAGACCGAAGAATATAAACATCTCGTCGATTATTTCTTTGCCTTGAACAAAGCTGATCAATGCCAGTTCCACTGCATCGTTTTCGATAGCCATAAATGGCAGCATGGAAAATATAACGATGGCGACCGGGATGTGGGTCTTTCGAAGCTTTATTATCAGGTGCTTCATCATAAGTTCGGCAAACTGTGCGGTCCGCATGGGAGCCTTTTCGTGCGCGTCGACAGGCGCAACAGCAGCACAAGCCTCGAAGACCTCCGCCGTATGCTGAACGCCGCCATGGCGCGCGATCATAAAATCAGAGGCAATCCCTGGAAGGTGATCGAACCTGAGGATTCAAAGCAATGCGACATCCTGCAACTGAACGATGTGATCCTTGGCGCTGTTTGCGCGGTCAGGAACGGCAGGCATCTGCTTGAGGGGGGCAGAGAATCCAAAAAGCTGATCGCAAAACATGTTCTGGAGCAAAGCGGCATGTCATCTTTTGATTACGACAGTCCGAGATCGGCGACCCGATTCACCGTCTGGAACATGCGGCCGCGAACATGAAAAAGCAGGCCCCGCACCTCTACGCCAAAAGGCTACGGACTAAGCCGTTCTCCTGAGTGGATCAGGATGTTCGAGATGCAGTGACCTGCATGATTTTTCTATCTCAATTCAGGCGAATCGTCAATTATTTTCTTGACTCCTGCATTTGTATTGCGCCGATTCGTCTAAAGTTTTGCAATATCTGCGGTCGCTGCTTTTCGCCCTGTTCCTGCGCCCCGCGATGGCCTAAACCCCGGGCGACCTCTCATTGGTAGGCGCCATGGCTCCCCCTCTTCTGACCCTGCAAGGCATTGAACTCACCATCAGCGGCAAGCCCCTGCTGGAGGGCGCGGAGCTTTCCGTTTCGCCGGGCGAGCGGCTGGCTCTGGTCGGGCGCAATGGCTCGGGCAAGTCGACGCTTCTGCGCATCGCCGCCGCCCAGACCGAGGCCGACAAGGGCGTGCGCTTCTTCCAGCCTGACGCGACCGTGCGCTACCTGCCGCAGGAGCCGGACCTCAGCGGCTTCGACACGGTGCTCGATTATGTCGAGGCGGGACTTGGTCCGGGCGATGAGCCCTATCGCGCCCGCTATCTTCTGGACCAGCTTGGCCTCACCGGCGATGAGGATCCCGCGCGCCTGTCCGGCGGCGAGGCCCGGCGCGCGGCCATTGCGCGGGTGCTGGCGCCCGAGCCGGATGTGCTGCTGCTGGATGAGCCCACCAACCATCTCGACCTGCCCGCCATCGAATGGCTGGAGAAGGAGATCGCCTCTCTGCGCTCCGCCCTCGTCATCATCAGCCATGACCGGCGCTTCCTGCAGACCCTCACCAACGCCACCGTCTGGCTCGACCGGGGCCGCACGCGCCGCCTCGACCGGGGCTTCGGCGATTTCGAAGCCTGGCGCGATCAGGTGCTCGAAGAGGAAGAGCGCGACCGCCACAAGCTCGACCGCCTCATCGTCAATGAGGAGCATTGGGTGCGCCATGGCGTGAGCGGACGCCGCAAGCGCAACATGGGCCGGATGGGCCGTCTCGCCGAATTGCGTTCGCAGGTGCGCGAGCAGCGCAAGGTTCTTGGCGATGTGCAGATCAGCGTCTCCGAGGGCGCCGTCTCCGGCAAGCTCGTTATCGAGGCCGAACATATCTCCAAGGCCTATGGGGAGCGCGTCATCGTCGCCGATTTCAGCACGCGCATCCTGCGCGGCGACCGCATCGGCGTCGTGGGTCCGAACGGGGCTGGCAAGACCACGCTCATCTCCATGCTCACAGGCGCGCTTGAGCCTGACACGGGCAAGCTGCGGCTTGGCGCCAATGTGCAGATGGCGAGCCTTGACCAGAAGCGCATCTCGCTGGAGGCCGACGCCACCTTGAAGGATGTGCTGACCGGCGGCGGCGGCGACTTCATCGACATCAATGGCGAGCGCAAGCATGTCATCGGCTATATGAAGGACTTTCTCTTTTCGCCCGAACAGGCCCGCACCCCCGTGTCGCGCCTGTCGGGCGGCGAGCGCGGACGGCTCGTGCTGGCGCGGGCCCTGTCGCTGCCCTCCAATCTTCTGGTGCTCGACGAGCCCACCAATGATCTTGATCTCGAAACCCTCGATCTCCTGCAGGAGATGATCGCCGATTATCCCGGCACGGTTCTCGTCGTCAGCCATGACCGCGATTTTCTGGACCGGGTGGCGACCTCCGTCATCGTCAGCGAGGGCGAGGGGCGCTTTGTCGAATATGCCGGCGGCTATTCGGACATGGTCTCCCAGCGCGGCTTCGGGGTCGGCGGCGAAGGCGCCTCGCGCAAGCAGGAGCGGGAGAAAAAACGCGCCGCGGCTGCGGCTGCAGCCCCTGCAAAGGCAAAGGGCCGCTTGTCCTTCAAGCAGAAGCATGCGCTGGAGACGATCCCCGGCCGCATCGACGAACTGCGGGCGAAACAGGCCGTGCTGCAAAAGAAAATCGACGACCCCGCCTTCTACACGAAAGACCCCAACGGCTTCGCCAGGGCCACGACCGACTATGGCGCCTTGCAGCAGAAGATCGACGGGCTCGAGCAGGAATGGCTCGAGCTGGAGATGCTGCGCGAGGAGCTGGAGGGGTGAGGCTTTTGCGATGAAGCTTCGCTTGCCATCTCCCTCGCTTGCGCCGATCATGGGCCCCTGAAATCAGGGAGGTCACCATGAGAGCCGTCGCTGTCTTCGCCGCCATCGTCTCGGGCGCGCTCGCCTTGTCGAGCATGGGCGCCGCCCTTGCGCAGGATTACAACGCCATTCTCGCCGCGCCCGACCGCACCGATGCGGACAAGCAGAATGACGGCAAGCGGCAGGCGGCGCAGTTTCTTCCCTTCATCGGCGCCAAGGCCGGCATGAAGGTGCTCGATCTCGGCGCCGGCGCCGGCTACAGCTCCGAACTGCTCGCGCGCTCGGTCGGTGAGACCGGCAAGGTCTATGCGCAGAACGTCGGCAAATCCGAGAAGCTCGAAGCGCGCATGCAGACCCCCGCCATGCGCAACGCTGTCGCGCTGGCGCGGCCCTATGAGGATCCCGCCCCTGCGGAGGCCGGCGCCTTCGACATGGCCACCTTCTTCTTCGCCTATCATGACACGATCCATATGGGCGTTGATCGCGCCCGCATGAACAAGGCGATCTTCGCGGCCCTGAAGCCCGGCGGATACCTCGTCATTGCGGACCATGCGGCCAAGCCCGAAGATGGGGCGAACGTCAGCAAGACCCTGCATCGCATCGGGGAATCCACCTTGCGGGCCGAGGTCGAGGCGGCCGGGTTCAAGCTTGTCGCCTCTGGCGATTTCCTGCGTCATCCCGAGGATCAGCGCGACGCGCCGGTCTTCCGCAATCCCACGCCGGTGGATGAATTCGTCCTCAAGTTCCAGAAGCCCTAGCCGCAGGCGATGCGGCTCCTGCGGCGGCGCGCTCCGCCGCAGGGCCCATGGCGCGTGACAGATTGACCGCTGTGTTGATGAGCCCGACATGGCTGAAGGCCTGGGGGAAATTGCCCAGCATCTCCTGCGCGTCGGGGTCATATTGTTCGGCGAGCAGGCCGACGTCGTTGCACAGGGCGAGCAGGCGCTCGAGGAGCGCGCGGGCTTCGTCATGGCGCCCGGTCAGCACCATATTGTCGGCGAGCCAGAAGCTGCAGGCGAGAAAACGCCCTTCGCCGGGCGGCAAGCCGTCGCCCACAAGATCGGTTTCATACCGCAGCGTCAGGCCATCGCGCACGAGGCGCTTCTCGATGGCGGCGATGGTGCCCAGAATGCGCGGATCGTCCGGCGGCAGAAAGCCCACCATCGCCAGATGCAGCAGGCTCGCGTCGAGCCACGGCTCGCCATAGACCTGGGTGAAGGAGTTCTGCGCGGGGTCGAAAGCCCTTTCGCAGATCTCCGCGTGGATCTCGTCCCGGATGGCCCGCCACCGCTCCTGATCGGCGCGGTCTCGCGCGGTCTGCGGCGCATAGGAGAGCGCCCGGTCGAAGGCGACCCAGGCCATGACCTTGGAATGGGTGAAATGCCTGCGTCCCCCGCGCATCTCCCAGATGCCTTCGTCGGGCTCGCGCCAGATCGTGGCGAGATAGTCGAGGCTGACGCGGTTGAGCTCGGCGTTGCGCGGATGGGGCGCGATGCCGCCCTTGGCCGCACGCGCCATGGCGTCGATGATTTCGCCGCGCACATCAAGCTGCATCTGCCCCGCGGCGGCGTTGCCGATGCGCACGGGCTGTGAATCGCGAAAGCCTCTGAGCCAGGGCGCCTCCCATTCAGTCAGCCGCCGCTCGCCGCTCACCCCATACATGATCTGCATCTGCGCGGGGTCGCCGGCGATGGCGCGCAAGAGCCAGTCGCGCCAGGCTGCGGCCTCTTCGAAATAGCCCAGATGCATGAAGGACTGCAGGGTGAAGGTGGCGTCGCGCAGCCAGCAATAGCGATAGTCCCAGTTGCGGGCTCCCCCGATCTTCTCGGGCAGGGAGGTCGTGGCGGCGGCGACCATGCCGCCGGTCGGCCCATAGGTCAGGGCCTTCAAGGTGATGAGCGAGCGCTTCACCTGATGGGTCCAGGGGCCGACTTCTGGGCAGCGGTCAGAGAACGCCCGCCAGTAGCGTTCGGTGTTCTCAAGCGCGGTCATGGCCTCCACATGGGGCGGGCGTTCGGAGAGCGAGATGCGGTGGGTGAGCAGGAAGGGAATGCGCTCCCCCGGCTTGATGGAGAAGACGCCTTCGGTGCGCATGTCATGTCCACGCAATCGGACAGACGTTTGCAGAAAGAGGGTGTTCGGCCCCGCCACCGCCATGAGGGTCGTGGGATCGGCATGGGTCACCCATGGAATCGTCCGCCCGTAATCAAAGCGGATCACAAGCTCGACGTCGAAGGTCACGCTGCCCTGTATGCCCTCGACGATGCGGATGAGATCGGCATGCTGATCGCGCGGCGACATGAAGTCGATGACCCGCGCGGCGCCGGTCTTCGTGACGAGATAGGTGACGAGGATCAGGGTGCCGTCGCGATAGGCGCGGCGCGTTTCGATGACGTCGCGCGCGCAGATGGACCAGTGCCCATTGTCGCGGTCGCCTATGAGCCGGGCGAAACAGGCGTCGGAATCAAAGCGCGGCAGGCACAGCCAGTCGATGGAGCCCGAGCGATGCACGAGGGCGGCGGTCTCGCAGTCCCCGATCATGGCGTAATCGGCGATGGCCGCGTCCACGGCTGGCTCCCTTCGCTGGCCCCTGTCAGGGAACTAAGGCGAAGGGCTTTGCGGGCAAGGGGCGCAGGGCGGAGGGCTCAGGCGCGCACTTCCTGACGCTGGAACATCACATAGGCCACGGTGAAGAGGCCGATGACCGTGGCGAGCAGGCCCGTGACCTGCGGCCAGACGAGGGCTACGCTTTCGCTGAAGGGCAGGGGTCCGGAGATCGCGCCCTGCATCTGCGAGGTCAGAACAAGGCCAAGCGAGCGCGTGCCGGGGTTCAGGAAGGCCAGCGTCGTCTCGGCGAAGAGCGTGTTGGGCGACAGGCGCGAAAGAGCCTGGCCGACCTCAACCGTATGCAGCACCGACATGGGATTATAGGGGTCGACCGGCGCCAGCACCGGGGTCAGCACCGTCACCACCATGTTCCAGAAGAAGGCGAAGAGCAGCCAGACCGCGAGCGAGGCCAGCGCCGCCGTGGCGGCCGAACGGAAGCTCACGGAAAAGAGCATGGCGAGCGCCAGCCATGCGCCGCCATAGGCGATGGAGGCGATGAGGAAGGCGAGGCCGCGCATGACTTCCTCGCCGCCGGGCGGCAGGCCCAGCATAAGGATGGCGAGGCCGATCACGAAGATCCAGAGCGCGCATAGCATGACCGCAAGGGTCGTCAGCCCCGCCATGAATTTTCCAAACAGCAGCGCGTCGCGATAGATGGGCTGGGCGAGGATGCGGCTCATGGTCTTGCCATTGAACTCGCTGTTGACGCTGTCAAAGCCGAGCGCGATGGCGACGATGGGGATGAGGAAGCCCAGAAAGGCCGCGAAGGAGGGCAGGGTCTCGCCCTTGGCGGTGGTGAAGATGCGCAGGAAGACGAAGGGGTCTTCGCCCACGGCGTCGCGCACCTCGCCGATGGTGGCGAAGACCGCGCCGGCGCCGGTCAGGAAGACCAAAAGTTCGAGCAGGCGCATGCGGGTGCTCGAGAGATTGTCTCCGAGCTCCTTCATCATCACCGTTCCAGCGCCCGCGAGCGCCGATCCTTCACGCCGCATTGGGTATGCCCTCGAAAAAGCGCGCATAGACGTCGTCCAGGCTCGCATGGCCTGCGTCCATCATGGTGAGGTCGCCGCCGGCGCCGACGATGGCGCGGGCGATGTCGCCGCGAATGTCTCCTGTCGCCTCGATGCGCAGCACGGGACCATCGCGTGTGACGCGGGTGACGCCGGGCACGCGCTCCAGCGCCGCCTCCAGCCCCGCCCCGCTCGCCTCGATGCGGATGATGTGCGAGCCGCCCAGCACATTGCGCAGGAGATCCTCGACCCGGCCCATGAGGCCGATCTTGCCCTGGCTGAAGAGGGCCACCCGGTCGCAGACGGACTGCACGAGCTCCAGCATGTGCGACGACAGAAGGATGGTCATGCCGTCCTTCTTCAGGGAGCGGATCAGCTCCAGAAACTCCCGCGTCGACTGCGGATCAAGCCCGCCCGTCGGCTCGTCGAGAATGGCGATGGAGGCGCCCTTCATCAGGATCTCCGCGATGGCGAGGCGCTGGCGCATGCCGCGCGAATAGCCCGCCACCGCTCTTTGGCCCGCTTCTGTCAGGCGCACGCGCGCAAGGGCTTTGGCGATGCGCTCGTCCGCCTCCTTGCTCGTGAAGCCGCAGAGACGCGCGGTGTAGCGCAGATTCTCGACGCCCGTGAGATTGTCATAGAAGCCGACCTGATCGGGCATGTAGCCCACCCGGCGCTTGACTTCGAGCGGCTGGCGCAGCGGGTCGAAGCCCGCCACATCCGCCACGCCCGAGGTCGGCTCGGTGAGGCCGAGCAGCATCAGGATGGTCGTCGTCTTGCCAGCCCCGTTCGGCCCGAGCAGACCGAAGACTTCGCCGGGCTCGATGGTCAGATCGAGCTTGTCGACGGCGAGCCTTGATCCATAGGCCTTGGTGAGCGCCTGCGTGCGGATGACCGGCTGGCTCATCTGCGGCCGAACCTCCCCACGGCGCCCATCAGCACGAGCAGGGCCGCGCCGATGACCGCGACGCCCGTCACCCCCCAGAGGGTCGAGGTGGTCACAGTCACGCGGTAGTTGGCGGATTCGGAGACGCCCTCCCCCGAGACGCGCATGCTGACCATGTAGTCGCCCGCGATGGCCTTGGCGCTGGGGGTGACGAGGGCGGAGACCTTCTGCTCCTCGCCCGCCGCGATCTCGGGGATCTCCTTGGGGTCAAAGGTGACCTTCCAGCCGCTGGGCGGGCTGGCGCTGAGGCTGATCCCGCGCGCCGGGGCCGAGCCCGTGTTGCGCACGACCAGCGGAATGCTGCGCTCTTGACCCGCAGTCGCCTCGCCGCTGAGGCGCTCGTCCTGCCCGGTGAGGGCGACGGTGGGCTGGCCGCTGATGTCGAGCGCGAGCTTGGCCTGCACGCTCGCCTTGTCGCCCGCGATGGCGAGGGTGACGGGGGTCTCGCCCGCAGGGGCGCGCGGGCCCGGCTTCACGGCCACCGTGATGTCCTTGCTCTCGTTCGCCTTGATCGAGAGGCTGGTGATCTCCTGGGTGCTGTAGCCTTCCTTGAAGGTGGAGGTGAAGCCTGCGGGCGCGTCGACGCGCAGGTTCACCGTCATGTCGGCGCCGCTTTCGTTCTTCACGGCCACGTTGAAATCGAAGCTCGATTTCGGCGAGCCCCGCAGCACCGGGAATTTCGGCGTCGCCGTGAGTTTCGCCGCAAGAGGCTCGGCCAGTTTGATCGAGATCGGCAGGGACGAATTGGCGCCGTCGCCATTGGCGTTGATGGAGATCTTGTAGTCGCCGGGCCTGGCGGTCGCGGGGATGTTCAGCTTGAGATTGAGGTTGGCGCGCCCGTCATAATCCACAAAGGCGGCGCTCACGGGCTTGCCCGAGCCTTCCACATCCGCCGTCCAGTCGCCGGGCTTGTCGGCGATGGTGATGGAGGTGCGCTGCGGCGGCAGGCCGTAGTTGTAGATCGTGAGGGGAAGCGTCGTCTCCTCGCCTGCGCGGATCTGCAGGGCCGGGAAATCCGTCGCGAGGTAAAGCCCCCTTACGGATTCAGGACTGGGATCTTTCGCCTGCGCCGCCGTAATGGACGCAAGAGATACACAGGACACCATCAAAAGCGCCGACACGCCTGCGCGCATGCGCTGCCTCCCCCATTAGATCAAACCACCGCTCCGACCGGCCATCCGGCACGGGGCGCAAAATGCAAGGCATGATTAGGGCGATAATTTGGCGGAAAGCAAGAACTGCTTGCCCGCCGCAGACGCCGCCCCTCTCGCCAGCCGCCGTTATTTTTGTTCGACCCCGAGAATTTTCAACGCCCGTTCGACAGGGCCAGGGTCAAATAACGCATCAGCGCCGAGCTTTTTCGTGATGTAGCCGCGCCTGATGTAGAAATCCTGCATGTCCATGAGCGAGTCGACTTCAACCCGCCCGTCGCGATGGATCGCGGTCCATTTCATGTCCGCATAGATCGCACGGTCCTTGATGGCGGAATATTTGACGAAGCCGTCGATCATCTCTTCGCGCAGCGGCCCGGGCTTCTCGGCGTCGAGAAAGCAACGCACGCCCTTGATGTAGGCGAGGGTGAAGCGATCAAGCGCAGCGCCGTTCTTCGCGGCCCATGTGGTGTTGTACATCAGGCCGCTCACCTCCATGCGCGGCTTCACAAGTTCGTCAGCATAGAGCAGCAGGAAGCCGCCGCTCTGGATCGCCGCCGTGTCGAAGGGGCCGACGAAGACGCCCGCGTCCACCGCGCCCGATTGAATCGCGGCGACGGACTGGGGCATGCCCAGATGTTTCGTGTCGACGTCATCAAGGCTGAGGCCCGCCGTCTCCAGGGTCTTGCCGAGCTCATATTCCGACAGGCCCCCCGCAGCGCTCGTCGCGATGCGCAGGCCCTTCAGGTCTTTCGCGTTCCTGACCTTGCCCTCAAGCCCCTTGCGCACGACGATCCCGTGCCAGACCGGCGCCTGGCCTCGGTTGACGAAATAGCGCAGGGGCAGGCCCTGCGCGACGCTGTTGAAGAAAGAGGCGCTGACGCCGCCGCCCATCATCGCGAGATCGCCGCGCGCCATCAGCGGCGTCATCTCCGAGGCGGTCTTGAAGGGGACGATGTCCACCTCCACGTCCTGCTCTCTGAAATAGCCCCGCTCGATGCCGCAGATCAGCGGCCCGTCGCCGATGTTGGGCACGGTGCCGATGACGATCTTCGTGGCGGCGGCCGCTTGCTGCGCAAAAAGGGCGAGGCCCAGCAGCAGGCCAATTTTCAGACGTCTCATCCCGATCTCCATCGTGGCGAGGACCACGTTTTCGACCATGGTAGGCAAGCGGAGAGACGCGGGCAAGCTGGCGCGCTTCAGGCCGCGAGGCGCCCTTCGCTTTCGGGGGTGCTGAAATAACTGATGTATCGCGGATCGATTTGCGCGACCGGCATGATGATGAAGACGTCGGTCGTGCCGAACTGGCGGTCGCTCACAGCCTCCGCACCGATTCTGGCGCCGATGCGGATATAGCCCTTGAGCAGGGGCGGCAGCTTGCCCATGGCCCGGCGCGTTTCAAGCTCTATGGCTTCCGCAGGATCGATGACGATCCGCCGGGACGGTAGCGCGCGCGTCGACCACTCGTCTTGCGCCGAGGCCGAAGCGCCGAGCCATGCGAGCGTCGCCGCATGGGGCGCGGGATCGGCGCCCGGCAGACTTGCGCAGCCGATCATCACATCCACCCGGTGATGGCGCACATAGGTCCATATGCCCCGCCACATCAGCTCCAGCACGCGCTTGGCGCGCCAGTCCTTATGCACGCAGGAGCGGCCGAGTTCGAGAAAACGCTTGGCCGAATGGCGCGCGAGCAGGGGCGCTATGTCGAATTCGCTGGCGGAGTAGAAACCGCCATTGCGCTCGGCCACCTCCTGCCGCAGCAAACGATAGCAGCCGACGACCTTGGGCTTGCGCCGACCAAAGCGGGTGACGGAATCATGATCGATGACGATCAGATGATCGCAGATGCGGTCGAAGGCGCAGATGTCGCGGCGTGTGAGGGCGCTGCGCGCGTCTGCGATGGCGCCGCCCTCTTCATAGAAGACCTTGAAGCGCAGTTTCTGCGCCTTGCGGATGTCGCGCTTGTGGGTCGCGAGCCGCACCTCAAGGGCGCCGATCCGCCCGAGCGACGCCGGCAGGCCCTGCAGATCCCGGATCGGCCTGGCGCCGGGAAACAGCGCGATGGTCTGCGGCATGAAATCCCTTGTGGTGCGCCAGGCTTTTGTGGCGGCGTTGTGCATGTCTGCGCCCTCGTATGGCCGATTCGGACCCTGGCGCAAGCTTCAGCAGGAATCGTCGACAATTTGATGACGGTCAGGCGGCGCGGCTCCACCTTGCGATGACATCCTCGATCAGCGCCGCCACATCGGCGGGATGGGTGCGCACCACATCGTGATAGGCGTGCAGCTCGCTCACGCTCCAGGCCGCGTCCTTGCGCAGGCGTGCGGCGATGGTCTGGAAGGGGCTCGGGTCATAGGCGGTGCAGACCGCATAATGGCGCGGCGGCCAGCGGTCCGGCTCTGCTCGCGTGGCGACATAGGGTTCGCTGAAGCAGTTGATGGGGTGGGCGGTGAAGAGCGCATCGAATCTGTGGGCGTCGGCCGGGCTGCTGTTGGCGGGGGCGCGGCCGCGCGGCACGGAATGGCCGCCGTCATGGGCCATTGCCGCCGCCTTCTGGGCGCCCGCCCGCTCGGGGCCGGACAGATCCCAGGCGCTCTGCCCGCTGTCGGGAACGTGGGCGTCGACATAGATCATGCCCCTGACGCGGGCGATCTCGCGATCCGCTGCGCCGGTGATGACCATGCCGCCATAGGAATGGCCGACGAGGATCACATCTTTGAGGTCGTTCCAGCGCAGCAGCCCCGCTATGTCCGCCACATGGGAGGAGAGGTTGAGCTGCGTCGGGGGAATATGGCTGCGCTCCGCGAGGCCGGTGAGGGTGGGCGCATGGACCTCATGGCCGCTCGCCCGCAACAGGGGCGCCACGCCATTCCATGACCATGACCCGCTCCACGCCCCATGCACCAGAACGATGTTCGCCATCGCGTCCCCCTGTTCGCCCCCAGCGCCCTCTTGGACCGGGGCCGCTCATTGATTAGGCTGGATTGTGACGCAGGCAAAGGGAGAACGCCATGCAGGGCAAGATCGGTCTTGAAGAACATTTCGCCATTCCCGACACGCTCATGGATTCGGCGGGCTTCGTGCCGGACGATCACTGGCCCGAGCTTGAGGCGCGGCTGTTCGACATCCATGGCAAGCGGCTGGAGCTCATGGACAAGCATGGCATGGAGATGATGATCCTCTCCCTGAACGCGCCCGCCGTTCAGGCCATCGTGGACCCCGTCAAGGCCAACGAGATCGCCCGCCGCGCCAATGACTATCTCGCCGAACAGGTGGCCAAACGTCCCGACCGCTTCCAGGCCTTCGCCGCCCTGCCCATGCAGGATCCGGACATGGCGATCCGCGAGCTCGAACGCTGCATGAAGGATCTGGGCATGCGCGGCGCGCTGGTCAACGGCTTCTCGCAGGCCAACAGTCCCGAGAACTGCCTCTATTACGACATGCCGCAATACTGGCCCTTCTGGGAGGTCGTGCAGAAGCTCGACGCGCCCTTCTACCTGCATCCGCGCAACCCCATCGCCAGCTGGGCGCAGATCTATGAGGGCCATTCATGGCTCATGGGCCCCACCTGGGCCTTCGGGCAGGAGACGGCGGTCCATGCGCTGCGCCTCATGGGCTCAGGGCTTTTCGACGCCTATCCCGGCCTCAAGGTCGTGCTTGGCCATATGGGCGAGGGCCTGCCCTTCAGCATGTGGCGGGTCGACAACCGCAACGCCTGGGTCAAGACGACGCCGAAATACAAGGCGAAGCGCCGGATCGCCGATTACTTCCATGAGAATTTCTGGCTGACCACCTCCGGCAATTTCCGCACCCAGACCCTGATCGACGCCATGCTGGAGATCGGCTCGGACCGCATCCTCTTCTCGACGGACTGGCCCTTCGAGAATGTCGACCACGCCGCCGACTGGTTCGACACGGCCTCGATCAGCGAGGCGGATCGGGTCAAGATCGGCCGCACCAACGCCCAGAAGCTCTTCAAGCTCACAAACGAATAGCGGCTCAGGCCGCCCGCGCCAGGCCCTGAAGCTGCGTGCGGTAGCTCAGGGCCTCCGCCAGATGCAGCCGCCCGACCTCCGCCGCTCCATCGAGATCGGCGAGGGTGCGGGCGAGCTTGAGGACGCGGTGATAGCCGCGCGCCGACAGGCGCATGCGTTCGGCGGCGTCGCGCAGCAGGGAAAGGCCGCCCGCGTCGAGCGCGGCGGCGCTTTCGATCACGCTGGGCGGGGCGGCGGCGTTGGTGGCGACGCCCGGCAGGCCCATGGCGCGGTAGCGCTCGGTCTGGATCGCCCTTGCGGCGGCGACGCGCTCGGCGACCTCGGCCGAACCTTCCGACGGGGCGGGCAGGATGAGGTCGGCCGCCGTCACCGCAGGCACGTCGATGGAAAGATCGAAACGGTCGAGCAGCGGCCCCGAGATGCGCGCCTGATAGGCGGCGATGCAGCGCTCGTTGGGCTGCCTGCGGCAGGCGTAGCCCGGATCCGTCCCATGGCCGCAGCGGCAGGGATTCATGGCGCCGATGAGCTGGAAGCGGGATGGATAGGTCACGCGGGCATGGGCGCGGGCGATGGAGACCTCGCCGGTCTCGAGGGGCTGGCGCAGGCTGTCGAGCGTCTGCGGCTGGAACTCCGGGAATTCATCGAGGAAGAGCACGCCATTGTGGGCGAGGGAGACTTCGCCGGGACGGGCCTGCGCGCCGCCCCCCACAAGCGCCGCCATGGAGGCGGAATGGTGGGGCGCGCGGAAGGGGCGGGCGCTCGTGAGCTGGCCCCCCGCAAGCTCCCCCGCCACCGAATGGATCATCGAGACCTCCAGCAATTCGCGCGGGGTGAGCGGGGGCAGGATCGAGGGCAGGCGCGCCGCGAGCATGCTCTTGCCCGAGCCGGGCGGGCCGCACATCAGCAGGTTGTGCCCGCCCGCCGCCGCGATCTCCAGCGCGCGCTTGGCGCTTTCCTGCCCCTTGATGTCCCGCAGGTCGGGCTGGGCGCCCTGCGCCGCGCGCACCGCCGGGGCGGGCCGCGCCATGACCTGCACGCCCTTGAAATGGTTGGCGAGCTGGATGAGCGAGCGGGGCGCGAGAATGTCGAGGTCGGCGGAGGCCCAGGCGGCTTCGGGCCCGCAGTCGAAGGGACAGATCAGGCCTTGCCTGCGCGCATTGGCGGCGACCGCCGCAGGCAGGGCGCCCGCCACCGCGGTGATGGCGCCGTCCAGCGCCAGCTCGCCGATGATCGTATAGCGGTCGAGCGCGTCGTGGGGGATCGCGCCGATGGCCGCCATGACGCCCAGCGCGATGGGCAGGTCGTAATGGCTGCCTTCCTTGGGCATGTCGGCGGGGGCGAGGTTGACGGTGATTCGCCGCGCGGGCAGGGCGAGCCCCGAGGCGTTCAGCGCCGCGCGCACACGCTCGCGCGATTCGGCCACCGCCTTGTCGCCAAGGCCGACCACGCTGAAGCGCACCTCGCCGTTCGAAATCTGCACCTGAACATCGACCGGCCGCGCCTCGATGCCCTGGAATGCGACCGTCGCCACCCGTACCACCATCGCCAGACCCCCAACGTCGCCTCAAGCTAACGCGGTAACCTGACCTTGGCAAGAACATTTAACGAACATCAGGCCTTGCGGCGCGCCAGCCTGTCCTTGATGTCCGGAATGAGCTTGCTGACATTGGCGCCATGCAGCACCGCGCGGGCGTTGGCGTCGATGCCGTTCACGGCGGTCACATAGCCCGCGATCTCCTCGGGGTCGCGGATCGCCTGGGGGTAATCGGTGGCGAAGACGCATTGGGAGAGGGCGACTTCGGTCAGGCCATGGCGCACCCATTCCGCGCCCCAGGTGGCCGAGGGGTCGGGACCGGCCCAGCCCGCGCAATCGTAATAGAGGCGCTCGTGGATGTAGTGGTCCACGCTCTTTTTGGGCAGGCGATTGTGGCGCGGAATCTCCGACGTGCCCCAGACATGCTTCTGCTGGAAGCCGCGGATGCGCGCGAGATAGCGCCCGATGCCGCCGGAGAAATGCGAGAACTGCACCTTGAGATGGGGGATGTCGTCGAGGATGCCGCTGTTGATGAGCCGCATGGTGGCGGTCATCAGCGAGAATTCCCAGCCCAGGATGCGCCCGAGATCGTCCGCATACATCTGCGGCCAGTTGATGACGTTTGGCAGGGGGTGGATGAAGACATAGATCCCCAGATCCGCCGCCGCCTTCCAGAAGGGCCGCATGGCCTCGCTGTCGAGGGGCTGGCCCTGAAGCTCGGAGGCGATGACGACGCCGGGAAAGCCCAGATCGACCACGCAGCGCTTCAGCTCCGCCTTCATTTCCTCAGGGTTGAGCGCGGGCACATGGGCGAGGCCGATGAAGCGGCCGGGATGCTCGAGCTCGATCTCGCGCAGGCGGTCGTTGATGAGCTTGCACTTGCCCACATCCGGCTGGTCGAAGCCCGGCCCGCTCGAGAGCACGCAGGCGTCGATGCCCGTGAGCTCCATCATGCGCATGAAGGCGGGGACGTCGGTGAGGAGGGGATTGAGCAGATAGTTGGGATTGCCGTTTTCATCGAGCTGGACGGTCATGCGCGTCGGATCGCCCTTCTGCAGTTCGGGCGGCGTGTAGTGGGTCTGAAAATCGACGATCATGGCGTTTCCCCTTGATGAATTCTGATGTTGTTCAAGTCTAGCGGCCCTCGCCGCTTTCGAAAAGCGCGCGCAGGGCCTGACGCCATGTGGGATAGGCCAGCGTCACGCCAAGCTCCTCCTTCATGGCGCGATTGGAGACGCGCTTGCATTCGCCATAGAAGCTGCGCGCCATCGGCGAAAGCGCGGCGGTTGCGAAATCCTGCTCGGGCGGCGGCTCCACGCCCATGAGCTCCGCCGCATGGGTCACGAGATCCTGCGGGGCGGCGGGCTCATCATCGGTCACGTTCCAGACGCGTCCCACAAGATCGCTTTCGAAACAGGCGGCGATGGCGCGGGCTATGTCCTCGACATGAATGCGGTTGAAGACCTGTCCGGGCTTGACGATGCGCTTGGCCGTTCCCGCGCGCAGATTGACGAAGACGTTCCGGCCCGGCCCATAGATGCCCGACAGGCGCAGCACATGGGCGGGCTTGTCCGTGCGCCTGCCCAGATCGAGCCATGCGTCCTCGGCCCTCAGGCGCCAGCGGCTGCGTTCATTCGTCGGGTCGCAAGGCGTCGCCTCATCAATCCAGGCGCCGCCGTGATCGCCATAGACGCCGATGGTGGAGAGATAGACGATGCTCTTGATGTTCGAACGCGCGATGGCGTCTTCGAATTTCAGGAGGACGGGATCGCCGTTCTCTTCGGGCGGCGCGGAAATCAGCAGGTGGGTCGCATTCGCAAGCGCGGGGATGATGCGCGCGTTAATCGTCTCGCCGAAGGCGACGACCTCGCAAGCCGCATTCGTCATCCGCGCGGCGCGCGCGGGATCGCGCACCGTCGCCAGCACGGGGGCGTAATGCGCGCCATGAAGACGCACGAAATGCTGCGAGGAATAACCGTAGCCGAAGATCACAAGGCTCATGGGATCGTCTCCCCGCGCGCCCATTCCGCGCGCACATCAGGATCAGTTTCACTTGCGCCATAAGATTGCATCAGCGCCATGAATTCAACATGGCCGCAAAGCCGGCTGAGCGCCCAGACCGCCATGGCCCGCACGAGCGGCGAGTCATGCGACAGCCGTGCGACGGCGAGCGGCGCCAGCGATGGGTCTCCCGCATTTCCAATGGCGATGAGCACATTGCGCAGGAAGCGCGCATGGCCGATGCGCTTGATCGGCCCGCCCGCGAAGAAGCTTCGGAACGCGGCGTCGTCGAACTGCACGAGCTCCGCCAGCTTCGGCGCTTCAAGATCGGCGCGCGCGATCAGCTTGGCTTCGCGCGCCTCTTGCGCGAATTTGTTCCAGGGGCAGGCGGCGAGGCAATCGTCGCAGCCGTAGATGCGATTGCCCATGGGGGCGCGAAATTCAGGGGAGACATGGCCCTTGTGCTCGATGGTGAGATAGGAGATGCAGCGCCGCGCATCGAGTTGATAGGGCGCGGGGAAAGCCTGCGTGGGACAGGCCTCAATGCAGGCGCGGCAGGCGCCGCAATGGTCCTCCTCGCGCGCATCCGGCGCGAAGTCGAGCGTGGTGAAGATCGTGGCGAGAAAGAGCCATGATCCATAGCCGCGCGAGACGAGATTGGTGTGGCGCCCTTGCCAGCCAAGGCCTGCGGCCTCTGCAAGCGGCTTCTCCATCACCGGCGCTGTGTCGACGAAGACCTTGACGTCGCCTTCGCCCGCCTGCGCGATGAGCCAGGAGGCCAGAAGCTTCAGCTTCCCCTTGATGACGTCGTGATAATCGCGGTGGCGCGCATAGACCGAGATGTTTCCTGCGGACCTGTCCTGCAGCGTCGCCAGCGGATCGCCCTGCGGTCCATAGTTCACGCCAAGCACGATGATGGAGCGCACCTCGCTCCAGAGCATGCGCGGATCGGCGCGGCGGTCCTGCGTCTCCACCATCCAGTCCATGCCGCCCTGCGCGCCGCGCTCCAGCCATTCGGCGAGGCGGGCGGGGGCTTGGGGTATGGCGTCCGGCGCCGTCGTCCGGCAGAGATCGAAGCCAAGCTCTTTGGCTTTCGCGTCGAGTTTGTGGCGCAGCCGGGCGCTCAGAAGTCGAGATCCGCATAGGTGTCCGCCGGCGCCATGCCCGGCAGACGGTCGGCCAGAATCGTGCGGAAGGATGGGCGCGACTTGATCCGCGCATACCAGTGCTTCGCCGCTTCGTCCTCGCCCCATGGCGCATCGCCCAGATAGTCGATGCAGGACAGATGGGCGGCGGCGGCGAGGTCCGCATAGGAGAGCCGGTCGCCCGCCAGCCAGTTGCGCCCGCCCGCCAGCCATCCGATGTAGCGCAGGTGATAGCGGATGTTCTGCCGCGCCGCGCGCACCAGCTCCATGTCGGGCGCGCCGCCGCCAAGATTGGTGGGCAGGTAACGCTTGTAGATCTTCTCCATCACCAGCCAGTTCGAGACTTCCGCGAAGAACTTGCCGTGGAACCAGTCCATCAGGCGGCGCACCTCAATGCGGCCAAGCGGGTCGTCGGGCAGCAGGCGCCTTTCGCCAAGGGCGAGGCCGCGGGTCTCGTCGAGATATTCGGCGATCACGCTGGCGCCGGGCACGGAGGGCGTGGCCTCCTCGACGAGGACGGGGGTCTGGCCCGCAGGGTTCAGAATGAGGAAATCCGGACGCCGTTCGAAGACGCGCTCTTCGATGAGGCGCGGCTCAAGGCCATATTCTGCGAGCACAAGGCGCACGAAGCGCGACTGCGGGCAGAAGGGATGATGATAGAGCGTCGCCATGGGGCTGTCGCAAACTCACCTGATCGAATGGAAGGCCGTTTCGTATAGGCGAGGCGCGCGGCGCGGACAACAGGCTTCGGCCTTTGGCGCGCAACGCCCGGCTATATGGTGAAGGCTTCGTTAAACCGTCTTTTCGGGGGAGGTGCAGAGGTCGGCGATGACGCAGTTTTCGCAAGCTGGTTTGCGCGCCTTGCAGACATAGCGCCCATGCAGAATCAGCCAGTGGTGGGCGTGCAGCCTGAACGGGGCCGGAATGACCTTTTCGAGGCCGAGCTCGATCGCCAGCGGCGTCTTGCCGATGGCGAGGGGAATGCGGTTCGACACGCGGAACAGATGGGTGTCGACGGCGATGGTCTCGTGACCAAAGGCCATGTTCAGCACGACATTGGCGGTCTTGCGGCCCACGCCCGCCAGCTTCTCGAGGGCCTCGCGATCTTGCGGCACCTGCCCGCCGTGGTCGCGGATCAGTTGTTCGCAGAGGGTGATGACGTTGCGGGCCTTGGCGCGGAACAGCCCGATGGTCTTGATGTGGTCGCGCACCCGATCCTCGCCCAGCGCCAGCATCTTCTGCGGCGTGTCGGCCGCCGCGAAGAGGGCGCGGGTCGCCTTGTTGACCCCCACGTCCGTCGCCTGCGCCGAAAGCACCACCGCGACCAGAAGGGTGAAGGGGTTCACATATTCCAGCTCGCCCTTGGGCTCTGGATTGGCCTTCTGAAAGCGGCTGAAGATTTCATAGATGGCGGCGGGGCTCGCCACCTTGCGCGCGCGGCCCGCTTTTTTCGCCGCCGGTTTGACGGCGGGCGTCTTTTTGGGAGATGCTGACCGTGCGGGTGCGCTATTTTTACGCGCCGCCGCGCTCTTCAAAGCTGCCATGCAAGCCTTATAACTCTCAGCTGGACCGCAACCAAGCCCCGCGTTCGCCATGATCGATCCCTGCGACGAACTGATCTTCCGCACGCGCATCACGCCCCATCGTTCGCTCGATGCGCGGCGCGTCCGGCTTTTGCTGTTGATTTTCGCGGGCTGCTGCGCCGCCTCCAGCATACCCTTCGTCGTGCTGGGCGCCTGGCCTGTGGCGGGCTTCCTCGGGCTCGACGTTCTGCTGCTCTTCGTCGCCTTTCGCCTCAACGTCCGGTCCGCGCGGGCCTATGAGGATGTCGCGGTCACGCCGGTGGAGCTCAGCGTCGAGCGGGTCTCGCCGACGGGAAAGCGGCGCGCCTGGCGGTTCAGCCCCGGCTTTGTGCGGCTGGAGCGGCAGGAGATGGAGGATTATGGCGTGACACGGCTTGATCTTGTCTCGCGCGGACGCAGGGTCGAGGTCGGTGCGGCGCTGGGTCCGCAGGCGCGCGCTGATTTCGCGCGCGATCTGGCGCTGGCTCTGGCGCAGGCCCGGCAGGGGCCGCGTTTCTCCTGACCGGAGCTTTCGGGTGGCGTCATGCGCCGTCAGGGCCCATGTTGGCGCCCAGGAGGCTCCATGTTGAAGCTCGAAGAGGCCGCGATGAGCGCATCGCCCATGTCGCAGGCGGCGGATGATTACGCCCATGTGCGCCGCGTCATCGCTTTTCTCAGCCGAAACTGGAAGGTCCAGCCCTCGGTCGGGGAAATGGCGGCCGAGGCGGGCCTGTCCGAGTCTCACCTCACCCATCTCTTCAATCGCTGGGCGGGGCTCTCGCCCAAGGCCTTCCTGCAGGCGCTGACGATCGACCATGCCCGCGCTTTGCTGCGGGATTCGGCCTCGGTGCTGGAGGCGTCCCTTGAGGTGGGCCTCTCCGGGCCGGGGCGGCTGCATGATCTCTTCGTCACCCACGAGGCCATGTCGCCGGGCGAATACAAGGCGCGCGGCGAGGGCCTGACGCTCGCCTATGGCTGGCACGCCTCCCCCTTCGGCGAGGCCCTGATGGTGGCGAGCCCGCGCGGCCTCGCCGGGCTTGGCTGGGTCGATGAGGCGATCGAAGGGGGGCCTGAGGCCGCCCGCTCGGCGGCCCTCGCGGACATGCGGCGCCGCTGGCCCCGCGCCCGTCTTGAACAGGACGAGGCGGCCACCGCGCCCTATGCGCGGCGGGTCTTCGATCCCGCCTGCTGGCAGGCGTCCCAGCCGCTGCGCGTGGTGCTGATCGGCAGCGGTTTCGAGGTCAGCGTCTGGCGCAGCCTGCTCACCGTGCCGCTGGGCGCCGCCACGACCTATTCGGCGCTGGCGGGACGCATCGGCAAGCCGCGTGCGGCGCGTGCGGTGGGGGCGGCGGTGGGGCGCAACCCCATCTCCTTCGTCGTGCCCTGCCACCGGGTGCTCGGCGCCTCGGGCCAGCTCACCGGCTACCACTGGGGCCTCGTGCGCAAACAGGCGATCCTTGGCTGGGAGGCGGGGAGGGTAAAATAACATATTAAATTTGTATGAAAATATAAAATGCAAATTTATGTTGTGTTATTGGCCCGATCCGCCTATTCTCTCAAAACGCGCCGATTTGTGCTTGCCGCTTGCGGGCGCGGTTAAAAATGCAGCTAAAGCGCTGGAGAGCCCTATGGGGCTGCGTCCACGCCCCATTGGAGTAGACAGATGCTTCTCGACCGCCGTTCCCTGACCGGCCTCGCCGCCGGTTTCGCCCTCGCCGCGCTCACCCTCGCCCCCGCCCTTGCGGCCCCCAGCGAGATCCGCGTGGACTGGGCGACCTACAACCCCCTCTCCCTCGTCCTCAAGGAGAAGAAGCTCCTCGAGAAGGAGTTCGAGGCCGACAAGATCGCCATCCGCTGGGTCTTCTCGGCAGGCTCCAACAAGGCGCTGGAGTTCCTCAACGCAGGCTCCCTCGACATCGGCTCGACGGCTGGCGCCGCGGCGCTCATCGCCAAGCTCAACGGCAATCCCATCAAGGCGGTCGGCGTCTTCTCGCGTCCCGAATGGACGGCGCTCGTCACCCGCGCCGACAGCCCGGTGGCCAAGCCCGCCGACCTCAAGGGCAAGACGGTCGCCGTCACCCGCGGCACCGATCCCCATATCTTCCTCGTGCGCTCGCTCGACAGCGCGGGCCTCACCGAGCGCGACGTGAAGCTCGTTCTCCTGCAGCATGCCGATGGCAAGACCGCGCTGCTGCGCAAGGATGTGGACGCCTGGGCGGGCCTTGATCCCATCATGGCGCAGGCCGAAGTCGAGGAGGGCGCCAAGCTCTTCTTCCGCAAGGCTGAGGACAACACCTGGGGCGTGCTGAACGCCCGCGAGGACTTCGCGCAGCAGAACCCGCAGATCGTGGCGCGCGTCCTCAGGGTCTATGAAGAGGCCCGCCAGTGGGCGCTGAAGAATCCTGACGAGCTCAAGAAGCTGCTCGTCGCCGAAACCAAGCTGCCCGACGCGGTCATCGCCAAGCAGTTGGAGCGCACGGACCTCACCAACAATTCGACCAGCATCGCCGCCACGAAGGAGACGATCCTCGCCGCGGGCCTCGCCTTGCAGAAGGCGGGCGTCGTTGAGGCGAAGCAGGATGTGACGGGCGGCGTCGAGGCCCTCATCGACACGCGCTTTGCGGTTTCGCCGAAGTAAGATTAAAAGCTCCGGCGGCGCGCTCCGCCGCCGGAGATGAACCGCTGACAAGCGATATGCAGACGCTCTCCCAAGAGCCCAAGGCGTCGACCCGCAGGGGACAGCGGGCCGATTCCGCGCGTCCGGGCGGCGGCTTCGTCTATGGCCTGATCCTGCCCCTCGCCGCCGCGCTGCTTTACGAGGGCGCCTTCCGCGCGGGCCTTGTGCAGGCGCGGTTGCTGCCGCCGCCGTCGCGCATCGCCGAAACCCTTTGGAAGCTTGCAGCCAGCGGCGAGCTCGCCACCCATGTGATCGCCACCTTGCTGCGCGTGGGCCTCGGCTTTGGCCTTGGCGCTGCCGTGGGCGTTTTCCTGGGCGCCCTTACGGGCTCTTCGGCCCTGGCCCGCCGTCTCCTCGACCCCACCCTGCAGGCCCTGCGCGCCATTCCCTCGCTCGCCTGGGTGCCGCTGTTCATTCTGTGGCTCGGGATTTTCGAACCGTCCAAGATCGCGCTCATCGCGGTGGGCTGCTTCTTCCCGGTCTATCTTGGCGTCATGGGCGCCATCGCCAATGTGGACCGCAAGATCGTCGAGGTCGGCCGCGCCTTTCGCCTGTCGCGCCTGAAGCTCGCGAGGCGCATCCTCCTGCCCGCCATCCTGCCCGACACGATCGTGGCGCTGCGCTCGGGTCTGGGACTTGGCTTCATGTTCGTGGTCGCGGCCGAGATCATGGGCGCCTCCGAAGGGCTTGGCTATCTGCTGGTCGATGGCCAGCAGCTCGGCAAGCCCGATCAGATCCTCGCGGCGATCCTTTGTTTCGCGGTTCTCGGCAAGGCGGCGGACTGGCTGATCCTTGCGGCCACGCGGCCCCTGCTGTCCTGGCAGGATTCCTTTGCGCGGAGCGGCTGACATGCTTTCCCTTGCGCATCTCGACAAGGTCTATCCCAACGGCGCCCATGCGCTGGACGACGTCAGCCTCGATGTGGAGGCGGGAGAGATCGTCGCGCTGGTCGGCGGCTCGGGCTGCGGCAAGACCACGCTCCTGCGCCTTGTGAGCGGGCTTGAGGCGCCGACCCATGGCGAGGTGCGCGTCGACGGGGAGGCGATCTTCGCGCCCCATCCCGCCATTGGCTTCGTGTTTCAGGAGCCGCGCCTGCTGCCCTGGCTCAGCGTCGCCGAAAACATCGGCTTCGGCCTTGAGCATCTGCCCCCCGGCGAGCGCCGCGACCTCGTGGAGGAGGCGCTGCTGAAGGTCGGCCTTGCGGGCTATGGCGCGCGCTGGCCGCGCGAACTGTCGGGCGGTCAGGCCCAGCGCGTCTCCATCGTGCGCGCGCTGGTGACGCGGCCGAAGGTGCTGCTCATGGACGAGCCCTTCTCCGCCCTCGACGCCCTCACACGAGCGACCTTGCAGGATCATCTGATCGCCCTGTGGGAGGCGAGCCAGCCGACGCTGCTGCTCGTCACCCATGACGTCGAGGAGGCCGCCGCTCTGGCGGATCGGGCGGTGGTGATGCAGCCGCGTCCCGGCCGCGTCTTCGCGGACATTCCGATCCCCCTGCCGCGCCCGCGTGACCGCCTGTCGCCGGGCTTCGTGGAGGCCAAGCGGGCGGTGCTCGCCGCGCTCGACGGCTCCCTGTCGCAGCCCTCGGGCGGCAAATCCTCCAAAGGCTCCCAGTCGCCTGCGGGCTCCTGGTGGTGAAACGCTCGCCCGAACGGCTTCGCTAAAGCAACGCCGGGAAATATGGTTAATTTTATTTAAAAATAATCATTTATACTGCAGCGTTGGAGCCTTGATTTGATGTAATTAAAAGTAATATGACGTTACGTCATATATTTATACTGTTGACAACGAGAATTTTGCACGAACATAATTCATCTATGCTCAAGACCTCAACAGATCAGCCCGATCGGGTCCGCGTATATTGGGACGGCGCCGCCCTGCAGGCCTATGCCGAGGCGCGTGGCGACCTGTCTCTCAACTGGCTCGATCTCGATGGGCTCGCCAGCCCCGGCGGGGTCAGCGCCGGCACGGTCTGGATCGCGCCGGGCGATCCGTCGAGCGCGATGCAGCGGGACGCTGATCTGGCCTATGAGCGGGTCTTGCGCGCGCGCGGCGTCGATTGCCGCACTTCGGCGGGCGGCGGCCTTGAGACGGAGTGCCTGCGCTGCGGCCACGGCTGGCGCGACATGCGCGCATCCTCTGAAATGGCGCTGGCGCTGGCGGTCTTGAGCGATGCGGTCGAGGACGCCTGGGACGTCGCTTTCATCTTTGCGGGCGAACGGGCGATCAAGGCGATCAGCGCGTCGCTGGCGCGGCTCTTTCCAGACAAGCGCATCGGACGCGTGGCCTTCGGCCCGTCGCTGCGCCTGCGGCTTGGGGCCGGCACTTTCGTGGTTCGCCCGAGCCATCTTGAAGCCGCCCGCCTGCCGCCGGTCGTGCGAACCCATGGCGGGGCTTTGATCGGACAACCCGCGCACTGGCGCAGCCATGCGCCGCCGCTCATTCAATCCGCCTGAGGGAGGGAACCATGAGGGAAATGGAGGATCGTGACGCCGACGAGATCCGCGATCTCCTCGCCAGGGGACGACGCTTGCGGCGGGCGGGCCATACGCTTGATGAGACGCTCGATGACCTCGGCCTCGATGAGCTGACTTGGTATCGCTACCAGGCCGAGTATGGGGCGCTCGCCCATGAGCAGTTGCGGCGGCTGCGCAAGCTCGAAGCTGAAAACCAGCGCCTGCGTCTTTCGGTCTCGCGGCTGATGCTCGACAAGCTCGCCCTTGAAGAGGCGGTCTGGGTCGCCTCCGGCGTCGGCTCTGCGGCTTAGGGTCAGTCCGTCTCAGGCAGCGCCGTCAGGCTGGCGATGATGATGTCGCGGTTCTCGCTGAGGCCTTTGGCATGTTCGCGGGCGAGTTCATCGAGCCGCGCCGCGCCCTGCCGCGTCAGGCTCACAATGACACGCCGCTTGTCCTGCGGATCGCTCTGACGCTGGACGAGGCCGGCAAGCTCAAGGCGGCCCACAAGCTCCACGGCGCTGTGATGCCTGAGGACGAGCTCCTCGGCGAGGGCGCCGATGCTCATGGACCCGTCAGCGGCGGCGCGAATCGCCAGCAGCGCCTGGAAGCGCTGGGTGGTCAGTCCCGCCGCACCGCAGATCCGCTCGCTGTCGGCCATGAGCTGACGCAGGGCGCGCCGGAACCCCGCCAGCCCCGCATATTGCGCATCATCCATGGACTGCGGCGGTTTCTTCGCTCTGGCTTTCATGGCACGACGACCTCGGGTGTGACGGCTGCGCAACACAACCTGAAATTGAAGGAGGTTCTGCGCAGAAGCTGTTTCCAGTTCTATTTTTATATCGTACCACGATGCAAGATACATCGTATCCCGATATGTCTCCGCACCGGCGGTCCTGCCCTGCGGCCATGTGGACGGGCGACCGTCCACAGCGGGTCTTTCACACTGGAGGTAACTATGAAGCTCGTAAAGAGCCTTCTCCTCGGTTCCGCGGCGGCCATCGCCGCAGTGGCCGGCGCAGATGCGGCCGATCTTCCCATCAAGAAGGCGGCCCCTGTCAATTACGTCAAGATTTGCGACGCCTATGGTTCGGGCTTCTTCTACATTCCCGGCACGGACAGCTGCGTGCGCCTCGGCGGCTATGTGCGCGCTGAATATCAATATACGCCCGGACAGACGGTCTATCAGCTGGGCGTTCCGGCTTCTCCGGCGACCCTCGCCGCCCCCGGCCTGTTCATTCAGCCCGCCGAAGCCCAGAGCACGGCCGGCTATGAAGTTCGCGGCCGCATCGACGTCGATGCGCGCACGCCAACCGATCTTGGCACGGCGCGCACCTTCATCCGTCTGCGCGGCGCCAACACCAGCGGCATCCGCAACACGGCGCTCGTCAACAACGGCTTCTATGTGATGTCCGACGCCTCGACCACGGGCCTCACGGTGGAGTCGGCCCTCGTGCAATGGGCGGGCTTCACCTTCGGCATAGCGCCTGAAAACTACGCGTTGATGCCCTCCTTCATGTACCATTCGAATCCTTGGACAGGCTTTCCCAATGGCATGAAGCAGATCGCCTACACCGCGACGTTCGGCGGCGGCTTCTCGGCCACCATCGCCCTCGAAGACTCCAAGGACATGAACAACAACCAGATCGCCCTCGACCGCGCATCGACGGCGGCCGTGCTGGTGAGCAATGTCCGTCTCGACCAGGCCTGGGGCTTCGCGGCCTTGCACGGCATGATCGGAAACAATTCGATCTATACGAATTCGACCGTCAACACATCCGCGACCAACGCCTTCGGCGTCTTCACAACGCCTGTGGCGGCGGCGCCTTCGATTCCGCCTGTCGTCGGCCCCATCATCGGCCAGCGGGACAATCTGGGATGGGGCCTCGGCTCGACCCTCAGCTTCCGCCTGCCCATGCTTGCGGCTGGCGATCAGATCTGGTTCACCGCGAACTATATGCGCGGCATGCTTGGCGCCATCGCCTCCACCGGCGGTTTGAGCGTGGTGAACTCCAATGCGTCTGACCATCGCCTGATCGGCGGCCTCACCCGCGTGGACACCAACATCGTGCCCGTCAATGCGCTGACCCCATCCAGCGGCAAGGCTGTGCTGGCGGCGGTGGACACCAGCACCGGCTGGAACGCCGCCATGGCCATGACCCATTTCTGGGCCCCGCGTTGGCGCTCGAACTTCACCGCGGGCTATGTGGAGATCAACCCGCCCACCGTGCAGTCCGCCAATGTCGGCCTGCAATGGGGCAAGGGACAGCTCTGGGAGATCGCGGGCAGCATCATCTTCTCGCCGGTCCGCGACTTCGACATCGGCCTCGAAGTCCAGTACGCCAATCTGAAGAGCAACCTTCAGAACGTGCAGCTCGCGCCTGTGAGCTGGCTGAACGCGGGCAGGCCTGGCCTGAACGAGGACAATTGGTCGACGAAGATGCGGGTCGAGCGCACCTTCTGAGCAACCTTCCATCGCAACCTCAAGCCCCGGCGCGCGAGCGCCGGGTTTTTTGCGTGAATGACGGGCTGGCTGACAAGCGGCGCCGGGCCGTATAACCTCTCCCGAACAGGGCCGGGACAGGCCCGACCATCGGGAAACCTCATGAAGATTGGCACCGCCGAACCCAACAGCACCTTCCTCACGCAGGGCCTCGCCCTCGCGGCCGTTTTCGAACAGGCTGGGCTTGGGCCCGTCGAGACGCTCGAAGCGCGCTCCGCCAGCATCGAGAACGCCGAGAGTCTTGCGAAGGGCCAGATCGACTATGGCTTCATGGCCGCGAACTGGATCGGCCGCGCCATGCGCGGCGAGGCGCCCTTCACGCAGCCGACGCAGCTGCGCATGGTCAGCCCCATGAATCTCGGGCCGATGTTCTTCATCGCGCCTGCGGACAGCGATCTGCGCACGGTCGAGCAACTGCGCGGCAAGCGTGTTTCGGTCGGCCCCGCCACCAGCGGCACGGCGCAGCACGGGCGCTGCATCTTCGGCGCGCTCGGCGTCAGCTTCGACGACTTCACGCCGCTCTATATGGATTTCGCCAGCGGCGCCGAGGCGCTGCGCAGGGGCGAGATCGACGCGCAGCTGCAATGCCCCATCCCCAACCGCGTCATGACCGCCCTTGATGCGGACTTCGACCTGCGCGTGCTTGGCTTCGAGCCGGGCGGGCTTGAGAAGGTGCTGGCCGCCTATCCCGTCTATGGCTGCGCCATCATGCGCAAGGGGCAGCTGCGCGGCCTGCAGGGCGACAGTCCCCAGCCCGGCGTGCGCAATGTGCTGGTGACCCATGCGCGCCAGAGCGCAGATGAGGTCGAGGCGGTGGTGCGCGCCATCGTCGGCGGCGCGCAGGAGCTGGAGCGGGCCAACGCGCTCTTCACGGGCCTTGGGTCGCTCTGGGAGCCGCTGCGCGCCGAGGGTGAAGCCGCCCTCAGCTTTGAAGGCGTGCCCCTCCATGAGGGCGCGCGAAGGGCTTACAAGGGCCTTGGCTTCATCGCCTGATCTCATCGTCTCACTGCAATGGAAAGCCTCATGGCAAATCAGCGTTACAGGCTCGGCGTCGATGTCGGCGGCACGCATACGGATCTCGTCCTGCTCGATGTGGCGAGCGGCGAACTCATGGTCGAGAAAGTCTCGAGCACGCCGAAAAACCCGGCCCTTGGCGTGCTCAACGGCGTGATGCGTTTCGTGGCGCGGGGCGTCGCGCCGGATGAGATCGCATTCTTCGCCCATGGCACGACGATCACCACCAACGCGCTGCTGGAGATGCGCGGGGCCAGGGTGGGCCTTCTCATCACCGCAGGCTTCCGCGCCATTCAGGAGATCCAGGCGCAGGCGCGCGATGGCAATCTCTTCGATTATTTCTACAGCAAGCCCGAACCCATCGCGCCCCAGAGCCTGACGCGCGAAATCCCCGAGCGCTCCGATCATGCAGGCGCCGTGCTGACCCCGCTCGATCATGAGGCCGTGCGCGTCGCCGCACGCGAATTGCGCGACGCGGGCGTGCAGTCCATCGCGGTCTGCTATCTCTTCTCCTTCATGAACCCCGCGCACGAGGAAGAAACGCGGCGCATCATTCACGAAGAGGCGCCGGGCGTCAGCGTGTCGCTGTCGAGCGAGGTTCTGCCGCGCCTGCGCGAATGGCCGCGCATGTCGACGACCCTGCTCAACGCCTATCTTGAGCCCGTCCTCGTGCGCTACATCGACCACCTCAACAAGGGCCTCGACGACGCGGGGGTTGTGACCCAGCAGCGCTTCCTCATGCAGTCGAACGGCGGCGTCATGCCTTTCGCGGCGGCCATCTCCGGCGGCAAGACGGTGCATACGCTGTTTTCGGGTCCGGCCGCAGGCGCACAGGCGAGCGCATGGCTTGCGCAGACCGATGCGAAGAGCGGCCTTGTGACCCTCGACATGGGCGGCACCAGCGCCGACATCGCCTTCATCGAAGGCGGGGCGCCGCTCGAAGTGACCGAAGGCGTCATCGCGCGCCGTCAGATCGATGTGCCCGCGCTGGACATGACGACCATTTCCGCAGGCGGCGGCTCCATCGCCTCGGTGGATGGCGCGGGCTTTCTTGTGGTGGGCCCGCAAAGCGCGGGGGCTGATCCCGGCCCCGCCTGTTATGGCCGCGGCGGCGAGCGCCCGACCGTCACCGACGCCGATGTGGTCTGCGGCTATCTCAACCCCGAATATTTTCTGGGCGGCGCGCAGCGGCTCGATGTCGCCGCCTCTCATGCCGCCATTAAAAAACATATCGCCGATCCCCTGAAGATGGATGTGCTGCGGGCCGCCGATGGCGTGCGGCGGATCGTCGACATGCGCATGGCCGACGAGGTGCGCGTCTTCGCGGCCAAGCGCGGCGTCGACCTCTCCGCCTTCACCCTTTTGCCCTTCGGCGGCGCGGGCGCGGTTCATGCGGCGGCTGTGGCGGAGGAGCTGAACATGCGCCGCATCCTCGTGCCCCCGCGCCCCGGCGCCTTCTCGGCGCTGGGCCTGCTCTGCACTGATGTGGTCCATGACTATATCCGCAGCGAATTGATGCCGCTCGACGCCATCACGCCCGATCATGCCGAAGCCATCTATCGCCAGCTCGAAGCGCGCGCTCATGAGGAGATCGCGGCCGAGGGGCTCGACCCCGACGCTGCGCGCTTCTCGCGCGAGCTCGACATGCGCTACACCGGCCAGGGCTATGAATTGCGCACGCCTCTCGACGGCATTTTCGAAGGCGCGCTTGATGCAAACGCCATGGCGGCGGCGCGCGCGCGGTTTGATGAACGCCATGCGCAGATCCATGGCCATGCCGCGAAGGAGCGTCCCGTCGAGGTCGTGAGCTATCGTTTGCGGCTGCGCGTCGCCGTGCCGAAATATGCGCAAGGGCTGCATGAGACGCCCGCTTCGCCCCGCGCGGTCGAGGACGCCTGCAAGGGCCGGCGCACCATCTATTTTGACGGCGCGACGGGCTCATCCGCCAATGTCTACGAGCGCGACAAGCTTGATGTCGGCGTGAGGGTTCTCGGGCCTGCGGTCGTCGAACAGTTCGACGCCACAACCATCATTCCGCCTGGCTGGACGGGCCGCGTCGACCAGCATCGCAATCTTGTGCTTGAAAAGGGAGCGGCCTGACATGGACGCGATCACCATCCAGATCCTGCGCAACAAGATCGCCAGCCTCGTCGATGAAATGCACTATCATTTCTATCGTTCGGGCTATTCCACGATCATCCGGGAATCCCGCGATTTCTCCTGCGTGATCCTCGACCGCACCGGCCGCCTCATCGTGGCGCCCCCCATGTTCTTCCATGCGCCGGTCTATCGCCATCTCGTGGGGCGCATCCGTGAACTCTATGGCGATGAGATCAGGGAGGGCGACGTCTTCGTCTCCAACCATCCCTATGAAGGCGGCCTGCCCCATGTCTCCGACATGGCCTTCGTCGCGCCTATCTTCGCCGATGGCGAGATCGTCGGCTTCTCCGGCTCCATCGCGCACAAGGCCGATGTGGGCGGCACCAATCCCGGCTCCACCTCCGCCAACGCCACCGAGATGTATCACGAGGGCGTGCTGGTGCCCCCCATCCGCATCTGCGAGGCCGGCCGGCATCTGCCTGACGTCGAGCGCCTCATCCTCGCCAACAGCCGTCAGCCCCTGCTGGTGCGCGGCGACATGACCGCGCAGATCGCAGTGACCCAGATGGGCGCGCAGCGCGTGCAGGAGCTTTGCGCGCGCTTTGGGGCGCAGACCATGTGCGACGCATTCGCCGCCATCTTGCGCGGCGCGGCGGAGGAGCTGCGCGGCGCCATCGCGCGCCTGCCGGAGGGCGAGGCTTCCGCCGAAGGGCTCATCGACAATGACGGCGTCGACGTGAACAAGCCGGTGAAGCTCGCGGTCACCATCACGATCAGGGACGGCCTTGCGACCTTCGATTTCAGCAAGAGCGACAAGCAGGCGCGCGGGCCGATCAATCTGCGTCCCTCCATGGTCGAGGCCTGCGTCTTCTATTCGCTCATCGGCAGCCTTGGGCCGCGCCTGCATTTCAACGACGGCATGCGCGACTGCGTGAAGCTCATCTTCGCGCCCGATACGGTGACCAACGCCTCGGCGCCCGCGCCGGTGTCGAACTATCAGCAGGTCAATCTCAAGCTCGTCGACGTCATCCTCGAGGCCATGGCCTCGTTCAACCCGTCGCGGGCCAACGCCCATGCGGGGTCTTCGAGCGCCCTGCTCATCGCCTGGGCCAAGGGCAGGCCTGGGCAATCCAACATGCAGTATGAAATCGTCGGGTCAGCCTATGGCGGCGGGCAGGGCCATGACGGCGCGAGCTGCACGGCGGCCCATCTCAGCAATCTCCATGTGACGCCCATCGAGATCCTGGAGAGCGAATATCCCTGCCGCATTCGCCAGTTCAATCTCGTGCCCGATTCCGGCGGCGCGGGGCAATGGCGCGGCGGCGTGTCCTTCCAGCGTGAATATGAATTGCTGGAGGACGCCATGGTGATCCGGCGCTTCGACAAGGCCATCTATCCGCCGGGCGGCGTCGCGGGCGGCGCGAACGGGCGCGGCGGGCGGTTCGTCGTCAATTTGGGCAAGCCCGAGGAGCGCGAGACGCGCGCTTCGGGCCGCTATGAGATGAAGGCGGGGGACAGGTTCCTGCTGCAGAGCGCGGGCGGCGGCGGCTATGGCGATCCTCACGGGCGCGACGAGGCCCGCCTGCGCGCCGACGTCGCCGAAGGCTATGTCACGCGCGAGGCGGCGAGGAGCGTCTACGGCAAGGAGGTCTGAGCGGCCTATTCGGCCGCTTCGACCATCCGGTCGCGCGACTTCTTGAAATGGAAGCGCGGGAGGACGTCGAGATCGGTGCCGGTGATGCGCACCACCCAGGCCTTTTCGGGATGGGCGGTCGAATGGATCACGTTCGGCCCGTAGGCGCGGCTCTGTCCTTTGCTGACGCGGTAGTGATCCGACTTCTGCAGCACCGAGGCTTCCTCGCTGGCGTCGTTGACGCGGCGATATTCGGTCATCTCGGTATAGCCGCGGGCGTTGCCATAGATGGCCCAGGAGGAGCCGTGGCTATGGGGCGCACCCGCCTTGCCTGGCGCCTGCACATGGGCGAGCACATGAAAATCAAGCTCGGCGTCGTGATGAAGGGAGCGCTTCCCGAAGGGCGTCTCGTCGTTGAAGGTCTCGGCGATGAAGGCCTCGTTGGCGAGAAGATCGCGCAGATGGTCCGCGACCTCCTCCAGCGCGGCGTCGAGGGGCTTGGTTTTGAGCGCCTTGCGGGCGTCGGCGCAGAAGTCTGAGAGTTCATAGGCCATGGTCGCCTCCTTCCTTTGGATGTTCACACAGGCGTCGAGCGGATGTCGACGGCGCGCACGCCCTTGCCCTCTTCGAGCACGATGAGCGGGTTGACTTCAAGATCGCTGAGGGTGTGGCGGTGGTCGATGTAGAAATCCGAGAGGCCGCAGATGGCCCGCACCAGCGCCTCCATGTCGGCGGGCGCCGCGCCGCGATAGCCCGCGAGCAGCTTCGCCAGCTTCAGCTCGCCGATCATCTCACGGGCCTGCGCGGGGCCGACGGGCAGAAGGCGGCAGGAGATGTCCTTCATCAGCTCCACGAAGACGCCGCCCGAGCCCACGACCATCATGGGGCCATAGAGCGGGTCGGTGCGCACGCCGATGAGCACCTCCACGCCCCGCGCCATCTCCTGCACGAGGAAGCCCTCCACGACCGCGTCAGGGGCGCGCTCGCCCACGGTGCGGATGATGTCCTGCGCGGCGCGCATCACCTCTTCCGCCGAGCCTAGCCCAATGCGCACGCCGCCGACTTCGGTCTTGTGCGAGATCTGCGGCGAGACGAGCTTCAGCGCCACCGGAAAGCCGATGCGCGCGGCCATGTCGGCGGCGGCCTGCGGCGTCGCGCCAAAGCCGCTGGCGGGCGGGGTGAGCCCATGGGAGGCGAGCGCCTCGCCAAGCTGGGTCGCCTCGAGCGCGCTGCCGCGCGGGGCTGGCAGCTCCTCGACCTTGCGGCCCGCGCGCGCGCCATAAAAGGCCATCGCCCCCATGGCGCGGATCGTCTCGGGCAGGCCCTGCAGATAGGGGAAGCCGACCTTGTCCTGAAAATCGAGCGAATCCGGCCCCAGCGCATAGGCCATGCGGCCGAAGGCGATCACGGGCTTGTCGGTTCGATCCAGAAGGCTGCGCAGGATCTCCGCATTGGGCTGGCGCTTGCTGCTCGGCAGCACGGCGGCCCAGGCGATCATGTCGATCTGCGGATCATTGGCTGCGGCTGCGCACATGGCGATGGCGTTTTCGTCGGTGCTGGGAATGCCGGCGTCGAGCGGGTTCTTGATGCCGATCTCGGCGGGCACGATGGGCCGCATCACCGCAGCGGCTTCTGCGCCGAACTCCGGCGCCTGCGTGCCGCCGATCTCCTCGATATAGTCGTAGAGCAGGTCCACCGTGCCGCCCGATGTGGTGATCCAGCCCACGCGCGGCCCCCTGGGCAGGCGCCCGCCCTGAAAGGCCAGCACGGTCTCCACCATGTCGTCGAGCGAGGGGCAGGCGATGATCCCGTAGCGTTCGCAAAGCGCGAGGAAGCCCTCGTAATCCCCGGAGATGGCGCCGGTGTGCGATTGCGCGGCGGCGCGGGATTTCGCGGATTTGCCGGTCTTCAGGGCGATGATGGGCTTGCCGGCCGCGAGCGCCCTTGCGGCGGCGCGCATGAAGGCCTGCGGCCTGCGGATGCCCTCGATGAAGAGGCCGATGATCTTCGTGTCCTCGTCATCGACGAGGTGGTTCACGAAATCGGCGAGATCGAGGTCGAGTTCGTTGCCGCTCGAGAACATGGCGCTGAACTTCACGCCGCGCTCGGCCGCCGACTTCACGAAGAATTGCACCATGCCGCCGGATTGCGAGACATAGGCGACGCCGCCCTTCGGCAGGCCCACCAATTCGTGGTTGGGATAGCCGAAGAAACGATGATGCAGCGAATTGCCGCCCATGCAGTTCGGCCCGTTCACGATGAGCCCGCTGCGGGCCACGATGTCGCGCACCGCCTGTCCGCGCGCCACGCTCTCGGGGTCGGTCCCCTCGCCCAGATTGCCCGAATAGATGGTGGCGCTTTTCAGCCCCGCCGCCACGCCTTTCTCCAGAACGTCGATCACCGCAGTGGAGGGCACGATCACCAGCGCGTGGCTGGGGGCCTCGGGCAGGGAGGCGAGATCGGGATAGGCCCGCTGGCCCCAGACTTCGCTGGCGCGGGGATTGACGGGAAAAATCTTGCCGGGGAACCCGCCCTTGTTCAGATTGTTGAAAATATCCGTAGGCCAGCGGGCGCGTTCCGACGCCCCGACAATGGCGACCGAAGCTGGATTGATCACCGGGAGGGGCGACTTGAAAGACATGCGTGTGCTGGCGTGATCGCTCAACGGATCCTCCCCGATCATCAGTTTTCCTGTTGGCGCCAGAATTCCCGATCAGCGCCCATGAATCAATCCCATATCTGCAATCAATCCCATATACTGCGCAATCGACTACTCGCGGAGCCGTCATGGACCTCAGTTACGCCCAGCATCTCGAGGATCACCACCTCGCCAGCGTCTTCGCCGATCAGCGCGAGGGGTTCTATGTCGATGTGGGGGCTGGCCATCCCGTCGCCGACAATGTGTCCTGCTGGTTCTACCAGCGGGGCTGGCGGGGCGTTGTGGTCGAGCCGCAACCCCGGCTCATCGACCTCTACGCCCATATCAGGCCGCGCGACATCCGCGAATGCTGCGTGCTGGGCGCGGCCGAGGGCGCGGTCGATTTCCACGATGTGGAGCGGCTGCATGGCTTCTCCACCATCGTGCCGCAATTCGCCGAATCGGCGGTCGGCTTTGGCGCGCGCTATGAGACCCGCAAGGTCCCCATGAAGACGCTGGCCTCGATCTGCGAGGCTCATGGCGTCCCGCGCATCGATTTTCTCAAGGTGGATGTGGAGGGGGCGGAGGCGCAGGTTCTGGCGGGCGGCGACTGGACGCGCCATCGCCCGCGCGTGGTCTTGTGCGAGGCGCTGGCGCCGGGCTCGCTCGCCGAGAACTGGCAGGACTGGGAGCCCTTCCTCATCGAGCGCAATTATGAATTCGTGCTCTTCGACGGGCTGAACCGTTTCTATGTCGACCGCGCCGACACCGATCTTCTCGCGCGCTTTCCGCGCCAGAAGGCCGAGTGGCTCGTCGTGCCCCATCTCGGCCACACCAATCGCGCGCCCTTCCGCGACGACCACCCCGATCATGACTTTGCAAAAGCCCTCACGGGCGCCTTTCTCGCCATGCTGCCGAAACTGGACCGCGAGGAGCTGCTCGCCCTCGCCATGCATGGCGAGCCCTGCGATGCCGACGCGCCGCTCACAGCCCAGGACAAGGCGCGCATCATCGCGAAGATTTTCCCGGGTGAAAAATTTGCGGAGGAGAGCGCGGGCGCCCGCACCATCGACGCTCCCACGGTCCGCGACTATTACCGCGCGCTCATCGACAGCGACGATTTCCGCATTCTCACGGGTCGTCTGTCGATGAGCTATGACGGCGGGCAGATCCTGGATTGAGCCTTGAGCTCAATCCCTGCGCGTGTTCAAAACGGCCTGTGAAAGGCGTCACGCGGGGCCGACGGCTCCGCGGCCGGCGGCCGCGATCTCGGAGCCCGTGGCGAGCCACACGCCTTCATGCCTGCAGATATAGTCGAGCGCCCCGTCGAGCGCCCCGATGCGATGGGGAAAGCCGATGAGATAGGGGTGAATCGCAAGGCCTATCACCCGCGCCTGCGTCTCGCCCTCGCGCCAGAGCACGTCGAACTGACGCTTGATCATGGTCTCGAATTCTTCGGCCGTGCGGTGCATCTTCTCGAAGGCGGGCTTGTCGTTCAGCTCGGTGGAATAGGGCACGGACATGATCGTGCGGCCATTCTCGAGGGTCATGGGATAGGGCTGGTCGTCATTCACCCAGTCCGCCACATATTCGACGCCGTTGTCCACGAGATGATCGAGCGTGTCCCAGGTCTCCTGAAGGCCCGAGCCCAGCCAGCCCTTGGGCGCCTTGCCCGTGTATTTTGTGATCGTTTCGATGGTGCGGCGCACGATCTGCGCGTCCTCGCCGGGCGGCACTTCGTTGAGGCGATGGGTGTTCGTCTCATTGTGGCCCATGAACTCCCAATCGAGCTTGTTGGCCTCTTCGATGATCTCGGGATGATGCTTGCACAATTCGCTGTTGAGGGCGACCGTGCCGCGCATGCCATAGCGTTTCATCACCTCCATGATGCGGAAGACGCCGATGCGGTTGCCATAGTCGCGCACCGACCAGCCCGGCACATCCGGCACCTTGCCGCCGCCGCCCGCTGACGCCGGGATCATGTCGGAGAGCGAGAAGAACTCGATGTTGGGAATGATCCACAGAGCGACGCGCGCGCCATTGGGAAAGCGGAAGTTCGGACGCTTGATGATCGGCCGGTAGGGGAAGGGACCGTAAGATGAAGGTTTCATGATGCAGCCTTTATCGAGGCGAGGGAATTGATGACCTCATCCACCTTCATCACATCCGCATATTTGTGATGCAGGTCGAAAAGGTTCACCTTGTGGGAGATGTCGCTGCGGTCGTAGCAGCACTCCTCCACCATGGTCATGTGATAGCCCGCCGAATAACCATCGACCGTGCTGGCGCGCACGCAGCCCGAGGTGCTCTCGCCGATCACGATCAGGCTCTGCACGCCAAGCTGGGTCAGATGCGCGCTGAGCGGCGTGCCATAGAAGCCGCTGGCGCGCTGCTTGGTGAGGACGACGTCGCCGGGCTGGGGCGCGAATTCGGGGAAGATGTCGAAATCGTCGGGCAGGGGCGGGGCGGTCTTGCGATGGGTCGCCTTGATGGCGCCGGGGCGGCTCGCAGGCCGCGTCTCGCCCGTCGTGTAGAAGATCGGAATCCCCGCAGCGCGGGCGGCGGCGAAGAGGCGCTTCGTCGGCTCGATGGCGCGCCAGGCGTTGATTCCGCAGGACGAGGGATAGGTCTGCGCCACCTCGTTCACAGGGTTGGCGCCGCCGCGATAGGCCATCATGTAGAGGTCGATGGCGAGCAGGGCGGGCCGCGGCCCCACGAAGGTCGGGCGCTTGTAATGCGCATAGAGCTGCAGGACGTCGGCGGGGATGATGTCCTGCCAGCAATGATCCTCGAACGGGTCGATCATCCGCGCGTTTCCTCTGTGCGTATCATGACTGCAACCATAGTATGAGTCCGCGCGGGGGTTGCAAGGGTCTTGGGCAAGGGTCTTGGGCCAACGCAGTGGGCAGGAGATTGAGATGAGCACGCAAACCGCCGGCCTGCGCGCGGGCGAAGTCACGGTCGAGGCGCCGGCGGCCATGGACGCGGGCCTCAGCTTCATCGGGCGCATAAGCACGCCCTGGGCGACGAGCCGCGAGTGCCCCCGCCAGGGCGACCGGGACGAGGGCCCCGTCTGCCGCATCGAGGTCGATGAACCCTGGCGCGCGGCGCTCAAGGGGCTGGCGGACCACAGCCACGCGCAGATCCTCTACTGGATGCATCTCGCCCGGCGCGACCTTGTGCTGCAGAGCCCGCGTTCGAACGGGGAGACGACCGGGACTTTCGCCATTCGCTCGCCCAACCGGCCCAACCCCGTCTCCTCCTCGCTGGTGGCGATCCTTGAGGTCGGCGCCGATCATGTGCTGGTGCGCGGCCTTGATTGCGTTGACGGCACGCCGCTCCTCGACATCAAGCCCGAGCGCTGCCCCGAGGCCCCGCGTCCCAAAGGCGCGTAGCCCGGCCTGCGGTCATATGATCTTTGGCGGGGGCGCCGATTCGCCCTATGGTGATGGCGCGCTCGCAGCGGCGTTTCCAGGACAGACAATGTGAGCACCATACCAAGCGGAGCCTTCGATCCGGCGAAGACGCCCGGCCTGTTCCGGATGGTCTTTCCGTCGGTCATGCTGCCCATGTTCCTGGCGGTCAGCGACCAGACCATCGTGGCGAGCGCCCTGCCCGCCATGGCGGCTAGCCTTGGCGACGTCGAGCGCGTGTCCTGGGTGGTGGTGGCCTATCTCGTCGCCGCGACCATCGCCGCCCCGCTCTATGGCTATCTCGGCGACGTCTTCGGTCGGCGTCGGCTGATGTTCTTCGCGCTCGGCCTCTTCATGAGCGCCTCCGTGCTCTGCGCGCTCGCCCCCTCCGTGCTCTGGCTCGCCGCCGCCCGCGTCTTGCAGGGCTTTGGCGGGGGTGGATTGATGTCCCTGTCGCAGGCGCTCATCGGCGAAGTGGTGCCGCCCCGCCAGCGCGGCCATTACCAGAGCTATCTCGCCACGGTCGCCACGGTCTCCTCCGTCTTCGGGCCGGTGGCGGGCGGCTTCCTCACGGAGCATCTGGGCTGGAAGTCCATCTTTCTCGTGAATCTCCCGCTCGGCGTCGTCGCGATCCTGCTGATGTTCCGCATCCAGCATCGTCCGGGCGTGCGCCATGAGCAATGGAGCTTCGACGCGCCGGGGCTTTTCTATTTCATCAGCTTCATCGCGCCGGTGCTCATCGCCATGGAGCAGTTGCGCCATTTCGATCCTTCGACCGCGCCGCAGGTGATCGCCCTCTTCGCCGTGGCGGGTCTGGCGCTTTTGCTGCTGCTGCGCCGCGAGCGGGTGGCGCCGGCGCCCTTGCTGCCCATCGCCCTCTTGTCGCAGCCGGTCATCTGGCGCGCCAACGCCCTGGCGGCTTGCCACGGGGCGGCGCTGACCTCGCTGGTCGCCTTCCTGCCGATCTATCTGCGCGTCATCCACGGGCTGTCGGCTTCCCAGACCGGCCTCATGCTGCTGCCCATCAGCATCGGCATCGGCGTCGGGTCCATCGTGACGGGACGGCTCGTCACACGCACCGGGCGCACCATGGTCTACCCGTCCTGGGGCCTCGTGGGCGCGACCACGTTCCTTCTGATCTTCACCCAGTTCGGCGCGGCCATGACCATCACCCAGCTGCTGGCGGCCCTCACGCTCGCGTCGCTTTTCATGGGCACGGTCATGTCCGTGGTTCAGGTCACGGTCCAGACGGCGGCGGGCCGCCGGGCGCTGGGCGCGGCGGCGGGCTCGATCCAGTTTTCGCGCACGGTGGGCGCGGCGTTCGGGACGGCCCTGCTGGGCTCCATCCTCTTCGCCACGCTGACCCTCAGGGATCCCGAGGCGCCCGCGCTCTTTGCGCGGCTCGTGGAGTCGGGCGCCTCGGCCCTCGCGGACATTCCCGCCGCCCGCGCAGCCGCGGTCAACGAGACCATCACCTTCGCCTTCCGGCTGGCCTTCCTGCTGACGCCGATCTTCACCGGCGTCGGCATTGCGCTGGCCTGGACCAATCCCAGCCGCCGGATCTGAGGCTAGTTGGACATGAAGACCGGCAGCGTCGCCTTGCTGAGGATGAGGCTCGTCGCTCCGCCGAAGATCATCTGGCGCAGACGGCTCTGGGTATAGGCCCCCTTCACCAGAAGATCGCCTCCCACCGATGCGGCGTTTTCAAGGATGGCGTCGCCATGGGAGCGATTCTTGGCGCTGCGCTCGAGCGCTTCGGCCGCGACGCCGTTGGCGCGCAGATTATGGGCGAGCTGTTCGCCCGTGGGGCCGTTGACCTTGTGCTCGGTGATGGTCAGCACCACCACCCGCCGCGCCTTCTGCAGGATGGGCATGGCGAAAGCGGTGGCCCGGGCGGTCTCGATGCTCTGATTCCAGGCGATGACGACGGTGTCGCCGAGGATGGACGGCGCCTTGGGGGGCGCGAGCAGGACCGGGCGGCCGCTTTCGAAGAGCGCGGCTTCGGCGGTCGCCATGCGGGCGTCGCCCCGTTCCTCGCCGGGCCTGCCCAGCACCGCCACATCGAAGATCCGGGCGTAGGAGGAGACCTGGGAGTCGCCGAAGGCGGCCTCCCCCGCCCAGCCCCAGGACAGGCTGTGCGTCTTGTCCTCATGGGCGGGAACATTCTCGGCCTTCATGAAATCCATGAAGCGGTTCTGGCTTTCCTCGGCCAGCTCCCGCCAGGTGTTCTGGTCTGCGGCCGTCCAGCTCACGGGCATGTCGAAGGCGACGAGGTCGGGCAGGTCAGGCCCCAGCGGCATGCCCTCGACATAGCTGTCGAAACGCCGCGCCAGAAGCAGCGCGGTGGTGAAGACCGAGTCGATGGAGGAGTGCAGTTCGACGGGAACCAGAACATTCTTCATGGAGAGGCTCGCTCCGTTGGACATTGCGGAATCATCATAGCAGAGGGCGGGCGGAACGTCAGGACCGCTTCAAGCCGCCAAGAAAGCGGCCGAAGGCGGCGAGGGTCGCTTCGGAGACATGGTGTTCGATGCCCTCGGCGTCAGCCTCGGCCGCCTCGCGGGGGGCGCCGATGGCGAGCAGCAGCTCCACGACGAGCCGGTGGCGGGCGCGCACGCGCTCGGCGAGCGCATGGCCCTGCGGGGTGAGGAAAACGCCGCGATAGGGCTTCGAGGTCGCCAGACCCTCGCGTTTCAGCCGGGCGATGGTCTTGATGGCGGTGGCGTGGGAGACGCCGAGGCGCCGGGCCACATCGGTCGGCCGCGCCTCGCCATTCATCGCGAGGAGGTCGTCGATGAGCTCGACATAGTCCTCCAGCAGGGCCGTCGACTGGGCGGTGCGGGTCTTGCCGAACCGGCTCGCCTGAGTCGTCTCGGTCGGCAATTCACCCGCTGGCGTCATGCGGGGCGCTTTGGCCTCGGCCGTCATGCGCCTGTCTCCCCCAAGGCTGTCCATCCACGTCGCCAGCCAAACGTGACTTCGGGCGGGGCGTCAAGTCCGCTCCGACCAGATCAATTCCGGTTCGTCAGATCTTGAGCACGGGCCGCTGGTTGAGGGTGGGGGCGCGGGTGGTCTCGCGGGCCTGCGTGCGCAGGGCGACGGCGAAGGCGAGGGCGACGCCAGCAAGCTGGGTGGTCCACCAGAGCTGGGAGATGGAGATCCCGGCGATCGAGACGGCCAGCACGGTCGCCACGCCCGCCATGAGGAAGGCGCCTGTCGCTCGCCCCATCTGGGCTGCGCTCTTGAAGGCGCACCACATCAGGATCGCGAAGACGCCGATCCCCATGAGCCCCAGCTCGTACCAGATCTCGAAGAGCATGCCGCGCGGCGCGCCAGCGGGCAGGAGCCCGGCGGTCGACGCGCGCACGGCCGTGTCGAAGCCGTGGCCGGTGATGAGCTTCAGCCCCTCCGACCGCACGATCTCCGCCCAGACATGCAGCTGGCCGAATGGGCCCTCGGGGTCGAGCCTGGCCGCCAGAGGATCAATCGCCAGAATGAGCACGGGCGAGCTGAGCAGCAGCGCCGCCATGGCCGCCCCCAGGATCTTCGCGACCCGCTCGCTCGCGGCATAAGCGGCGCAGAAGACCGCGCCGCCTGCAAGCAGCGCCGTCAGGGCGATGGTCGCGCCCACGAGAAGCGCGGCGGCCGCCACGCAGAGCCACAGCAGCCCGGCCAGGGCGATGCGCCCCCGCGTGGCGAGCGTCATCATCGCCGGCCACACGAGCGCCACAAGGCCCGCCACGGCGCGCCACAGGGTGTCGCCCACATCCGCTTCGGTCTGGGGCGGCTTTTGTGTCAGCAGCACAAAGGCGATCGTCGCCAGCGCGGCCGCCAGCACGCCGACGGGCAGCATGTTATGCCAGATGGGCTTCCCGCGCGTCGGCAGGCAGCCGATGGCGGCGAGCGTGATCAGCACCGTTCCGGTCGTGCGCAGATAGCGTTCCGTGGCGAGGGCCGGGAAGGGCGTCCAGACGAAGGACAGGCCAGACCAGATGAGCAGCACGACCGTGAGGATGACGAGCGGGCGCATCAGCGCCGCGCGCGCATTGCGCAGAACCAGATTCGCGGCGCCCGGCAGGAGCAGGCTCCCGATGATCATGAGCAGGGCCGCGACCGGCAGCAGCACGAAGACCGAGCGCCGCGACACGATCGCCGCGCAGGGCGCCGCCACCGCAAAGAGCCCGATGCCGATTCGCAACAGGATCTCGCCCGACATGGTGGCCGGATCGCCTGAAGGTTGCGGTTGCGTGCGGTAAAAAGACATGATCGGAGCCGACAAGCCTGACGTCGTCGCGTCACCTTACAGATGCTGCAGCGCAGGCGCTGTTGATATGTAGCAACACTGAGGCTTAAAAAATCTCAAATGTCGCGAATCGGCGTCTTGCGCAGCGATTTCGTCGTGGAGGCGATTTTCTTGGCGGTGAGGCGCCGCGTCTTCGATCCCAGCGTCGGGCGGGTCGCGATGCGCGTCTTCGGGCGCTTCGCCGCCTGACGGACGAGGGCCGTCAGGCGTTCAAGCGCGTCGGCGCGGTTGCGCTCCTGGGTGCGGAATCTCTGGGTGAGGATGACGATCACGCCCTCCTGGGTCAGGCGGGCGCCGGCGAGCCGCATCAGGCGCTCGCGCACGTCCTCAGGCAGGGTGGCGGCGCCCCGCGCGTCATAGCGCAGCTCGACCGCGGTCGAGACCTTGTTGACGTTTTGCCCGCCCGGCCCCGAAGCGCGGATGAAGGACTCCTTCAGATCGCCTTCGTCGATGCTGGTGCGGCTGTCGATCCTGATCACGCGAGCCCCCCGGCCTGACATGCCTGCGGGCGCAGTCCTTACAGCAAAAGGGGCGCGGGCGCATCCCGTGCGCCCGGCCTGCTCAGTTCACAATCATTTTTTTCGGATCGAGCGCGCCGCGATAGAGGCCGAGCTCCTTGCCGACGGCGATATAGGTGTCGAGGTCGTCCGGCTTGACGGCTGTCTTGTAGGCGGTCGGGGCGTTGGAGGTGAAGCCGAAGGCCTTCTGTTCGATGCCCCGCGTCTCCTCCCAGTTGGCGGCGATATAGGCGATGGATTCGTCCATGGCCTCGCGGAAGCCCTTGATCGCGGCCGCGTTCTTCGTCGCCCAGTCGCCGTTGGCGATATAGCCGACCATGAGGAGGTCCGGATAATATTCGGCCACGTAATCGGCGAAGACATAGGCCGCGCCGCTCTTTTGCGCGATGGAGCGCATGGGTTCGGTGATGGTCACGGCGTCCACCGTGCCGCCCTTGAGCAGATCGGGCATCTGCGGAAAGGCCGCCTCCACGAAGGTCACATCTTTGGGATCGACCCCCTTCAGCTTCAGCCATTTGCGCACGAAGACATCCATCGTGCTGTTGAAGCCGGCGACGCCGATCTTCTTGCCCTTGAGATCCTCGGGCTTTTCGATCTTGAGCGTGCTGCGCACCATGAGCGCGATCTTGGAGGTCTCCTTGAGGTGGCGCGCCGCGCCAGCGACCAGCCGCATGTCGAGCCCGCCGTCATTGGCCTGCAGGAGCAGGGGCATGGTGGAGGAGCCGATCTGCAGGTCGCCCGAGACAAGGGCGGAAGGAATGTTGGTGATGATGGGGATGCGCTTTGGCTCCACATCAAGGCCGCGCTTCTCGAAGAAGCCTTTCTCCTTGGCCACCAGCAGGGGCAGGAAGTCGCTGGCGGTCACATAACCGACATTGACCTTGCCCTGCGCCTGAACCGCTGGGCTGGCGAGGGTCATGAGACCCAAAGCCGCGAGCCCGCCGAGCATGCGAGTGAATATGCGCATCGGATCCCTCCCCTGTTTTGTCCGGTTCAGTTCATGCGGTCTCCCGCCTCGAACAGGCGGTCGTAATAGGCCTGCGACACATTGGCGATCTCCCACCAGTGCTTGTTCAGATCCTGCAGCTTGAAGGCGCGCACGCCGTTTTCCTCGCGCACGTCGTGAACCTGCAGAATGCCATAGGCGTCCTTCTGGGCGAGCGCCGCCGCATGGGCGGCGTCAACCTCGCCGGCCTCCTCGACCGCGAGCTTGAAATGGTTCTCCGGGCTCTGGTCCTTGGCCTCGCCATCGGCGACGCAGACGCAGACGACGGACCAGGGCCCGCCCTTCCACATATATTGCGCCTCCTTGAGAGGGCGGATGATGTCGAGGCCGAGGAAGTCGGTCAGGAACCGCCGGGTGGCGGCCATGTCCGTGCATTCGATCGTGCCGTGGGAGAAGAATTCGTTCTGGACGAGCGGGGTGATGGCTGACATGGGACTCTCCCTCAATCGGCGTATTGATCGCCCTTTTCACGCAGGGCGGTGTAGATCAGCTCCGGCGCGCGGTACTCGACCTCCCACCAGTTGCTGTCCTTGTCGGAGAAGTAGACGGCGTAGGAGCCATTGCGGAAACGCGGCTTCTGCACGCGCGCGATGCCGAAGGCCTCCTTGTTGGCGTTCAGCTTCTCATAGGCTTCGTCGACAGCCGCCTGGCTGGGCGCGGCGACGCCCCAGTGGTTGAGCATCTCCTGCGCGACTTCGATGCTCTCGCGTTCGCGGATCTCAAGCACCCAATAGGGTTCGCCCGCCTTCTCGCCGCCCTTGCCGAAAGCGCGGTCGCGCGCATAGAGCAGGCCCCTGGCTGGCGAGACGCATTCCATGCCCAGCGCCCCCTCCAGCATCTTGCGGGCGCGCGCGAGGTCGGTCGTGACGAGGGTGCCGCAGATCAGCGACTTCGTCCTGATCGCCGGATTGGCTGGTGAATTCATGGGCTGTCCTCCCTTAACGTCATTCGGTCAAAGATCGAGCACAAGCGTTTCGCCCGGCATGGCGCGCGACACGCAGACCTGCAGGGATTCCTCGCGCTCCTCATCGCTCAGCACGTCGTCGCGATGGTCGGCCTTGCCCGACACAAGGCCCACGAGGCAGGTGCCGCAGACCCCTTCCTTGCAGAGCGTCTTGATCTTCAGGCCCTCGGCCTTCAGCACGTCGAGCAGCGACAGATCGGCGGGCACATGCAGCTTGCGGCCGGACTTGTTCAGCACGACATCGAAGGGCTGGTCGTTCTTGCGAAGTGCGATGTCCTCTTCCGAGCCTTTGAAGAGTTCGTAATGGATCGTGCCCTTGGGCCAGTCGCGTCCGGCCTCGCGCACCGCGCGGATGAGGCCTGCGGGGCCGCAGACATAGGCATGGCCTGCGCTGGGGCGCTTGCCCAGGAGCGTCACGACATCGAGCCCGCGCGCGGGATCTCCGCCGTCGAAGACCGGCTTCAATTTGTCGCCATGGGCGGCTTGCAGCTCATCGACGAAGGCCGCCTCCTCGCGCGCGCGCGCGCAATAGCGCAGCTCGTAGGTCTTGCCGAGCGCCGCAAGCCTCGCCGCCATGCTGGCGATGGGCGTGATCCCGATGCCGCCGGCGATGAGGATGTGATGTTCGCCCTCTTCGCTCAGCTTGAAATGATTGATGGGCGGGGGCGAAGCCAGCACATCGCCCTCGCGCAGGGCGTCATGGATCCAGGCCGAGCCGCCGCGTCCATCGGCCTCGCGCAGCACGGCGATGACATAACGGTGGGCCTCGGCGGGATCGTTGAGGAGCGAGTAGGAGCGGGCCTCGCCATTTCCCAATTCGAGGTCGATATGGGCGCCGGCGGTGAAGGCGGGCAATGGTCCGCCATCGGCCGCGACAAGTTCAATCCGTTTGATGCGCGGCGTCGCATTTTCGATGCGCGCCACCTTGAGCGACAGCACGATCATGTCCTCCAATGTTCAGGCCAGTCTATCGCAACGGCTTTCCTTGGCAATCCGCTCAGCGCTTCACCTTGATGGCTTCCTTGGCCTTGGCGAGGAGCTCAGGGGGGCTGGCGTAGATCTTCGCCAGAAAGGCCTGCACCTCTTCGCCGCTGACGGGTCCGACCTGCAGGCCCATCTTGCCCGCCTCCGCCAGAAGGTCCGGATCCTTCCACGCGTCCATGAAGGCCTTGCGCAGGGCGGCGACGCGGTCGGGCGCAACCTCGGCGGCGACGAAATAGGGGCGGCTCGAGAGCTGCTGGGAATAGACGATGTCGAGGATCTTGCGCTGTTCGTCGGTCTTGGCGAAATCCCCGGTGCGGGGCACGCCCATGCGGTCCATCTCCGTGTGGCCGGTCAGGCTTTCCTGCGCGAGGATGGAGATCTCTCCGGTCTTCACCATGTTGGCGTATTGGGTCTGGATGCTCGACCAGTTCATGCCGCACATGCCGTGAACCTCGCCCTTCTCGATGGCGTTGGTCATTTCGCGCGTGCCAGGATAGCCCACGACCATGCGGAATTTCGTGCCCAGCACATTGTTGAGGAGCACGGGCAGATAGCCGGTCGACCCTGTCTCCGCCGTGCCCGCCATGATCATTTCGGTCTGGAAGGTTTCGGCGAAAGTCTTCACAGGCGAATTCTTGCCCATGATGCACAGAAAGGCGTCCACATCGGCGCTGCCGAGATAGTGGAGCCTGGCCGGATCATAGCGAAGCTGCGCGGCGTCTTCGAGGACGGGGCCGAGGGGCTGGGCGGAGAAGGGCGCCCCGATGAAGGTTCCGTCCCTGGCCGCGACGCCCGAAATATAGCCGCCCATGAGATGGCTGCCGGCGCCCGGCATGTTGGCCACGACCATCGTGGGGTTGCCGGGAATGTGGCGGCCCATGTAGCGGCCGAGCATGCGGGCGTAGGTGTCGTAGCCCCCGCCTGCGGAGGTGCCGACGACGATGGTGACGGTCTTGCCTTTCCAGACCGACGACAGATCCTGCGCCTGCGCGCTCGCCATGGCGACGCAGGTGGTCAGGACGGCCGCCGCCAGACTAAGCGCGCGCGACATGGACGTTCTCCCTATGGGTCCGATTCCCTTTTGAATACGGCCTTTGCCCGCAGGGTAACGTCCTTGTCGCCCGCGTTCAATCAGAGATGGGCGACCCTTGGCGTCACTTCGCTGGCGAAGAGGTTCAGCGAGCGCATGGCCTGATCGAGGCGCATCGTGCCGAAGAAGGGATAGGTCAGGAGATAGTTGATCCCGAGTTCGCCGACCTGCCGCTCGATTTCGGCGCAGACCGTGTCCGGCGTTCCCGCGATCACCGTGCCCTCGCGCAGCGCGTCCTCGATGGTCGCCGCCAGCGGAATGTTGAGGCGCTGGGCGACGCTGCCCTCATGGGCGTGCTTGCGGGCGAGCCAGGTGAGGTTGGCGTGATGGTGTTTGACCGAAGGCTCGGCGATGGCGCGGGCCTCGGCGTCCGTGTCGGCGACCACGATCTGCCGCAGCACGCCGATGGCCGCGCCGCCCTTGAATTCAGCCTTGGGCTGGGCGGGAGCGCCGCGTTTCGCCAAGGCCTCGCGGAAGGCGTCGATATTGGTTTTCGCGCGGGCGGTCGGGCCATTGGTGACGAAATGCATCCCCTCCTCGCCCGCATAGGTCGAGCCCGTCGTGTTGGACGAGGCGTACCAGAAGGCGGGATGGGGGCCCTGCAGCGGACGCAGCGGCATGGGCACGTCCTTGTAGGCATAGCGCTCGCTGGCGTAGCTGAAAGTGTCGCTGGTGAGGGCGGCCTTGAGGCACTTGCAGGCGTCCTCGAAAATCTCGCGGGACTGTTCGTGGCTGATCTTGTGATAGGCGAGCTCGAAGGGCGACACGCCGCGTCCCACGCCCACCTCCATGCGCCCGCCGCTCAGATGGTCGAGGATGCAGATCTCCTCGGCCAGCCGCAGGGGAGAATAGAGCGGCAGCAGATAGGTCAGGGGGCCGAAGTGGATGCGCTTGGTCGCCTGCGCCACAGCGCCGAGCCAGACGCCGGGAACCGGGACGGTGTTCAGCGGCGAGGCGTGATGCTCGGCCACATGGTAGCCCCAGAAGCCCGCCTCATCGGCCGCCTGCACGAAGCGCATGCGTTCCTGGAACGCGACGCCCATGGAGCGGTCCGCCAGTTCGATATGATCGAAAACGCCGAATTTCATCTGTCTGGTTCCTGAACCCTTATTGGAGGCGTCGCCGTGGACGCTCCTCCATCACGCGGGCGACATTGAGCCAAAATGGTTGAATGATGCAAGCGCCCTCGCCGTTCAGTTCGGCGAAAGGAGTTTCTTGGCGCGCTCGACCACGGCTTTGGGGGTGGCGTACATGTTCTGCACGACCTTCTGCGCCTCTTCGCCCGGCGTCGGCTCGACATCGAGCTGGAGTTGTTGCGCTTCGGCCAGAAAACCGGCGTCCTTCATGGTCTTGTCGAAGGCGCGGCGGAGCAGGGCGGCGCGCGCTTCTGGCACGCCGGGCGGCGCCATGAAGGGCCGGGCCACCGCCATGGTGCCCATCAGCAGCTCCATGAGCTGGCGGTCCTCGGGGTTCTTCACGAGGTCGAGAACGAGGGGCACGTCAGGCAGCTCCGGGCTCTTTTCGAGGCCGAACTGCATGATGACGTTGATCTTCTTGTCGCGCAGCCAATCCGGGCGCGCCATCTTGAGCGCCGACCAGGCGACGCTGCAGCGCCCATGGGCCTCGCCGGTCTCTATGGCCATGATCGTCTCTTTCGTGCCGAGATAGCCCGTGATGAGCTTGATCTTGGTCTTCAGCACCTCGTTGAGGATCACCGGATAGGTGTCGGAATCCGAGCCTGCGCCGGTGCCCGCGACGATCATCTGCTTGTCCCGGAGATCCTCGACCGTTTTGAACGGCGTCGTTCCATAGGAGAGGCAGACCCCGACGTCCTTGCTGACGGCGCCGATCCAGGTGAACTTGCTCATGTCATAGCCGGGATTGCGGGCGCCGATCAGGGGCTCGATCACCGGCCCGCCTGCGAAGGTGCCGATGGCCGTGCCATCGCGCGGGGCGGCTTCGGCCAGGAAATTCGCGGCGCGGATGCCGCCTGCGCCGGGCATGTCCTGCACCACCATGTTGGGCGTTCCCGGCAGATATTGCCCCATGTGCCGCGCGAGCGCGCGGGCCAGAAGGTCGATGCCGCCCCCCGCCGTGCCCGCCACATAGACCGTGATCGGCTTGTCGAAACTCTCGGACTGCGCCTGAGCCGCACTGATGAGGCTGGTTGCGGCGATGAGGCTGGCGGCTGCGAGCCGGGTCATGGGGCCGAGCATGGAAGTCTCCCTGAAAAATCTGCGGCGCCTTGCGCGCCCTGTTTGAGGAAGTGGTAGCGCAGGCGGGGCCCCGGCGCCAGTGGCCGCTCAGGCTCCCCGCGGCTTGGCGCGGGTGGTGGGCGCGGCGGCGGCGGGATCGTCGGGCCAGGGGTGGCGGGGATAGCGCCCCTTCATCTCCGCCTTCACGGCGGCCCATGAGCCCTTCCAGAAGCCCGGCAGGTCGCGGGTGATCTGGATGGGACGATGGGCGGGCGACAGCAGATGCAGGGTCAGCGGCGCGCGCCCCTGCGCGAGGGAGGGATGGGTCGAGAGGCCGAAGAGCTCCTGCACGCGGATCGCCAGCACAGGCCCGCCCTCGGCCTCATAGTCCACGGCGATGCGGCTGCCGGTCGGGGCTTCGAAATGGGTCGGCGCCTCCGTGTCGAGGCGGCGCTTGAGATCCCAGGGCAGGAGCGCGTCGAGGGCGGCGTCGAGATCCTCGGGGGTGATGGAGGAAAGGCTCGTGCGGCCCTCGATGAAGGGGGCGAGCCATGCCTCGGGCTCCTGCGCCAGCGCTTCGCTCGAGAGGTCCGGCCAGTCTTCGGCCCGCGTGCGTCGCAGGAACATGACGCGGTCGCGCAATTGTGATTGCGCCTTGGTCCAGGGCAGGCGCTCCAGCCCCAGCGCCGCGACGCCGCGCGCCAGCTCCATGGCGCTCTCAGGCGTGGCGGGGGTGGGGCGGGTCTGTTCGCTCAGGGTGATGGCGCCAAGGCGCTGGCTGCGTCTTGTGCGCAGGGCCGCGGCGGCGCGGTCGAAGGTCGTGGCCTCCTGCGTCACGAGCCGCGCGCCCGCCAAGGCTTCAAGGTCTTCGGCGCCGAGGGCGGCGGCGGAGAGAATGCGCGCGGCTGCGGCGCGGCCCGTGACCTCGGCGATGGCCAGAAAGGGCTCGCGCGCCAGCCGGTCGTGGGGCTCGAGATAGGCCGCGCGGCCGTTGGCCATGAGGAATTCGCCGGGCTTGCCGCGCGCCTTGGCGATCCGGTCGGGCCAGGCGAGGGCGACGAGGCGGCCGCAATCCCGTAGGTCGCTACCCCCGGAGGGGCCAGCCTCCGTCGCCTTGCGCGCGGCCTCCTCCCAATTCGCAGCGAGGCGGCGCCCGTCCTGCGCGCGCCGCGAGCGGTCGGCCCGCAAGTGCTGCACGCGCTCGGCGATGTCGGCGCTCTCTCCGCCAAGCCCCCGTTCGACCAGAACGAGGGCGATCTGCGCGGCGAGGTCCGCCTCGCCCGCCCGCGCCGCGTCCACCACCATGCGCGCAAGGCGCGGCGGCAGAGGCAGGGCCCGGATGGCGCGGCCCTCTGCGGTGATGGCGCCGTCCTCATCAAGCGCGCCAAGATCGCGCAGCAGGGCGCGCGCCTCCTTGACCGCAGGCGCAGGGGGCGGATCGAGCCAGACGAGGCTCAGGGGATCGCGGGCGCCCCAGGCCGCAAGATCGAGCATGAGGCCGGAGAGGTCGGCGGAGAGGATCTCGGGCGCCGCATAGGCCTCCAGGGCCCCGGTCGCGGCCTCCTCCCACAGGCGATAGCAGACGCCGGGCTCCGTGCGGCCTGCGCGGCCCCGGCGCTGGTCGGCGGCGGCGCGCGAGACCCGCACGGTCTCAAGGCGGCTGAGGCCGAGGTCCGGCTCATAGCGCTGCACGCGGGCGAGGCCGGAATCGATCACCACCCGCACGCCCTCGATGGTCAGCGAAGTCTCGGCGATGGAGGTCGCCAGCACCACCTTGCGCCGCCCGGGCGCAGCGGGCGAAACGGCCCTGTCCTGCGCCTCCCGGTCCATGGCGCCGAAGAGGGGCGCGATGTCGACGGCGGGATCCTGGACGCGCTCGCGCAGCATGTCGGCGGTGCGCAGGATTTCGCCCTGTCCCGGCAGGAACACGAGCAGGGAGCCGGGCTCCTGCGCGAGCGCCCGCGTCACGACCATCGCCACCTCCTCCTCGATCCGGGCGCGGGGGTCGCGGGGGACATGGCGGGTCTCGACCGAAAAGGCGCGGCCCCGGGATTCGATGACGGGGCAGTCCTCCATGAGGGCGGCGACCCGCGCCCCGTCGAGGGTGGCGGACATGACGAGGATCCGCAGGTCCTCCCGCAGGCCCGCCTGCGCGTCTAGGGCCAGGGCGAGGCCCATGTCGGCGTCGAGGGAGCGCTCGTGGAATTCATCAAAGAGCACGCCCGCCACGCCCTCAAGGCCGGGATCGTCGAGGATCATGCGGGCGAAGACGCCCTCGGTCACGACTTCGATGCGCGTGCGGGCGGAGACCCGCGACTGCATGCGCACCCGCAGGCCCACGGTCCCCCCCAGGGCGTCGTCGAGGCTGTGGGCCATGCGTTCGGCGGCGGCGCGGGCGGCGAGGCGGCGCGGCTCCAGCAGGATCAGCCGCTTGCCCTTCGCCCAGGGCTCATCCAGCAGGATCAGGGGCGCGCGCGTCGTCTTGCCCGCCCCCGGCGGCGCCACGAGCACGGCGCGGGTCTGGCTGGCGAGACAGCGGGCGAGATCGTCCGCGACGGCGTCGATGGGCAGGGGGGCTGCAGGCCTCATGGGCCGAGGGATGGCAGGAAGCGCCGCCGCAGGCAACACCCCCGGTCGGCGCCCCCGCGTTCTGATGACACTGAAAAATGATGCCTCTTTGGAAGATGACCCGAACGAACCCCTTCTCGCGCCTGCGAAGAGAGAGTATATGACCGATCCTTGAACGGAACGGGACGGCTCGGGAACTTCACCTATGGCGCAAGAGGGCCTGAGCGGCTCGGCCGCAAATGTCTCCGAACCCGGCAAGGGCGAAGGGGATCATCATTCTCATGGCGGCATATGGTCCCTGACCCTGGGCTCCATCGGCGTCGTCTATGGCGACATCGGCACCAGCCCGCTCTACGCGCTGCGTGAATCCCTCGCCCATACCCATGCCGCAGGCGCTTTTGTGGCGCAGGATGTCATCGGCATCGTCTCGCTGCTGCTCTGGGCCCTCTTCCTGACGGTCACGGTCAAATATGTTCTGTTCCTGATGCGGGCCGACAACAAGGGCGAGGGCGGCACGCTGGCCCTCATGGCCCTGGCCCAGAACGCCTTTCCGAGGGCCGCCGGCGCCGTCTTCGTGCTTGGCATCATGGGCGCCTCGTTGTTCACGGGCGACGCCATCATCACCCCCGCCATTTCCGTACTTTCGGCGGTGGAAGGCTTGAAGCTCGTCACACCCTTCTTCGAGCCCTATGTGATCCCGATCACGCTGGTCATCCTCATCACGCTCTTCATGGCCCAGAGCCGTGGCACGGGCAGCGTCGCGAGCTTCTTCGGGCCGATCATGCTGGCCTGGTTCCTGACCATCGCGGCTCTCGGCCTGAGCCATATCGGCGACGCCCCGCGCATCTTCAACGCCTTCGATCCCAGCCATGGCCTGCGCTTTCTGGCGAGCCACGGCATGATCGGCTTTCTGGTGCTCGGCAGCGTCTTTCTTGCGGTGACCGGCGCCGAGGCGCTCTATGCGGATATGGGCCATTTCGGGCGCAGGCCGATCCAGATCGCCTGGATCGTGCTCATCCTGCCCTCGCTGGTCCTGAACTATCTGGGGCAGGGCGCCCTCATCCTCGCGCGGCCGGAGGCCGTCGCCGATCCCTTCTTCCTTTCGGCGCCCGAATGGGCCTTGCTGCCCCTCGTCCTGCTGGCGACTCTGGCCACGGTCATCGCCAGTCAGGCGACGATCACCGGCGCCTTCTCGCTGGCGCGTCAGGCGATCCAGCTTGGCCTTCTGCCGCGCATGGAGATCATCCACACCTCGCATATGCAGGAGGGGCAGATCTTCATACCCCGCGTGAACCGCATCCTGCTCGTTGGCGTGATCCTGCTGGTGTTGATGTTCAAGACGTCGAGCGCGCTGGCCTCCGCCTATGGCATCGCGGTCACCGCCTCGCTTCTGGTGGATTCCTGCCTCGCCTTCGTGGTCGTGTGGAAGCTCTGGCGCTGGCCGCTCTGGGGCGCGCTGCTGCTGACCGCCTCGTTCCTGTGCATCGAGATCGCCTTCTTCTCCGCCAATGTCGTGAAGATCCTCGATGGCGGCTATGTGCCGATGTTCGTGGGCCTCGCCATGGTCCTGATCATGTGGACCTGGATGCGCGGCACCAAACTGCTGGAGCAGAAGACCCGCCGCGACTCCATCCCCCTGCGCGACCTCATGCGCATGCTGGAGAAGTCGAAGCCGACGCGTGTCGCGGGCGCTGCGGTCTTCCTCACCTCCGATCCCGAGGTCGCGCCGACCGCCCTCATGCACAATCTCAAGCACAACAAGGTGCTGCATGAGCGCATCTTCATCATATCCGTGAAGACCGAGCAGGTGCCGCGCGTCACTCCCAAGCGTCGCTACGAGATCGAGCGCATTTCCGACGACTTCACCAAGATCACCCTGCACTACGGCTTCATGGAAAGCCCGCGCGTGCCTCTGGCCCTTGCGACGCTGCGCAAGGAGGGATTGAAGTTCGACATCATGACGACGTCGTTCTTCCTGGGGCGGCGCACGCTCAAGACTTCGTCGACGTCTGGCATGCCGCTGTGGCAGGACAAGCTCTTCGTCACCCTGTCGAAGCAGTCGGCCAACGCCACGGACTTCTTCTCGATCCCCTCCGACCGTGTGGTGGAGCTGGGCGCGCAAGTCACGGTTTGATGACGACCGCCTGATCGGCGCCGTTCAGGCCCGCCCCACGCTCGCATAAGTGAAGCCGAGGCGGCGCATCTCCTCGGGGCGATAGATGTTGCGCAGGTCGACCACCACGGGCTCGGCGAGCGCGGCCTTCACGCGCTTCATGTCGAGCGCGCGGAACGCGTCCCATTCCGTGACGATGACGAGGGCCTGCGCTCCTGCGACGCATTGATAGGGATCGTTGCAGAAAGCGACGTTCCCCATGATCGGGCGCGCCTGCTCCATGCTTTCGGGATCATAGGCGGAGATGCTGGCGCCCGCCGCCTCCAGCGCCTCGACGATGTCGATCGAGGGCGCGTCGCGCATGTCGTCGGTGTTGGGTTTGAAGGCGAGGCCGAGAAGGGCGATCTTCTTGCCCTCGACCGAGCCGCCGCAGGCCGCGATCACCTTGCCCGCCATGGCGCGCTTGCGCTGCGCATTGACCGAAGCGACGGTCTCGACGATGCGGATCGGCGCGCCCATGTCCTGCCCGGTCTTGATGAGGGCCAACGTGTCCTTGGGAAAGCAGGAGCCCCCATAGCCCGGACCCGCGTGCAGGAATTTCCCGCCGATGCGGTTGTCGAGGCCGATGCCGCGCGCCACATCCTGCACATTGGCGCCGGTGCGCTCGCACAGATCGGCGATCTCGTTGATGAAGGTGATCTTCGTCGCGAGGAAGGCGTTGGCGGCGTATTTCGTGAGCTCTGCGGTGCGCCGCGCGGTGAAGAGGATGGGCGGCTGGTTGAGATAGAGCGGCCGATAGACCTCGCTCATCACCGCGCGCGCCCGCTCATCCTCGAAGCCGACGACGATGCGGTCGGGACGTTTGAAATCATTGATCGCGGCGCCTTCGCGCAGAAACTCCGGGTTTGAGACCACCGCGACGTCGCAGCCGGGGGCCGTCTCGCGGATGATGCGCTCCACCTCATCGCCCGTGCCCACGGGCACCGTGGATTTGGTGACCACGGTGGTGAAGCCTTCGATGGCGCCCGCGATCTCCCGGGCGGCGTCAAAGACATAAGTGAGGTCCGCATGGCCGTCGCCCCGGCGGGACGGCGTGCCCACCGCAATGAAGACCGCATCGGCGCCGCGCACGGCCTTCGCAAGATCGGTGGTGAAGAACAGGCGTTCCTGACGCGCATTGTTGACGACGATCTCGGCGAGGCCCGGCTCGAAGATCGGCATCTGCCCGCGCTGCAGCGCCGCGATCTTGCCGGCGTCCTTGTCGACGCAGGTGACGACATGGCCGAAGTCCGCAAGGCAGGCGCCGGACACGAGGCCCACATAGCCCGATCCGATCATGGCGATATGCATGAGTTGATTCCCGATGGAGGGCTGACCGCTGCTCAGCCGCCGATGTTGAAGGCGGCGAGGGCCGCCATGTTGACGATGTCCGTATCCTTGGCGCCGAGTTGCACGATCTGCACGGGCTTGTCGAGGCCCACGATCAGCGGGCCGATCACCGTGGCCCCGCCCAGCTCCTGCAGCATCTTGGTGCTGATGGCGGCGGAGTGGAAGGCGGGCATGATCAGCACATTGGCGGTGTCGCTGAGGCGGCAGAAGGGATAGGAGGCCATCACCTCCTTGTTCAGCGCCACATCGGCGGCCATCTCGCCGTCATATTCGAAATCGACGCGCTGGTGGTCGAGAATCCGCACGGCCTCCTGCACCCGCTCGGCGCGCTCGCCCCTGGGGTGGCCGAAGCTGGCGAAGGCCAGCATGGCGACGCGCGGTTCATAGCCAAGGCGCCGCGCCACGCCCGCCGCCTCCACGGCGATCTGCGCCAGTTCCTCGGCGGTGGGCATCTCCGTGATGGCGGTGTCGGCGACGAGCACGGGGCGCCCGCGCGCGAGAATGAGGGACACGCCGATCAGCCGATGGCCGGGGCGCGGATCGAGCACGCGGCGCACCTCTTCAAGCGCGGTGGAGAAATTGCGCGTCACGCCCGTGACCATGGCGTCGGCGTCGCCCTGCGACACCATGGCGGCGGCGAAGGAGTTGCGGTCATTGTTGATGAGGCGCTGGCAGTCGCGCAGCAGGAAGCCCTTGCGCTGCATCCGCTCATAAAGGAACTGCGAATAGATGTCGTTGCGGCTCGACAGGCGCGCGTTGTGGATTTCGATATGCCGGTCGCTGAGATCGACGCCTGACCGTTCGGCGATGTCGCGGATGGTCTCCTCGCGGCCGACGAGAATGGCGGTGCCGAGGCCCTGGTTCACGAAGGACACGGCGGCGCGCATGACCTGCTCTTCCTCGCCCTCGGCGAAGACCACGCGCTTGGGATGGCGACGCACCCGCTCGAAGATGCGTTGCAGGGCGCCTGCGACCGGATCGCGCCTCGCCGACAGGCTCGCCTGATAGGCCTCCATGTCCTCGATCGGCCTGCGGGCCACGCCCGTCTCCATGGCGGCTTTCGCCACCGCCGCCGGCACCACGCGGATGAGGCGCGGATCGAAGGGCGCGGGAATGATGTATTCGCGCCCGAAGCGCGGCCGCGCGCCGTCATAGGCGGAGGCCACTTCGTCCGGCACATCCTCGCGCGCCAGCATGGCGAGCGCATTGGCGGCGGCGATCTTCATCTCCATGTTGATCGTGGTTGCCCGCACGTCGAGCGCGCCGCGGAAGATGTAGGGGAAGCCCAGGACATTGTTCACCTGGTTGGGATAGTCCGAGCGGCCCGTCGCGACGATGCAATCCTCACGCACCGCATGGGCCTCTTCGGGCGTGATCTCGGGATCGGGATTGGCCATGGCGAAGATGATGGGATTGGGCGCCATGGAGCGCACCATGTCCGGCGTCAGCGCGCCCTTGACGGACAGGCCGAAGAAGACGTCCGCGCCCTCCATCGCCTCTGCGAGGGAGCGTCGGTCGGTGACGCAGGCATGGGCCGACTTCCACTGGTTCATGCCATCGGTGCGGCCCTTGTAGATCACGCCCTTGGTGTCGCAGAGCATGACATTCTCGGGGGCGAAGCCCATGGCCTTGATGAGGTCGAGGCAGGCGATGCCCGCCGCGCCCGCGCCATTGCACACGAGGCGCGTATGCTTGATGTCGCGTCCCGTGAGCTTGACGGCGTTGAGGATGCCCGCCGCCGCGATGATCGCCGTGCCATGCTGGTCGTCATGGAAGACGGGTATGTCCATGAGTTCGCGCAGGCGCTGCTCGATGATGAAACATTCGGGCGCCTTGATGTCCTCGAGGTTGATCCCGCCGAAGCTCGGCCCCATGTAGCGCACCGAATTGATGAACTGGTCGGGGTCTTCGGTGTCGATCTCGATGTCGATGGAGTCGATGTCGGCGAAGCGTTTGAAGAGGACAGCCTTGCCCTCCATCACGGGCTTGGAGGCGAGGGCGCCCAGATTGCCCAGACCAAGGATCGCCGTTCCGTTGGAGATGACCGCCACGAGATTGCCGCGCGCGGTATAGTCGTAGGCGGCGGCCGGATTTTTGGCGATGGCGAGCACGGGAACCGCGACGCCCGGGGAATAGGCGAGCGAGAGGTCGCGCTGGGTCGCCATGGGCTTGGTGGCGACGATCTCGATCTTGCCGGGCCGTCCACGCGAATGGAACTGCAGCGCCTCCTGATCCGTGATGGTCGGGCGCTTCGGGCGTTTCGGGGTCTGGTCAGCCATGATGTGTCCCGTGTTCCTGCGCAGCAATTGAGCCTGAAAGCTGACCTTAACGGGGGCGGGCGCGGGTTCCAATCGTCTTTTTAGGGGCGCCGGGGACGACAGGCTCGCGTTTCCCGCGGTTTTTCCCCAGCATCGGCCGGGGGCGCGGGTGCGCAGGCCCCCCGGCCTTGCTAGGGTCCGCCCATGAACCAGCCGTCTCCCCAGTCCGAAAGCGCGCAGGCGCAGCGCCTCACCCCGATGATGGCGCAGTATGTCGAGATCAAGGCGGCCAATCCCGATTGCCTGCTCTTCTACCGCATGGGGGATTTCTACGAGCTGTTCTTCCATGACGCGGAGGTGGCGAGCCGGGCGCTGGGCATCGTGCTCACCAAGCGCGGCAAGCATCTGGGCGAGGACATCCCCATGTGCGGCGTGCCCATCGAGCGCGCCGACGACTATCTCCAGCGCCTGATCGGCCTCGGCCACAGGGTCGCGGTCTGTGAGCAGATGGAGGATCCGGCGGAGGCGAAAAAGCGGGGCCCTAAATCCGTGGTGCGCCGGGACGTGGTGCGGCTCGTCACGCCCGGCACCATCACCGAGGACCGGCTGCTTGAGCCCTCCCGCGCCAATATTCTGATGGCTTTGGCCCGTGTGCGCGGCTCGCAGGACGACTGGATCTATGGCCTCGCCGCCGCCGACATCTCCACCGGCGCCTTCACGCTGGTGGAATGTCCCCAAGCCGGGCTCGGCGCCGAGGTGGCGCGCATGGATCCGCGGGAGATCGTGGCGGGGGAGGCCCTGTGCCGGGAGCCCGTGCTGGAGCAGCTCTTAGCCGACTGGCGCATCCCCGTATCGCCCATGGCGCGTGAGGCGGGGGATGCGGAGCGGGTGCTTTGCGAATGGTATGGGGTCACGACGCTCGACGGCTTCGGCGCCTTCACAAGGGCGGAGCTCGCCGCCGCCGCCGCGCTCATCCGCTATGTCGAGCGCACCCAGCTCGGCGCGCGCCCGCCGCTGGGACGTCCCGCCCGGGCCCAGCGCGGCGCCATTCTGGAGATCGATGCGGCCACGCGGGCCAATCTCGAACTCATCCGCACCCTTGGCGGCGCGCGCGAGGGCTCGTTGCTGGCCTCCATCGACATGACCTCGACCTCGGCGGGGGGGCGGCTGCTGGCCGAGCGCCTCGCGGGCCCCCTGACCGATCCGGTCCTCATCGCCGAGCGGCAGGAGTCCATCGGCCTGTTCCTCAGCGATCCCGCGCTTCGGGCGGATGTGCGGCGTCTGCTGGAGGCTGCGCCTGACATTCCCCGCGCGCTCGCCCGCATCGCGCTGCAACGAGGCGGACCCCGCGATCTGGCGGCTCTGGGCATGGGCGCTTTGGCGGCGGCCCATGTGGCCGCGCGTCTGGGCGGGGCCGATCTGCCCGCAGAAGTCGCCCGTGCGGCGGAAGCTGCGGCGGCCATCGACCCCTCCCTCGCCGCCCGCCTCGCCGCGACGCTGGCGGATGAGCTTCCCCTCAACCGGCGCGACGGCGGCTTCGTGCGGCCGGGCTGCGATCCCGGCCTCGACGAGACCCGCGGTCTGCGCGACGAGAGCCGCCGCGTCATCGCCTCCCTGCAGGCTGACTATTGCGAACTCGCCGGCACGAAGCAGCTGCGCATCAAGCACAACAATTTTCTGGGCTGGTTTCTGGAAGTTCCCCAAGCCCTTGGCGAAACCTTCCTGCGCGAGCCGCTGAACGCCATCTTCATCCATCGCCAGACCATGGCCGACGCCATGCGCTTCTCGACGGTCGCCCTGTCGGAGCTGGAGACGAAGATCGCCTCCGCCGCCGACCGGGCTCTGGCTCTCGAGCTCGCCATCTTCGACGAGCTCTGCGCCATGGTCGAGGCGCAGGCGCATCTCCTCAAGGCGGCGTCCGAGGCTCTAGCGGTGATCGATGTCTCGGCGGGTCTGGCGGAGCTCGCCAGCCGGCGCAACTGGGTGCGGCCCGAGGTCGACGCCTCCCTGCGCTTCGAGATCGAGGCGGGGCGCCATCCCGTGGTGGAGGCGGCGCTGGCCCAGCGGGGCGAGAGCTTCGTGGCCAACCATTGCGACCTGACCGCGCCCGCCGCCAGCGGGGCGGGCAAGATCGCCGTCATCACCGGCCCCAACATGGCTGGCAAATCGACCTATCTGCGCCAGAACGCCCTCATCGTGATCCTCGCGCAGATGGGCGCCTTCGTGCCCGCGAGGGCCGCGCGGATCGGGGTCGTGGACCGGCTTTTCTCGCGCGTGGGCGCGGCGGATGATCTGGCGCGTGGCCGCTCGACCTTCATGGTCGAGATGGTCGAGACTGCGGCGATCCTAAATCAGGCGACCGAACGCTCCCTGGTCATTCTCGATGAGATCGGCCGGGGCACCGCCACTTTCGATGGCCTGTCCATCGCCTGGGCCTCCATCGAACATCTGCATGAGGCCAATCGATCGCGGGCGCTCTTCGCCACCCATTTCCATGAGCTGACCCAGCTCACGAAAAAGCTGCCGCGCCTGATGAACCTGACCATGCGCGTCTCCGACTGGAAGGGCGAGGTGGTCTTCCTGCATGAGGTGGCGGCCGGGGCGGCGGACCGCTCTTACGGGATTCAGGTGGCGAGGCTTGCGGGCCTGCCGCAGACGGTGGTGTCGCGGGCGGGCGTCATCCTCGCCGAACTCGAGGCCTCCGACCGTCAGGCGCCGGTGCAGCGCATGATCGACGATCTCCCGCTTTTCGCCGCCGCCTCGCCCCGCGCGCCTGTCCCCGCTCCGGCGCCCGATCCCCTGCTCGGCGCCCTCGACGCCATCGAGCCCGATGAGCTGAGCCCCCGCGAGGCGCTGGAGCAGCTCTACGCCCTCAAGCGTCTGCGTGCAAAGCCTTAGCCCATTGAGGGGCGCCCTCCGCCGTTGTTTCGCCTTGGTGCGCGCGTGATATAAGCACGACTCGGGCGCGGGTGGCGCCTGCGCATTTTCGAGGTCGCCATGTTTCCCAAGCCCGTGCCCCAGCTCTTCCCCAACACCTACGCCTATGAGACCCAGCCCATGGTCAAGGCGACGGGGTTCCGCGAATATGATGCGCGCTGGCTTTTCGGGAAGGAAATCAACCTGATGGGCATACAGGCGCTGGGCATGGGCCTTGGCGCTCTCCTGCGTGAGATGGGCGTGAAGCCCGAGCTCGTCACGGGCCATGACTATCGCGGCTATTCCTCCTCCATCAAATACGCCCTCATCACCGGCCTGATGTCGGCGGGCGTGAAGGTGCATGACATCGGCCTCGCCCTCTCGCCCATGGCCTATTTCGCGCAGTTCGATCTCGACGTTCCCGCGGTGGCCATGGTGACCGCCTCCCATAACGACAACGGCTGGACCGGCGTGAAGATGGGCGCCCAGCGGCCCGTCACCTTCGGGCCTGATGAGATGGGGCGCTTGCGCGACATCGTGCTCGGCGGCCATTTCACCTATGCCGAGGGCGGCTCCTATCATTACGTCGATGGGTTCCGCGAACGCTATATCGCCGATCTCGTCAACCGTCCGCGCATCAAGCGCAAGCTCAGGGTGGTGGCGGCCTGCGGCAATGGCACGGCGGGCGCCTTCGCGCCGGAAGTGCTGGAGCGGCTGGGCTGCGAGGTGATCCCGCTCGATGTGGAGCTCGATCACAGCTTCCCCCGCTACAATCCCAATCCCGAGGACATGGAGATGCTGCACGCCATGGCGGAGAAGGTCCGCGAGGTCGGCGCCGACATCGGCCTTGGCTTTGATGGCGATGGCGACCGCTGCGGCGTCGTCGACAATGAGGGCGAGGAGATCTTCGCCGACAAGATCGGCGTCATGCTCGCGCGCGACCTTTCCAAGCTGCATCCGGGCGCGACCTTCGTGGTCGATGTGAAGTCGACCGGCCTCTTCGCCACCGATCCCGAACTCATCGCGCGCCAGGTGAAGGCCGACTACTGGAAGACCGGCCATTCCTACATCAAGCGCCGCGTCACCGATCTGAAGGCTCTGGCGGGCTTTGAGAAGTCAGGCCACTTCTTCTTCAACAATCCCATCGGCCGCGGCTATGACGATGGCGTGCTGACCGCCATCCATGTGATCGAGATGCTTGATCGCAATCCCGACAAATCCATGGCCGACCTTTATCGGGCTCTCCCCAAGACCTGGGGTTCGCCCACCATGGCGCCGCACTGCGACGACGAAGTTAAATATGGCATCGTCGACAAGGTGGTGAAGCGGTTCGAGGCGATGCAGGCGCGCGGCGACCTCATCACGGGTCAGCCGATCCGCGATCTCGTCACGGTGAACGGCGTGCGCGTCACCGCGCAGGACGGAACATGGGGGCTGGTGCGCGCCTCCTCCAACAAGCCCGAGCTTGTCGTGGTGGTCGAGAGCCCCGTGTCGGAAGCGCGGATGCGCGAGATGTTCAGGGCGGTCGACGATGTGCTGCGCGAGCACCCGGAGGTCGGCGCCTATAACCAGACGATCTGAGGGGATCGATCTCGCGGACGTCAACGTTTCGTGGCGCTGGTTTGCGCTGTGTTGCGCGTGTTGATCTGGTTCGCAGTTTCGCTCATGTAGCGCGGGGCGTCGCCGAGCGATGTGGTGGGCAGGCAGCGCGGGTTGCAATGATAGGACTCGCGCTCCATGCCGCGCTGGACCACGACATTGCCGCCCGCTTCAGACACGCGCACGCTGGATTCGCTGACGACAACGCCGTTCCGGTCGACCGCGACGAGATTGGTTTCGCCAAAGCCCTTGCCGGTGAGCACCACCTTGCCGCTTGATTTGAGCATGGTCACGTCGACGATCAGGGGATTGCCGATGATGATGGTCATCGTCGACTCCGGCAGATCAAAGATCTTCGCCTGATCGAGATTGACCTCGATGGCGTCGGCGGCCAGCGCTGCAGGCGCAGGGCCATGCAGCGTCAGGAGCATGGACGCCGCTGCGAGGAGGAGTTTTGACGAGGCGGACGACATGAGGCGGGCCTGTAGCTTGATCTTCGCCATCAAAATGCATGGGGATGGTGAACAAAGTCTGAAGATCGGGCCGGCAGATTGGCGCGGAGCCCTCGCCTGCCCCGTTGAAAATCGCGAAAAATAATGCTAGGCTTATGTCAAGTTGGCTAAGTCTTTGAAATTTGGTCTCTGGATCTTTCTCCTCTGCAGGGCCTGCTATGAAAAATATTTTCTTGAGATTCGCCTGCGATGAAAAGGGCGCCACGGCGATTGAATATGCCCTTCTCATCGCCCTCATCGCCATGGCCATCGTCGGCGCCGCGACGTCCATGGGGACGAAAATCAGCGCCACCTTCGTCACCGCCTCTGCAAGCTTGAAATGATCCAGGCTTGACGCCGCGCAAGCCGTCATGCGTCACCGGTTTGACGCAGCCCGAAATGTTACATTTCTTCGGTCCAGAACCGCGGGCGGCGGCGTCATGACGCCGCTAAAGGGCGGGCAGAGCCAGAAATTCAAAAAACTGCAGCGAATGTAAACTTTGCTGTAGATTTGTATTTCATTTTATAGTACGAACATTGCGTCCGGGGCTTTTGATTTCCAGATGTCTCCCGTGACCTGTGTCGTAGGAGCTTGTTTATGAAAAACCTGATTGCTCAATTCTCCGCCGATGAGTCCGGCGCCACCGCCATCGAATACGCCCTGCTCGCTTCGCTGATCGCGGTTGCGATCATCGCCGCAGCCACGACCCTTGGCTCTAAAGTCGGCACAACCATGAACTCCGTGTCGGCCCAGCTGAAATAAAATCAGCGTAACAATCCCGCGGCCCCGTTAGGGGCCGCGTTTCCCTATGATTTCAAAATTCAATGATTTTTAAAATTCAAAGAGGCGAATCATGCTTTCATTCGCTGTTCTTTTATTTCCGGCTTTCATGATTTTTGCGGCTTGCATGGATCTGTTCACGATGCGGATCGCCAACAGGCTCACCATCGCCATCGCTGTGGGATTTCTGCCAGTCGCTGTCTGGTCTGGCCTGCCCCTCTGGTCCCTCGCCCCGCAATCCATCGCGCTCCATTACGCCTGTGGGTTTTGCGTGCTCCTCATCGCCTTCGCCCTCTTCGCCTTCGGCAAGATCGGCGGCGGGGACGCGAAGCTCGTCGCGGCCAGCGCCGTCTGGGTCGGCTGGGCGGACCTGCTCGACTATGTCGTCGTGGCCTGCTTCCTGGGCGGCGCCTTCGCCTTGCTTCTCCTTGCGCTGCGCAAATTCGCGCTTCCCGTCGCGCTCCTCAGGCATGGCTGGATCGCCCGGCTTCACAAGGCCGAGGGCCCGCTGCCCTTCGGGGTGGCTCTGGGGGTCGGCGCCGTCATCGTCTATCCGCAGACCAACATCTGGCTGAGCGCGATGGGGGGGTGAGGCGGGCATAGGGATAACCCGCCATTAACCATAAGTTGACTTTTATATGCTCAGCTTACGTCAGACTGAGCGTTATTCGGATTTCATCACATGAATGTCGCGCGTTTGGCCCTTGTCGGAGCAGCCCTCATCGCAGGCGCAGGCGCCCTCTATCTTTTGTCGGGCGATCCTCCAGCCGCGCCGACGGTCGAGGTCGAGGTGCCCAAGATCGACTCGCAGGACGTGCTTGTCGCGGCGCGTGAAATACCGCTGGGCACCATCATCAGCGATCTCGACCTTCAATGGGTCGTCTGGCCCACCGCCGCCGTCAGCCCCTTCATGATCAGCAGGGCGATGGACGCCTCGGCGGTCCAGACGCTCAAGGGGGCCGTGGCCCGCGCCTCGCTCATGCCGGGCGAGCCGATCCGTCGCGAAAAGCTGGTCAAGGGGACCAATGCCGGCTTCCTGTCGGCGATTCTGCCCAGCGGCATGCGCGCGGTCTCCATTCCCATCGATGCGCAGGGCACAAGCAATGCGGGCGGGTTCATCTTGCCCAATGACCGCGTCGACATCATGCGGACCGGCGCGCCGCTTGACCGCACGACCCCGGCTTCGGCCGCAGAGGGCGTCCGCGCCGAGATCATCGCCTCGGATGTCCGGGTTCTCGCGATCGGCCGCTTTGTTCAGGAATTGCCCGGCGGCGACCGCACGGTGCAGGGGCCCAATGCAACGCTCGAAGTCACGCCCCAGCAGGCGCAGGACATCGCCGTCGCCCAGCAGGCCGGGGGCCTCTCCCTTGTCCTGCGCAGCCTGCTCGACGCGGGCAAGAAGACCAATGTCGAAAAGGCCGAAACCATGTCGGTGATCCGCTACGGCATAGAGAGCCCGCTTGGCCGGGTGGTCGCCAGATGACGAGCGGAACCATGCATCTCAATCGGAAAAGGAGCGGCGCTATGGGGATGACCGGCAAAGCCATATGCAGGGCCATCGGCTCGACGCTGCTTGCCCTGAGCCTCGCCAGTCTGGGAGCGGTCGGCGCGAAAGCGCAGCAATCGGTGAGGGCGCAGGTCCCCGCAGCCGTCGGCGTGGCGGCGCGAACCATCAATCTGGGCGTCGGAAAATCGCTCATCCTTGACCTGCCCCGCGACGCTGCGGAAATCTTCGTCGGCGATCCCAAGGTCGTGAATGCGGTCGTCCGTTCAGCCCGCAAGCTCTATGTCATTGGCGCGGCCTTCGGCCAGACGTCGATCTTTGCGATGGATGGGCAGGGGGGGCAGATCGCCGAATTCCAGATTTCAGTCGAGCGCGATCTGACGCAGCTGCAGGAGACGCTTCGCGTCGCGCTGCCAAAGTCCAACATCACCGTCAGAACGACTCAAAATCCCGGCGGGGGCGGCGCAGGCGCCAGTCAGACGACCGTGATCCTCGGCGGCACGGCGGATTCAGCGGGCGAGGCCCAGACCGCCTATGACATCGCCACCGGCTTCGTGAACGCCGACGGCGGCAAGATCGTCAATACGATCACCCTGCGCGGGCGCGATCAGGTCATGCTGAAGGTGACGGTCGCGGAAGTCCAGCGCTCCATCGTCAAGCAACTCGGCATGCAGGATCTGCTCGCGCGCGGATCCTGGGGCGCCTGGTCCGTGAACAATGCCTTTCCGATCAATGCCCCCTCGCCCACATCCGGGGCCCTGCAGCTCGGCAGCTACGGCGCCATGGCCGCCAGTTCCGCCATCCATGGCCTCTCCGCCCAGATCCAGGCCTATGAACGCAATGGCGTGGCGAAAATCCTCGCCGAGCCCACAGTGACGGCCGCCTCCGGCGAATTAGCGAAATTCACCGTCGGCGGGGAGATCCCGGTTCCGCAATCAGAAACCTGCACGGGCGGTGTCTGCACCGTCGGCGTCGCCTTCAAGCCTTATGGCGTTGGCCTCAACTTCACGCCTGTCGTGCTGGGCGAAGGACGCATCCTTCTGCATGTCGCCACCGAGGTCACGGAGATCGACCCTTCCAACGCCATCAAGTTCAACACGGTCAGCGTGCCGGGCTTCCGCACCCGCAAGAACGACACCTCCGTTGAAATCCCCTCGGGCGGCTCCATGGTCACGGCCGGCCTGATCCAGTCGGTTTCGAAACAGGCGATCAGCGGCTTGCCCGGGCTGATGAATCTTCCGATCCTTGGCGCCCTGTTCCGCTCGCGCGACTATCAGCGGCAGGAGACGGAGCTGATGATCATCGTCACGCCCTATATCGCGAAGTCCGTCAATCCGCAGGAGATCGCCCGGCCGACGGATAATCTCTTCCAGCCCACCGATCCCCAGGGCGCGATGCTGGGCCGCGTGAACAAGCTCTACGCCACAACGGACAATCCGCAGGTCATCAAGAATTTCAAAGGCAAGGTGGGCTTCATCGCCGATTAGTCCCGTTCGAAGGATTTTCGATATGACGGTTTCCAAGAAAAACAGCGCGGCTTTTCGACCCTCTTCGGTCTTGCGCGCCAGCCTCTTCACCCTCGTCTCTCTCTCTCTCGCGGGCTGCACCGACAGGCTCGCCACGGGCTCTGTGGCCTCTGACGATTACAGGGCGCGCCACCCCATCGTTCTGGGTGAGCGGCCGGTGACGATCAATCTCACCCCCGGCGCAAAGCTGGACGAGGTCTCGAAACGGCGCCTTGCGGAATTTGGCGCGGCGGCGCGCGAGGAAGGGTCGGGCCGGGCGGAGATTCTGGTCCCTGTCGGCGCGATGAACGAGGCGCAGGCTCGGGCCGCCCTCACGGAGATCCGGGCCGCGCTGCAGGAGAGCGGCGTCTCCACCATCAACCTCGGCTCTTATCCGGCCCCGAGCCCACGGGCGCAGGCGCCTCTGCGGATCACCTATCGCGCGCTGCGTGCGGCGGTCGCCCATCGCTGCGGACACTGGCCCGCCGACCTTGCCTCCGGGTCCACGCTTGAGGGCTGGGAGAACCAGTCCTACTGGAACTATGGCTGCGCCCAGCAGCAGATGCTCGCCGCACAGGTTGACGATCCGCGTGACCTTGAAGCGCAGCGCGCCTCGACGCCGACGGACATTCGCTTGCGCAACCGCGTCTTTGAAAAGGTCCGTCAGGGATCGGATCCCTCGACCACCTGGACCACTCCCAACCCGGCCATCACAACGCTCGGGAGCAAGTGACCATGGTTGAATCCGAGGCGCCGCACAGCGGCCGAATGGCCGACGTCATCCCGCCGGTCCCCCGCGTGTCGATCCATGTCTTTTGCGAATCCCCGTCGCTCTCCGGAATGGTGGAGGGCGCGGTTGCGGATCGACGCATGCAGAACGCCAAGGTCAAAAGCCGGATGGGGGGCGTACGCGGGGCCCTCGCCGCCTATCGCGAAGAGCAGGCGCCGGATGTCATCGTGCTGGAGGTCGGCGGCGACAGCGCCACCTTTCTCGCCGACCTCGATGGTCTCGCGGAATTTTGCGACGACAGCACCCGCGTGGTCGTGATGGGACGCATCAACGACATCACGCTGTATCGGGCGCTGATGGCGCGCGGCGTCAGCGAATATCTTGTCGAACCCTTCCATGCCCTTGAATTCGTTCGAGCCATCTCCGAGCTCTACACCAAGCCAGGCGGTGGAGTCCTCGGGCGCATCATCGGCGTCTATGGCGCCAAGGGCGGCGTCGGCGCCTCGACGGTCGCGCATCATCTCTCCTGGTCGATCGCGACCAAGCTCGACACCTCCGTGGTGCTGGTCGATCTTGATCTGCCGTTCGGCACGGCGGGCCTCGACCTCAATCAAGATCCCCTGCAAGGCATAGCTGAGGCCGTCTTTTCGCCCGAACGGCTCGACTCCAACATGCTCGACAGGCTCATGACCAAATGCGCCGACCGGCTCTCCCTGCTCGCGGCGCCGGCGACGCTCAACCGCGAATATGATTTCAACGAGGACGCGTTCGACGGCGTCATGGGGCTCCTGCGCGGCAGCGCGCCGATCGTCGTGCTCGACATCCCCCATGTATGGACGGCCTGGGCGCGGCGGCTGCTGCTCAATGTCGACGAGATCGTGCTGGTGGCCGAGCCCGACCTCGCCAATCTGCGCAACGCCAAGAACTTTCTCGACCTTGCAGGTCCAGCGCGGACCAATGACGCCAAGGCGAAACTGGTGATGAACCGGGTGGGCGTGCCCAAGCGTCCCGAAATCCCCCTGAAGGAGTTCACGACGGCGATCAATGTGACCGCCTCAGCCGTCATTCCCTTTGATCCCAAACTCTTTGGCATGGCCGCCAACAATGGGCAGATGGTCGCGGAGATTCCCGGCGGCGCCAAACTGGGCGAAATCATTTTGAATTTGGGCCGCACGCTCACAGGCCGTCCGGAAATGCAGGCGGCGAAAAAGACCAGCTTGATCGAAAGCCTGAAATCCACCAAACTCCCATTCAGTTTTGCAAAGACGACCTGATCTTTAACAAGGAAGCCATTTTATGTTCGGCAAGCGGTCTGCATCTGCGGGCGCGGCTCTTGCGCCCCCTCCCATGCCCTCGGGCGGTCGACCCGCGGCTGTATCTGCGTCTGCGGCCCCGGCGCGGTCGGCGCCTGTCATGGTCGTTCCCGAGAATCGTCGGCCAGACGCCTATTATGTGACGAAGACGACGGTGTTCGGAGCCCTGATCGAGGCCATCGACCTGTCGCAGCTCTCGAAGATGAATCCTGAGGACGCGCGCAACGAAATCAGCGACATCGTCAGCGAAATCATCAACATCAAGAATGTGGTCCTCTCCATTTCAGAGCAGGATGAGCTGGTTCAGGACATCTGCAACGACGTCCTTGGCTTTGGGCCCCTTGAGCCCTTGCTCGCACGCGACGACATCGCGGACATCATGGTCAATGGCGCCAACAAGACCTATATCGAGGTCAGCGGCAAGATCCAGCTCACGAACATCCGGTTTCGAGACAATGTGCAGCTGATGAACATCTGCCAGCGCATCGTCAGCCAGGTGGGCCGCCGCGTCGACGAAGCCTCGCCCATCTGCGACGCGCGCCTGCTGGACGGCTCGCGCGTCAATGTCATCGCTCCGCCGCTGGCGCTGGATGGTCCGGCGCTGACCATCCGCAAGTTCCGCAAGGACAAGCTGACGCTCGACCAGCTCGTGAAATTCGGGGCCATCTCCCCTTATGGAGGGGAGATCCTCAAGATCATCGGCCGTGTCCGCTGCAATGTGCTGATCTCCGGCGGCACGGGCTCGGGCAAGACGACGCTGCTCAATTGCCTCACCAATTACATCGACCTCGATGAACGCGTCATCACCTGCGAAGACGCGGCTGAGCTTCAATTGCAGCAGCCCCATGTGGTGCGTCTGGAGACGCGTCCGCCCAATCTTGAGGGCACCGGCGCCATCCCCATGCGCGAGCTCATCAAGAATTGTCTGCGCATGCGCCCCGAACGGATCATCGTCGGCGAAGTGCGCGGACCCGAAGCCTTCGATCTTCTGCAGGCCATGAACACGGGCCATGACGGCTCCATGGGCACGCTGCACGCCAATTCGCCGCGCGAGGCCCTGGGACGTCTGGAAGCCATGATCACCATGGGCGGCGGCGGCCTGCCTGCGCGCACCATCCGCGAGATGATCGTCTCCTCCGTGGATGTCATCATCCAGGCGACCCGCCTGCGCGACGGCTCCCGCCGGATCACCCATATCACGGAGGTGCTGGGCCTCGAAGGCGATGTCATCATCACCCAGGATCTGTTCCTTTATGAAATCGAGGGTGAAGACCCCGACGGCAAACTGAAGGGCCGTCATGTCTCCACGGGCGTCAGTCGGCCAAAATTCTGGGATCGCGCGCGTTATTTTGGAGAAGAAAAACGTCTTGCGGCGGCTCTGGACGCATCTCAAGACAAATCGGGTCCATGATTGTCCTGACAGCGTCAATCGGGAGATAAGACGATGTCCTCTGAAAAGCTTTTCATCATATTGGTTCTGGTCGTCGCGGTCCTCGTGGCCGCAGCTTTGTTTGTCTTCCCCTTCAACTCCAGTTCGTCGCGCGCAGCCGAGCGACGGCAGGCGATCGCGCGTGGGGAGGCTAAGAAAAGCGCCAACGCCCGGGAGTCTGAAGCCGCCACAAGGCGCAAGCAAGTCGCAGACAGCCTCAAGGAGCTTGAAAGCCGCGAAAAGAAAAGCGCGAAAGTCACGCTCGAAATGAAGCTTGAGCAGGCCGGCCTCGCCATCACCGAGAAAGTCTTCATCCAGGCCTCCGTCGTCTCAGCCGTTGTCTTTGGCGGGATCGCCGGTTTTTTTCTGGGGCCGCTCTTCGGCCTCGGCGGATTGCTGATCGGCGGCTTTGGCTTTCCTAACTGGTTTATCTCCTATCTCCAGAAGAAGCGCGTGAAGCTATTCCTTCAGGAGTTTCCATCCGCCATCGACGTCATCATTCGTGGGGTCAAATCCGGCCTTCCCCTCGGCGCCTGTCTGCAGACTGTGGCGGCTCAGGCCCAGGAGCCGGTCCGCAGCGAATTTCAGCTCATCGTCGCCTCGACAAGCGTCGGCCTCACCATAGCTGACGGCATCGAGCGCCTGGCGCAGCGCGTGCCCTTGCCCGAGACGAGCTTCTTCGCCATCGTCGTCAACATTCAGCAGAAGGCTGGCGGCAATCTTACGGAGGCGCTGGGCAATCTTTCGGGGGTTCTTCGAGACCGCATGACCATGGACCTGAAGGTCAAGGCGCTGTCGAGCGAGGCCAGAACCTCTGCATGGATCATCGGATCCCTGCCGGTCGTCATCAGCATGCTCATCTATTTCACAAGCCCTGGATATCTTGAGCCGCTGTGGACCACGGACACCGGCCAGATGATGCTGACCGGCGTCGCTGTCTGGATGTCGCTGGGCGTCATGTCCATGCGCGTCATGATCAGTTTCAAAGCGTGAGGTCCGCCCATGATGAATTGGCTCCTCATTCAAGCCAGCAATCCGAAATTCATTCTGCAGCTTGTCATCGTGGCCGCCACCATCGCGGCGGTCATCACGGCTGGCGCCCCCTTGCTCAATGAGGATCCCCTCGGCAAGCGGATGAAGGCGGTCGCTCTGGAGCGTGAGCGGCTCAGGGGCCGCGCCCGCGAAGAATTCAGCGAGCGTCCCAGAAACCAGAACCTGCGGCAGGCGCCCAAGCCGTTCATGAAGCAGGTGGTGGACGAGCTCAATCTGACGCAATGGCTCTCAGTCGGCGATTCGAAGCTGCTGCTGGCGCGCGCAGGGTTCCGCGGGCCGCAAGCCGAGGTCGCATTTCTTTTCTTTCGCCTTGTGTCGCCTCCGGTTTTTGGTGTGGCGGCGGCGCTCTATGTCTTCGTTTTCCGTCTGGTCGATGTCACGCCCATGATCGGGCTCGCCATTGTGGTGGGCGCGCTTTATCTGGGCCTGAAGGCTCCCGAGATCTTCATCAACAACGTCATCGACAAACGCAGGGAATCCATCAGGATCGCCTTCCCCGATGCGCTTGATCTGTTGCTGATCTGCGTGGAGTCCGGCATCTCCATCGAAGCCGCTTTCCAGCGCGTGGGCCAGGAGATCGGCCAGCAATCGGTGGCGCTCGCCGAAGAGATGACGCTCACCATGGCCGAGTTGTCCTATCTGCCGGATCGGCAGCAGGCCTATGAGAATTTTGGCGAGCGCATCAACCTTGAGTCCGTGCGTCAGATCGTCATGGTGCTCGTGCAGGCCGAGCGTGTGGGCACGCCTCTGGCGGCCGCCTTGCGGACCGTTTCGCAGGAGACGCGGGCGCGTCGCCTGCTGGAGGCCGAGAAGAAGGCCGCAGGCCTTCCCCCTAAACTCACGGTTCCCATGATGGTCTTCTTCCTGCCCTGCATTTTCGTGGTGCTTCTCACCCCCGCGATCATTCAGATCATGCAGCAGACGAAGTGAGCGGAGCTATCGGCTCTTCGCCGCACTGGCCGCCGCCTGCGTCCATGCGGCTGATGGGTCCGGCTCGGCTGCGCGAGCGTTGCGCTGGCCGGTCTTGCCGGTCGCGGCGCGGGTGTCCTGCGGGGCGCCCTTCTGGATCTCGCGCCATGCGTTGGATTGCGAGATCATCTGGCGGATCGTCGCCACATTGGCGGCGGCCTGTTCGGGCGAGAGGTCGCGGGCCGAGACCATTTCGGCTTCAGTGAATTTTCCCTGCAGGGCGAGGACGAGGGCGAGGTTCTGGCGCACGCGCTGGTCGGCCCTGGGATGGGCGCTGGCCTGACGCAGCGTCTCCTCGGCGTCGTCAAGCCGTTTCGACAGGGCGAGGGACAGGCCGAGGTTGGAGAGCACGGAGGGCTCGCCGGGGTTGATCTTGAGGGCCTCGCGATAGAAGCCCTGTGCGGCCCGCTGGTCGCCTATCTGGTCGGCGACCGACCCTTGCGCCGACAGGATCGACCAGTTCGGGCGGTCCGGCGTATGGGCCTGCTTCAACACTTCGGCGGCTTCGCTCAAGCGCCCGGCGTCGGCCAGCGCCTTTCCATAGGCGCCCAGAATCTCCATGTCCTCTGGATGTTTGAGCGCGATCTTCTGCACCACGGCGACTGCCTGCTCATGCTGGCCGAGGGCCCGCAGGCCGCGCGCATAGGCGAGCGCCGCCGTCTTGTCGCCGGGGCGCGAATCATACCGCTTCTCCCAGGCCTGCGTATAGGCGCGCACATCCTCTTGCGCCGAGGGCAGGGTGAGGCTTGGCTGTCCGATCGAGCCGGTGATGTCGTCCATGCCGATGGTCTTGCATCCCGCCAGACCCATGGCGGCGATGGCCGCCGTCGCCAGCGCCAATCCGCGCAGGCCCGCAGGGAGACGGGCGGGCTGGATGTCTCGATCATTGAGTCCTGATGGCATGGACTTTGTGTCCTCAAATGAACGCAGTTCTAAAATAACTCAGGCGATGCTTCTGGAATCAATAAAGCGTTAACGCTAATGGTTGGTTAATGCCGCGCCCGCGCGCTCCTTCAGGTGCCTCCATGACCGCTCGTTTCGCTCCCGCCTCCGCCACAGCCTCCGCCACGCCGATCTGGCTCGTGGACGCCCATAACTGGGCCGCCGCGCGCGCGCAGATCCCGGAGGAGGCCGCCGCCTTCGCCGACGCCATGGGGTTCGAGCTGAAGGCGGGGCGCCATCTGTGCCTGCCCGGTCCCGGCGGCGCTCTGGCGGGCGTCTTCTTCGCCCAGGATGGCGGCCAGAGCGCGGATCGTTTCGCGGCAGGCAGGCTTGCGACGCTGCTCCCCAAGGGAACCTATCGGTTCGAGGCGGGGGCCGGCGGGCAGGCCGCTGAGGAAGCGGCGGCGCTTGGCTGGGCGCTCTCGGCCTATCGCTTCACCCGCTACAAGAAAGCCCCCGGCGAACAGCCGCGCCTCGCTCTCTCGAGGGGCCTCGACCGCGCCCGGATCGAGCGCATCGCCGAGGCCATCTGCACGGCGCGCGATCTCATCAACACCCCCGCCAACGACATGGGGCCGGAGGCGCTGGAGGCGGCGGCGCTCACGCTGGCGGCGCGCTACGGCGCCAAGGCGAAGACCGTGCGCGGCGGCGCCTTGCTGAAGCAGAATTTTCCGCTCATCCATGCGGTGGGCCGCGCGGCCGCGCAGGAGCCGCGCCTCGTCGATTTCACCTGGGGCAAGGCGAGCCACCCCAAGGTGACGCTCGTCGGCAAGGGCGTCTGCTTCGACACCGGCGGCCTCGACATCAAGCCATCCAGCGCCATGCTGCTGATGAAGAAGGACATGGCCGGCGCCGCCACCGCCATGGCGCTGGCGCAGATGATCATGGCCGCCAAACTGCCGGTGCGCCTGCGCGTGCTGCTGCCCATGGTGGAGAACGCCGTATCGGGCGACGCCTTCCGCCCCGGCGACGTCTATCCGACCCGCAAGGGGCCGACCGTCGAGATCGGCAACACCGACGCCGAGGGGCGCCTCATCCTCGCCGACGCGCTGGCTCTGGGCGATGAGGAGAGCCCGGACCTCATGTTCTGCTTCGCCACGCTCACCGGCGCCGCGCGCGTGGCGCTGGGGCCGGACCTGCCGCCCTTCTACACGATGGACGATGCGCTGGCCGCCGACATCGCCAGCCACGGAACGCAGGCGCAGGATCCCGTCTGGCGCCTGCCGCTCTGGGACGCCTATGATCGCCTGCTCGACGGCAAGGTGGGCGCCATCTGCAATGTGTCGAGCGGCCCCTTCGCGGGCTCGATCACGGCGGCGCTCTTCCTGCGGCGCTTCATCGAGAAGGCGAGGGCCTGGGCCCATTTCGACATCTACGGCTGGAATCCCTCCACCAAGCCCGCCCGGCCCGAGGGCGGCGATGCGCAGACCGCGCGTCTGCTCTATGGCCTCATCGAAGCGCGCTACGGCAGGACATGAGCAGTTCGGACCGTCGATCCAGGTCGGGCGTCGATCATACGCTCCTGCTGCCGCTCATGGCCCATGGCGTGCTGGTGCAGATCACGACGGGCCTGGTGCGCGTGACCACCTCCTACCGGATCGTCGAGCTCAATCTGGATGTGATCTGGTACGGCGTCGTCCCCGCGACTTTCGCCCTCTTTCCGATCTTTCTGGCGGTCTCCGTCGGGCGCTACATCGACCGCAACCATGACGCCCATGCGGCGATGATCGGTTCGGCCATGATCCTTGCGGCGGTCGTCGGCCTGCGTTTCGCCGATTCGCCCTATACGATCATGCCCTACACGGCCCTGTTCGGCGTGGGGCATCTCTTTCTCATGGCGGCCCATCAGATGCTCTGCGTCAGGGCGGCGGGCGAGCGCAACCGCGATTCGGTCTTCGGCAACTTCCTGATGATGACCGGCATCGGTCAGGGGCTCGGCCCCTTCATCGTGGGCTGGGTCGGCGGGTCGGCGCGGGTGCCCGACACCGCCTATCTCTTCGACATCGGCATCGCCGTCTCTTCGGTCGCGCTCATCGTGGCGCTGTGCCTGCGCCCGGCGCGCAACGTCGGCGCGCTCAAGATCGACGAGGCGCCCATGTCGATTGGCAAGCTGCTGCGCATACAGGGCTTCGTCACCGTGCTCATCGCCAGCGTGGTGACCATGTCGGCGCAGGATCTGGTGGTGCTCTATCTGCCGCTTCTGGGGGTCGAGCGCGGCCTTGGGGTGGGCGAGGTCGGCGCCATCCTGACCATCCGCTCCATCGCCGCCGTGCTGTCGCGGGTCGGCTATGCCCGCATGATCTCGATCATCGGGCGGGTGCGTCTGACCTTCCTCAGCATGGCGCTGGCGGGCGCGGCCTTCGTCATCCTCGCCCTTCCCGTCCCGGTTCTGGCCCTTCAGGCCGCCGCCGCCGTGCTGGGCGTGGGGCTTGGCATCGCCACCGCGCTCAGCCTGACCAGCGTGGTGGAGCTCGCCCCCGCGGAAGTGCGGGCGACGGCGCTCTCCCTGCGCATCACCGGCAACCGCATCGGGCAGGCCAGCATCCCGTTCCTCGCGTCTTTGCTGGCCGCCAGCCTCGGCGCGGCGGGCGTGCTGGCTTTCACCGGCGTGGCCCTGGCGGGCTCCGGCCTCGCGGTGCAGATCGTGCGCACGCGCCAGCTCTCCAGCTCTTGAAACCAGATCCGAAACAGGCGATGAAACCGGACCCGAAACGAAGGGCGCCGCATCATGGATCTCCAACATGGGTCAGGCCTGAAGCTCATCCACGATCTGGCCATGGGCCTCGTGCAGCAGACCAGGGCCAAGGGCGGCCCCGATTTCACCTTGCGCCAGTTGTCGATCCTGCTCACGGTCTATCTGGAGCAGCCGCCCCACACCGTGCGCGGGCTTGCGAAAAAGCTTGGCGTGACCAAGCCCGTCATCACCCGCGCGCTCGACTCCATGGGCAAGCAGGAGATCATCGCCCGGCGCCGCGACGAGGCGGACCGGCGCAACGTCATCATCCAGCGCACCGTGAAGGGCGCGCTCTATGTGGAGAGCCTCGGCGACCTCATCGTCGAGAAGGCCTCCGCGATCTCGGCTCGAGGCTGACATGACCTATGACAGACGGCTCACCCCCGCCCGCCCGGATCTGGCGGCGGAGCATCTGCGGGGCAAGGTGGAGGCGCAGGCCTATCTCAGGGGATGCGAGATGCGGGTGGTCCACGAGGTTCTGCCTCTGTTTCCGCAGGCCACGCGCGAAGGCCCCATCGACACCCACGCCCTCTTTGGCGAGAGCGTCGTGGTCTATGAGATCGACGATGAAGGCTGGGCCTGGGGCCAGCTCGTGGGCGACGGCTATGTGGGCTATCTGCCCGCCGACGGGTTGCGGGAATCGGCGGCCGCGCCCAATCGCAAGGTGAGCGCGCCGCGCACCCTCGTCTATCCCGGCCCCAGCATGAAGCTCCCCACCTGGGGCGCGCTGCCGCTCGGCGCTTTGGTGGCGGTCACGCGCGAAGCGGGGGACTTCGCGGAGGTTCCGGGCCTTGGCTTCGTCTGGCGCGCGCATCTGGCGGGGCTTGAGGAGCGGGCGGCGGATTTCGTCGCGGTGGCCGAGCAGTTCCTGCACGCGCCCTATCTATGGGGCGGCAAGACGCTCTGCGGGCTCGATTGCTCCGGCCTCATCCAGATTTCGCTGGGCGCCTGCGGGATCGCCGCGCCCCGCGACACCGACATGATGGAGAAGGCGCTTGGCGTCCCGCTCGACCCCGCCGCGCCCCTGCGCCGGGGCGATCTTGTGTTCTGGAAGGGCCATATCGGCGTCATGCAGGATGCGCAGACCCTGCTGCACGCCAATGGCCACCACATGCTCGTGGTGAGCGAGCCCCTCAGCGTCGCCCGCGAGCGGATCGTGGGGAAGACGGGCGCGGATGTGAGTTCGATCCGGCGGCTCCTTTAAGCCCCCAACCGTTCGATCACCACAGGCCTTTGTTCTGGGGCCGTCTCGCCAATCTCATAAGCCTCCAGCACCTGCCGCGCCGCCTCCCGCGCCGCAGCCTCCGTCCGCGCATGCGCCAGCGCAAGGGGCTGGGATGGCCCCACGGGCGCGCCGATGCCTGCAAGGCGCGTCAGGCCCACCGCCGGATCGATGGCGTCCTGCGGCCTTGTGCGCCCGCCTCCCAGCGCCACCACGGCGAGGCCGACCGCCCGCGTGTCGATGGCCCGCACCTGTCCCGCCCGCTGCGGCGTCACGGCGAGGGTCACAGGCGACTGGGGCAGGTGATGGCGCGGGCGCTCCAGAAGGTCGGCGGGACCGCCGAGCGCCGCGACCATGCGCGCGAACCGCTCCGCCGCCGCTCCGCTGTCGAGCGCCCCTTCGATGCGCCTCCGCCCCTCGTCGAGACCCGCGACGAGACCGCCCAGCAGCAGCATCTGCGCGCCCAGCGCGACGACCACCTCCTGCACCCGGGGCTCGCGCCGGGCGCCGGTCAGATGTTCGATGGCGTGGAGCGTCTCCACGGCGTTGCCCGCCGCGCTGGCGAGGGGCTCGTTCATGTCCGTGATGAGCGAGACCGTGGGCAGGCCCGCCGCGGCCGCGACCTCCGCGAGGCTCGACGCCAGCGCCCGCGCATCCTCCAGCGCCGTCATGAAGGCGCCCGAACCCGTCTTCACATCCATGACGAGGCCCTGCAGCCCCGCCGCCAGCTTCTTCGACAGGATCGAGGCGGTGATGAGGGGGATCGACTCCACGGTCGCCGTGACGTCGCGGATGGCGTAGAGGCGCCGGTCTGCGGGGGCGAGGGCCTCCGTCTGGCCGATGATGGCGCAGCCGACCGCCTTGACCACGCGCATGAAGGCCGTTTCGCCCGGCGTCGCGTCATAGCCGGGAATGGCCTCCAGCTTGTCGAGCGTGCCGCCGGTATGGCCAAGGCCGCGCCCCGAGATCATCGGCGTGAAGCCGCCGCAGGCCGCCACCGCAGGGGCGAGGATGAGGCTGACATTGTCCCCCACGCCCCCGGTCGAATGCTTGTCGAGCACGGGGCCGGGCAGATGGGCGCTGCGCCAGTCGAGCACTTTGCCGGAGCCGGTCATGGCGCGTGTCAGGGCCGCGCATTCTGCGCGCGTCATGCCGCGGAAGAAGATCGCCATGGCCAGCGCCGCCGCCTGCCCCTCGGTGACCGAGCCCGCCGTCAGGCCCTTGATGAAAAAGTCGATCTCCCGCTCGTCCAGCGCCGCGCCGTCGCGCTTGCGGCGGATGATCTCCTGCGGGATCATTGGCGGGATCAAGCCCCGCCTCCATCCCTTAGCGCGGCGAGCAGGGCGTCGAGCAAGCCGCTCGCGCCGAAGCGGAAGGTTTCGGGGCGCGCCCAGTCCGGCCCCATGATCTCGTCGGCGAGGTCGAGATAGAGTTTGGCGTCTTCGAGGCTGCGGATGCCGCCCGAGGCCTTGAAGCCCACGGGCCTGCCGCTGTCGCGGATGGCGGTCAGCATCACCCGCGCGGCCGCCAGCGTCGTCGAAACCGGCGTCTTGCCGGTCGAGGTCTTGATGAAATGGGCGCCCGCCGCGATGGCGATGCGGCTGGCCGCGTCGATGAGGGCGGGATCGTCCAGTTCGCCGCTCTCGATGATGACCTTCAGCTTGCAGTCTTTGGGCAGGCAGCCCGCGACCGCCTCGACCATGGCGCGGGCCAGTTGGTGATCGCCGCGCCGCAGGGCGCGCCAGGGCAGGACGAGGTCGATCTCGTCGGCGCCGTCGCGCAGGGCTTCGCGCACATCATCCACCGCCCGCTCGATGTCCTCGCCCCCTGCGGGGAAGTTGATGACGGTGGCCAGATGAATGTGCGAGCCGCGCAGGCGCTGGGCCGCGCCGGAGACGAATTGCGGCCAGATGCAGATCGCCGCCACCGGACCGAAGGCGGTCTGGCCGCGCGCGATCAGGCGGCTCGTCTCCTCCTGTGAGGTCGAGTCGCCGAGATCGGTCAGGTCGAGGCAGGCGAGCGCGCGGCGCGCTGTGGTCTCGTTCGTCATGGGAGCCCTTCCAGAAAAGCGTCGAGGAGCGTGGCGAGGGCGCTGGCGCCCGTGCCGGCGATGGCCTTGGTCTGGTCATGGGTCGGCGCCCCGCCCGCATAGCCCGCCGCATGATTGGTGATGAGGCTGACCGCGCAGATCCGCAGGCCAAGGCGCCGGGCGAGGATCACCTCGGGCACGACGGACATGCCCACCGCGTCCGCGCCCAAAATCCCGGCCATTCGCACCTCCGCAGGCGTTTCGAAGGAGGGGCCGGAGAACCACATATAGACGCCCTCGGGCAGCGGCAGACGCAGGCGCAGGGCGGCGGCGCGCATCTGCGCCCGCAGGCCCGGATCATAGGCGTCGAGCATATTGACGAAACGGTCCTCGCTATGGACGCCGATCAGGGGATTGAGCCCGTTGAGATTGATATGGTCGGCGACCAGCATGAGCGCGCCGGGGCCGAGGTCCGCGCGCAGGGATCCTGAGGCCGCCGTCAGGACCAGCGCCCCGCAGCCCAGCAAGGCGAGAGTCTCGAGGGCGCCCGCCATGGCGCGCGGGTCGCCGTTTTCATAATAGTGGCCCCGCCCCTGCAGAAAGGCGACCCGGCGCCCTCCGCAGCGGCCCACCACAAGGCGCCCGGCATGGCCGGAGACCGTGGGCGCGGGGAAGCCCTGCAGCTCCCCATAGGAGATGCTGACCGCTTCGCTCATGCGCGCCGCCATGTCGCCGAGGCCGGTGCCGAGCACGATCGCCGCATCCAGAGGGCCTTCGACGCCGCGCGCGCGCAGAACCGCGAGATTTTTCTTCGCCGCGTCGATCATGGCGCAGTCCGCCCGAGGCGCCCTGGCCCGAAGGCGTGGGGCAGAAGCTCGGCCATGGTCAGGGCTTCGCCGGGACCGGAGGCGCCGCCGCAGTAGATGCGGGTCTGCGGACCCGAAAATTCGAGTATGCGCTGGCGGCAGGCGCCGCAGGGGGTCAGGGGCTCCTCGCCTTCGCCCAGCACGAGAATCGCGGCGATCTCCCGCTCCCCCGCGCAGACCATGGCGGCGATGGCCGCAGTCTCGGCGCAGATCCCCGAGGGATAGGCCGCGTTCTCCACATTGCAGCCGCCATAGATCGCGCCCGACGCGGAACGCACCGCCGCGCCCACGGGAAAGCGTGAATAGGGCGCATGGGCATGGGCCCGCGCCTTGAGCGCCGCCTCGAAAAGGGCGGAGAGATAGGTCGGCGCCCCGGCGTTGGGCATGGTGGTCTCCTGACTGCTCCTGCGCGGATTCTGCCAGAAGCCCGCCTGCGAAGATAGGTTCCCTCTGTGACGCCTCTGGAAACGTTTGCCGCATGGCGCAGGCGGTGGCATGCTGCGCTTCAAAGGAGCCTCGCGACAGCCGGGAGACGCCATGGCCGGGTCAAACTGGACAGCAATAAAGGTCGCCGCCGCCATCTGCGCCCTGGCTTTGTCAGGCGGCGCGGCGCAGGCGCGCGGCGGGCCTGTGGCGGTCGATGCGGAGATCGTCTTCGCCGTCGATGTCTCCTATTCCATGGACCGGATCGAGCAGGAGATGCAGCGGGACGGCTATGTGCAGGCCCTGACGTCGCCCGAATTCCTGGCCGCCCTCAAATCCAACGCCATCGGCAAGATCGCCGTCGCCTATATGCAATGGGCCTCCTATGGGGATCAGGACGTGGTGATTCCCTGGACCGTCATCGATGGTCCCGAAAGCGCCGCCGCCGTGGCCAAAAGGCTCAAGGAGGCGCCCTTTCGACGCGCCCAGCGCACCTCCATTTCCGGCGCCATCGACGCCGCGATGAAAATGTTCGGGGGCAATGGCTATGATGGCGCGCGCCTCGTCATCGACGTCTCGGGCGACGGGCCCAACAACAATGGGCGCATCGTCACGGATGCGCGGGATGATGCGGTCGAGCAGGGGTTCACCATCAACGGCTTGCCGCTTGTGGGCATCCGCGAATGGATGAACCCGGCCGACATCAGGGAGCTCGATGTCTATTATGAGGATTGCGTGATCGGCGGACCTGAATCCTTCTCTGTGACCATTCGCGACACCAAGAGTTTCGTCGAGGCCACGCGCAGCAAACTCGTGCGTGAAATCGCGTCAGGTCCGCAGATCGGGCCAGAGCCTTCCTTGCTCACGCGCGCGCAGGGCAAGGAGCCGCGCATCTCCTGCACCATCGGCGAGGCGCTCTGGCGGCAAAGATGGGGCAATTGAACGTCCCGCTCACACGCCGCGCGCTGCTTGGCGGCGCCGCAGGTCTGGCGCTGACGCGCGGCGCCTTCGCGCAGGTGCGCCGCAGCACGGTCGATGATCCCATCATCGCTGGCTATGCGCGCAATCTTCCCGTCCTCGCGGCCCATGGCATGGTGGCGAGCCAGGAGATGCAGGCCTCGCGGATCGGCGTCGACATTCTGCGCCGGGGCGGCAATGCGGTGGACGCTGCCGTGGCCACGGGTTTCGCTCTGGCGGTGACGCTGCCGCGCGCGGGCAACATCGGCGGCGGCGGCTTCATGCTCGTGCATCTGGCGGCGGCGCAAAAGACCGTGGCCATTGATTACCGTGAGATGGCCGGCGCCTTGACGACGCGCGATGTGTTTCTCGATGAGGGCGGACGCTTCCAGCCTTCGAAATCCCAGGCCAGCGGCCTTGGCGTCGGCGTGCCCGGCACGGTGGCGGGTTTTGCGCTGGCCCATGAAAAATACGGGTCCGGCAAATTCAGCCTCGCCGACCTCATCGCCCCAGCGGCGGCTCTGGCGCGCGATGGCTTCATCGTCGATGACGACCTTGCGGATTCGCTGCCCTCGGCCGTGCGCCGCTTTGCGCCCTGGCCGTCAAGCCGCGCCATCTTCATGCATGCGGACGGAAGGCCGTTCGGGCGGGGCGAGCGCCTTGTGCAAGGTGATCTCGCAGCCTCGCTCGAAGCCATCATGACGCGCGGCCCGCGCGGCTTTTATGAAGGCGAGACCGCGCGCAGGATCGTCGCCGCCGTTGAAGGCGCGGGCGGGCGCATGACGCTTGACGATCTCGCCAGCTACCGCGCGGTGGAGCGCGAGCCGGTGCGCGGAACCTATCGGGGCCGCGAGGTCGTCTCCATGCCGCCGCCCTCTTCGGGGGGCGTGCATGTCATCGAGATCCTGAACATTCTCGAAGGCTTCGACATCGCGGCGCTCGGGCATAATTCAGCGGCGACGATCCATCTGATGGCCGAGGCCATGAAGCTCGCCTATGCCGACCGCTCGAAATATCTGGGCGATCCTGACTTCGTGAAGGTTCCGATGGCGGGACTGACGTCGAAGGCCTATGCGGAGAAGCTGCGCGCGCAGATTTCGCTGGAGCGCGCCCGGCCCTCGACTGACATAGGCCCTGGCGCGCCCTATGAGAGCGACCAGACGACCCATTATTCGGTGGTGGACGCGCAGGGCAATGCGGTCTCCAACACCTATACGCTGAACTTCTCCTATGGGCTCGGGCTCGTGGCGCCGGGCACGGGCATTTTGCTGAATAATGAACTCGATGATTTCGCAGCGCGCGAAGGCGTCTCGAACGCGTTCGGCCTTACGGGCGGCGACGCCAATGCGCCCGGCCCGCGCAAGCGCCCGCTGTCTTCGATGAGCCCGAGCTTTGTCTTCGAGGATGGCGCGCTGCGGCTGGTGACGGGCTCGCCCGGCGGCTCGCGCATCATTAACATCGTGCTGCAGATCATCATGAATGTGGTCGACCATCGCATGAATGTGGCTGAGGCGAGCGAGGCGCCGCGCATTCATCATCAATGGCTGCCTGATGAGTTGCGCGTGGAGAAGGGCCTGTCGCCAGACACCGTGCGCCTGCTGGAGAAGCTCGGCCACAAGGTCATGCTGATGCCCGTCATCGGCTCGACGCAAACGATCGAGCGCGCGCGGGGGCAATTGGCGGGGGCGGCGGACACCCGCCAGCGCGGCACGGGCGTGGCGGGCTATTAGTTTCGCGAAACCCCGACATTCCCCTCCCCCTTGTGGGGAGGGGCAGGGGTGGGGGTCGTGAGGCCCTTCGAGATGAGCGTCTTTATAAAGCGTTTAATGATAAGCATTCGCAGACCCCCACCCCGTCCGCTGGCGCGGCCGACCCTTGTAACTTGACCACGCGCGCATCTGGTATAGTCGCCGGCGCGGTGGCGGATGGGAGGCCGAGAGACCCTTGGGCGTTGGAGCCCGGTGGGG
>CANGFT010000002.1 GCA_947453205.1 Beijerinckiaceae bacterium | reverse complement strand
TGCCAGCGTGTTCCGTGCTGAGCCTCGTTGTCCAGCACAAGTCTGACCGCCCGCTCGCGGACTTCAGGTGAGAATTTGTTCGTTGTTTTGCTCATGACGCTCCATCCTACTCAGGAGTTGGAGCCTCCGGCAAACCCGGGGCGGTTCAGCTTGTCTCTCGTTCCAGTCTCATCGTCGCAAAGAAATGCCGCAGCGAATAGACTGTTCGTGTCATGCCATTCCGCACCAATGGAATCTCAGCGTATTCCATGAGCGACTTGAATGAATTTTTGAAAGACAGCACTGGCTTTCCGTCTTTATGACAGACAACGAGGCTGTCGAGTGCAGGCTCCTCGCCCTGTTCCAAGAACCGCTGGTCATATATTCGTTTCACATATTCATCGGCACCTGGTTGGAAGACCACCTCTCTCGCACCAGTCTTACCTTTGACCCATGCGATCATTTGCGTTGCATCGTCGATCTTGACCGTCCTCAGATCGCTCCAGCGAAGATTGCGAAGTTCTCCGACCCTCATGCCAGTATTGGCTAAAATGAGAAAACTCTGTTGCGCCATGAATCTGTCACGCCATGTTGCTTTGTTTTGACCGTCTTTCACCCATGCGCGAGCCTTGGTGTAGAAGTTCTCCCATTCTTTCGCTGTGAATGTGGATCGTCTCTGCGGTTTGAAGTTTGGTGTTTCAAGTTCAGGAATTGCAGTGATGTAACCGCGCTGCTTTGCAAACTTGAGCAGAGGTATCAGGCAGACTTTCTCACGCTTGATCGTCGCATGAGACGGTGGTTTGCGAGTGTAGTTCGATCTGCGCCAGTCCCAGTAGTGATTGAAATCGGTGACCTTGAGGTCTGCAATTCGTTTTGAGCCGAAGTAGTCTAGCGCGTAGGACTTTACCCTGTTGACCGTGCTGTCCCATTTGCCGCCTTGTCTCGTCGGTCCCTGTTTTTCAACAGCCTTCTTCCACTCATCGAAGACCTGCTTGAACGTCTTCGAATTGACCGAGCCGCCAGCCTTCACCGTGAAGTAGAGTTCCTCGTAGAGGTTCACCGCGAAGACCTGAGCCTGAACAAGATTGTCGGTCTTGGTCGTCACGATCTTATAGCGATTGGCATTGGGCACCCTGATGCGTGCCTGCCACTTCGGCTTCTTCAGCCCAGGTCTCTTGTAGAGAACGATGCGACCATCACCGCGAACGTCGATCTGCTCTTCAGCATCACTCATTCCAGCCTCCATTCGGTCAAGTGAACGATAACGGAGCCTGAGCAGGAGTGAAGCGATTTTTGTGCAGGTTTTGTGGATAGATCAAAACAGGAACAAAATTGATTGTGAGATTTTGTGAGGTTTTTATATTGCTGATTTTATTGATGATTTTGGCGCACCCGGCACGATTCGAACGTGCGACCTTTGCCTTCGGAGGGCAACGCTCTATCCAGCTGAGCTACGGGTGCAGGCCGTTTCCGGCTGGGGTTCATCATGTCTGATGACCCCACGCTCTTTTACCTGATCCTTCTGGCCTCGGCAATGCGCTCCGCGCGATTGGCGTCACCCAAGGCGACCATCGGGGCGCTCCTCACATCTTGCCGCTGCCTTGCGCCTTCAGGGGGCGTTCCTCCATGGCGGCGAGGGCGGCGGCCGAGAGCAGGAAGCCGATGGCGCCGGCGAGGAAGATCCAGCGGAATTGCGCCGCATAATCGGCCCCGGTCACGACGGCGGCGCCTGTGGCCGCCCCTATCTCGGTGACGCCCGCGCCGATCACCAGCGTCCCGAAGACGGCGACGCCTATGGCCGCGCCGATGTTGCGCAGGAAGGTGATCATCGCGGTCGTCGTCCCAAGGTCATGTTTCGGCACGGCGTTCTGCGCGGAGATCGTGGTCACCGGGAAGACGCCGCCGACGCCGATCGAGACGAGGGTGAAGAGCGCTTCGATGGTCAGCAGCGATATGCCTTCGGGCCAGACAAACAGGGGCAGAAGGCTCAGGCCCCCCATGATGAGCCCGACCATGGGCAGGATCTTGTAGCGGCGCACCCGGACCATGATCTTGCCGCAGGCCACCGCGCCGATGCTCGACCCCGTCATCAGCGGCAGCAGGGCGAGGCCTGATTCCGTCGCGGTGAGGCCCATCACCGTCTCGAAATAGATCGGCACATAGATCGACAGGCCCACGAAGACGCCCATGCACAGGCCAACCGAGGCTCCGCCCGTCAGCACCACCTGATTGGAGAGCAGCCGCAGGGGGATGAGCGGTTCGGCCGCCGTGCGCAGGCGCCAGGTCAGCAGGGCCGTGGCAACGGCTGCGCCGACCATGACGCCCAGCACATGGGGAGAGCCCCAGGGGTAGCGCGTGCCGCCCCAGCTCAACATGAGCTGCACCAGAACCGAGGCGAGCACCAGCAGTCCCGCGCCTGCGAAATCAAGCTTATGGGGGCGTTCGTGGCGGGGCAGGCGCTTGAGCTTGGAATCGGTCATGACCCAGGCGACGAGGCAGATCGGCAGGTTGATCCAGAAGATCAGAGACCAATGCCATTTATCCGCCAGATAGCCGCCAAGCGCCGGGCCGAGCAGGCTCGACGTGGTCCACATGATCGAGGTGTAGATCTGGTATTTCGGCCGCTCGAGGGGCGGAACGATGTCGCCGACGATGGTCATGGCGAGGGACATGAGGCCGCCGCCGCCCACCGCCTGCAGGGCGCGGGCCAGCGCCAGGGTGATCATGGTGGGCGCCACGGCGCAGAAGATGGATCCCAGCGCAAAAAGGCCGATGGCCCAGAGCAGCATGATGCGGCGGCCGTGGATGTCGCTCAGCTTGCCATAGAGGGGCGTGGCCGCCGTCGAGACCAGCAGATAGGAGGTCACGACCCACGGCAGATGCTCCACATCGCCAAGCTCGCGGCCGATGGTGGGCATGGCCGGGCCGATGATGGTCGTGTCGAGGGCGCCGGGAAACATGGCGACCATCAGGCCCGCCATGATCGAGCCGATCTCGCGCTTCGAGAGCTTCTCGGCAGGCGCCTTCCGGATGTCTTCAGCCATGCAATCCTCGCGGGCGCCAGAAGAGCGCGCCCTATCCTTGGGCCAGCGCGCGGCGCGCGGCAAGCGTCGGATCAGTCTCCCTGAAGTTTAAACGACCGGACGACCTCCAGAAAGGTCGCGCCATAGCGGGCGAGCTTGGCCTCGCCGACGCCATGCACCTCGGCCATTTCAGCGAGGTTCAGGGGGCGCTTCACGCAGATGTCCACGAGCGTGCGGTCGGGAAAGATCACATAGGCGGGCTGGCGCTCCTGCCGGGCGAGCTCCAGCCGCCGCGCCTTCAGGGCCGAGAGAAGCGCCTGCTGATTCGTGGTGAGCCCCTCGGTCAGGGTCGCCCCCGGCGTCGCGATGCGCTCGGCCCGCGTGGGCTTCTTGCCGCCATCGGCGCGCAGGGACACGTCGTCCTCGCCTGACAGCACCCGGCGCCCCGCCTCCGTCACATACCAGCGGCCATCCTCGGTCACGTCATGGCCGATCAGGTCGGCGGCGTGGAGCTGGCGGAAGATGCTGCGCCATTCCTCCGCCGGCCGGTCGGCGCCCACGCCGAAGGTCTTCAATTTCTCATGGGCGTGGCGCAGCACAGCCTCGGTCGCCTGGCCCGTGAGGATGTTGGCCAGATGATTGGCGAAGAAGCGCCCGGATGTCCGCAGGATCGCCGACATCACCTTCTGGGCTTCGAGCTTGCCGCTGAAATAGCGCAGCCCCCCGGTGCAGGCGTCGCAATGGCCGCAGGTCGGGGCGGCCTCCCCGAAGGCCTTCAGCAGGGTCTGGCGCCGACACAGGGGCGTCTCCGCATAGGCGAGCAGGGCTTCGAGTTTGGCCAATTCCACGCGGCGGCGCTGCGGCGGCATGTCGGCGTCGAGGATCTGCCGGCGCCGCAGGGCCACATCATCCTCGCCCCAGAGGGTCAACGTGTCCGCGGGCAGGCCGTCTCGCCCCGCGCGGCCGATCTCCTGATAATAGGCCTCGATGCTCTGGGGCAGATCCGCGTGGCAGACATAGCGCACGTCGGGCTTGTCGATGCCCATGCCAAAAGCGATGGTCGCGACCATCACCACGCCGTCCGCCTGGAGGAATTCGGTCTGGTGGGCGTTGCGCAGCGAAGGCTCCAGCCCCGCATGATAGGGAATGGCGCGATGGCCCCGCGCCGAAAGGCCTTCCGCGAAAGCCTCCACCCGTTTGCGCGAGTTGCAATAGACGATGCCGCACTCCCCGCGATGGGCGTCGACGAAATCGGCGACCTGACGGCCCGCGTTCGATTTGCGCTTCATGGCGAGGCGCAGGTTGGGCCGGTCGAAGGAGCGCACGAAGATGCGCGGCGGGGCGTTGAATAGCTTCTGGACGATCTCGTCGCGGGTGGGCGCGTCGGCGGTGGCGGTCACCGCGACGGTCTGGATGTCCCCGAGCATCTGGCGGACTTCGCGCAGGCCCAGATATTCCGGACGGAAGTCATGGCCCCATTGGGAGATGCAATGGGCCTCGTCGATGGCCAGCAGATTGGCGCCGCCATCGCGAAAAAGCTCCACCAGGCCAGGCAGCGCGAATCGTTCCGGGGCGACATAGACGAGCCGCAGCCGCCCTTCGGCGATGGCGCGCTCGGTGGCGAGGTTCTCGCCGGGCGTATTGGCGGAGTTCAGCGCCCCTGCCGGGACGCCATAGGCCCGCAGCTGGCGCACCTGATCGTGCATAAGGGCGATGAGCGGCGAGACGACGACGGTCAGGCCCTGCCGCACGAGCGGCGGCAACTGGTAGCACAGCGACTTGCCGCTGCCCGTGGGCATGACCGCCAGCACGTCTTCGCCCGCGAAGATGGCTCGCAGCGCATCCTCCTGTCCGGGCCGGAAGGCGGGATAGCCATAGACGCGCGCCAGCGCCGCCCGCGCTTGCACGAGGCTGTCTTCGATCTGGGCGGGTGATGGCGGCTGGAGCGACGAGGACAGGGGCGTGATCGCAGCAGGAGGACTTGAGCCTGACCAGTCTAGGCGAGACGGGGGCTAAGGTCGAGCAGAGGTTGACATCTTGTGTAGCAAGCTCACGATCTGTCCGGTTTTTGTAGCGCGCGATCTGTCCGGTTTTCACTGGAGCCCGGGAAGGCTTCGCGATGGGACGTTTGCAGGTGCTGCAGGGGGGTAGATCTATGCGTTTTGAGGCGCTTCTGGATGGGCATGAAGGTGGGGAGCTGTCGCAGGGGGCTGCGGAGCTTTTGGGCGGCACGGAGCGGATGTTTCGGCGCTGGCGTGACCGGTTCCGTGACGAGGGTTCGTATGGATTGCGGGACCGGCGGCTGGGCCCCGGAGCTTGATTGGCATGCGACGGCGTGACGTCTTTGCACGGTCGGGCGTCAGGCCATTCTTGAGGTTCTGCTTGCAGATTGGGAGGGCGCTCTTGAGACGCAAGTAAATGGCGTTTTCAGTCGCTTCGAGAGGTTGGAGCGGAAAGGTATGTTTATTCCAGAAGATCCGTGCCTGAGGCGCTTATCAGGACGATCGGTCCACAAAAACCTGACCGCTGTGCCGCTGCCTTGATGGGGCCAAGGCAGATAGCAAACGGCATCCCGCAACGCCGACCATGACGAGATCTGAGACGATCAACGTCCGGTCAGATGCCCCGGAGGCGCCGGATGCGCGGCCCCTGGCGCCATGCCGAAACCTGGCGCCAGCGAGCCGCATCAAGCCGGGAATCCCGCGTCAATCCACGGTGAAGACGTACAGCACCGTTGAATTGCGCATTTCGGCTGTTTCAGGCGATTTGCCGAGCATTTTACGCGCGATGGTCGACAGGCCCGTGGGAATGGCGACATATTGCTTGCCGTTGACGGCGAAGGAAATCGGCGGCGCCGTGAAGCCGGCGCCCATGTTGATCTTCCATTTGACCTCCAGCGATTCATCGTCGAAGGCGCCGAAGGTTCCGTCAGAGAAGCCTGCGAAGACAAGCCCTCCCGCGGTCGCAACCGTTCCCGCATGGTTGGGATAGGGGAAATGGATCGTCTTCACGACCTCGCCCTTCAGCGGATCAAAGGCGATGATGTCGCTTTCAAAACGCTCGGTCTGCGTGTAGACGCCGCCCTTCCAGACCCCTGCGGGGTTGGAAAGGGACGGATCTATCTTGAGGCTGTCGCAGCCCGAATCCGAAGGGATGTAGAGAAGCTTCGTCTTTGGACTATAGGACGTCGGCCAGAAGTTGTTGCCGCCGTTGAGGCTCGGACACTGTCGGACATTGTTGCGTTCCAGCGTCGGGGTGGCGACGCCCGCATACATCTGACGGTCAGCCCCAGGCACATAATCGACGGGCTTGCCGGTCTTCTGGTCTATGCCTTTGGTCCAGTTCACTTCCGTGTAGGGCTTGGCCAGAAGCATCTGCCCATTGGCGCTTTCCATCGTATAGACATGGCCGTTACGGTTCGACTGGGTGAGCAGCCTGCGCTGCTGGCCGTTCACATTCGCATCGAAGACGATGTGGGTGGAGATCGCGTCATAATCCCATCCATCCCCGGGCAGATACTGATGATGCCAGTTCATCTTGCCGGCATCGGGATTCCAGGAGATGATGCTGTTCGTGTAGAGGTTGTCGCCGGGGCGATAGGTCGGATCGAACATGGGCACCGGATTGCCGGTCCCCCAGAAGATCTGGTTCGAGGCGGGATCATAGGTGCCCGTCGTCCACATGGCGCCGCCGCCGGTCTTCCAGGCGTTATTCTTGTCTTTCCAGGTCTCGCTGCCCGGCTCGCCGGGCGCAGGAATGGTGAACTGCTTCCAGAGCACCTTGCCCGTGGCGGCATCGAGGCCCGCGATCCAGTCACGCGCGCCCCGGTCGCCGCCAGAGGCGCCGATCACCACCTTGTCCTTGACGACCAGCGGCGCAGCCGTGAGCTCAATGGCAGGCTGGTCCTGCATGTTCGTTTCCCAGACGACCTTTCCCGTATCCTTGTTCGTGGCGATGACGCGGGAGGGCCAGCCGGCGACCGAGATCACATAATTGCCCCAGAGGGCCGCGCCGCGGTTCGACCAGGTCGGCGGTTTTTCCTGCCCGGGGTCCATGCGCCAGAGGATCCGCCCGGCGTCGCCAGAGCGGATGTCGATCTTGTAGACAATGGCCCACTGGTCGACGATGTAGAGGAAGCCATCCTCCACGAGGGGCGTCGCCTCGATGTTTTCGACAGGAGCCGAACCACCGAGCGCCACCGCATAGGCTAGCCGCATGCTCTTGACGTTCTGCTTGTTGATCTGCGTCAGCGGGGAAAAACGCTGCCCATCATAGGTTCGATGGTTCATCAACCAGTTCTGCGGTTCCTTGTCAGCGTTGACGAGACGCTCGTAAGTCACTTCCGCAGCGATGGCCGGGGCAGAGGCCAGCACGGCTGTGCACAGCATAAGTTTCTGGAAAAGCTTGCCTTGATGCGACATGGCGATCCTCCCTGGCGACCGTCTCTTTTTAGATCCGCAGCCGCTACAGGCGCAGGTTGCTATAAAGGCGTGTCGCCTGCAAGCGCCTTGATCGTGAAAGTCGCCATCCGGCGTTCAGGAAGGACTGTTTGCGGGTGCTGCGGTCAGATGGACGAAGGCTTCCACGAGCGTCGGCTTGCCTGTCTCCCTCAGCAAATCGCCGGGCGAGCAATCTTTCAGCACATGGCCTTGATGCAGGACGATGACGCGGTCGGAACCATCGACCTCCTCGCACAGATGCGTCGCCCAAAGCACGGCGACGCCGCGCTTGGCGCGCATCTCGTTGACGATGCGCAGCAGATCGAGACGGCTTGCGGGGTCGAGCCCTACGGTCGCCTCGTCCATGAGCAGGATGGTGGGCTCATGCATGAGCGCGCGCGCCAACTCCAGCCGCCGCCTTGCGCCGCCGGACAAGGCCCGCGCCGGCTCCTTCGCCCGCGCGGAGAGTCCGAACTGCTCCAACATCTCGGCAGCACGGCTTCGCGCCAGCGCAGAGGGCATGCCATGCAATCCCGCGTGAAAGCGCATGTTCGCTTCGACCGAAAGTTCGAGGTCAAGCGTCGCCTGCTGAAAGACGATGCCGAAGCGCGCCAGCGCCTGGGTAGGATGCGTCTTCAGGTCATGGCCCGCGACCATGATGCGGCCGGACTCAGCCCCGAAGAGGCCGGACAGAAGTTGGAACAGGGTCGATTTGCCTGCGCCGTTCGGGCCCAGCAACGCCACGAATTCGCCGCGGCCGACCGACAGGGAAACATTGTCGAGCGCGCGCCGGGAGCCATAGCTCTTGCTCAGTCCCTCGACGAGAAGAGCAAGCGGAGAGACGTCGTCGGGCACGTGGGTTCCTTCCTTGCTGGGTCTGTTTTGCGTCTTCGGCTGAACATCAGCGCATGAGCGGAGCATGCTGTTGTCTTGAAAAAGAATGCCATGCGGCCAAACCCTGCGCAACCAGCGCGAGGGCGCAGCTTCTGGCGAGCTGTTCAGGGATGCCAGCTTCCATCGGGCATGAGCGCTCCCTTGAAGGTCGCGCCATCGAGTTTCGCGCCTTCCAGGTTGACGCGCGTCAGACGCGCCCCAGAAAAATCAGCGCCTGTCAGATCGGCCCCGCCGAGATCGGCGTCGAAGAGATCCGCATCGACGAAGCGCGCCCCCATGAAGCGACCCTCGCGCATCTGCGCGGACACCAGGCCGCAGTCGGTGAAATCCGCGTCGCGGAAGTCGCCGCGCCGCAAAGAGGCCTCGCTCAGATTGACGTTTTTAAAATCGGCGCCGCGCGCGCTGACGTCATCAAGGCGCGCTTCGTGCATCATAGCGTCTGCAAGGCGGGCGCCTTCCAATTTGGCGCGCACGAGGCGAGCCTTGCCCAGACGGGCCTCGCTGAGATCGGCGCCCGAGAGGTCGGCAAGGCCGAGATCGGCCTCGTAAAACATGGCGCCACGCGCCTTCGCATCGACGAGCCGCGCGTTCTTGAGGTCCGTTTTATTCAGATTGGCGCCGACGAGCTGGGCGCCGGTGAAATTCGTCCGTCCGAGCTTCGCCCGATGAAAGACGGCGGCGGTCAGGTTGGCTTTGGCGAGATCAGCGCCAGAGAGATCGCGCCCCTTGAAACGCTTCTCGCTCAGATCGCAGGACGCGCATTGCCGCGTCTTCCCTGACAGAAAATCGCCTGCGCCTTCAGCGCGGGACTGTGGCGCGCTGACGACGAGGCCGACCAGGGCCATCGCCAGGGAAACACGGATATGGCGGGCCGCCCCGCGCCTTGCGTTTCGTTTCATGGCGCCAGCCTATCCAAAAGCGGGCGCGGCGCAAGGCGCTTTTAGACCGTGGTTGAGGCCGGCCGCGCGATCCGTTAGCTTGGTCGCATAAAGGAGGACGCCCAACATGAGGCTGATCGTCGCCGTGACCATCGCGCTTGGCGTCATGACGCAGATGACCCATGCGCAGGCGCCGCAGCGAGGCGAGATCTGGTCGATCAAGCTGGGCGCGCCAATCGCCGAGCAACCCGACGACTTCGTGGATTTCGCCTGTGGGTCCATGGGAGGTCCGCCTTCGATCGCCCTGAACGGATGGGCCGATTTCAAGCGTTGCCGGGCTGAGGAAAGCGGGCTGCGCGAGGTCTATTTCCGCTATGACGACGAAATTGAATATATCGCGCGCGCCCATAACTCTCCGGCCGACATCGAGCGTTTTGGCGGCACGAAAACCTATGGATTTCCGATCGTCGCCTCGGCCCTGATCGGCGAGGACGCGATCGTTCGGGGACTGCGCATCGTCAGCGATCCCCGTTACGATTCACACCGGGACGAAGCTTACGTCCTCAAAAATTTCATCACCGCACGCCTTGGTGACGAAAACTGGACTTGCGAAGACCTTCCCATGGAGGAGGGAGAAACCTCCGTCGATGGGCTTTACATCAAGCAGCGCTGCGCCAGAACGTTCGACGGCGGCGCCCGTGCGACCATGTGGGTGCGCCATTTGCGCAAGGCTGGACAGGCGCGCTTTGACCCGCGCAGCGGCAAGCAGACCAGGAACCAGTTCGAGAGCCTGGTCCGCCTCGACCTCATCCTGCCCTGAGCCGAAGGGGCGTCCTCACTTCCCCACGAAGGTGACGACGATATAATCCGCGATCGCTTCGATCTCGCGGCGCGTCAGGGGCGTGGAGTGAGGAGGCGGCGGCCGGTCAGCGCCGATGTCGGCGGATTTCATGCCGTAGCAGGGGGTGTCGTCGTCATAGGCGAATTTGTCGAAATGCGGCATTTCGGTGCCGGGGCGCCCGCATGCGATGACCTCGATCAGTTGCGCCTTGTCGAGAATCGTCTTGTGGAGATTGGCGCCTGCGCCCGGCGAGCGGGGATCGCCCCTGCCATCGCCTTCTGCGCCGTGGCAGAATTTGCAATCCGCCTTGTCCTGAAACAGGCGTTGGCCGAAAGACACGTCCTGCGCGGCGACCATCGTCGGCGCGCCGGGCCATGCAAGGCCAAACGCAAGGAGCCATGCGGCGTAACAACCACGTTTGAATGTCATGTCTGCAACCGGATCATTCTGGAACCGTATAGGCGCGGGGCCTCAACGGCCCCGCGCCATGGTTTTTCCGCTCAGAGCCCAAACACCCAGAGCATCGTCTGGTTGCGCTGCTCCTTCAGTTCCGGCGAGTTGACGTTCTTGCCGCGGGCGATGGGGCTGAGGCCCGAGAGGATCGCGACATATTGCTTCCCGCCCGCCTCGAAAGTCATGGGCGGCGCGTTGAAGCCAGTCCCCACATTGATCTTCCAGACCTGCTCCAGCGTCTCGTCGTCGAAGGCGATGAAGGAGCCATCATTGAAGCCGGTGAAGACGAGCCCGCCGCCGGTCGACAGCGCCCCCGCATAATCGGCATAGGGAATTTTCACCTTCTTCTTGATTTCGCCGGTGAGCGGATCAGCCACGGAAAGCTCGGTCTCCCAGCGCTCCGCGACCTTGTAAGCGCCGCCCTTCCAGTCGCCCGCCTTGTTGCTGAGCTCCGGCCGCAAGGTGATGTCGGCGCAGACTGTCAGCGCGGGAATGTAAACCATCTTGGTGCGCCGGCTGTAGCTCGTCGGCCAGAAATTATTGCCGCCCGAGGGCGAGGGGCACATTTTGCGGGTCGGCTTGTCAGGCGTCTGGTTCGCGACGCCCGCATAGGTCTGGATGTCCTTGTTGGGATCATAGTCGAGGGGTTTGCCGGTCTTCTGGTCGATGCCCTTGGTCCAGTTGACGTTGTCGAGATAGGGCTTGGCGAGCAGGGACTGCCCGTTAGCGCGCTCGTAGGTGTAGAGGAAGCCGTTGCGCCCGGAATGGGTCACGAGCGTGCGCTGCTGCCCGTTGATCGTCGCGTCGAACATGATGTGGCTGCCGACCTCATCATAGTCCCACATGTCGCCCGGCGTGAACTGAAAGTACCAGTTCATCTTGCCATCGTCGGGATTGTAGGAAATGGCGCTGTTCGTGAAGAGATTGTCGCCGGGGCGATAGGTGGCGTCGAACATGGGCACGGGATTGCCCGAGCCCCAGATGGTCTGGTTGGTTGCGACATCATAGGTGCCGGTGACCCACATGGCGCCGCCGCCTGTCTTCCAGGCGTTGTTCTTGTCTTTCCAGGTCTCGCTGCCCGGCTCGCCGGGAGCAGGAATGATGTAGCGCCGCCAGACTTCCTTGCCGGTCGCTGCATCGAGGCTCGCGATCCAGTCGCGCACGCCGCGATCGCCGCCGGCGGCGCCCACGATGATCTTGTCCTTGATGGCGAGAGGCGCCGCGGTGATCTGCACATCCGGCTGATCGTGGAGGTTGGTCTCCCAGACCACCTTGCCCGTGTCCTTGTTGGTGGCGATGACACGCGCGGGACTGTTGGCGACGGAGACGACGAGATTGCCGGTAAGGGCGGCGCCGCGGTTGGACAAGGGGAGCTTCTCCTGTCCGGGGTCCATTCGCCAGAGGATGCGGCCGGTCTCGCCGGAGCGCACGTCGATCTTATAGACGACGCCCCATTGATCGACGAGATACATATATCCGTCTTCCACCAGCGGGGTCGCCTGCAGGTTTTCATTCGGCGACGTGCCGCCTATGGCGACGGCATAGGCGAGCTTCATCCCCTTCACGTTCTGCTTGTTGATCTTATCCAGCGGCGAGAAACGCTGACCATCGTATGTGCGATGGTTCATCAGCCAATTGCCGGGCTCGGGGTTGGCGAGCCGCTGCGGCGTCACTTCAGCGCCAAGGGCGGGAATGGCGAACGCCGTGGCGGCGATGACGCCGGTCCAGAGCAGGGCGGCGCGCGAAGGCGTCAGGGAACGTGAATGAGGCTGCCGTGACATGGATGTCTCCTCCGAAGCGGCCTCTTATGCGCGAGCCGACGTCTTAATTTATCCCCAAAAAGCCAAGCGGCAAGAAGATTCGCAGCCATGCTGATGAAAGCCGCAGCCCCCGCCGCGCGGGGAAATCGCTTGTCGACGGCAACCATCGTCAGCGTCGAGGCCGGCGTGTCGCGCCTCGAACAAGACAGTTGTCATTTCCTTTGGGGGGGCGCAGATTAAACCCACAAGCCCAGCGACAGCTGGAAGCATCGCGGCCCCTCGATGGATCGCAGTAAACGGGAGAAACGCATGAGGATCGGGTCGTTCATTCGGCTTCTGGCCGCTGGATTTTTCGCACTTGCAGCAGGCTCTGCGGCGGCGCAAAAGAGCCCCGACCTCACGAAACCCGCCTCAAAGGAATGGCCGACCATCGGCGGCGACCTCTATGCGTCCCGCTATTCGACGCTGAAGCAGGTCAATACAAAAAATGTGAAGAATCTCAAGGCCGCATGGGCGGTCCATCTGGGATCTGGCCTCGGCGGCAAATATTCGCTGGAAGGCACGCCGATCGTTAGGGACGGCGTGATGTACATCGCCTCCGGCAATAATGACGCCTTCGCGTTCGACGCCAGGACGGGCGCGCTGATCTGGGAATATCGCTCGCAGATCGAGCAGAACATCAACACCGTCTGCTGCGGCTGGGACAATCGCGGCCTCGCCATCGGCGAGGGCAACATCTTCATGGGCCAGCTCGACGGAAATCTGGTCGCTCTCGACGCTAAAACCGGCAAACGGCTCTGGAAAACCGAGATCGGCAAATGGCGCGAAGGTTATACGATCACCAGCGCGCCCCTGTACCACAACGGCGTGCTCTATACCGGCGTCTCGGGCGGAGACCGGGAGGCGCGGGGCAAGGTCGTCGCACTGGAGGCGAAGAGCGGCAAGATCAACTGGACCTGGTGGACCGTGCCGGCCCCCGGCGAGTTCGGCAGCGAGACCTGGCCCTCGCCCAATGACCCCAATCCGCAGCGCGCCAAGGCCTGGACCACTGGCGGCGCCAATGTCTGGAACACCCCGGCGATCGACCCCGAACTGGGCATGATCTATTTCTCGACTGGCAATCCTGGACCGGAAGCTGGCGGCATGGGCATCGATCGACCCGGCGACAATCTGTTCAGCTCCTCCATCGTCGCCCTGAAGCTCGATGGAACCTACGCCTGGCATTTCCAGATGGTGCATCACGACCTCTGGGATTTCGATTGCCCGAGCCCGGTCATTCTGTTCGACCAGGTCTATCAGGGCAAAAAACGAAAGGGCGTCGTCGAAGCCTGCAAGACGGGCTGGCTCTACATGCTGGATCGAGAAACGGGAAAGCCCCTGATCGGCATCGACGAAAAGCCAGTGGAGCAGGATCCGCGCGTCGCAAGCTCCCCCACCCAGCCGATCCCGCGCGGCGATGCGGTGATGCCGCAATGTCCCCAGCCGCTTGAGGGCTGGACGACAAAATGCATCTTTGGCGTGATCTATGATGAGCCCCTGCTGATGTCGCCAGGCGGCAATGGCGGCCCGAACTGGTCACCCATGGCCTATAGCCATCGCACCGGATATTTCTATGTTGCGGCGGCGGATCGTCCGCAAAGCCGCATCCTGCGCGGCACGGGCAAGACCGTGGGCCCGCCGATCGGCGCCCGCAACGCGGGAACCTTCACCGCCGTCGACTCGCGCACCAACAAGATCGTCTGGCAGAAGAAGATGTCCTATTCCATCGGCCAGGGTTCCGGGGCGCTCGCGACCGCAGGCGGCCTCGTCTTCCATGGCGAGCCGGACGGCCATTTCCAGGCCTATGACGACAAGACGGGCGAGCTGCTCTGGCAGTTCCAGACCGGCGCCGGCGCCGACGCACCTGCCATCACCTATGAAATCAATGGCGAGCAGTTCATCGCCATAGCGTCCGGCGGCGTCTCGATCCAGACCTCTTCGGCGAATGGCGACATGATCTGGGTGTTCTCGCTGAAGGGCGCGCCGGGCGATCGGCTGCAGGCCATGCCCGCGCCCAAGCCCCCGCAGACCCTGATCGGCCTGACCGGACCGCTGGAGAAAGCGACCCGCGTGAACCTCGTCGATTACTCCTTTTCTCCGGCGCGGATCACAGTCGCCGCAGGAACGAAGGTCACCTTCGCCAATACGGGCAAGGCTCCCCACAACGCCGCCTCGTCGCAGGGCGGGGGCTGGGACACCGGCATGCTCGACGGCGGACAGGCTGCGACGGTCACCTTCAACAAGCCGGGAACCTATGCCTATACGTGCTCACCCCACCCGTTCATGATCGGCGAAGTCGTCGTGACCGGGCAGGAAGTGAAGGGCGCGGCGGCGGTCGTGGTGGACTCGCCAGCTCTGGACAAGCCAGGCGCCGCAGCCAGCGCAGGCCATAGCCCCGCAAGCCACAACGATCATTGAGGCGGCCGCAGGAAGAGGGCGACGCCCTCTTGCCATCACTTTCAGTCGATCAGCAAAATCTCCGCTTCCTTCAGCCAGGCCATATCGTTAGGTTTAGGGTTTAAGGGGTGGAAACGGAGGGCGGCGTCCCAGGGACGCTGAGGCTGGGTTTTGCGTTATTGGATTGCACATATTCTTGCAGCTTTGGCGTCCATCACGCCTGCGGCCGCGCAAGACAGAGCCCCCGCCGCTGCGCCAAGCATCCTCGACATCGTCGGCGTTTCTCCCCTTGGCGGATCGCAGCCGCTCGCCAAGACGCCAGCCAATGTGCAAACCTTGGATCCCAGCGACCTCACGCAAGGCTCGACCGGACTGGCGGGAGCGCTTGATCGCCGCATTTCGAGCGTCGGCCTGACCTCGACGACCGGCAACGATCTGCAGCCCGGCCTCACCTACAGAGGCTTCGAGGCCTCGCCGAACCCCGGCGCGCCGCAGGGGGTCGCGGTCTATCAGAATGGCGTGCGCATCAACGAGGCCTTCGGCGATAGCGTCAACTGGGATTTCATTCCATCCAACGCCGTAGAGCGTGCTGAGATCGGCGGCAACAACCCGACCTTCGGCCTCAACGCCATGGGCGGCGCCGTGCGGCTCAAGATGAAAGATGGCTTCAACCACCGCGGAACCGAAGTCGAAGCCGAAGCAGGCAGCTTCGGGCGATTCTCCACGGCGGCCCAATTCGGCAAACAAGTGGACGCAGCGGCCGCCTACGGGGCTTTCGAGACCGTGCGCGACCGGGGCTTTCGCCAGAGCGGAACCTCGGACATCAAGCGCTTTTACGGCGACATCGGCGTCATGCTTGACGCAGGCGAAGCGCACCTCAACATCACCCGCGCCAGAAACAGCTTCGGAGCCAGCGCAGCAGCGCCAGCCGAACTGCTGCAGCGGAACTGGAGCGCCATCTACACGACGCCGCAATCGACGCGGCAGAGCATGTCCATGGCCAACCTGACCGCACGATTGCGGCCGGGGCCTTCATGGTCGATCGACGCCAACGCCTATGTGCGCGGCTTCGAGCGGCGGCATGTGGACGGCAATACGACCGAAGTCGAGCGATGCGACCCCCAGACGGCGCCTGGAATGCTTTGTTTCGGCGATGATGACGTGCCCGCCAATGGTCCGGGCGGCGCGCAGCTGACGGATCTGTCGAACGGAGCCCAGCTCGGGCAAATCGACAGGACGCGCACTAGGTCCCACAGCCTAGGCGCGGCCATTCAGGCGACGAACGGCGACCCCCTGCTCACCCGCCCCAATCGCGTGCAATTCGGCCTCAGCCTTGATTATGCGAAGACCCGCTTTGACGCCTTCAGCGAACTTGGCGTCATTGGCGCGGACTTCCGCGTGATGGGCTTGGGTCAGTTCCTCGGCCCATCCGGCGACCCCACGAGCATTGGTCCCGTGTTGCTCGACGCGACGACGACCAATGTGGGGGCGTGGATCAGCGATACGCTCGACATCACGCGGGATCTCGCCGCCTCCTTCGGCGGGCGCTTCAACGTCACCCGCGTGAAACTCGCCGATCAACTCGGGACTGAGCTGAATGGCGTCACCACAGTGCAGCGCTTCAACCCCATGGCAGGCCTGACCTACAGGCTTGCTCCAAACCTTCGCGCCTACGTCGGCGCATCACAGGCGAGCCGTTCGCCCACACCCCTTGAGCTTGGCTGCGCCAACCCGCTTCGCCCCTGCATCATCGACGCCTTCCTCGTTTCCGACCCTCCCTTGAAACAGGTGGTCGCCACCACCTTCGAGACTGGCTTGCGCGGCTCATTCAGCCTGAAGGACGACCTGGCGCCTGTGACCTGGAAAGCCGGGCTCTTCCGGACGGATACGCGCGATGAGATCCTCAACGTTCCCAGCGCCATCCAGGGGTTCGGCTATTTCGCCAACGTCGGCGGTGTGCGGCGCCAGGGCCTTGAGCTCGACGCCTCCTGGCGCGGCGAACGGATGAACCTCTTCGTCGCCTATGCCTGGCTCGCCGCCACCTTCACGGATTCGCTGTCCCTCTCATCGCCCAACAATCCCCGCGCGGATTCGCAGGGGAACATCCAGATCCTCGCAGGGAACCGTCTGCCCATGTCGCCCCGCCACCGACTGAAGGCGGGATTCGACTATGCGCTCACGCCAGCCCTCAAGCTGCGGACCGACATGCTCCTCGTGGGAAACCAGTATTTCGAAGGCGACGCCGCGAATCTGAACGCCCGATTGCCCGCCTTCGCCACCTTCAATTCCGGCGTCTCCTACCAGGTGAACAAGACCTTCGAGATCTTCGCCAAGGTCGACAACATCTTTGATCGCCGCTACGCGACCTTTGGAGCCTATTTCGACACACGGCAGATCGACGTCGCCAATTTCACAGACCCGCGCACCCTGAGCCCGGCGCGGCCACGCTCCTTTTACGCCGGCGCGCGGGCGACGTTCTGAGCCATAGGGGTCAATGATTTTCAGCGACGGCGGCCAACACTTGCCGCCTCGCGGCTTCGGTGCGCGAGGAGTCTGCGAGAACCTCCGGCCCCAGCAGAACATCGGCGATGATGCGGCTTGGCCTTGCCGAAAAGACCAGCACGCGATCGGCGATGCTCAGGGCCTCATCGAAACTATGGGTCACCAGCAGCGTCGTGACAGGCCGGCGCAAGAGTTCACTCTTGATCTGGCTTTGCAGTCGCACGGCCAAGGGGCCATCCAGCGAAGCGAATGGTTCATCCATCAGCAGCAAGTCAGGAAGCGCGGCGAGGGCGCGGGCGATGCCGACGCGGCGGGCCAGTCCGACCGACAGCTCGCCTGGAAAATGACGCCGATGGGCCGTCAATTCCATCCGCTCAAGGATGTCATCAATGATCGCCTGCCGCCGCTCATCGTCTGGCGTAACGAGCGCGACATTCTTCTCGACGCTCCGCCAATTGAGCAGGGTCGGCTCCTGAAACACCATGCCGGTGCGCCCGGAGCCGCTACGCCATATGTCGCCTTCATAGTCCCGGTCCAGCCCGGCGATCATCCGCAGAAGTGTGGATTTTCCGCAACCGGAGGGCCCCATGATGGCGAGAGTCTGTCCGGGGCTGACTGCGAAATTCAAGTCGATGAGAACCTCGACGCTATGGCCTGACGCGGTCCTGTGCGACTTGCGCCTGATGGCGACCGTAAGGGCTTCAGGCGCACCGACACGCCAGGGGTCATTCACTTGTTGAGGCGACACGGCGTTTCACTCTCGTCGTCGCCCAGGCTGTCCAGAACGTCACGCTGATGGAGAAAGCCCTCGACGGGCGCCGCCGCGACCACGGAGAACGGACTGGCGAGCAGCACCGCCTGACGCAACTGATGGTCCCAGGGGCGAACGCTCATGGGCTCGCCCTTGTCGCCATCGAAATAGCCCTCCTTCAAGATGAAGGCGCGGCGGATCTTGAAGTCGAGGGATTTTGTGCGCAACGCCGACTGCGAAATGATCTTGACCGCCATCCAGGCGGCCCAATCCGCACCGCCCATGTGGCGCCCGTTCGTCACCCGCATGAAGCGGGTGTTGAGCTGTGGCGCGCCGTTATGCGCCCAGGTCCAGTGCCAGGCCGTCGGCTCAAGATCGATGGAGCCTACGACCGGCCGGGGACGGACGGTCCGATAGGAGACCTCGCGCGCGAAATCGAAGTCCGCATCCGCCACAAAGGTGACGTCCCAGTCCCGGTTGAGGGCGCTGAGCAATCCGACATTGTTTTTCTCGCGCTCCCGTGGATCCGTGCCGGGCGTGAAGTCACGGGTCGCCACGATGCGGGCGCCGAATTTTTTCGCCGAACGCTCAAAAGCGGCGGCCATTTCGACATCGCCGGGCCTCGGGCCGCGCAGAACGAGATAATCTCGCCACTTGCGGGACACCAGAAATTGCGTCAACCCGTCCATCAACTGCGCGCGGCTTGGCATGGTGTGCACGACCTCAGCCGAGCACAAGTCGCGCCGCAGAGAGTCCTCGGGAGCGCTGACGTTGAACAACAGGGCGTCGCGCCCCTTGACCGCAGCGGCCACCGCCCGCAATGCATCGGCTGGCGCATCCATAAGGAAAAAACTGGCGCCGCCGTCGATTTCCTTCAGGACGGCGGCGGCCATCTCCTGCGGCGACTTCACGGTGATGCGGGCGAGATGATGCTCCGCCCCAATGGCGCGGCCGATGGCCCTGGCGTCTTCGACGCCGACCTGCGCCCCCGCGAAGGGATGCTCGCGCGCATCAAGCACCACGCGGCCATAGGCGCGAACCGACTCATAACGAGGGTCATCCGCCAGGTCGACGAATACGATGGGCATGCGAAGAAGCGACTTGCCCGCCGACTCCGGCGAGGTCTGCGCGGAGGCGGCGCGCGGCGTACACATCAGACAGATGGCGAGCAGGAGCGTGAGCTTATTCATCGATCGCGACGCCCCAGGGGATGCGTCCCACCGGGACGGATCGCGTCGCCTTGCGGCTGGCGACATCGACGAGGGTGACGTCGTCACCAAGCCCGTTGGCGACATAAAGGGTCTTTTCGTCCTTCGACAGGGTTATGCCCCAGGAACGCTTGCCCACCAGCACATAGGCGAGAACATTGCGCGTCGCCACATCGACGAATGCGATGTGTCCGGCATGGCCGAGCGTGACGAAAGCGGTCTTTCCATCGCGGGTCATGGCGATGCCGACCGGCGTCACATCCGTCTTGCGCATGCCCGGCGGCAGGAAACTGATCTTGCCGCCAGCGGTGAAGGTTGCGCGGTCGATGATCCAGACCTCGCCGGACATTTCGGTCGTGACCCATAATTCCTTGCCATCGGGCGTCGGCGCGAACCGCCTTGGGCGCGTGCCGACCACGACATCCCTCATCACTGCGCCGTTCTCGGGGTCGATGAGGTGTACGAGATCGCCGACTTCGGAGGTCACATAAATGCTCTTGCCATCCTCATGGACGAAGACGCCTTCGGGTTCGGCGCCGGTCGGGATTTCCTGAATGGAAATGCCCTGGCTGAGGTCGATCACGGAAAGCGACGAGCCTTCCTCATTGGCGATGTAAAGTCGGTTGCGCGCCTCATCCAGCGCGAATGTCTCGGGGCTCGCCCCGGTGGCGATCTTGCGCACGACCGTCAGGCTGGCGACATCGATGACATCGATGACGTCATCATCCCCGCAGGCGACATAGAGCAGCGAATGATCGGCGTTGAAATGCATGTCGCGCGGGCGCCGCGAGACCTTGATGTCCTTCACGATCGCTAGGGTCTTGGGATCGAGCACGATGAGGTTGTTGGTTTTCTCGTTGCTGACGAAAATAAGGCCTGTGCGCGCTGCCATCGCCTCATTCGGCGCAAGCGCGCTTGAAAGACCCGCCAACAGCATGGTCGTCACAAGCCTCAATCCACGAAAGCTGAACGGCAAGGGTTCCTCCATATGCGCCTTATCGTCCTCGACGCCCCCATCAGTTTAGGCCCATCGACTGAATGTCGGCAAGCGATTCATGGCTGCTGGCTGCGGATCACGGCGGCCGTTTGACCGGCAATAAAGTGGGAGGCATGGCGCGGAACTCGATGATCTGCTGAGATTGCTCCAAGGCGTCCAGATCAAGGCGCTGCACGCCGGAGACCGCCTCAAGAGGGGCGCCTTCCGCAACGCGGGGCTTGTCCAGTGGGCCTGCGGCGCCCGGCCGCTCCTGCGGCCGCTCCTCAGCGGCCAGATCCTCCGCCGTCCCTTCCTGCGGATTGCCCTGCATGATCTGGTCGCGCGCTTTTGCGGATTTTTCGGCGAGCGCGCGTTTATACGGCAGGCGATAGGCGCGGGGGACGCCATTGGGGACGTTATTCTCGTCGACTTCCTCGACCCAGACATAAATGGCGCCGGGATCATGCAGCCGCAGGTCCGGCTCAACCACACGCACCCAGAGAAGCTGGAACCGTTCCGGCAATCTGCCGACGCCCGGCCAGCCCAGCAAGCCCCGCGTCTCGAAAAAGACATTCACGAAGAAAAAGGTGGAAACAAGAATGGCCAGGACTTTCCATCGCCAATGCAGCGCGGGCTTGATCAGCAGCAAGAGCAGCAACACGCCCAGCGCAACATAGGCGAGGGAGATCGTCAGGACTTTGGTCAACATGTCCCCCCGCTCCCTATTTGGCGTTGCGCTTTACGCTGCGCGTCAGCTGGATCAAGGATTTTTCCATCCGGCTCGTCTCGACGACAGCCCCCTCACGGTCGATCTTGAACCGCACTGCGGTCTTCTCCTGCCCGGCATGATCGAGATTGAAGGTTTCGTAATGGACGATCTCAAGCTTCGGATTGAGCTTCTCCACCTTCACCGACACCGGAACCGGCTTGCCCGTGGCCGCCAGATAATGATTGACGTTGACCGTATATTCCCCTGCGACAATCCCGCGAATGGCGACCGTCTCCTCACGGATCGGGTTGGTGATCTTCTTGCCTGCGGCGATGATGAAATCGTTGGCGCCCCCGCGGTCGTCGCGCTCCAGCACCATGAACCCGGCCTCGCGCTCATGGTACCAGACGATGTTTCCGACGGGATCCTCGACATAGAGGTCGAGGTCATCGGGATGGTCGTCCGGCCAGACCAGCGAGATGATGAATTCGGCCTTGGAATCGACCTTGCCGCTTTTGGCTTCGGGATTCATGGCGAGCAAAGCGATGAAGAACAGGAAGGCGACGACCTGAAGCCCCTTAAACAACATCACGGCGAAGGGGTCGAAGCTCTCTTCGCGGGGATAGTTACCGAAGCTGTCCATCCCCGCCCCGTTCGAGCACCGAAACGACGAAGACTTCCGTGAGGTCGGTGGCGAGCGAGAAGAGTTTCGCAGTGGCCTCATCGAGAAGGTAATACTGGCATTTGATGAGTACGGAGCCAATGAGGCCGCTCAACGTCGTATACATCGCGACCGCCATGCCATCGCTCATGACGCCCATGCTGTTGCGCACGGAGATCTTGTCCGCCGCATCAAGCCCGGCGATGGGCGCGAGCATCATGATGAACCCGATGATCGTGCCGAGCAGCCCCAGCTTCATCAGGCTGTCGCTGGCGAAATTGCCTAGATGGTTCGGCCCGCGAAGCGCGTCTGCCAGACCACGCAGCAACAATGTCTGATCGAGCTTGCTCCCGCCCTGAAGCCTCGATTTAAGAATGAGGTTGCGTATGTGGCTCGCCACCTGCCCGCGAGGCAGGCGGGCGCCCTGCGTGGTCTCGACCTCATCGCCATCAATGCGGAAGCCCTCGACGCCTTTGCGCAGGATCGCAAGAATGCGCAAGGTCTGGTCTGTCTCGCGTGCGATCACCCGCGTGCGCGTGAAGCAATGGGCGGCGGCGAGGACATAGAGGACGCAGACGATGGCCGAGATGTAAGTCTTGTCGCTGGCGAGCATGAGCCGGAACAGACCGAAATGCCAGGCCATGGCGAAGCCGAAGATCGTCACGCCCGTAAAGATCAGCCATCGAAGCAGCGGAGCCCGATCCGTTGGCAGGGGATGATCGATCGTCTGGGCGGTCATGTGGCCTTTTATGGTTTTATTTGGCTGCGGCTTAGTTCATTCTGACTGTTGAGCCCGCAGTGTCAAGGCGCCTGCGCCACAGGTTGTCGCGCTGAGTTGAAAATGATTTAGTCTTGGCTGAAATGGGGGAGGTGACGATGACGGGCAGAATTCTGGTTGCGGCGTTTCTTCTGGCGCATGCGTCCACCAGCGCCTTCGCGCAGTCGCGGCCCCCGCGCTTCTGGAACTTGACGAAACATACGGTGAAAGAATTCTCCCTGTCGAAACCGGGCGCGGATCAGTGGGGGCCCAATCAATGCAAGAACGATAAGGATGGCACGGTCGACGTCGATGAGCGGCTCCGCATCACCGACACGCCCCCCGGCGATTATGACGCGAGGATCGTCGACGTGACCGGGCGGGCTTGTTTCGCCAGAGGCATACGGATCGCCGAAGGCGTCATCTTCTCACTTGAGGAAAAGGATCTGACGGGCTGCAGGCCCTGATCTTCGTCAGGCCCGCCGAGGGCGCCAGCGCGCGACGCGCCTTTCAAAAGGCTGGATCATCGCCATCTCGATCGCCAGCATCACGATCACGAAGGCCAGGGAATAGGCGAGAATGCGCGGCACGTCGAACAACTGAAACGCCGAGCCGATCTCGAAACCAACGCCATTGGGGCGACCCAACAGCTCCACCACAAGAACGATCTTCCATATGAGGGAGAGGCCGGAACGGCTGCCCGCCGCAACATAGGGCGTAAGTTGGGGCAACAGGATATGGCGCAGGCGGGCGAAGCGTGAAAGCTGGAACACCTCCGCCATGTCCTGCAGCCCCCGGTCCAGCGCCCGCGCGCCCTCGCGGATCGTCACGACCGTATTGGGCAATTTGTTGATCGCGACAGCAAGAATGCCAGCGGTCTCCGTCAGTCCGCCCCAGATGAAGGCGAGGACGATCACCACCAGCGCCGGGACATTGAGAAGGATCAGCAGCCAGGGATCGAACAGACGATCGACCCGCAGCGAACGGCCCATCGCCACGCCGATGGCGAGCCCGAAGGCCATGGCGATGCCAAAGGAGGCGGCGACCCGCAAAAGCGTGACGCTCATATTCGTCAGGAGAGCCCCCGACGCCATTTCCTGCGCGAGAGCGGCGGCGACCGCCTGCGGCGATGGCGCCAGCCGCTCGCCAGCCATGGTGGAGACCAGCGACCATGTGGCCAGAAACAACAGGAGCGAGGCGATCCGCAGCAGCATCAGGACCCATCCTGCGGATGATAGAACATGGCGGCGTCGAAGGCGCGCGCGGGCCCGGCAAGCTCCGCGCCTCCGATCTCCAGCAGCACATTGAACAGGGCGCTCGAATCCTCGGCCTCAGCTGCCAGCGAGCGCCCGGGGATCCCGGCGCGGTAGGCGTCGCGCAGCGCCTGCAGCGAGGGTTCGTCTCCCGCCTGAACGAGCGGGGCGATGCGACGCCATTCGTCGTCCGACTCGCGGAGAATGGCCTTAGCCTGTTTCATCACGGCCAGAAAGCGGTCGGCCCGGCCCCGGTCCGCCTGCGCCCAGGACTGGTCGAAGACATAGCCCAGCATGGACACGGCGCCCTTGGCGCCGAGCGCCTTCCCCACCTCCGTCATATCAATCAGAGGGGTAAAGCCTTCAGCGGACAGTTTCGCCGAAAAATTCCAATAAGTCAGCACCGCATCAAACTCCCGCTGGCGCGCCTTCTCGGTGATCAGCGGTGGCGCGCCATAGGAGATCCGGGCGTCACGGGTGAGGGAGACGCCCTGCCGCGTCGCCAGCGCCCGCACGAGGATCCAGCTCTTGTCGATGGCGTCGCCGCCGACCCCGATGCTGCGGCCCTTGAGGTCGGCGAGGGACTTCAACGAAGAGCCCGGCGGGACCATCAGCGCGCCGGCGGTGCTGGAATAGGGATGAAAAAGAAGCTTGCCGCCAATGGCCCGCTCGCGGGCGACCCAGACCCAATCCGCCACGATGACATCGGCGGTGGCCCCCTTGAGCGCGACCTTCTGGGCCATGGGGCTCGCAAGCATCACCGTCTCAAAGGCGAGGCGGGCCTTGCGGTCGAGCCCGTGATGGCGTGCGACGTCGAGCTCCCAGGCCAAAGTCCCCGAGCGCTGGGCGACGATGCGCACCTTGTCGTCAGCCCCGGCGGGGCCCGGCGCCATCGCCATCAAGGCGATTGAAAACATGATTTTAGCGATCACGCGCCGCATCGCCATCAGCCAACTCCCCATCACGCGGGCTGCGGGCGCGCCTGGCGGATCAGCCTGCCCTGTGGGTCGTAACCAATGACCGACAGCAGGAAGAACAGAAGGCTGGAGACGGCGACGACCGCAGCCGAAGTCGGCTCAAAGCCGCCGTAGAGGGCGTGGCGGATCAGTTCGACGACCGAGGTGAAGGGGTTCGCCACGGCCGCGAGCCAGACATATTCCGCGCCGCTCTCACGCAGTTTCCACAGGGGATAGAGGGCGGACGAGATGAAGAACATCGGGAAGATCACGAAATTCATCGCGCCCGCGAAATTCTCCATCTGCCGCACATAGACGGACAGAAGCAGGCCGGTCGCAGCCAGCATGAGCGCCCCGGCGTAGATCGCGGGGAGCGCCGTCAGCCAATGCAGCGGCTCGAAGGTGACGTCAAAGGGAATGCAGGCGACGAGAAAGACATAGGCCTGCGCGACTGAAAGGGTGGCCCCCGAAATCAATTTGCACAGCAGAAGCGACCAGCGCGGAAGCGGCGCCGTCAGCAGAAGCCGCATCACGCCCATTTCGCGGTCATAGACCATGGCCAGGGACGACAACATGCCGTTGAACAGCAGCACAATGCCGACGAGGCCCGGCACGAGATAGACCTGATAGGTGATGTAGGTCGTGTAGGGTGGAATGATGGACACGCCAAAGACATTCTGAAAGCCGGCGCCGAAGACGACCAGCCACAGCAAGGGCCGCACCAGGCCTGACAGGAGACGCCCGCGCTGCTGGGCGAATTTGACGACCTCGCGTGAGGCGACGACGCGCAGGGCCCGCAGCCAGTGAACGAACATCCCAGATCCCCTCCCCGAAAGCAGCGGACGCATTGCGATGGAGGCCGAAGATCCCCATCGCATGGCCCACGCAGCCCGGAACCGGAGGCGTTCAGCGCCCCTCAAGCCGTCGCGGCCGTTCCCGAGCGTCGAATGATGACCCTTTTAAGCTATGCTGGCAATAGCCAGCCAATGGCCAACTTGCGCCAAGGCGCTGTTCCGCGAAACACCATCGCCTGGATTTTCTGACGTGAAATTTAATGAATGAAACCAGCGCTGCGATGGCTCTCCCGGATCGTTCGGGCTTGGCCCCGTTTCAGGGCGGCTGGTTGATGCGGGGCCCCTTTACATGTCTGATGAACCGTCGCACATTTATGGGATGCTGATCGATGGATTCCACGCCATCGGTTCACGCATGATACAGGTCCATTCGCGGTAAGCATTTAAAGAAAATTGAACAATCAAGAGGAAACCCCATGAAGCGATCGTCATTCACGGCGCCCCTTTACCTTGCCGGGGTGTTCACCCTCGCGGGCATCGCAGGCGCCGCAGCGCAAACAACCGCAGACCTTAACAAGGACCAGAACACACCAGGCGATGTGCTGGTCTATGGCATGGGCCCCCATGGCCAACGCTACAGCCCCCTGACCCGGATCAACAAGGACAACGTCAAGCGCCTGGTCCCCAAGTGGTCCTATTCCATGAGCGACAGCAATGGCGCAGAGGCCTTCCCGCTTGTCGCCAATGGGATGATCTACACGACCAACCATATTTCGACGGTGGCCGTGGACGCCCTGACCGGCAAGCAGGTCTGGAAAGTCACCCACGATTATCCGCCGGAAATCCTGCGCATCGTCTGCTGCGGCATCGTCAACCGCGGCGCTGCGATTTACGAAGGCAAGATCATCCGGTCGACCCTCGACAATCATCTGATCGCCATGGACGCCAAGACTGGAAAGGTCGTCTGGAACGTCCAGTCTCCCGGCATTTCTGCCGAGACCGGCTATTCCATGACCGGGGCGCCGCTGGTGGCTGATGGGGTCGCCGTCGTCGGCGTCGCGGGCGCCGAGTTCGGCATTCGCGGCTTCCTCGAGGGCTTCGACGCCGCGACAGGCAAGCATCTGTGGCGTCAATACACCGTTCCTGCTGCTGGCGAACCCGGCCATGAGACCTGGGCGGGAGATTCCTTCAAGGTCGGCGGCGGCAGCAGTTGGGTGACCGGCTCCTATGATCCCGAGCTTGATCTCGTCTTCTGGGGCATCGGCAATCCCGCTCCCTGGAACCCGCGCGGCCGCAAGGGCGACAACCTCTTCACCAATTCGGTCTTTGCGGTCCGCCCCAAGACCGGCGAGCGGGTCTGGTATTATCAGACGAGCCCGGAAGATCCCTTCGATTATGACGCTGTGCAAACGCCGGTCGTCGCGACCATCAAGGTGGAGAACAAGCCGCGCAAGGTCGTCATGCAGGCGAACCGCAACGGCTTCCTCTATGTGCTGGACGCGGCCAATGGCAAGCTGCTGGCGGCCAACGCCTATGACAAGATGAACTGGGCCGATGGCGTCGATATGAAGACCGGCCGTCCGAACACGACTGAATCCTTCAAGAAGGCGCTGGCCGGCGAGAACGTCACGATCTGGCCCTCAGTCACCGGCTCCACCAACTGGCAGCACATGGCGTACAGCCCGAAGAACGGCAACCTGTTCATCAATGTGATCCACGTCGGCATGACCTATCAGGCGCCCGAGCCGCCGAAGAACCTCGCCATGGGCAAGCCGACTGGCAACGGCACCGTCAAGCGCACCACCGTCTATGACGACCCCAATGTGCTCGGCTTCCTGAAGGCGGTCGATCCCATGACCGGCAAGGCCAAGTGGTCCGTGCCCTACAAGAGCCCGAACTTCTCGTCGACCATGGTGACCGCGAGCGACCTGGTGTTCACCGGCGTCATGACCGGCGAGTTCCAGGCCCTTGACGCCAAGACCGGCAAATTGCTCTGGAGCTTCCAGACGCCCTCGGGCATCGTCGGCCAGCCCATCACCTGGGAGAAGGACGGCAAGCAATATGTCACGATCATGAGCGGCATCGGCGGCGTCTACGCCATGCGTTCCGGGGATCCCAACCTGGTGAATGTGCCGACGGGGGCGAGCCTCTGGACCTTCGGCCTCTTCGACAAGTGAGCAAGGCGGGCGGAGGCGAGCGAGCCTCCGCCCTTCATTCTCGGCAGGAGCATTCGGTTCATGACACCGCCTCTCATCCGCGAAGGCCGTCCCGCTTCGCATTGGTCCCCTGCCACGGTTTGGCTGCCCCTATGCGTCGCTCTTGTTTCGGCAGCGCTGGGCATGTCGTCAGCATTCGCCCTCGAAAAATGCGAAGCGCTCGCTGAGGTGCGCGCGCATATCGACTCCATTGTGAAGGCGGGTTCATCTCAGGCTGAAAAGTTTCGCAGCGAGGTCAAGAGCGGCGCCGATTCCCTCTATGTCATCGAACAATTGTCGTCAGAGGACATGGGCCACAAGCTCGACGTCTGTCGCTATGAAGCAGTCGAACATCTCGTCAAGCTGGGGTTCCCCCCGGCCCATTGACCCCGCGAAGACCCACCATTTTCCTCTATTCAACATTCCACCGGAGACGATCATGAAAATCTTCCCCGCGCTGACCAGCCTTGCGCTTGGCGCGTTCATTTCAACGTCCGCCGCCGCTGACGACGCCGCGATGATTGAAGCAGGCGCAGAGACCTTCAGCACCTATTGCGCCACATGCCACGGCAACAATCTTGAAAGCAGCGGGCAGACCTTCGATCTGCGCAAACTGCGCGCCAGCGAGCGCGGGCGCTTCCAGAATTCCGTCACCAAGGGGAAGAACCAGATGCCGCCCTGGCAAGGTGTTCTTTCCGAAGATGAAATCGAAAGTGTGTGGCGCTACATCCGCGCCAACGCCTATGAAAAATGAACTTTCGTGCACAGAATGTGCGGGAGTGCCTAAATAACACCCACCGCACTGCGCCAAAAAACGACGTTACATTAACATTATGCGCCGAACAAAAACATTAACAGGGGACGACGACTTTGACGCATGCGCTTTTCGCAGCAGTCTTGCTGGGGTTGGTTTTCGCAGCGACTCCCACCACGGCGCAAGAGGACCAAAGCGCGGCTGGCCTGCAAGTGTGGCGGCTCAGCGGCTGCGCCTCCTGCCATGGGACTTTTGGCCAGGGTGGAGGCGGCGGGGAGCAGCCTGAAGGGCCAAGCCTGAGACGGACCATTCTCGACCGGGACGCCATCAAAGAGACCATTTCCTGCGGGCGACCCGGCACCAAAATGCCGTTTTTCCTGAAAGGGGCCTACACCGCAGCTCGTTGCTGGGGAATCGAGGTGCAAGAGGAGCCCCCGGCGGAAATGATTGGCCTTGGATCTCTGACGCCTGCCAGAATAGATGCCTTGGTGGATTACCTCATGACGCGCGTGGTGGGAAAAAATGATGAGGTCACCAAACAAGAGTGCATCTCTTATTTTGGCAATCCCAATCACCCCACCTGCAATGCGATGAAATAAGAAACAGTATGGAGTGGCTAAGAGGTTCGCTCGCTGAATCTTGGGCGTCAATCTTACGACGGGAGGAATAACCGATGACAAAATCCACCATGCTGAGCCTCGCCCGGTTAAAGGCTCCAAGCCTGCTGATTTTGCTTGCGTCCGGTCTTGGTCACGCGAGCGCCCAGGACGTCACGCACGAACGGCTCATCAACGCCGCCAAGGAACCACAGAACTGGTTATTGCCGTATCAAACCTACGAAGCGCTCAATTACTCCACGCTCTCGCAGATCAACAAAACCAACGTCGCCAATCTCAGGGTCAAATTCTTGCATTCCATTGGCGGCATGAATACGGCGACGCCGACAGGCGCGGCGCCCACCTTGCAGTCGACGCCTCTGGTCAACGAAGGCTTTATGTATGTGCATAACGGCTGGGGGCAGGTCTTGAAGATTGACCTGCGCTCGGGCGACCACGGGCAGATCGTCTGGATTCACGATCCAAAAGTTGCGAACCCCGGCGCCATGCGTGGCAGCGTGGCATTGTTGGGCAATCATCTTTATCACAACACCTCCGGCAGAAACCCGCGCCTCTTCAAAGTCGACGTCAACACAGGAAAGACCGTCTGGGACGTCAGCATCCTCCCCCCAAAGGAGGAGGCGACAGACACGGCGCCCTCTGTCCAGGTGCTGGCGGTAAAAGACAAACTGCTGGTGGCGAATCGCGGCACACGCGGATCCATCGCCGCCTACGACGCCAATGACGGCAAACTCGTGTGGCGTTTCTGGACCGTTCCGGGGCCGGGCGAGAAGGGACATGAGACCTGGGCTGACGACTGGGGCGCGTGGAAGACCGGGGGCGCGCCGGTCTGGACCCAAGGCTCTTATGACGCCGAGACGAATTTGCTCTACTATGGCATCGCGGAGCCAAAGCCATGGGGCGATCCTGAATTCCGCCCGGGCGACAATCTCTTCAGCAACAGCGTCGTCGCGCTTGACCTCGATAGCGGCAAGCTGGCCTGGCACTATCAGGTTGTCCCGAATGACACCCATGACCGCGACAATGTCAGCATGCGCATGCTCTACAATGTCGAGGTGAATGGCGCACAACGAAAAGTCATGGGTCAATTCACGCGTGGCGGCTTCTATTACACGCTTGATCGCGCTTCAGGACAATTCCTCTATGCCGAACCCTATACGGAAGTGAACTGGACCAAGGGCCTCGACCCGAAAACGGGAAAGCCCCTGGAGTATGACCCCAAGGCTCCCGTTCAAATGTATGGGGAGAACAAGTCGCTTCGCGCAGGTAAGCCTGAATTTGGTCAAAATGTCTGCCCGAACTGGATTGGTTCGCCGACCCTCATGCCCCCGACCTACGATCAGAAGAGGTCGACCGCCTATGTCGGCGCCGCCGCAGGCTGCTTCTCATCCACGGTTCTTGAACCTTACGAACATGCGGATGTGAAGACCGGCGAAAACCGGAATTTTCCTGGGCTGGAGCTCGTATCCCATGGTCGTCAAAGGGGACGTTTGGCTGCGGTTGACGTGCGCACCGGCAAGCTCAAGGCAGAGAAGTGGTTCCCCTGGCCGCTTTATTCCGGCACGCTTGGGACTGCGGGCGACATCATCTTCACCGCTCAGGCGGACGGCAAGATCATGGCGCTGGACAAGGACACGCTCGACGAGCTCTGGTCGTTCAATGCAGGCACGACCATCGCTGCGCCGCCTATCACCTATTCCATCAATGGGAAGCAATATGTGGCCATCGTGGTTGGCGGAGCGCTGTACCGTCCGGCGGATTTCAATACGCAGGATCTGACGATCATCCAACGGAACGCGCAGGTGATCGTTTTTGCTCTTTAGATGCGCCAATGAACAAGACGCCGCAGGGATTCGTGCGACAATAAGAGAGCCAGACTTGTTCGGCTCTCTAGAGACGCATGAAAAAACGACGCCGCCCATCCCCGTCTTTTTTGGGCTGGCGTCATGACCAATCCTGCATCGCAGATCATGATCGCCGCTGGGATCGCGCTGGTTTTGCTGGCGCCCCATATGGCGTCCGCGCAGCAAAGGCCTCAACGTATTTTCGATCTGCGATTGGGAGCGCATATCGACCAATTACCCCTTCGGGATTTCGTCAACCCAAGCTGCGGGAACAATGGAGGGCCCCAAGGCCTGCCGCTTGGGTCGTTCGAGCGTTTCAGGCAATGCAGACCGGAGCCGGGAGGCCTCAGAGAGGTCTGGTTCGAATATGACGATACAGCGGAATACGCCGCTCTCGCGCGACGCCAGCCAGGCAGGCGCAGGACCACCAGCCTTCTTGACCAGCCTGTGGTGCTGTCCTTGCTTGTTAATGATGACGGTCTGGTCTTGGGCTACCGGATCGTGACGGATACGCGCGCAGAGGCTGGCCAACGTCTGCAGGCGCATCAAATCGCCCGACATTTCAAAGCGCGGTTCAGGCTCGATGGCCATTGCACAGATCTGCCTCCGGCGGAGGGGCAGACCGCGATTGATGGAGAGTTCATCAATGAGGTCTGCGCAATCGAGACAAATGGCGTCCATGTCAAATCCGACGAGCGTTTCTACTACCGCGCCGGCCAACAATTCTACGACCCCAACAGCGGCGTCCCCATGGCCAATGCTTTCGAAAGTTCGGCCCGCCTGGAGGTATTAACCTCCCGGACTGAACAAGGCGCTTCCATTGGAACCTCAAAAAACCAGACGGCGCTGGGGCCGAATTCCAACGGAAAAGACAGATTCCTGGCTGGTTTGACCGCTGATTGTCCCGGCTGCGATCTCGTGGAGGCGGATCTGCGCTACCGGGATCTGACAGGGGCTAACCTGGAGAACGCCAATCTCGAAGGCGCGCTGCTTCATAGGGCCAATTTGACGCGAGCTAATCTCAAAGGCGCCAATCTGACCGGGGCCAACCTGAATCGCTCCACGGTTTCATCAGCAGATCTGCGTGGCGCCTCCATCGTCAATGCGATGCTGTTCCAAGTCGACGCCCAGCGCGCCGATATCCGCAATGCCGATCTCAGCCGCTCAATGATGGGGCGCGCGAATTTTTCGTTTGTCCGTTTTAATCAGTCAAGGCTCGATCATGCTGATCTTGGCGAAGCCAGATTATCCGACGCCAGCTTCTATGGCGCATCCCTGAAATCGACCCAATTTCCTCAATCCACAATGTGGCGGACCAATCTCGAAAAGGCCGTCGCCGTGGGGGGAAATTTCGCGGAGGCGCGTCTGCGCGGCGCGAATTTGAATCAAGCCGACTTTCGTTTCGCTGATTTTTCATCTGCTGACCTCAGCGACTGCCATATGGCGTCTTCTGATTTCAGTGGCGCGAAGTTCCTGTCCGCAGACTTGACCCGTGCGAATATTGAAGGGGCCAGATTTTCTCAAGCGCTCATGCCTGACAACACACGCAGTCCCTGAGAGGGTTCCCCGTCAGGGAATGCGGCGCATGGGCAAGCCGAACCTTCTCACAGCGACGGCGGCGCCTGGCGATTAGCCCCCAATGTACCTGCGCTTCTTAGTTTTTGCTCACTGGCGCACCTTTCTTGTCATCGTGACGTAGCGTCCTTCAGTTCGATGGCCGCGCGAGCCTTTTCTATGATCGCTGGTGGCGCGTTGACGACGTCACGGATGATGGCTGCGACCTGCTCCCCCGACATTGGCTCGATTTCGGCCTGTATCTTCGCAGCATCCGTCAGCAAGTCAGCATCGCGGAGCGTGTCGCCGAATGCCTGACGCAACAGGGCGATGCGGTCATCCGGCACGCCGGGCGGCGCGAGGTAGGGCTGGCCCAACGCGCCCGGCGATGAGACGAGGCTCAACACTTCACGTTTTTCAGCTGTATCGGCGAGCTCTGCGATGAGTGGTTTATCGGGAAGTTGTGCGTCGCGTTTCAGGCCGATTTGTGCAAGAATTCTGATCTTGCCCGTGGCGATCGCATCCGGGCGCCAGTTATTGACGGAAGCGATGGTGCCCGATCGCGCCGCCACTTCGCCGCGATCCATGGCGAGATAGATTTCGGTCGAGCTTGTATAGCCCGTGACGATCTTGAATTTCGTGCCGAGCACATTGTTCATGGCGGCCGGATACATGACGATGGAGGAGCCAGGCCCCGTGCCGCCCAGCACCACCTCACGCTTGCGCAGATCGTCGACGCCATCGATTCCTGCGGACCCAAGCGCCATGATGACTTCGTTATGGCCGCCGGTGGAGCCGATCCAGTTGAACTTCGTCGAGTCAAAACGGACATTTGTATTGTCCAGAACCTGTTTCAACGGCATCGCATTTTCGAGCACGCCGATGGTCGTCCCATCGCGCGGCGCAATTTCATAAAGATAATTGGCGGCGCGCAGGTTTCCAGCGCCGGGCATGTTCTGCACGAGGACGTTGGCGAGGCCCGGAATCCGGCGCGGCATATAGCGCGCGATGAGCCGGGCCGCGAGATCATAGCCGCCGCCTGGGCCGGTGCTCGTGACGATGGTGATGGTCTTGCCCTTGAAGAAGTCACTCGCGCTGACCTGCGCCCATGCGCTGGATGAGGCGAATAGCCCTGCCACAAGCGCGGCGGCAGTTGGAATGATCCTTGCCATTGACATCGCGGTTCTCCAATCAGGCGCTCGCCTCCTGCGGCCGCACGAGCGTCGTGATGAGTTGAGACATATCGGCGTCGCGGGGCAATTCGCAACGCAGCGAGCGGACGCGGAAACTTCTGGGGTCGCCGCCGGGGATCTGCTTTCCTGCCTCATGGTCGCGCAGCGCCTGCAACAGCAATTGCCGCAGCTTCACGATGGCGGCGTCACCCGGCAGCAGGTGTTCACGGCTGCGGTTGACGATTGGGCCCATGGACTCCTGAATGGCGCAGTCCTGCACGCCAAAGCCCTTGAGGCCTGTGAAGGACTGACCGCTCGCCTGCAGGGCGCGATCAATCATGTAGTCGTTGCGCTTGTTGCGGACGCCGATGTCGCTGCCGGGCAGATTTTCGGTGTGAATCCAGACGCCGCTCTTTGATCTTTCCAATTCAGCTTCGTTGAGCGGGCGCGTTGGAAGAAAATCGATGCTGTAGAGCATCGTGTTTTCATCGTCTATCGGAACCCACATATGGGCGCCCATGGGAGTGGTGGAGATGACCTTGTGGAAAGGCATCAACATGATGTTGAGGTTCCATGCGATGTTTTCGCCGCCAAGATCGCGGCCCGTCGCCACAATGAACCCGAAATCGACTGGCGCCACCTCATAGAAGGAGGGAACGACCTCGCGTGTCTTGTCCTTGTGGTCGCCGCCATGGAGGAAGGTCAGGTGAGGCGCGTCAAACCCGCCCTCAAGCGCCTGCAGCCAGTTGCATTCCTGAATGTGGCGCGTGGCGTAGCGATGGCTGTCAGGAACCAGCGTCCATTCCAGCTCGGGGAAGGGCGGCGGTTCGCCCGGGCCCATATAGGTCCAGATGATTCCGGCGCGTTCCAGGCAGGGGTAGGCTGTGGTCTGCAGCGCACGCTTCATGGAGTCCATGATCTGGGGCGAGGTCGGCGGCGCGCAGGGCACGTCGACGCAGGCCCCGGTCACATCGAACTTCACCCCGTGATAGACGCATCTCAGGCCATTCCCCTCGTTACGTCCGAAGAACATCGAGGCGAGCCGGTGGGGGCATTTGTCGTCGATCAGGCCAAGCCGACCGCTGGTGTCCCGGAAAAGCACCAGGTCCTCTCCGAACAGGCGCACCCGCACGGGAGGGCAGTCCCGCTCAGCGACCTGCGAGGCGAAAGCCGCCGGCGCCCAGTAACGGCGCATCAAGGCGCCCATGGGCGTGCCGGGGCCCACACGGGTCAGCCGGTCGTTGTTCTCGATGGACAGCATGGTCTTAATCTCCCGTTCGGACTTCAAGTTCGGGCGCAAGCGGCATTTCTCCGCACATGCAGGCTGAGGGCTGCGGATTTGTCGCGAATCTGCGATCTCGCGCTGACGCCCTCCCTTTCAGGCGCGATTTTCCATGAATTCATGCGCCTTGGGGCAGCAGGATAGCGGTCGTCGGAGCCTTTGCAAAGCTGCGGGGGGCGAGACCGATCATGGACCCCGCTTCGACGGTCCGCCCGCACCAATCGCGCAGCTACGTCTATGTCCTCATCCATAATCCAGCCTGATGGCGGCTTCGGCGGCCCCCATGTTCACAACATTGCTCTGCGTAGCTCAGGCAAGGCGACGCTCGGGGATTTGGCGGAGCACATGCTCGACTTCAACACCGAAGGAATGTCCGGCTATTTCCGCACTTGCTTTAAGAACAGCATCCCTAAGAGCTTCATGCATGTCTTCGATCTGCACATGGGAATCGACTGCCGTGATGTTGATCGCAGCGACGATGCGGCCTGACACATCTCGAACTGGCGCGGCCACTGACGATACGCCTCGTTCGAAATAGCTCTGGCTGACGGCGTAGCCGACGGCGCGATCTTTCGAGAGAATTTCCTTGAGCGCAAGAAGCGTGGTGGGCGTCTGCTCGCTGAATGCGGCCAATGGCTCTCTGGGAAAAAGCGCGGCGAGCTCCCGGTCAGAAAGGTCGCAGATGGTCATGCGGCCCATGACAGTTGCGTGAACCGGAAAGCGAGTGCCGATCTGAACAGAGCTCGCCACCGTGGTCCGCGCCGCAAACCTCGCCACATAGACGATCTCTTGACCGTCGCGCACTGCAAGATGGGCGGACATGCCGGTTTCATCGCGCAAGCGCTGGAGGATCGGCTGCGCTCTTTCTACGAGGTCCAGAGACGCGAGATAGGCGAACCCACGGTTCAGCAATGCGGGGCCCGGGCTGTAACTGCGCTCATCCTGTTCGCGTGAGACGAAACCCATGAGCTGCAATGTATGGAGAAGGCGGAAGACGGTCGTACGGGACAGGCCAAGCCGCGTCGCGATTTCCGGCGCTGTGAGGGTCGGCGCATCACGAGAGAACAGGTTCAGAAGGCTAAGTCCCTGCGCCAAGGCTGGTACGACATATTTGCCTTCAGGCAGTGGCGATTGGCCCATCTTCAGGATCTCAAGTGAGCGGCGATGGCCGCATTGAAGGCGTCCGGCGCATCGACCGAGAGCGCGTGGCCGGCTTCGGGGATTTCGATGACGGACGCCCGAGGCGCATGGGCGGCGACGCGACGATTGGCCTGTGGCGTGGTGATGACGTCGGCGGCGCCAAAGACAATCTGCAATGGGACCGAATCAGGCAGTCGCGCAAGGTCTGCGATGATGTCGCCGCGCGAGAGCATCCGCGCGGCCTGCGCATAGCCTTGCGGGTTCACGCTCGCCATGGCCTCCACGACGGCGCGGACCTGCGCGGGAGCGGCCTTGGGGCCCAGCAGCCGCGGTCCGCGTTTCTCGGCCATGCCGCGCGGCCCCAGCGCCTCCACGTCGCCTGTTCGCCCCTCCAGCAAGCGTTTTTGCTCCTGAGGTTCAAGCCGCGCATGGCCCGCCGCGATGCTGGCGAGCGTGATGCTCGCGACCCTTTCAGGATGGTCTGCAGCGAAGCGGGCGGCCATGAGGCAGCCGAGGGAATGGCCCACGAGGGCCACCCTCGAGAGGCTGAGCGCGTCGAGCCAGGCGCTCAAGGCCCTCGCATAATCGCCAGCGTCCGGCCAGTCCTGCTGCAGCGGGCTCGAGGCCCCATAGCCCGGCGCATCCCAGGCGAGCACGCGATAGCCCGGGAAAGCTTTCATCTGGCGCGCCCACGACCCCGCATTGGAGCCGATTCCGTGCAGCAGGACGAGCGGCGCACCTACGCCCGCTTCACGCCAGGCGATGCGCCCGTCTGCAAGGTCGATCAGGCGCTCGTCAGTTGAAGACGAAGCCTCCATTGACCGGGATAAGTTGTCCGGTGACAAAGCCAGCCTCGTTGCTGAGTAGGAAGGCGACGACGCCCACGGTGTCGTCAGGATGCTGGGCGCGCTGCATGGCGCGGCCTGTGACATAGGTCTGCTTGCGCTCTTCGGGCACATATTCCGTCGCCTCGACGAGCACGAGTCCGGGGGCGATGGCGTTGACTGCGATGTTGTCCGGGCCGAGTTCACGAGCGAGCGAGCGCGTCATGGAGATCACGGCGCCTTTCGAGCCGACGTAATGCAGAAGGCGCGGCGCGCCCCAGAGGGCCGTGTCGGAGGCGAGGTTGACGATCCGCCCGCCCATCGTGGATTTGCGCAGCAGGGGCGCCATGGCCTTCACCATGAGCCAGAGGCCGCGCACATTCACGCGCATGACGAGATCCCATGTCTCGACGTCGATCTCCTCGAATGTCTTTCCGCCGATGCCGGTGGCGATGGCGCCATTGTTCACGAGGCCGTCGACATGGCCATGGGCGCGCCCGACGCGCTCTGCGAAAGCTGCGATGGACTCGGGATCGCCGAGGTCCACATGCTCGAACTGAGCCGAGGCGCCGCTGGCGCGCAGCGCCGCAGCAGTCTCTTCGCCAAGATCCGACCGGATGTCCGCTATGATGATGTGCTTCGCGCCAGCCTTCGCGCAGGCCTGTGCAAAGCCTCGCCCAAGGCCACGGCCTGCGCCGGTGATGACGATGATGCGTCCTTCAAGCGCCATGGTCGCCTCACGCCCCCCGCCGGTCGCGTGCCGGCATGAAGTGCAACACGCGGTTTTCGATGATGACGATGGCGCCATAGAGCAGGATGCCGATGATGGTCAGCATGATGATGGAGACGAAGACCATGGCCGTATTGCCCGCGCCTTCTCCAAAGGTGAGGAGGTAGCCGAGCCCGGTGTTGCCGCCGACGAGCTCGCCCACGACGACGCCGATGACCGCGAGGGTCGCGGCGATGCGAAGCCCCGCAAAGAGCGGGCCGAGCGAGGCGGGAAATTCGATCATCCGGAAAATCTGAAAGCGGCTCGCCGTGAAGGATTTGGCGAGGCGCACGATGTCGGGATCGATGGAGCGCACCGCGCCGAGCACATTGACCATGACCGGGAAGAACACGATCAGCACGGCCACAAGGATCTTTGGATAGACCGTATAGCCGAACCAGATGACGAAAAGAGGCGCGAAGGCGACCTTGGGCGCGATCTGGAGCGCGAGGATATAGGGAGACAGGACAAATTCGGCGGTCGGCGACATGCCCAGCAGGAAGCCCACGACCATGCCGAGCAACATGCCCAGAACGAAGCCCACGACAACCTGCATGGCGGTGATGGCGGTATGATACATCAGGTGTTCGGAGGCCATCATCCGCAGGAATTCGCTCCAGACCTTCGAGACCGGAGGAATGATGAAGGGCGGGATCTTCATGAGGCCGGGCAACCACTCCCAGGCGATGATGAACAGAACGAACAGCAGGCCGCTGAGCGCCATCATGCGCCGGGTGAGGGGATCGGAAAGATCGGTGTCCATGACGTGAAGTCCCGCCCGTCCTGTCAGCTCACTGAATGAACTGGTTGGTGTAGAGGTCCTTCACATTGGACTTCTGCTGGATGATGCCCTGGGCGAGGTAGAAGTCCTGCAGGGAGGAGAGGCGCGCCTCGTCCATTTCGCCAAGCACGGTCTGGCCGGGATAGACGAGCTCCGCATAGCCCTTCAGGATCGCGGTCATCTCGGCTTCCTTGCCCGCATGTTCGGGCACAGCCTTCACATAGTCGGCGGCTGCAGCGGCGGGATCGTCCATCACCGCCTTCATGCCCTTGAGCGTGGCCCGCACGAGCTTCTTCACGAGTTCAGGATTTTTCTGGATCGTCTCGTCCGACACGACGATGGCCTGGGCCATGCTCTTGAACATGGTGTCGGAGGGGATGACTTCCGTCTTGATGTTCGGCGCCTGGGTCTTCGCGTAATAGGTCCATTCGGGCACGGCGGCCATGGCTGCGGCCTCGCCGGCGGCGAAGAGCTTCCAGATGTTCACCGGACCGACCGCCTGCGCGTTGATGTCGTCCTTGGTCATGCCCTGGGTGGCGAGCATGCCCAGCAGGGCGAAGAAAGTCGTGTCCTGATAGGCCATGGTCGTAACGACCTTGCCCTTGAGATCCCTGACGCTGTTGACGCCCTTGTCCTTGTTGAGGACGAGCTGGGTCAGGGAGCGCCCGCCCAGCACCGCGACGGATTTCACGGGGACGCCATTGGCGCGCACGAGGATCGGCGTGTCGCCGATGGCGCCGCCGATCACTGCGTTGCCGGCGCCGACCTGCTTGGCGACGTCGACCCCGCCGCGCGCCACCTGAAAGGTGACGTTGAGGCCTTCGCTTTTGAAGTAGCCGCGCTGCTGGGCGACCATCCAGGGCGCGAAGGCCGGCAGGGAGCCGGGCGCGGGCAGGAGATAGGTCACATCCTGGGCGCTGGCGGGCGCCGCGAGGGACGCAAGCGATAGACCAATGGCCGCAAGCGCGGGCAGCAGGCGAGTGCGAACGAGCTTCATATCAGACCCCCTCCAATGCCGCGCCTTCAGGCGACGGCTTCCTCAATGTGCAGAAGTTCCATCAGTTCGGCGACATAGCCGCCGACTTTCTGGTGTTTGCGCCGGGCCATCGGATTGCCCATGTCCGGAATGTCGATGATGAGTTCGCGGATGATCCGCCCCGGCCGCTGGCTCATGACGAGCACGCGATGCGACAGCGCGATCGCCTCCACGAGGTCGTGGGTGACGAAGAGCGCGGTCTTGCCGGTTTCGGCCAGCGTGCGGCCAAGGTCCTGCTGGAGCACCATCTTGGTCTGCGCGTCGAGGGCCGAGAAAGGCTCGTCCATCAGGAGCACGGCGGGATCCACGGCGAGCGTCCGCGCCAGCGCCGCCCTCTGGCGCATGCCGCCGGAAAGCTGATGCGGATAATGGTCGACGAAATCGCTCAAGCGGCATTTGCGCAGGAGTTCGAGCGCGGTCTCGCCTCGTTCCCGCGCAGGCCGGTGCAGGACTTCGAGGCCGAACTCGACATTTTCGCGGATCGTGCGCCAGGGCAGCAGGAGATCCTTCTGCAGCATGAAGGCGACATGGGCGTTGGGCTTTGTGACGAGTTCGCCGTCCACGAAGACCTCGCCTTCGCTGGCGGGGTCGAGGCCCGAGCCCATGTTCAACAGCGTGCTCTTGCCGCAGCCGGACGGACCGATGATGGAGACCACTTCGCCATCTTCGATATGAAAATCGAGAGCGGTGACGGCCGTCACCGCATCGCCCTTTCGTGAGGCGAAGCGTTTTGTGACCCCGCGGAACTCAAGCCTTCGTTTCGTCATGTCGCAGCTCCGGCGCAAGCCGATCAGGCGGCGCGTCCCGATCCCGCCCGGGCGAGCGCCTGCAGTTGCGCCTCGGCCTTGGCGCGCATGATCTTGCGCATCCGCACGAGGCCGATGTCGTGCTGGTAGAGCATCTCGCGCTGGTTGGCGTCGGGCTCGAACCGCTCGATCAGCACGCGGTCCTGTTCGAGCACATGCCAGTGGCGCGCTTCGAGCCGGTTTTTGTAGAGGAAGCGCCAGGCGTCGCGGCGCCAGCCCGAAACTTTGCGGCAACGCCAGAAGGCGATGGCGGTCTTGTTCGGCGAGATGGGCGTGCACATGCCCACGATGTGGAAATTGCCGCCGGGGCCGCCGGTCTTGGGATAGGGAATCTCAAGGCGAAGCCAGGCGACGCCGGTCTCGGCATATTCCGTCCAGTCGAAGTTGACGTTCCGCTGTCCGACTTTTTCAAAGACGAAGCCGATGGGCGTGTCGCGCACCTGAAATTCCGCGATGGTGTCGCCGAATGACATGGAATGGGACTGCTTGTGCAGGAAGGTTCCATGCATCGGGTCCATCACATTGTCGATGACGTAGCGATAGTCGCCATTCCATTCGGCATAGCAGAGGAAGCGGCTGAACTCAGGGCTCGTCAGTTCCTCCGGCAGGTCGAGTTCAGGCGGCTCGGGATGCAGCCGATCGCCAATATAGGCGAAGATCGCGCCGGCGATCTCCTTCGTCGGAAAAGCCCTCGTGGCCTTGCGCCCTTCCAGCGCGCAGCCGGGGCTCCCGGGGACCGACACCGCGACGCCGTTCGCGTCCACCTGCACGCCATGATAGCCGCAGGCGATCCGGTCATCCATCAGGATGCCCAGGGACAGGGGCGCGCCGCGATGGGGGCAATGATCTTCGAGGGCATGGACGACGCCCGCAAGATCGCGCCACAAAACCATCTTGTAGCCGCACCGGCGCAAGGACACCGGCTTCTCCGCGACGAAATGGGAGGGGCAGAGCATGTACCAGACGTTGCGCAGGCCGTTCTGGAGCAGGGTTTCGATCGCGTCTTTCGAGATCTCGGTCATGGCCAACTCCCGCTCAGGCGCCAAGGCGCTTCAATTCGGAGAAGAACAAATCCTCAGTCCAGGGCTTGCCGCCCGGCGAGGGAACACAGGCCGCATTCAGCGCCGCGACGATCTCCGCCGGCTCCTGCAAGCCGCGCGCGAAAGCCTGCTCAAGCCCATCGCCAAGGAGGTTTTCGTAATCCGTCGGTTCATGTTCGCGTGTCTGGTGAACGACGAGATATTGGGTCTCTTTCGTCATCGACTGAGCCTCCGCCAGCCCCTTGGGACCGGAACTTTGCGTTTCACATATGAAACGGTAGTTCATATTTGCAACAGCCTACGTTGTCGTTTATCGTCTGTAAAGTTCGATTTCGGTCCTGGGGCGACAAGATCCCGGATCTCGCGAGGAGCGGCGCGGCAGCACGGAGGTGAGCCATGAGTGAGCAGGCGGATCTGCAGGCGGATCTGAAGGAGACCTTTCCCGACGACGTCAGGATTCCCGACGGCAAGACGCTGGCCCAATGGGTGGAGTCGCGGGTCGCGCGCTATGAGACGCGCACGCTCGACTGGGATGCGCTGAAGTTCCAGGCTGACTACGATCCAAAATACAAGCGCGCCCAGATGCGCTATGTGGGCACCGGCGCCACCGGCGTCGCGGCGGATCCAAACGCCGTTCCGGCGGAGCATTTCACCTTCTCCACCATGGTGCTTCCGGCGGGCTGCGAAGGCCCGCTGCATCTGCACACCGATGCGGAGGAGGTCTTCTTCATCCTGCGCGGCGAGCGCGTGCGCATCATGGTCGAACATAAGGGCGAACTCGTCGAGACCGTCCTGAAAGAGCGCGACCTGATCTCGGTGCCGGCCGGCGTCTACCGCGGGCTGGTGAACGAGGGCCGCGAGGAGGCGCTGATGTGCGTGATGGTGGGCTCCACCAAGCCTGAGACCCCCACCTATCCGCCCGATCACCCACTCGCGAAGATCAAGCGTCCCAAGAAGTAAGTCCGGGGCGAGGGGGCGAAATGGATCTGGGGCTGAATGGACGCGTCGCCGTCGTGACCGGCGGAACCTCCGGCATCGGGCTAGCCTGTGTGGAGGTTCTTCTGCAGGAAGGCGCCGACGTCGCCTTGTGCGGCCGCGACGAAGCCCGGCTGTCGAAAGTCGCTGCGGTCTTTGCGGAACGCTATGGCGCCGGACGGCTGCTGGCGAGGGCCTGCGACGTGACGAAGTCGCAGGATGTCGCCGCTTTCGCCGGCGCCGTCGAGGCCTGGCGCGGGCGGCTTGACCTGCTCGTCAACAATGCGGGGCAAGGGCGCGTTTCGACGTTCCAGACGACATCGGACGAGGATTGGCGCGCTGAGCTCGACCTGAAGTTCTTCAGCCAGGTGCTGCCCATCCGCGCCTTCAAGCCTTTGCTCGCCCAAAGCGATGCGGCCTCCATTCTGGCGGTCAATTCGCTCCTCGCCATGCAGCCCGAGGCGCATATGGTCTGCACCTCCGCCGCGCGCGCCGGGGTGCAGAATCTCCTGAAGTCCCTGTCGGTTGAATTCGCGCCGACGATCCGCGTCAATTCCGTCCTGCTTGGCCTCATCGAGTCCGGCCAATGGGAGCGCAGGTTCGAGGCGCGGGCGGACAAGTCGCAGAGCCGCGACGTCTGGCTGGCCGAACTCGCGAAGTCGAAACATATCCCGCTCGGCCGTCTCGGCAAGCCGGACGAGGTGGCGCGCGCCATCGTCTTCCTGGCCTCCCCCGCCTCGGCCTATGTCACAGGCGCCGCCCTTGAGATTTCGGGCGGCGTTTCAAGGTTCATATGAGGTCGCCATGAGTGAGATGACTTTGGTCGCCGCCGCGCCGCTTGCCGAGGAGGCGGTCGGCGACGCCGTCGCGCGTTATCTCGCCGAAATCGGCGTGACCCATGTCTTCGGCGTCATTTCAATTCACAACATGCCGATCCTCGACGCCATCTTCCGTCAGGGCCGCATCACCTTCGTGCCCGCGCGCGGCGAAGCTGGAGCCATGAACATGGCCGACGCCTATGCGCGGGTGTCGCGCAGCCTCGGCGTGGTCGTGACAAGCACGGGCACGGCGGCGGGCAATGCGGCGGGATCGCAGGTCGAGGCGCTGACGGCGGGCTCTCCAGTCCTGCACATCACCTCGCAACTCGACACGATCTATATGGACCGCGACCGCGCCGCCATTCACGACGTGCCAAAGCAGCCGGAGATGCTGAAGGGCGTCTCCAAGGCCTATTTCCGCATCTGGGAGGGGCGCGGCTGCCTTCCCACCTTGCAGGCCGCGGCCTCCGCCGCCCTGTCGGCGCCTTCAGGCCCGGTGAGCCTTGAAATCCCGATCGACGTTCAGCGTCACAAGGTTTTGACGCCGAGAGTCTTTCCCCGGCCTGCGCAGCTGGCGGCGACGCCTGACGAGGCGCAGCTCGACGAACTCGCGCGCCTCGTCAGGGCCGCGCGTCGTCCCATCCTCCTCCTCGGCGGCGGGTCACGCGCCGCCAGCGCCGCCGCCACCGAACTGGTGGAGCGGGGCTTCTGCGCCGTGACGAGCGCCAATGGCCGCGCCGTCGTCCCGGAGGATCATCCCCATTCGCTCGGCGCCTACAACATGACGCCGGAGACGCAGTCGCTTTATGACGCCGCCGACCTCCTGATCGTCGTCGGCTCGCGCCTGCGCGGCAACGAGACGCGCAACAACGAAATGCGGTTCCCGCGCCCGCTCATCCAGATCGACGCCGACGCCTCCCAGGGCGGCCGTAATTGCGCGGTCGACATGTTCATTCATGGAGACGCGCGCCTCGCGCTGGAGGGTCTGCTTGCCCGGCTTCCTGCACGCCTTGAAACCGATGCGTCCTTCGCCGCCGATTTCGCGGCCGGGCGGCGTCAGGCCGAAGCCAATCTTGAAAAGGGGCTCGGGCCCTATGGGGCGCTGGCGCGGCATCTGAGCGCGCGCGTCCATGCCGGAGCTCTGCCCTGGGTGCGCGACGTCACCGTCGGCAATTCGACCTTCGGCAATCGCTATGTGCGCCTCGCCTCGCCGCACCTTGGCGTTCACGCGCTGGGCGGCGGCATCGGGCAGGGCATAGCCATGGCCATCGGCGCGGCCTTTGCGGTCCGGGGCGTCAAGACGGTCGCGCTTCTGGGGGATGGCGGCGCGCAGCTGAACATCGGCGAGCTTGCGACCGCGGTCGAGCACCAATGCCAGATCGTCTATGTCCTCATGAACGATCAGGCCTATGGCGTCATCCAGAACATTCAGGACGCGCAATATCAAAGTCGTCGCGTCTACAGCAAACTGTTGACGCCGGATTTCAGCCTCGTCGCCGCGAGCATCGGCTTGCGTTACGAGGGGGTCAGCGACATCGCCGCTTTCGCGGACGCCTTTGATCGCGCCCTGGCGCAGGACGGACCCAGCCTGCTTGACGTCGACATGACGACCATCGGGCCCTATGCGACGGCCTTTGGCGGTCCTCCTGCTGGCGCGGCCGGAGGCGCAAGGTGAGGCTGGGACTGATCGGCCATGGCGCTGTCGCCACCCTGGCTTTCGAGGCTCTTGAGCGCAATATCGCCACACCCTTTGAGGCGCTGATCTGTCTCGCGCGCCCCGCCAGCGCGGGCAAGGCTGCGCAATGGGCGTCGCGCCTGAGCCGCAGCGTCGCGCGGGACGTCAGGATCGAGACGACGCTTGAGGCCTTCCTCGCCGCGCGCCCGGAGGTCGTGGCGGAAGCGGCTGGCCATGAGGCCTTGGCGGAGGCCGGGCCATCGGTGCTGGCGGCGGGCGTCGATCTGATCGTCAGCGCCGTCGGGGCTCTGTCCGACGACGCCCTGCGCGCCCGGCTTGAGGAGGCTGCGCGTGCTTCGGGCGCCGCGCTCATCATTTCGCCCGGCGCCATCGGCGGGCTCGACATTCTCGCCGCGGCGAAGCTCTCGGGCCTTGTCGAGGTTCTCTATACGTCTCGCAAACCGCCGCTCGCATGGGTCGGCACGAAAGCCGGCGAACTGGTGGCGCTCGCCGACCTTCAGAAAGAAGCGATCTTTTTCGAAGGAACGGCCCGCGACGCAGCGCGCCTCTTTCCCCAGAACGCCAACGTGGCCGCCACCATCGCGCTCGCGGGCGCGGGTCTCGACGCCACGCGCGTGCGCCTGATCGCAGACCCCGGCGTGTCGCATAACCAACATGAGATCGCGGTCAGATCCGCCTGCGCGGACCTGTCCATCCGCATCGATGGCCACCCATCCCCCGCCAACCCGAAGACGTCATCGACGACGGGCTATGCGCTCGCCCATTTGTTGCTCCAGCGTTTGAGCTGGCAAGCGGGCGTTTGACGAAGTGGTCACAATTTTCGCCGCCCAAGCTGGCGGAGAGGCCCAGGACGACTTAACATGCCAGAAAATAAGGGAGGGCTGTAAACATGCTCAAATGCGTCGCAGGCTTGCTCGGCTTAGCCGCAGTCATGTCGTCAAGCGCTGGCCGCGCGCAACTTGCCGACAATCCGCTGCCCAAGGGGACCATCTCCATCGTGGTGCCCTTGGCGCCGGGCGGTCCTGCCGACGTCATCGCGCGCGTGCTTGCATCCAGGATGTCGGCGCGGATCGGGCGGACGATCATCGTCGATAACAAGGCGGGCGCTGGAGGAAACATCGGCGCGGCCTATGTCGCTCACGCCCCGGCTGATGGATCGACCTGGCTTTACACCGTCGATTCCGTTTTGACGACCAATCCGTGGATGTACGCATCGCAGGGTTTCGATCCCGCAAAGGACCTGATCCCCGTCGCGCGCGTCGAGGATGTGTTGTTGATGCTCGCGGTCAACGCAAAATCCGTTCAAGCGAAGTCTTGGCCCGAACTCGTTGCGCTCTCCAAGACGCGGCCTCTGACCTTCGGTTCGGCGGGCGTCGGGTCGCCGGGGCATCTGGCGCTGGAATATCTGAAATCGGTCAGTCCGATCCAGGCCGCGCATGTGCCCTATCGCGGCGCGGCGCTCGCCTTGCAGGATCTGCTTTCCGGCCAGATAGACGCCACTTTCATCGTTGCAGGCGCGCTCGTGCCGCATGTGCAATCAGGCGCGCTGCGCGCGCTCGCCGTCTCCGCCAATGCGCGGATCGACGCGCTGCCAGACGTCCCAAGCGCGACGGAAGCCGGCATCACAGGTTTTGAAGCACGCTTCTCCAATCTCCTGCTTGCGCCGGCCGCCACACCGAAGGCCATCCGCGACTTCATGGCTGCTCAGATCGGTCCCATCCTGGACGAAGCCGACGTGCGGGCTAAGTTTGACGTCATGGCGGAGACGCCGACGGCGCGTCATGACGAGCAGGATGCGATCGCCTGGGTGGCCCAGGAGCGGGAACGCTGGGGCCGTGTCATCAAATCTGCGGGAATCAAGGCGGAGTGATCCGTGAACCCGTTGCGTCACTCGATTGGAATTTGACCATGGCGAAACAGCCGAACTTTCTCTTCATCATCACCGATCAGCATCGCGCAGATTATCTGGGATGCTCCGGCCATCCCGTGCTGAAGACGCCCAACATCGACTCGATCGCCGCAAATGGCGTCAAGTTTGATAATTTTTATGTCGCATCGCCGGTCTGCATGCCAAACCGCGCCACACTTTTGACGGGACGTTATCCCTCGACCCATGGGCTTCGCCACAATGGCTGCGATCTATCTTATGACGCATCCACTTTCGTTGAGGCGCTGCGTCTATCGGGCTACCGCACCGCCGCCATCGGCAAAAGCCATGTGCAGCCAATGACAGGCATTCCCGCCCAGCCCCGCGTCGATCCTGATTCGCTCGGCCCCATCAAGGAAGCCTGGCGCCAGGACGAAGCCGATTACGACAACGAAGATCCCTCGCGTTATGAAGGCGCTGACTACTACAAGTTTAATCTGCCTTATTACGGCTATGAGCACGTCGAAATGGTGACGTGGCACGGCGACGTCTGCAACGGGCATTATTTGCAATGGCTTCGCAAGGCCTCATCCCAGGCGGATTTCTGGCGCGACCGCCAGAACCAGTCGCCCCATGACTATATCTGCCCTCAGGCCGTGCGCACGCCTGTGCCGGAAGAATTCTATCCAACCGCTTATATCCGCGACCGCACGCTCGCCTGGCTCGAAGGCGCCAAAGATGACGACAAGCCGTTTTTCACCTTCGTCTCCTTTCCTGACCCGCATCATCCCTTCACGCCTCCTGGCAAATATTGGGATATGTACAAGCCTGAACAGTTCAGCGCGCCGCCTGATTTCACAGCGCACAAAAACCCAATTTCGCCCATGCAGTTTCTGTATGATGAATGGAAGGCAGGCGCGCGCGCTGACCAGACGCAGGAAGCATTCATGGCGAGCGAGCGGGAGATTCGCGAAGCCATGGCGCTCAGTTGCGGAATGATCGCGATGATCGACGACGCCGTCGGCGCCATCGTTGAAAAACTTAAGACCATTGGCCGCTATGAAGACACCGTCATCGTCTTTAACGCCGACCATGGCGACTATCTGGGCGATTGCAGCATGATGCTGAAGGGCGCGATCATGCGCCGCTCCATCAACAATGTGCCTTTCATCTGGTCGGATCCCGCCGATCGTAACCCGGGCAAATCGGATATTCTCGCATCGACCGCCGATCTTGCGCCCACAATTCTTGCGCGCGCTGGCGTCAAGCCCTATTTCGGCATTCAGGGCCGCAATCTCCTGAGCGACCTCGATGGCTCCACCCAGCCTCGCGAAGCGCTTTTGATTGAATTTGAAGATACGCAACGCCGCATGAATTTTTCCAAACCTGCGGTTGTTCGGACCTTGCAGACGCAGGAGCACAGGCTGACGGTTTATCAGGATATCGCCTGGGGGGAACTTTATGATCTTCGCAAGGATCCCGGCGAGTTACAAAACCTTTGGGACGACCCGGACTATGCAGGCGTGCGGGCGACGTTGATAGAGCGCCTTATGCGGGAAATCATCGCGACAGTAGACACCAGTCCGCGCGCAAGGCGCCGAGCCTGAAAGACCCCGCCGCTCATGCTGACTTGAATGAGAAGGCCCGGCCTTTTGCAGACGGGACTTACCTTCGGCTTCAGCGCGGGCAACGCTTCTTCGTGCAAAACTGCATTATGCAAGCGGCTATTCGGATGGACCCACATGAGCCCATTCCCTCATCCCGATTGATTTGATTGTTTGGGGCATCTTGATGAGGTTGTTCCAGGCTTCGCAGATCGCTTCTATGATCGCGTCGTCAACGCCCATGCGCCTGAGCAGCATCGCCATCGCCATGTTGGACAGGGGCTTGCCCCGGCGCTGGCCGGGGAACACAAACTGATCGTCCACCTGCGCGCTCGCCAGCCGTTCGAGGATGGCCGCCGCCCGCTCGCAAAGGGGGACGCGATGCTCACGCCCGGCCTTCATCCTTGAGGCGGGGATGGTCCAGAGCTTCTTTGCGAGGTTGATCTCGGCCCACTCGGCGCCCAGCGCTTCGCCCGTCCGGCAAGCCGTAAGGATCGCCAGTTCGAGCGCCAGCGCGGCCATGGCCTCACGCTCCCGCAGGCGGGCCACAAAAGCGGGAACGTCTTCGTAGACCAGCGCCGCATGTTGGCCGCGCCAGCGGGCCGGGGTCGCCTCATGGGCGGGGATCAGCTCTTGCACCCGCGCCGCGTCCAGAACTGCCTCGATGCGCCCCCGGATCCGGGAGGCCGTTTCGGGCTTGGCCTGCCAGATCGGTTGTAAGACCGTCAGTAAGTCCGCCGTGGTCACTTCATCGACGGGCTTGGGGCGAAGGGCGGCGCAATAGGCGTCGCCAAGGGTCATTTCCCATTGCGCCCGGTGCTTGGCGTTCTTCCAGCGCCCTTGGATTTGATGAACGCGTCGGCGACATGGCCGAAATTGCGTTTGCCGGTCTTCGGGCCCGCGTCAGCGCGCTTCGCGTCGCGCCGGGCGTCGGTGGGGTTCTGGCCGGATTTGAGGATGCGCCGCTGGTCTTCGCGCGCGTTGCGGGCTTGTTCCAGGGTCACGTCCTTGAGCGAGCCCAGGCCCATTTCCGTCACCTTGGCGCTGGATTTCCGAGAGAAAATTCGGGGTCTGAAATCTGGGGTGGATCGCGATGGAGGGGAGTATGGCGGAGGGGGCGGGATTCGAACCCGCGATACGGTTTCCCGTATACACACTTTCCAGGCGTGCGCCTTCAACCACTCGGCCACCCCTCCGCAGCATGCGCCGTGGCGCACGCGAATTTTCTGGAGGGGACGCGCGCCGCAGGCGCGCTGTGCGCCTGAGACCATTCGGCTACCCCTCCGCAGCATGCGCCGTGGCGCAGGCTCATCGTTTGCTTGATCCGGGCGCATCAGCGCCGCGCAAATCAACCAAACGTGCGCAGGGCATAAACCATCGCGTCCGTCTCGCCAAGCTGCAAAACGTGGCCGGGGGCGATTGTGTCCGATCCCCACAGGCGAAAGGCGCCTCGCCGGGGCGGGAACCCGCTGATCCCTCGGGGGTTCTAGCCATGGTCCCACCACCGGAGAGGCTTTCAAATGACGCACAGGCTCATCATCGCCCTGGGTTGCGCCCTTGTCGCCGGCGCCATGCCCGCCTACAGCGGCGCTCTTGCGCAGGCCGCTGATCCCGCGGTCTTTCGGCCCGAAGGGCGCATCGCGGCCGGATCTGACGCGCCCGCCGCACAGCTCGTGCAGGATCGTGGCGGCGCCGACCGCGACCGCATGAGGCGCGGCGAGCGCATGTATCGCGATGAGGATGGCGAGGATGACGGCGGCTGGCGCGGTCCTGGCGGCTGGCGTCCGGGCATGTTCCGGCAGGGCATGGGGCCAAACATGGGGCAGGGCATGGGGCCAACCGTGGGCCATGGCATGGGGCCCGCCATGATGAGCCATGCGTTCAGCGGGACGCGGATCCATCTGCGCCGGGGCGAATCAGCCGTCAATATGCGCTGCCCCCCGGATGTCCGGCTGAATGAATGCATCGACGCCGTTGGGCGCCTGCTCGACCGTCTCTCGACCATGGGAAGCGCGACGGGAGGCTCAGGGGCCCCATCGCCGCGCTGAGGGCAGGCGTGGACAGGCCTCGCCTTCGTCAGCTAAGGTTATGTATCGATTGAGGTGTCGACAGAATGCTGCGGGGTTTTCTGGTCATCGCCGCCTATCTCTGCCTGACCGGCGGCTTCGTGGCCGCCGTCGTGGATGGCGCGCGCTCCATCGCGGCGGGCGCCCTTTCCCTGACCTATGCCGAGGATGTGCTGCGCCCTCGGCTCCCCGGCCTTCAGGGCGCGCTCGACAAGGTCAGCCCCTGGCTCTGGGATCCCCTGGCGGTCCAGATCATGCGGGCGCCCCTGGGGCTGCTTGTGGGCATGTCCGGGCTTCTGCTGCTCCTGATGGTCCGCCGCAGGGCGGGCTATGAGCGTTTCGCCGGCTTCGAATACGCCTGCGTCTCTACAAAGCGCGGCTGGCGTGCTTACATAGGGGCGAGATCAGGAGAGCCCCATGTTCGGTTTCATGAAGCGCAAGACCTTGCCGGCCCCGAATGAGGCGCTGCCCGGACGCACCCAGAAGATCCCCACCGCCACCCGCCACGCCGTCAACGGCCATCCCTTGCAAGGGCCATGGCCTGCGGGCTTCGAGACGGCCATGTTCGGCCTTGGCTGTTTCTGGGGCGCGGAGCGCAAGTTCTGGCAGCTCGGCGAAGGCGTCCATTCCACCGCCGTGGGCTATGCGGCGGGGCTCACGCCAAATCCCACCTACGAGGAGGTCTGTTCCGGCCTCACAGGCCATAACGAGGTCGTGCTGGTCGTCTTCGACCCCGCGAAAGTTTCCTTTGAGCAGCTCCTGAAATGCTTCTGGGAGAGCCATGATCCGACCCAGGGCATGCGTCAGGGCAATGATGTGGGCACCCAGTACCGCTCGGGCGTCTATGTCTATTCCCCCGCCCAGCGCGCGGCGGCGGAGGCTTCGAAGGCGAGCTTCGGCGCGGCCCTGGCCGCCAAGGGCTTCAACGCCATCACGACCGAGATCCTCGACGCCCCGGAGTTTTATTACGCCGAGGCCTATCATCAGCAATATCTCGCCAAGAACCCGAACGGCTATTGCGGCCTCGGCGGCACGGGCGTGACCTGCCAGATCGGGACGGGCGTGGCGGCTGTGTAGGGCTGGATTCTACATAAACTTGACAAATCTTCGCTTCCATTGTGTGTCTTTTAGCATGAACTTTGCTTTTGGGGCTCATCAATGGATGACGATCAGGACTTGAAGGCTCCTGCTGGGGCTCCCGTCGCCACCGATTCGGAGAGCCTCGATTTCGAGAGTCTCAAGAGCCTGTTGCTCGATCTAAACCCGCAATTCAAATGCGAGATTTGCTTGCAGGACCAATTTAGTTTGCAGTCTGCTGGGGTGTCAGCGCCCTGCCTGCCTTTCTATGATTTGGAAAACCCATCTTTCGCATTGGCTGTTCGATTTTGCGTCGCCCTCACGTGCTTGAGTTGCGGGAACACTAAATTGCTCGATCGTAAATTTTTACAGGCGAGGTTAGCCCATGAAGGTTGATCGCGGCTCTGACAGCAACGTCGTGCGCCTGACCCGTGACGATTCCCCCTTGAATTCGGGCGGTGGAGGCGGCACTTATGACGGGATGGAACCTCGCGTCGCCGCCCTCGAAGCAGATATGAAGGAGATCAAGGCAGACCTGAAAAAGGTTCTGGTTGATCTGAGCTATCTGCGTGGCAAGGCCGACGCCATGCCCACCACCGTTCAATTGATCGGGTTTGTCATCGCGATCTTCGTGGCGGCCGGCATTGCCCGATATTTCGGTCATTGATCGCGAAGGCCATCGATTTCCTTACCGGGCGCTCGCCTGCGGCCTCGCCCTCGCCGCGCCCCTCTTCACGCTCCTGGGCTGCAAGCCCGCGCAGCGCGGCCATCAGGGCTGGGTCGAGGGCGATTTCATGTTCATCGGCCCTGAGGATTCCGGCCGCGTGACCGAGCTTGCGGTTTCTGAGGGGCGGCAGGTGAAGGCGGGGGATTTCCTCTTCGCCGTCGATTCCGCCGTCCAGACCGCCGAGGTCGAGGCCGCCAAGGCCGCGCTCGATCAGGCGAAGGCCCGCCTCGCGCGCATCGAGGCCGCCCAGCAGCGCCCCGAAGAGATCGCGGTCCTTGAGGCCAGCCGCAATCAGGCGCAGGCGGCGCTGGAGTTCACCACCTCGGAGATCGCCCGCGTGCGTCCGCTGGTGGAGAAGGGCGTCTCGACGCGCCAGCAGCTCGATCAGGCGCAGGCCAATTACGACCGCGACCGCGCCGTGCTCGACTATATCAACCGCCAGATCGAGGTCGCCCGCCTCAGCGGTCGGCGCGAGGACATCGACGCCGCCCGCTACGCTGTGGAGGGCGCGCAGGCCTCCCTCGCCAATGCGCAGGCGAGGGCCGCGCGCACCCGCGTCATGGCGCAGGCCGGCGGCCGCATCGAAGAGATCTATTACCGGCAGGGCGAGGTCGCCCCCCAGGGTCGGCCGGTGGTCTCGCTGCTGCCGCCCGAAAACGTCAAGGTGCGCTTCTTCGCGCCGCAGGATGTCCTGCCGCGCATCGCCATCAACGGCGCGGTCTCCATCACCTGCGATGGCTGTGAGGCCGGGCTGACGGGCCGCGTGAGCTTCATCGCCCAGCAGGCGGAGTTCACCCCGCCCGTGATCTACTCCCTCGAGGAGCGCCACAAGCTCGTCTACAAGATCGAGGCCCGGCCCGATCAGCCCGGGCGCCTGCGGGTCGGCCAACCCGTGACTGTGGAGCTCGCCCCGTGAGGCAGGCGGCGCCTGACATCGTGATCGATGTGGCGGGCCTGACCAAGACCTTCGGCGCGCGCACGGTGGTGAAAAACCTCACCCTTCAGGTGCGGCGCGGGCAGATCTATGGATTTCTAGGCCCCAATGGTTCGGGCAAGACCACGACCATCCGCATGTTGTGCGGCCTGCTGACGCCCGACGGCGGCTCGGGGACATGTCTGGGCTATGACATCCGCACCCAGAGCCGTCTCATCAAGCCGCGCGTCGGCTATATGACCCAGCGGTTCTCGCTCTATCAGGATCTCTCCATCCGCGAGAATCTCGAATTCGTCGGCCGCGTCTTCGGCCTCGCCGATCCGCGCGGCGCCGCGAGCGAGGCCATCGACAGGCTGGGACTGAGGGGCCGCGAGGACCAGCTCGCGGGCGAGCTTTCGGGCGGCTGGAAACAGCGCCTCGCGCTGGGCGCCTGCATCCTGCCAAGGCCCGATCTTCTGTTGCTCGACGAGCCGACGGCGGGCGTCGATCCCAAGGCGCGGCGCGATTTCTGGAACGAGATCCATGGACTGTCCGCCGAGGGGCTCACCGTGCTCGTCTCCACCCATTACATGGACGAGGCCGAGCGTTGCCACGAGATCGCCTATATCGCCTATGGCGAATTGCTGGCCCATGGGCCCGTGGAGGATGTGGTGCGCGGCGCGGGCCTGAGCACCTGGCGCGTGAGCGGCGAGGATCTGCGCGCCCTCGCGCAGGCGCTGGCGAAACAGCCCGGCCTTGAACTCGTCGCGCCCTTCGGGGCGAGCCTGCATGTGGGCGGGCGCGACCATGCGGCGGTGGAGGCCGCCATCGCCCCCTGGCGCAGCGATCCGCGCTATGTCTGGCGCGCCGACGAGCCCACCCTCGAGGATGTCTTCATTGACCTCATGAACCGCAAGCGCGACGATTTCGGGGATGACGCCCCATGAGCCTCCTCCCCGCCCGCGCGCGCGGCGCCCTCTCGCGCTTCTACGCCATGCTGATGAAGGAGCTCATCCAGCTGGGGCGCGATCGCGTCACGCTCGCCACGATGGTCTCCGTGCCCCTGATGCAGCTCTTCCTCTTCGGCTTCGCCATCAACACGACCCCGCGCGATCTGCCCACCGCCGTGCTGCTGCAGGAGAACACCGACGTCGGCCGCTCCATTCTGGCGGCCCTGCGCAACACGGCCTTTTTCGACATCCGCAAGGTCGCGACGAGCGAGGCGGAGGTTGAATCGCTGCTGCGCTCGGGCGCCGTGCTCTTCGCCGTCGAGATCCCCGCAGGTTTCGAGCGGGCGCTGCGGCGCGGCGAGACGCCGGCCATGCTGGTCTCCGCCGACGCGACCGATCCTGTGGCGGCGGGCTCGGCGCTCGCCGCGCTGGAGGGCGTGGTGCACAGTGCTCTGAGCCGCGACCGCGTCACCGGCGTCAGCCCCCCTGCGCAACCCGCATTTGAAATCCGCCAGCACCGGCGTTTCAATCCTGCAGGCTCTTCCCAGCTCAACATCGTGCCGGGGCTGCTCGGCACCATCCTCACCATGACCATGCTGATCTTCACCGCGCTTTCGGTGACGCGCGAGGTCGAGCGGGGCACGATGGAGAGCCTGCTCGCCATGCCCATCCGCCCGCTGGAGATCATGCTGGGCAAGATCGCGCCCTATGTGGTGGTTGGCTTTCTGCAGGCGACGCTCATCATCTCGGCAGGCGTCTTCGTCTTCGGCGTGCCGATGCTGGGCAGCCTTGCCTTGCTGGCGGCGCTCTCCACCCTCTTCATCGCGGCCAATCTCTCCATCGGCTACACTTTCTCGACGCTGGCCCAGAACCAGCTGCAGGCCGTGCAGATGGCGATGATGTTCTTCCTGCCGAACATTCTGCTGTCAGGCTTCATGTTCCCCTTTGCGGGCATGCCGGTCTGGGCGCAGTGGATCGGCGAATGTCTCCCGCTCACCCATTACATCCGCATCGTCCGCGGCATCATGCTGAAAGGCTCCGACCTCGCCGACCTCCAGCAGGACGGGCTCTGGCTGGCCGGCCTGATGCTGATCGCCATGACCATCGCGGTGCGCCGGTTCAGGCAGACGCTGGATTAGCGATCACGCGCCTGTTGCCTCGGGCGCTGAAATCGCTCTAATTCCCCAGCCGCCCGATTGCGGCCAACCACAGGGGGAAGCGCGTGAAGAACTACCATGACGGCGGCGAGGCGATTGTCGAGGCTCTTCGCAATCTTTCCGTGGACTACATCCTGTCCTCCCCGGGCTCCGAATGGAGCCCTGTCTGGGAGGCCATGGCGCGCCAGAAGGTCGAGGGCGCTTCCGGACCCACCTTCATTGATTGCTGGCACGAGACCCTCGCGGTCGACATGGCCATGGGCTACACGGCCTATACTGGGCGCCCGCAGGCGGTGCTGATCCATGCGGGCGTCGGCCTCATGCATGGCTCCATGGCGGTGCTCAGCGCCACTCAGGCCGAGATTCCCCTGGTCGTCATGTCCGGCGAATCCACCACCTTCGGCGAAGATCCGGAGATCGCCATGGAGCCCCAGTGGTATGGCGGGGTGAGCGTCGGCGGCGCCCATCGCATGATCCAGCCCCTGGTGAAATGGGCGGGGCAGGTCACCCATGCCTCCAACATCCATCAGGCCGTGCTGCGCGCGGGCGAAATGGCCCAGCGCACGCCGCAGGGGCCGGTCTATCTCAACATGTCCCTTGAAGCGATGATGCAGCCCTGGAGCAAGCCGGACGATCTGCGCCCGGCCGCTCCCGCCCCGCGCACGCAGGCGCCCCGGCAGGACATCGAGGCGGTGGCGGCGCTGGCGCGCGCGGCCAGCAATCCCGTCATCGTCGTCGAAATCTCCGGCCGCGACCCCGCCGCCTTCCATGGGCTCGTGGCTCTGGCCGAAAGCCTCGGCGCCCCCGTGATCTCGGCGCGCGCCAGCACCTATGCGAGCTTTCCGCAGGACCATCCGCTCTGGCTGGGCTTCCAGACCTATGAGCATCTTGAAGGCGCCGACCTCATTCTGCTCGTGGGCGGCAAGGCGCCCTGGTATCCCGCCCACAAAAGGCCGGGCAAGGGCAAGATCGTCTCCATCGGCGAGAACCCGCTGAAGCACCACCTCGCCTATCAGAACCTCCACGCCGACCTCTATCTTGAAGGCGACATGGCGAGCGCGCTGACCCTGCTTGCGGGCGCGGCGCGTTGCGAGCCCGATGTGGTGGGCGAACGCACGGCGCGCTGGACCAGCGCCAATGCGGCCTTCACGGCCCGTCTTGAAAAGGCGCGGGCTGATTCGCTCAAGGCGGATGGGCTCGACTGCGTCGCACTGGCTGCGGTGGCGCGGGAGATGCTGCCGTCCGATACGATCTATGTGGACGAGACCATCACCCATATGCCGCAGATGCGGCCGCATCTGCCGATCAACCATCCCCAGAGCTTCTTCCGCGTCACGGGGGGCGCGCTGGGGCAGGGAATCGGCGCGGCGCTGGGGGCGAAGCTTGCGGCGCGGGACCGTCCGGTGGTCCTTTTCGTGGGTGATGGATCGTTCCTCTACAATCCCATCATCCAGGCCTTCGGCGCGGCCAAGGCCTATGACCTGCCGATCCTCATCGTGGTCTGCAACAACGGCCGCTACGAGGCCATGCGCAAGGGCCATGTGCTCTATTATCCGCAAGGCGCGGCGGTCGCGACGGATTCGCACCATGGCGTCCATATCGAGGGGCCGGAATATGACGAGCTTGGCTGTCATTTCGGCTTCTTCGGCGCCAAGGCGAAGACCGCCGCCGAACTGCGCAGCGCTTTCGAGGGCGCTCTGGCGGCGCTCGCCGAAGGCCGCACCGCCATTCTCAACGTGTCTCTGGTGAAGTGAGGACAAGATGCGCATCACATCCGCTCCCGGCATCAAATCCATCCGCGCTTCGGCGAATTATTTCACCGGCGTGGTCTGGCAGGATCCGATCATCGAGGCGCCCGAGCCCGCCCATCTGCGCGCGGTGAAGGTGACCTTCGAGCCCGGCGCCCGCACCGCCTGGCACACCCATCCGCTCGGCCAGACCCTGCAGATTCTCTCAGGCGTCGGTCTTGTGCAGAGCTGGGGCGGCCCGGTGCGGGCGGTGCGCGCGGGCGATGTGGTCTGGTTCGAGCCGGGCGAAAAGCACTGGCACGGCGCCTCGCCCGACATCGGCATGGTGCATCTGGCCATGCAGGAGGCGCTGGACGGCAAGCATGTGGACTGGATGGAGCATGTCGACGACGCGCAATACGGGGCGACGCCGGAGGGGTGAGGGGACGCTCATGGACGCATCGCGTTACCGATTGGAAGTGTTCAGGAGCGATGAGGATGGAGGCTTCATAGCGCTTGCGCCGGACTTGCCGGGTTGTTCGGCCTTTGGTGAGACACCAGAGGAAGCCGCAAGTGAACTGCGGTGCGCCATCCTCGCGTGGATCGCCGCTGCGCAGTGTGTGGGCAATCCTGTCCCCGAGCCCTCGACTCCCTAATCCCCCAGCCCCGGAACCGCCACGCCTAAAGCAAGGCACAGCAGGAGCGCGTTCAGGGACAGAACCACCAAAGCGGCGAATGACGCCAGCAGCGTGACGGCGCGGGGATTGGCGAAGTCCCCCATGATCTCCCGGTTTGTGGTCACATAGATCAGGGCGATCATGGGCACGGGCAGGACGAGGCTCAGCACCACCTGGCTCATGACAAGGGACTCGGTGACCGTGGCGCCCATGCCCACCACCACGAAGGCGGGCGCCATGGTGATCAGCCGCCGCGCCCACAGGGGAATGCGGAACTTGATGAAGTCCTGCATGATCGCCTGCCCCGCCATGGTCCCCACGACCGAGCTTGAGAAGCCCGAGGCCAGCAGGGACAGCATGAAGACGAAGGCCGCCGCCCCGCCCAGCAGGGGCGTCAGCGTGCGCCAGGCGGTCTCGATCTCCGCCACATCGGCGTTGCCGCTGGCGTGGAAGACCGAGGCGGCCATCGACACCATGGCCATGTTCACGAGGCCCGCAAAGCCCAGGGCGATCATCACCTCACGATTGGACCAGCGCAGCACCTTGGCGACCTCGCCCGCATTGCGCGTGGGCATGCGGCCCTGCGTCAGGTTGGAGTGGAGATAGATGGCGTGGGGCATGACGGTCGCGCCGATGATGCCCACCGCCAGGGTCACCGCCCGCTCATCCGGCAGGCTGGGCACGAAGAGCCCCATCGCCAGCGCGCCCCATTGCGGCGGGGCGATCATGAGCTCCACGATGTAGCAGGCGCCGATGGTGAAGACGAAGAAGCCGATCATCAGCTCCATCGGCCGAAAGCCCCGGCTCTGCACCGACAGAAGCGCGAAGGTGACGGCGCCCGTGATGAAGAGGCAGGTCATCAGCGGCAGGCCCGTGAGCAGCGCCAGACCCAGCGAGGCGCCCAGAAACTCCGCAAGGTCCGTCGCCATGGCCGCGATCTCGCTGGCGATCCACATGGCGTAGACGAGGGGGCGCGGCAACCGCTCGCCGCAGTGCTGGGCGAGGCTCTTGCCGGTGACGATGCCGATCTTGGCGGACAGCGACTGAAACAGCATGGCCGTCAGGTTGGCGATGAGCACCACCCACAGAAGCGCATAGCCGAACTTCGCGCCCGCCTCGATGTTCGTCGCGAAATTGCCGGGGTCCATATAGGCGATGGAGGCGATCACAGCGGGGCCGACGAAGGGCAGGAAGGCGGGCAAGCCCCGGCGCGTGCCCTCGATGGCCTCGCGCCCTGCGGCCACGGTGCGTCCCGAGAAACTGTCCTTGCTCTGAACCAGATCGGTCATGGCGTGACTGTTCGCCTTCGCCCGAATATGTAGCCTTGGTTACATATTTGGGTCTTGGCTCCCTTTTGTCAACAATCCCCCCGCCGAAGCCGGGAACCAGGCGCGGCCTGAAGGGTTGTGGTCGGGGCGGGACGGGCTTTTGGCCGTCCATTCCCTGAGGTATGGACCGGGGCGGCGCATGTCATTAGTCTCTCAGGACTGGTTTCCGAGATTGGGTCAGTCCATGAACACGGCCTTCTTCTCCGATCTGCTGACGAGCATCTCCGAACGGGGGCGCAACCTGCTCGGCCGCCGGGAGCTGGATGTCGATCCGCTGCGCCGCGCCGCCTCCGTCATCGAGCTTTGCGAGGCCGTTCTGTCAGGCCGGGGCGAGGCCTCTGGCGTGGCTTTGGCCCGCGAGGCGCTGGATGGCTATGCGCGGCTCGACCCGCCTGCGCGGCTGACCTTTTTCGAGGCTTTGGCCGCTCGCTTCGGCGCTGATCCCGACAGGCTGGCCCGCGCGGTGGAGGACTGGCGACGCGATCCCTGCGGGCGCACGGGCACGGAGCTGCATTTCGCCGCCGAGCCGCGTCGGCAGGAACTGTTCCGCCGCATCAACCGGGCCCCCGGCGGCACGGCGGGTCTGGTGCGCATGCGTCAGGACTTGCTGGACTTCAAGAACGGGCAGGAGGATCTGGCCACCGTCGACCGGGACTTCGCCCATCTGCTGGCGTCCTGGTTCAACCGGGGCTTTCTCGTGCTGCGCCGCATCGACTGGTCGACCTCGGCCAGCGTGCTTGAGAAGATCATCCGCTACGAGGCTGTCCACGCCATCCGCGACTGGGACGACCTGCGCAGCCGCATCGATCCCGTGGACCGGCGCTGCTACGCCTTCTTCCACCCGGCGCTGGTCGATGACCCCCTGATCTTCGTCGAGGTCGCGCTGACCGACCAGATCCCCAACGCCATCGCGCCCCTGCTGGCGGCGACGCGCGAGGTCGCCGAGCTCAGCCGCGCGCGCACAGCGGTGTTCTATTCCATCTCCAACTGCCAGCGCGGCCTCGACGGCATCTCCTTTGGCAATTTTCTCATCAAGCAGGTGGTCGAGGAGCTGCGTCGCGAATTGCCGCGGCTCGAGAACTTCGTGACCCTGTCGCCCGTCCCCGGCTTCATGAAATGGCTGGGCGGCGAGGCGCAGGCCCTGCCCGAGGAGGATCGCCAGATCGCCGCCCTCCTCGCCGACCCCGCCTGGGCGCATGAGGCCGGACGGCCCGAGGCCCTGCGCAAGGGGGTCGAGAGCCTTGCTGCGGACTATTTCCTGCACGCCAAGGGCGCGAATGGCCGCCCGCGCGATCCGGTGGCGCGTTTCCATCTGGGCAATGGCGCAAGGCTTGAGCGCATCAATTACATGGGCGACCTCTCGCCCAAGGCCCTGCGCGACGGGGCGGGGCTGATGGTCAACTATCTCTATGACCTCGAGGAGATCGAGGCGAACCACGAGGCCTACGCCAACAAGAAGGAAGTGGCCGCCTCCAGCGCCGTGCGCCGCATGTTGCGGGGCAATGGGCGTTCACGCTTGCAAGTTTCGCCGGGCTCGTCCAACTAGGCTCATCCGAGCACTGGACGATCGACATGGCCGCTTATCTCTACGACATCATCCGCCGCCGCATGCCCGAGGGCGCCAAGACCTTCATCGAAAACCATGATGGCCGCCTCATCAGCTATGCGGACCTTGATGCGGGCTCCGCGCGGCTCGCCAATGTTCTGGCGGGGCTCGGCGTCGTGGCCGGGGACCGGGTGGCGGTGCAGGTCGAGAAGTCGCCGGAGGCGATCCTGCTCTATCTCGCCTGCCTGCGGGCCGGCGCCGTCTTCCTGCCCCTGAACACGGCCTATACGCCCAATGAAATCGCCTATTTCCTGGGCGACGCCGAGCCGCGCGTCTTCGTCTGCGACCCCACGACCCGGGACAAGCTGGCCAGCGTTGCGGCGGGCGCGAAGGTCGCCCATGTCGAGACGCTTGGCGTCAATCTGGACGGCACGCTCGCTGAGCGCATGGCCGCCGCTTCAGCGCAGTTCAGCGATGTCGAGCGCGGCCCCGACGATCTCGCCGCCATCCTCTACACCTCCGGCACCACGGGCCGCTCCAAGGGCGCCATGCTCAGCCATGACAACCTCGCGTCCAACGCGCTGACGCTGGTGGATTTCTGGCGCTTCAACGCCTCTGACGTGCTGATCCACGCCCTGCCGATCTACCACACCCACGGGCTCTTCGTGGCGACCAACACCCTGCTGCTGGCGGGCGGGACCATGCTCTTCCTGCCCAAGCTCGACCCCGACGCCATCATGCGCCTGATGCCGCGCGCGACCTCCATGATGGGCGTGCCGACCTTCTACACGCGCCTTCTGCAGCGCGCTGATCTCACGCCCGAAACGACCGGCCACATGCGCCTGTTCATCTCAGGCTCGGCGCCGCTGCTCGCCGAAACCCACCGCGAATGGCGGGCCCGCACGGGCCATGCGATCCTCGAACGCTACGGCATGACCGAAACCAACATGAACACCTCGAACCCCTATGACGGCGACCGCGTGGCGGGCACTGTTGGCATGCCGCTGCCGGGCGTCTCAGCCCGCATCTGCGATCCCGAGACCGGCGCGCCGACGCCCCAGGGCGAGATCGGCATGATCGAGGTGAAGGGCCCCAATGTGTTCAAGGGCTATTGGCGCATGCCCGAGAAGACGCAGGCCGAGTTCCGCGCCGACGGCTTCTTCATCACCGGCGATCTCGGCAAGATCGACGAGCGCGGCTATGTCCATATCGTCGGCCGCGGCAAGGATCTCGTCATCACCGGCGGCTTCAACGTCTATCCGAAGGAAGTCGAGGACGAGATCGACGCCATGCCCGGCGTCATCGAAAGCGCCGTCATCGGTCTCGCCCATGCCGATTTCGGCGAGGGCGTGACGGCGGTGGTGGTGCGCGACAAGGCCGCGGCCATCGACGAGAAGGCGGTGCTCGCCGCGCTCGAAGACCGGCTGGCGAAATTCAAGCAGCCCAAGCGCGTGATCTTCGTCGACGACCTTCCCCGCAACACCATGGGCAAGGTGCAGAAGAACGTGCTGCGTGACACCTACAAGGATCTTTACGCGAAATAGGGTTCTGCGCCGCACATGACGGAGACTCCGGGCCAACCCACCTTCTACGAATTCTTCGCGGGCGGCGGCATGGCGCGCGCGGGGCTCGGAGAGGGTTGGCGCTGTCTCTTCGCCAATGATTTCGACGCCGGAAAAGCGCAGAGCTATCGCCGCAACTGGGGCGATGGCGAAATGCATGTGGGCGACATCCATGGGCTGACCATGGCGGACCTGCCGGGCGCGCCCGATCTCGCCTGGGCCTCCTTTCCCTGTCAGGATCTCTCGCTCGCGGGGCAGGGGGCGGGGCTCAAGGGCGCGCGCTCCGGCGCCTTCTTCGGCTTCCGTCGCATCATCGATGAATTGCGCGGCGAGGGCCGGGCGCCCAAGTTGCTCGTCATCGAAAATGTCCTGGGCGCGCTGACCTCCAATGGCGGCGCCGATTTCGCGCAGCTCATCACGGCGTTGGCGGCGCTGGGTTATGCCGTGGGCGCGCTCACCATCGACGCCGCGCATTTCCTGCCGCAGTCGCGCCCGCGCCTCTTCGTTCTTTGCGTGCGTGCGGATCTTGCGGGCGCAGCCCTCGGCGAGCCTGCCCCGCCCTGGCATTCCCCCGCCCTGACGCGCGCCGTCGCCGCGCTGCCGCCTGACGCGAAGGCCCATTGGCGCTGGTGGTCTTTGCCCGCGCCTGTCGCCCACAACCTGCGGCTTGTCGATCTCATCGAGGAGAACCCCGCCGACGCGCCATGGCACTCGCGCGAAGAGACCGCGCGGCTCGTCGGGCTCATGTCGCAGGCCAATCTGCGCAAGCTCGATGCGGCCAGAGCTGCGGGCCTGCGCATGGTCGGGACGATCTATCGACGCACGCGCCTTGATGAAAAAGGCGACAAGGCGCAGCGCGCCGAAGTGCGCTTTGACGGGCTCGCGGGCTGCCTGCGCACGCCAGGCGGCGGATCGAGCCGCCAGTTCATCATGGTGGTCGACGGCGCGCTTGTGCGCACGCGGCTCCTGTCGGGGCGCGAGGCCGCGCGCCTCATGGGCCTGCCCGACGATTACATCCTGCCCGTACGCTATAACGAGGCCTATCATCTCCTGGGCGACGGGCTGGCCGTTTCGGCGGTGCGTTTCCTGCGCGAGCATCTGCTCGACGCCTTTGTCAGGGGCGGACCTGTTCAGGCGGCGGCGTGACCACCCGCTCCGACATCATGCGCGCCATAAAGGGCAAGAATACAAAGCCCGAACGCATCCTGCGCCAGAAGGTCCGCGCCATAGCGCCGGGCTACCGGCTCAACCGGCGCGACATTCCCGGCTCCCCCGACATCGCCTTCATCGGCCGCAGGATCGCCATCTTCATGCATGGCTGTTTCTGGCATGGGCACGACTGCAAGCGCGGGTCGCGCGTGCCAAAAGACAACCGCGGCTACTGGACCGCCAAGATCGCGCGCAACCGCGCCCGCGACGAAGAAACCCTCGCGCGGCTGTCGCGCGAGGGTTGGAGAACGCTTGTCGTGTGGGAATGCGAGCTCAGGGATGAAGCGGCGCTCGAGGCGAGGCTGCGGGCGCTGCTGGCCTGAGCCTCAACTATCCATCTTGAGGGCGGCGATGAAGGCTTCCTGCGGAATTTCGACCTTGCCGAACTGCCGCATGCGCTTCTTGCCCTCTTTCTGCTTGTCGAGCAGCTTGCGCTTGCGGCTGGCGTCGCCACCATAGCATTTGGCGGTCACATCCTTGCGCAGGGCGCGGACGGTTTCGCGGGCGATGATCTTGCCCCCCAGCGCCGCCTGAATCGGAATCTGGAACATATGCGGGGGGATGAGATCCTTCAGCTTCTCCACCATGCCGCGTCCGCGATGGTCCGCCCGCGTGCGATGCACGAGCATCGACAGGGCGTCCACGGGCTCGGCGTTGACGAGGATCGACATCTTCACAAGATCGCCCGCGCGATAGTCGGTGATCTGGTAGTCGAAGCTGGCGTAGCCCTTCGAGATCGACTTCAGCCGGTCATAGAAATCGAACACAACTTCATTCAGCGGCAGGTCATAGACGGCCATGGCGCGCTTGCCGACATAGCTCAGATCAATCTGCAGTCCGCGCCGCTCCTGACAGAGCTTCAGCACGGAGCCCAGATGTTCGTCGGGGGTCAGGATGGTGGCGCGGATCCAGGGCTCTGCGATCTCCTCGATCTTCACGACATCCGGCATGTCCGCGGGATTGTGCAGCTCGATCGTCTCGCCGTTGGTGAGCGTGATCTGGTAGACGACGCTGGGCGCGGTCGCGATCAGGTCGAGGTTGAACTCGCGCGACAGGCGCTCCTGAATGATCTCGAGATGCAGGAGCCCGAGGAAGCCGCAGCGGAAGCCGAAGCCCAGCGCCGCCGAGGTCTCCATCTCATAGGAGAAGCTGGCGTCGTTGAGGCGCAGCTTGCCCATGGCGGCGCGTAGATCCTCGAAGTCGGCGGCGTCCACGGGGAAGAGACCGCAGAAGACCACGGGCTGCGCCGGTTTGAAGCCCGGCAGGGCCTCCGTGCAGCCGCGCTTTTCATCTGTGATCGTGTCGCCGACGCGGGTGTCCGCGACCTGCTTGATCTGCGCGGTGATGAAGCCGACCTCGCCGGGGCCGAGCTGGGCGATGTCCTGCATCTTCGGCTTGAAGACGCCGATCTTCTCGATCTCGTAATGGGCGTCGGCGCCCATCATCTTGATGCGCTGCCCCTTCTTCATCACGCCATCGATGACGCGCACGATGACGACGACGCCCAGATAAGCGTCGTAATAGCTGTCGACCAGCATGGCCTTGAGCGGCGCGGTCTCGTCGCCCTTGGGCGGCGGCAGGCGCTGGACGATGGCCTCCAGCACGAGGTCGATGCCGATGCCGGTCTTTGCTGAAATGGGCACGGCCTCGGATGCGTCGAGGCCGATCACGTCCTCGATCTGCTGCTTGATGCGCTCGGGCTCGGCGGCGGGCAGGTCGATCTTGTTGAGGACGGGCACGATCTCATGGCCGGCATCGAGGGCCTGATAGACATTGGCGAGGGTCTGGGCCTCCACGCCCTGCGAGGCGTCCACCACGAGCAGCGAGCCTTCGCAGGCCGCCAGCGAGCGGGACACTTCATAGGCGAAGTCGACGTGGCCGGGCGTGTCCATGAGGTTCAGGATGTAGGACTTGCCATCCTGCGCCTTGTAGTCGAGCCGCACGGTCTGGGCCTTGATGGTGATGCCGCGCTCGCGCTCGATGTCCATGGAGTCGAGCACCTGCTCGACCATGTCGCGCGCGGCCACCGTGCCGGTCTGCTGGATGAGCCGGTCGGCGAGGGTCGATTTCCCGTGGTCGATATGGGCCACGATGGAAAAATTGCGGATGTTGTCGAAGGGATGCGTCGTCATGGGTGGCAGATAGCACCCTGCGCGAAGCCTGCAAAGCGGGAACGGCGGGGAAAGCCGCCTCAGAGGCGCTCAAGGGGCTCGCGCCCTTGCCACGCTGGCGATCGGCATGTTCAGATGACGCCAATGTGAGACGGCGCGGGACCGCGCCGATCCGGGAGGGCGCCGTGGGCTTTGAGACGATTTTCCGCATGGATGGACAGGTTGCGCTGGTCACGGGGGCCGCTTTCGGCCTCGGCCGGTCCTTCGCCCGCGGCCTCGCCGATTTCGGCGCCCATGTCATCTGCGCAGACCGCAACATCGCCGACGCCGAGGAGACGGCCGCCATGATCCGCTCGGGCGGCGGCTCGGCGGAGGCGATTTTCGTCGATGTGGCGGAGACCCAGTCCGTGGACGGGCTCTTTGGCGAGATCGCGCGCCTGCATGGCCGCCTCGACATTCTCATCAACAATGCCGGCATTTCCACCGGGCCCCGGCGGCTGCACGAGCTGGCGGTCGAGGACTGGGACCGGCTGATGGGCATCAACCTGCGCGGGGTCTTCCTGTGCACGCGGGCGGCCATCGGCATGATGCTGGAGCGGGGCTCCGGCTCCATCGTCAACATCTCCTCGATCGCGGGGCTGGCGGGCTATTATCCCGGCACGGCGCGGCTCTGCGTCAATTACGCCGCCTCGAAGGCGGGCGTCATCGGGCTCACCCGGCAGGCGGCGATGGAATATGCGCGCGAGGGCATCCGGGTGAACGCCATCGCGCCGGGCTGGCACGGGGGAACGCGGCTTGGCGGGGCGCGCCTCTCCGGGCTTTCGCCTGACGAGCTCGCCCATCTCGAATCCATGGTCAACAGCCGCATTCCCATGGGGCGGAGGGGACTGCCTGACGATCTCGTGGGCCTTGCGGTCTATCTGGCGAGCCCCGCCTCCTCCTATGTCACGGGGCAGGTGATCGCCCATGACGGGGGCTGGTCGGCGGAGTGAATCTGTCGCGCTTTGCCTGTGCGCCGCCTTGTGGCAATCTGCCCGCGCAGACCCGGGAGCAAACGATCCATGGAATTTGGCATTTTCGACCACCTCGACAATGAGTCGAAGCCCTTCGAGCAATATTATCAGGAGCGGCTGAGGGTCATCGAGCTTTTCGACCGCTTCGGGTTCCATTCCTACCATCTGGCCGAGCACCATGCGACGACCCTGGGCATGGCGCCGTCCCCCAATGTTTTCCTGTCGGCGGTCGCCCAGCGCACGAAGCAGCTGCGCTTCGGCCCCATGGTCTACGCCCTGCCGCTCTACCATCCCGTGCGGCTCGCCGAAGAGATCGCCATGATCGACCAGATGAGCGGCGGACGGCTCGACATCGGCTTCGGGCGCGGCTCCTCGCCGGTCGAGATCGCCTATTTCGGCATTGATCCCGCCAGGACGGAGGAAATCTTCCAGCGCGACCAGCCGCGCATCCTCGAGGCGCTCGAGACCGGCGTCATGCATGTCGCCGAGCAGGAAGAGCCCTATCGCGACATCGTGCTGAAGATCACGGCCCTGCAGAAGCCCACGCCCCGCGTCTGGTATGGCGTGCACACCGTGGAGAGCGCCGAGCGTGCGGCGCGCAGGGGCTGGCAGACCATCAACCTCGACAAGACCGACGAAGCCCGCGAATGCAATCTCGTCTTCCGCGACGTCTGGCGGCAGGCGCATGGCGAGGCGCCCCTGCCGCTCATGGGCCTTGGCCGGTTCATTGTGGTGGCGGAGACGGACGAGAAGGCGCTGGAGATCGCGCGGCGGGCCTATCCTGCCTGGCATCGCGGCTTCACCCATCTCTTCCGGGCGCTCGGCCGCATGGCCCGCCATCCGCGCCCCGACAGCTGGGACGAACTCGCCCGTCAGGGCAAGGGAATCGCCGGCAGCCCCGCGACGGTGGCGGCCTTCCTGCAGGATCAGCTCGGCACGTCCCTGTGCAATTATTGCGTCGGCCAGATGGCCTTCGGGGATCTGACCCTTGCGGAGATGGAGACCTCCGTCAGCCTCTTCGCGAAGGAGGTCATGCCGGCGCTGCGCAAGTCCGATGTGACGGCGGCCGCCGCCTGATCAATTCAGTCTTGACGATGAAGGCGCTGCGCGCGGCGCCGACAAGAGGCTGGCGTGATGATGGATCATGCGCCAGTCCTCGCCAACGCGCAGGAACATATTGGTGGCGATGAGCTGCGCGCCCGCCACCCGCTCCACGCAGATGACCCGCGCCACATCGCCGGTGATGACGACTGCTTCCTCGTGGCTTGTGACGGGCGGCTGGTCGGGGTTCGACATGATGCGCCGGTAGGAGGCCAGCACCTCCGCGCGACCCATGATCGGCGGCCAGCCCGGGTGCAGGCAAACCACATCCGAATCGTTCCAGACGCGGCCCATCAGCGCGTCATCGCCGGTGCGGAAGGCGCGGTAATAGGCGGCGTTGGCGCGCAGGATCTGCTCCTCGCTGGTCATGGCTTGCTGTCTCCATTCGCCCTGCATCATAGGCCCTGCAGCCTTGTGGCGCATCCTGTCGCGCGGGGCATGGCCATGGCGCGGCCCGCATGAATAGATAAGCTTCAGGAATAATGTATTGAATTAAATATAAATAATAAATTCTGACGTTAGGTAATAAATAAGGTCAAGTCACAGGATATGTTACAATAAAAGCACAATAAATGCATTTGAGTTTTACTATCTTGTTCTTCGAATAAAAAAACGCGACTGTCCGTTTGTGCTGACCAGCAGCAAGGAGATTTGAAATGAAGAAAACGGTACTTATGTCGGCGATCGCGTTCGGTGCGATGGCCGCCACCGCCTCGGCGGCTGATATGCCCGCGCGCGGGTCTGTGGCGCCTGCGCCTTACGTGGCTCCGCTCTTCACCTGGACCGGCTTCTACGTCGGCGTGAACGCCGGCGCCGCCTGGCATGGCGCTAACGACTGCCCCGGCCTCTATAATTACTCCAACGGCGTCCTCGGCTCGCGTTACACCGCCTTCTCGCCCGCCTGCAATTCCGAGGACACGGCCTTCACCGGCGGCGTCCAGGCCGGCTTCAACTGGCAGATGGGCTCGGTGGTCTTCGGCATCGAGGGCGATGTGAACTGGGTCGGCAACGACACCAAGCGCGGCTTCGTCAACTATGTCGGCCCGAACGGCATTGGCTCGGCCTACGCCTATTCGCTGGAAGGCAGCGCGCACAGCAACATGCTGGGCGGCGTCCGCGGCCGCCTCGGCTGGTCCTTCGACCGCGCCATGCTCTATATCGCGGGCGGCGCGGCCTTCCGCAACAGCGGCCGCGACGAGGTCGTCTACGCCTATAACAACTCGGGCGTGCAGGTCGCGGCCTTCGCTCCCAACTCCAGCCGCAACAATGTCGGCTGGTCGCTGGGCGGCGGCCTCGAATGGGCCTTCACCAACAATGTCTCCCTCAAGCTTGAATATCTGCATTCGCAGTTCAACCGGGGCGATAATGTCTATGTGTCCTCGAACAGCGGCTACACCGGCTATGCCTTCTTCACGGACAGCCGTCGCGATTCCGTCGATGTGGCGCGTCTTGGCGTAAATTACCGCTTCGGCGGCCCGGTCGCGGCTCCAGCCCCGGTTCTGGCCCGTTACTGAGATCAGTGGCGTAGCGTTTCAGCGTGAGCCCTCGCGGATCTTCCGCGGGGGCTTTTTGCGTTCAGGCCAGCCGCCCGAGCCGCGCGCACAGGGCGGCGGCGGAGTCGCGCAGGATCTCCGCCTTTTGCTTTGGTCGAGGCTCAGTCGGCCTTGGGGCGATGCTTCTTGCCGAACTTCTTCGGCCCGGCTGGCGCGCCTGCCCCCGCCTTGTCTGCGAAGGGCGGGCGCTTGTCGGGCGCGGGTTTGCCGCCTGCGAAGTCCTTCTTGAACTTGCCCTTGCGCTCGCCGTCTTCGCGGGGCTTGTCGAAGCTGCGGGGCTTATCGAAGCTGCGGGGCTTGTCGGCGCTGCGCGGCTTGCCCTCGCCTGCGCCCCTGTCCGCCTCGCGCTTGCGCGTGTCGATGTAGGAGCCCGGAGCCTTGGGCGCGAATTTGCGGATCTCCTGCAAGGAGCCTGCGGCGGGCTGGATGTTGACGTTCTCCTCGCCAGAGGCGCGGCGCACGCTGGCGGCGAACTTCTGGGCGGCCTCTTCAAGGATCTCGAACTTCGTCTCCTTGTCGAAAATCTTGATGACGCCGATCTCGTTCTTGGTGATGCGGCCTAGGCGGCAGATCACCGGCACGATCCACTTGGGGTCCGCATTGTTGTTGCGGCCCACATTCATGCGGAACCAGATCATGGGTCCGCTGGCGCGGCGCTGGAACGAGCGGTCCATGCTGGCGTCGCCGCCCTCCGGGACGGGGCCCTGCGTGCGGCGCACTTCGCGCTCGCGCTTGTCGGGACGCTCGCGGTCTCGGCGTTCGCGCGGCGGCCTGCCGGTTTCGCCGGGCTGGAACACGTCCTCGGGCGAGGGGAGCTTGGCGCGGTACATGCGCGCGAGGGCGCCGGCGATGTCCTCCGGGCTGCGTTCGGCCATGAGCATCTTCGCCAGCTCCAGATCCTCCTCGGTGCTGGCCTCTGCGAAAATCGGATCGTTCTTGATTCGCTGCTGGTCGGCGCGGCGGATCTCTTCAGCGGTGGGCGGACCCGCCCAGAGCACGTCGATGCGCGCCTGAGCGATCAGGCCTTCCGCCTTGCGGCGGCGCGTATAGGGCGCGAGCAGAATGCACACGCCCTTGCGGCCCGCGCGGCCCGTGCGCCCGCTGCGGTGCAGCAGGGTGTCGCGGTCATTGGGCAATTCGGCGTGGATGACGAGTTCGAGGCCGGGCAGGTCGATGCCGCGCGCCGCCACATCGGTCGCCACGCAGACCCGCGCGCGCCCGTCGCGCAGGGATTGCAGGGCGTGGGTGCGCTCGTTCTGGGAGAATTCGCCTGACAGGGCCACGGCCGCGAAGCCGCGCTCGACGAGGCTGGCGTGCAGATGGCGCACGGCCTCGCGGGTCTGGCAGAAGATCAGCGCGCCCGGCGGCTCGAAATAGCGCAGCACATTGACGACGGCGTGCTCGATCTCGTTTGGCGCGATCAGCAGGGCGCGGTAGTCGATGTCGCCATGGGACTGGGTCTGGTCCACCGTGTCGATGCGGAAGGCGTCGCGCTGATAGCGCCGCGCCAGGGTCGCGATCTCCCGGGGGATGGTGGCGGAGAAAAGCAGGGTGCGGCGCTCGGGCGGCGTCGCGTCGAGAATGAACTCCATATCCTCGCGAAAGCCCAGATCGAGCATCTCGTCGGCCTCGTCGAGGACGACCGCGCGCAGGGCGCTCACATCGAGCCGTCCGCGCTCCAGATGGTCGCGCAGGCGCCCGGGCGTGCCGACCACGATATGGCAGCCATCCTCCAGCGCCCGCGCTTCGCGGCGCACGTCCATTCCGCCGATGCAGGCGGCGACCCTCGCCCCCGCCGGGCCGTAGAGCCAGATCAGTTCGCGCTGCACCTGCATGGCGAGTTCGCGCGTCGGCGCGACGATCAGCGCCATGGGGACGGAGGGGGCCTCGAACCGCTCCTCGCCCAGAAGCAGGGTCGAGGCGAGGGCGAGGCCATAGGCGACGGTCTTGCCTGAGCCGGTCTGGGCCGAGACCAGAAGATCGCGCTCGGCGGCTTCTGGCTGAAGGACGGCGGCTTGCACGGGGGTGGGCTCGCCATAGCCGCGCGCCTCAAGGGCGCGCTCAAGGCTTGGATTGGTGGACGGAAAGGGCATGAGGCGTGGGGCCTGACTTCAGGAGGGGGGAGCGAGAGGAGTGGCGGGACGCGCGCGACAAAGGCGCAGGCGCTTGAGCTTTCCCGGATTGGTTGAGCGGATCGGCGAAAGACGCGCCGGACGGCTCGCACCGATCAGCACCTTCACCCTTGCTTTGTCAAGGACGAAGACCTCGTCCGCTTGCGTCCTTATATAGCCTTCATGTCGGAAAAACACCTTTTCCGGCGATTGCGGCCCCGCTCAAGCCTTCGCCGAGGCTGGCGCTGGACCGCTTTCATGAAAACGTGTGTTATAGCCTCCGGCAAATCCGATCAGCGATTTTTGCAAGGGAGCAGGCGATGAGCGACGCAGGACTTCATGACCGCCTTCGGGCGATCGCGCAGGCCGGCCGCGCGCCTTTCGCCATCACCAAGATCGGCCATGTCGTGCTGAATTGCCGCGACCTCGAGGCCTCCGTCCGGTTCTACACCCATGTGCTGGGCTTCAAGATCTCCGACATCTACGGCGACGACATGGTGCCCGGCGGCATGGTCTTCATGCGCTTCAACGCGGATCATCACGGCGTCGCGCTGATCGGCTCCCTGCCCGACAGCTCGCCCAACATCGAGCTGCACCACATGGCCTTCGCCGTCTCCACGCTTGATGAAGTGTTCCGGGCCCGCGAGCATCTCGAGCGCAACAATGTGCCGATCATCGTCGAGGGGCGCCGGCGCGCGGGCGTGCAGATCGCCGTCGAATTCGCCGATCCCGACGGCCATATGCTGGAGATCTACTGGGGCCTCGATCAGGTCGGCGGCGACGGGATCACGCGTCCGCCCTCCGAATGGAAGGGCGCCAAAAGCCTTGAGGAAGCCATCGACAATCCCGTGCGGGGGCAGGACACGACCGTTTATGACGAGCGCCTGATCCGCCGGGCGCCGAAGTGATCAAAAAAATAGCGAGGAACGCCCGATGGGAATCGTGAAATGGTGCCGCGTGGAGACGCCGCAGGGCCCAAGCTTCGGCCTTGTGGAAGGCGATGATGTCGCCCTTGTCGAAGGCTCGCCCTTCGCAGATTTCAAAAAGACCGGGCAGGTCACGCCTCTGGCGCAGGCGCGCCTGCTCGTTCCCGTCGTGCCGCCCACCTTCTACGCCATCGGCTCCAACTATCACGACCATGTCGTGAAGATGGCCGAGGCCATGGGCCGCAAGCCGATCTTCTACGACAGGCCGCGCGTCGGCTACCGCGCCAACAGCGCCCTCATCGCCCATGGCGAGGACATCGTGAAGCCCGCCGATTCCGGCGAGCAATTCCAATATGAGGCGGAGCTTGTCGCGGTCATCGGCAAGACTGTGCCGCGCCGCGTCTCCCATGCGGAGGCGGCGCAATATATTTTTGGCTGGACCATCGGCAATGACGTCAGCGAGCGTGACTGGCAGGTCAAGGATCCCACCAACATCCGCGCCAAGAACTGCGACACCTTCAAGCCCATGGGGCCGTGGATCGTGCAGGGGGTGAATCCCTCGGGCATGCGCACCGATGTGCGGCTCAACGGCGTGACGGTCCATTCCTTTCCCACAGGCGCCATGCAGTTCGATGCGGCCGCCGTCATCGCCGAAATATCGAAATACAACACCATGTCGCCCGGCGACGTGATCTGGCTTGGCACCGATGACAAGCCGCTCAACATGAAGCCCGGAGATGACCTCGAGATCGAAATTTCGGGCATCGGCGTGCTGCGCAACAGGGTCGTCGCCGAATAAAAATAGAACGCAATCATGGGGAGTGGAGCATGAGCATGAAATCGAACCTTCTTGGCGCCATCTGCCTAAGCTTCGCCGCCTTCGGCTGCGCGCAGGCGCCCGCCCTTGCGCAGGAGAACTGGCCGACCAAGCGCATTTCGCTGACCATCGGCTTCGCCTCCGGCGGTTTCGCCGACAGCGTCGCGCGCATCATCGGCGCCAAACTCGGCGACAAGCTGGGCCAGCAGGTCGTCATGCAGAACATGGATGGCGCGGGCGGCAACATCGCGGCGCGCCACGTCGCCGGGGCCGCGCCTGACGGCTACACGATCCTCGTCACCACCACGTCGCTGGCCATCAACGACACGCTCTACAAGACGAAGGGCTTCTCGGCTAAGGGCCTGACGCCCGTGGCGCTGCCGGTCTCTGCGCCCGAGTCCTTCGCCTCGAATCCGAAGTCGAACATCAAGTCGCTTGGCGACCTTCTCGCGCAGGCCAAGGCGGGCGAGACCGTGTTCCTCGGCACCCCCGGAATCGGCAGCGGCTCGCATCTGGCGGCGGAATATTTCTTCAAGGTCCTCGCCAAGGCGAATGTGCGGCATATTCCCTTTCCCGGCGGCGCCCCCGCCAAGCTCGGCCTTCTGGCGGGCGACGTGAGCGTGTTGTCGAGCACGGCGACCGCCGCGACCATTCCCGCCATGGTGAACAAGGAGATCCTCGGCCTCGCTGTCGCCAGCGCAGAGCGCGACCCCGCCATTCCCGACGTTCCCACCTTCGCGGAGCTCGGATTTCCCGGCTTCCTCGCAAGCTCATGGGCCGGCTTCTTCGCGCCCGAGGGCACGCCCGAGGGTGTGCTGACGAAGCTCAACGCCGAGATCAACGCAGCGTTGAAAGACCCGGATGTGAAGGCGAAGATCGACTCCATGGGCCTCATCGTCGCCAATCGCAGCCAGCCTGAGTCCGCGGCCTATTTCAAATCTGAAATCGCCAATTGGGCCAAGATGGTCGAAGCCGCCGGCGTGGCGGTCCCCTGAATTTGGAAGCGAAAATGACCATGCGCGGGAGCATCGAGGTTCTGCAGACGGATGTGCTGGTCATCGGCGGCGGCTTCGCCGGGACCTGGGCGTCCTTGCGCGCCGCTGATCTTGGCGCCAGCGTCACGCTGGTCGACAAGGCCTATGTCAGCAAGAGCGGCGCCTCAACCATGTCGGGCGGCATCACCACCTGCCCGCTCGACACGGATGACATCGACCTGTGGGCGCGCGAGTTCATCGAGCGCGGCGACTATATGTGCGACCAGCGCTGGACCTATCAGCTGCTGGAGGGACAAAAAGCGCGGGTGAAGGATTATGTCGCCTGGGGCGTGCCGATCTCTCGCGCGGAAGACGGCTCCATCCGCCGCTTCGCCAGCCGCGGCATGATTGATGTGCGGGGCATGCAATATCAGCCGAAGGCGGCGATGATCGAGCTGCGCAGGCGCATCACGGCGCGGGGCGTGCGCATTCTCGACCGCGTGCATGTCACCGAGCTTGTGACCGCCGACGGCCAATGGCCCAGCAACGCCGGGATCATCGGCGCCGTGGGCTTCAACATCTATACGGGCCAGTTCATCTTCATCAACGCCAAGCGCACCATCGTCGCCACCGGCATGATCGCGATGAAGGGAACGCACCGCGTCGACAATGACACCGGCGACGGCGTGGCCATGGCCTTCCGTGCGGGCGGGCGGCTCGTGGACATGGAGTTCACCTTCGGCGGCACCTTCAATGTGCTGATGAAGAAGTTCGACTTCCCCAGCTACAATGTGGCGGTCGCCCATGGGGCGCGGCTCATCAACGCCCTTGGCGAGCGCTTCATGGAGCAGCACGATCCCGTGCGCCTCGAGCGCGGCGAGCTCTCCAATGTGGTGGCGGCCTTCGCCAAGGAGATCGTCGAGGGGCGCGGGCCGGTCTTCGTCGATCTGCGCCATGTGGACGCGAGCTACTGGACCGATCTCGCCAAGCTGCATCGCGGGGGCTCGATCCTTCTGTCCGAACATGTGCCCGACCCCCGCAAGAACCCGCTCCAGATCGAGCCCACATGGGGCCTCTGGGCGAGCGGGCGCAGCGGATTGCAGATCGACCTTGGGGCGCGCACCAATCTGCCGGGCCTTCTGGCGGCGGGATCGGCGGCCAAGAACGACGCCACCGGCACCCACGCCAGCGCAGGCTCGCCGACCGCCTTCGCCAAGGTTTCGGGTTGGCACGCCGGGGAGACGGCGGCGCTTGAAAGCCGCAGCTCTGCGCGCGAATCAGCGCCGCAGGGCCTCATCGCCATGCTGCAGGAGCAGGCCTTCGCCCCCCTGAGCCGGGCGAGGGGCTTACGCAGCGCGGACCGCCTGCACGATGATCTCGCAAGGCTCGAGAGCAGCGTGGTCAAGAGCATGATCCTCAGCGAGAACCGCCTCACCGAACTCCTGAAGGGCGCGCGCGACGTGGCGGACGCGCTGGATGAGACGGCGGCGGGCGATCTGCATGATCTCGTCAAATGGCACGAGGCGCGCAACGTCTCGCTGAATGCGGAAGTCGTCTACCGCTCCGGCCTCGACCGGAAGGAGAGCCGCGAACAGTTCTATCGCGAGGATTTTCCCATGACGGATCCGTCCTGGTTCTGCTCCCATGGCGTGACGTCGACCGGCCAGGGATTCGCCTTCGACAAGCAGGGCTTCCCGCAGGAGGGGGTGCGGTTCAAGCCGCAGGGCGAGCAGAGCGGGCTTGGCCCCATCGGCGCGATCATGAGCGCGCAGCATCAACCGGCGAAGGGGGCGTGACATGGGCGGTCATGCGATCTCCATCGACCCCCTCGCCTGCACCGGCTGCGGCCTCTGCGTGCTGGCCTGCCCCGCCGATGTGATCCGCATGGATGCGCAAAGCGGCAAGGCCAAAGTGGCTTACGGCGCGGATTGTCAGGTTTGCTATCTCTGCGAGGACGATTGCCCGGCCCACTGCATTTCGCTCAGCCACGACATCACCAATCCCCGACGCTACAGCGTCTATGACGAGCCCGTCTGACCGGACGATCCAGAGGAACATCCCATGGCTTTCAGCGAAACCATCCGCCGCCTCATCACCAACGCCTGGGAGGACGGCTATGTCTGCCTGCTCGGCACCTCCGGCGAGGATGGCCCCAACATCAGCCCCAAGGGCAGCATGATGCTGTTCGATGACGACCATCTCGCCTATTGGGAGCGCTCGAAGAAGCAGGCGCTGGCCAATCTGCGCCACGACAACCGCGTCATCGTCGTCTACAGCAACATGCAGGCGCAGCGCGACAAGGTGCTGGAATCGGGCATCCTGCGCTTTTATGGCGTCGCGGAGCTGCATGAGAGCGGTCCGATCCACGACGCCATCTTCGCGCGGCTGAACGAGCGCGAATCGACCCACGACGGGGCGGATACGGGCGTGGGCGTGCTCATCAGGATCGAGCGCGCGCAGGATGTGCGGGGCAAGCCGATCCGCTGACCGGGGCGATTTCCATTTGCGGCCTGAGCGTCGGCGGGTGTAAACAGGGTCGTTCCCTTCCACACCGAGCGGCTGGCTGGCGTCCTCCGCCACAGGATCACGTCCTTGTCTCACCCCGTTGCCGCGCCCCTCATCGAGTTGAAGAACGTTCGATTCGGTTATGGCGAGCGCGTGGTTCTTGACGGGCTCGATCTATCCGTGCCGCGCGGCCAGATCCTTGCGGTCATGGGCGGGTCGGGCAATGGCAAGACGTCGCTTCTGGGCCTTCTGGGCGGGCGCAACGTCGCCTGGGCGGGCAGCGTCCATGTGGATGGACAGGATGTCGGCCGCCTCAATGGGCCGGGCCTTTACGCCCTGCGGCGGCGCATGGGCATGTTGTTCCAGTTCGGGGCGCTCTTCACCGACCTTTCGGTCTTCGACAACATCGCCTTTCCCTATCGTGAGCAGACCAACCTGCCCGAGCCCGTGATTCGCGACCTCGTGCTGATGAAGCTTGAGGCCGTGGGCCTGCGGGGGGCGGCGCAGTCCATGCCCTCCCAGCTCTCCGGCGGCATGGCGCGACGGGTGGCTTTGGCCCGCGCCATCGCGCTCGACCCCATGCTGATGCTCTATGACGAGCCCTTCACGGGGCTTGATCCGATTTCGGCGGGCATCATCGGGCGCCTGATCCGGCGGCTCAACGACGCCTTCGGCATGACCTCCCTCATCGTCACCCATGATGTGAACGAGACCCTGCGCATCGCCGACCGCATCGTGCTGGTCTCGGATGGGCGCATTGTCCGGGACATGACTCCCGCCGAGGTGCGCGTCAGCGACGACATCTTCATCCGCCAGTTCGCCGATGGCCTGCCCGACGGGCCGGTGCCCTTCCATTATCCGGCCCCCGCCTATGGCCGGCAGTTGCTGGGCGGGGCGAGCGGGAGCGGGGGCGCCGATGCTTGACCTGCTCGACCGGCTCGGCGCCGTCACCCTTGGCGCGCTGGCGCGGCTCGGCCTCGCCACCCTGTTCTTCGGCGCCGTCTTCGCCCGGACCTGGCGCGGGCTGAAGCGGGGCGCCCTGCTGGTGCGCGAGATCCATTTCTCCGGCGTACGCTCCCTCGCCATCATCCTCGTCTCCGGCCTGTTTGTGGGCATGGTGCTGGCGGTGCAGGGCTATGAGGTGCTCCAGCGGTTCGGCTCGGCCGATGCGCTGGGCTCCCTCGTCGCGCTTTCCCTGGTGCGCGAGCTTGGGCCGGTGGTGACGGCCCTGCTCTTTGCGGGCCGCGCCGGTTCCGCCGTCACGGCGGAGATCGGCCTCATGCGCGCCACCGAGCAGCTCGCCGCCATGGACATGATGGCGGTCGATCCGATCTCGCGGGTCGTCGTGCCCCGCTTCATGGGCGCGCTCGTGTCTCTGCCGATTCTGGCGGTGATCTTCTCGAGCGCGGGCGTCATCGGCGCCTATCTCGTGGGCGTCGAGCTGATCGGCATCGACGCCGGGGCCTTCTGGTCGCAGATGCGCGCCAGCGTCGATTTCCGGCTTGATGTGCTCAATGGCCTCTTCAAGGCGCTGGTCTTCGGCTTGGCCGTGGGGCTGATCTCGGTCTTCGAGGGCTACCATGCCGCGCCGACCGCCGAGGGCGTGTCCAGCGCCACCACCCGCACGGTGGTCATCTCTTCCTTGAGCGTCCTGACGCTCGATTTTATCCTGACCGTCCTGATGTTTAGGGGGTTGAACTGATGAACCGCTCCAAAACCAACGTCGCCGTCGGCGCCTTCGTGGCGCTGGGCGTCGTCGCGCTGGTGTTCATGGCGCTGAAAGTCGGCAATCTCGTCAGCTTCGACAGCGCCGAGGGCTATCGGCTCGAAGCCCGGTTCGACAATATCGGGGGCCTTCGCGTGCGGGCGCCGGTCAAGAGCGCGGGCGTCGTGGTCGGGCGGGTCGAATCCATCCATCTCGACCGGGACACCTATGAGGCGGTGGCGCAGCTGCGCATCCGCCCGGAATTTCGTTTCTCCACCGATACGATCGCCGCCATCGTGACCTCGGGTCTCCTGGGAGAGCAGTACTTAAGCTTAGACGCGGGCGGGGATTCATTATATCTTAAGGATGGTGAACGATTTATCAAAACCCAGTCCGCCATGGTTCTTGAGAAGCTCATCGGGCAGTTTCTGTATAACAAGGCGGCTGAAAGCTCTGGAGACAAGAAATGATTCGATCCGTTCGTTCTGCGGTCATCGCGGCGGTTTTCTTCGCTGGCTCCAGCCTTTCCTGCGCGCTCGCCCAGAGCCCAGCGCCGCATAATGACCCGCTTGAGCCGGTCAACAGGGGCTTTTTCGCCCTGAACGAGGCGCTCGACACGGTGGCCCTGAAGCCCATCGCGACGATCTGGAACACCGTGCTGCCGAAACCCGTGCGCATGGGCGTGGCCAATGTCTTCGGCAATCTCGACGACGTCTTCATCGGCGCCAATCACCTGCTGCAGGGGCGCGGCAGGGACGCCATGACCGATTTCTCGCGCGTCCTCATCAATTCGACCGTCGGCATCGCTGGCCTCATCGACGTCGCCTCGACGCAGAACCTTCAGAAGGGCGAGGGCGACTTCGGCCAGACGCTCGGCGTCTGGGGCGCGGAGCCGGGCTTCTATCTGGTGCTGCCGCTCATGGGCCCCTCGTCCGCCCGCGACACCATCGGCCGTGCGGCGCGCGTCGCCTCCGACCCGCGCACCTATATGGTCGACGCCTGGTCTTATGGCCTGATCGGCCTCGAATTCGTCCAGATCAAGGCCGATAATGTCGACAACGCCAATCTGATCGACACATCGAGCCTCGATAAATATGCCTTCACCCGCAATCTCTATCTCCAGCGTCGCGCAGCCATCGTGCAATCCGGTCGGGAGGCTGCGGGCGCGCGCTGATCTTCCCAGTCAGGGCCATATCATGTTGCGTTTCGTCGTTTCGCTTTGTCTCGCCGTCCTCTGCATGGCTCCTGCGCGGGCGCAAAACGCCGGCGCCGAGGATCTGGTGCGCCGCATGGCGGCGGAGGTCACTGCGCAGGTCCGCAAGAATCCTGAGCTTGTGAACTCCCCCGCCCAGCTTGCGGCGCTGGTGGAGCAGCGCCTTGCGCCGCGTTTCGACTTCAACCGCGTCACCCAGATGGCCATGGGCCGCAACTGGCCGCGCGCCTCGGGCGGGGAGCAGGGCCAGGTGGTGGCGGAGTTCAGCAAGCTGCTGGTGCGCACCTATTCCAATGCGCTCGCCAGCTTGCGGGATCTCGACGTGCAGGTGCGCGACTCCCGCTCCAACAGCGGCTCGGACGTCACGGTGCGCACCCAGATGATCGGGCGGGCCAAGCCGGTCGCCATCGACTACACGCTCTCGAGCGCCTCGGGCGGCTGGCGCGTCTATGACGTGACCGTCGAGGGCGTGAGCCTCATCACCGCCTATCGCGACGAGTTCAACAGCATTGTGGGCTCCTCCGGCGTGCCCGGCCTCATCGCGGCCCTGAAGCAGAAGAACGCGAAATGACCAGCGCGTCCGGCGCCGTCGCCCATGACATCAGCGCCGATGCGCATCATGTCAGGCTCAGCGGCGCCCTGACCATGGACAGCGTGGGCGACATCTGTTCAAGGCTGAAGCCCCTGAATGGCGGCGGGCTGCTGGTGCTGGACGCCAGCGGCGTCACCACAGCCGATTCCAGCGCGCTCGCCCTGATGACCTCGCTCCTGCGTCAGGCGCGCGAAAGCCATATGCGCGTCGATCTGCGGCCGCTGCCGCAAGCCTTCGCCGCCATCATCGAACTCTACGGGCTTCAGGACATCCTGTCCCCCCATGGCGAGGCCTGAGCGCATGGCCCCGATGAAAGCGCTCTGCGGCCCCGCCTTGCTTCTTGGTTTTCTGTCCGGGGCGGCCCTGGGCGATGAGGCGCCGGTGAAGGGCTCCGCCAAGGCGATCTGGGGCGAGCGCGTCCAGGGCAAGTCCTGGCGCATCGCCGAGGATGTCGAGATCGATGGCGTCCATCGCAAATATGTTCTGGAGACCAGCGCGGGCGCCTTCACCATCGTCAGCGATGCGCTCATGGCGGTTCGTCTGCATGAATGGGGCGTCGTCGAGCAGTTGAACGAGGACACCGGGCTGGGGCAGTTCATCCAGTCCTTCGGCTCCTCTGCGATCGCGCCCCTCAAGTTTGGCGGCCAGCTCATCATCAGTCCCATCGAGACGGCGAAACAGTCGGCGCAGGGGATCGGCAATTTCTTTGATTCGCTCTCCTCATCCGGGGAGAACAAGGACGCCGAGCGAGGCAGCTTCATGGGCGGGGTTCTGGGCACCGACAGCGCGCGGCGGGATCTGGCGGCGCAGGCGCAGGTCGACCCCTATACGGATTTCCCGCCCCTCGCCAAACGCCTGCAGGAGCTGGCGGCGGCGCGCGGCGTCGGCAGCCTCTCCCTGCGCGGCGCCTTGATGGCTGTGCCCGGCGGCGCGGCCCTGCCCAACCTCACGGCCACGACCACACGCACCGTCATGTTCAGCGCCTCATCGGTCGGCGCCGCCCAGGGCCTTCAGGAGGCCCTGCGCACCAAGACCGCCGGGCAGATCATGCGCGACTGCCGTGAGAAGCTCACCGCGCTGACCGCAGACGCCGAGCTTGTGGATGTGCTCCTCAGCAACAAGAACTACACGCCCGCCGATCTGCTGGTGATCGCGACGGCGCTGGAGCAGACCGGCGCGAAAGATCCGGAGGTCTTTGTGCGCCAGAGCAGCATGGCGCAGGACCGCACCACCGCCTATCTCAACCGTCAGCAGGCCGAAATGTATGCCGGCCTGAAGCGCTCCTTCGCCTTCGCGCGTTTTCTGGCGCAGGATGGCTTCGTGCTCATGGTCCTCAGGGATCGTCGTCACTTGCTCGCCCTGCCTGCCGACCAGCTTTTCTGGACGACGAAAAACAGGCAGGACATCAGCGCGCTCGGCGCCAGCCTCGATGCGGCGAAGCCGGACGCCGGGGACGGCAAGCCCGCGAGCAAGCCGGCAAGCAAGCCCGCCGCCAGCAAGCTGATGGTCATCACCGGCGACTATTCGAAAATGGCCCGCGCCGAACTCGCCAAGCTCCAGTGGGAGCCCGCGCGCATGACCCTGACGGCCGGTCTTGTCAGCACGCCAAAGCCCGCGGCCAGGGAAGCGAAACCCGGGCGATAAGACGGGATGTTCTGGCGCCCTGCGCCCGTCGGGGCTAACATCAGGGGTGACCGATGCTGAACATCGGCGCCGACACGAAGCCTGGGGAGGTCTCATGTTTCCACGCAACGCATGGTATGTCGCCGCCTGGGCGAGCGAGGTCGGGCGCGAGCCTCTGGCGCGCAGGATCCTCGGCGAGGACGTCGTCCTTTTCCGCCGCCTCGACGGGGCGCCGGCCGCGCTGGAGGATCAGTGCTGCCACAGGTCGCTGCCCCTGTCGCTCGGCAAGGTCGAGGGCGATGGTCTGCGCTGCGGCTACCATGGCTATCGCTTCGACGCCTCTGGCGCCTGCGTCGAGATTCCTGGTCAGAGCGCGATCCCGCCCAACGCCGCCGTGCGGTCCTTCGCCGTGGTCGAGCGCTGGCGCTGGGTCTGGATCTGGCTCGGCGATCAGGCCCGCGCCGATCCCTCAGAGATTCCGGACCTCTGGTGGTGCGATCATCCCGACTGGACCTTCACCACCCCCACCATGGTTCCGGTCGCCTGCGACGCGCGGCTCATCGTCGACAATGTGCTGGACGCCACGCATCTGACCTATGTTCACGCCAGCTCCATCGGCAGCGGCGGCCTGACCGAGGTCGCGCCAGTGATCGAAACGGGCGAAAACCATGTGCGGGTCTCGCGCTGGGTGCTCGATCGCCCGCCCCCGCCCATGTACGCCAAGGCAGGAGGCTTCGAGGCCAACGCCGACCGCTGGGCGGCCGTCGAATTTCGCGCTCCCGCGCTCGCCATCAATTTCGCGGGCTGCGTCGACGTGGGCTATGGCGGGCCGCAGGGCGATCTGGCCGCAAGTCCGCGCCGGGTCGAGCTTGTCGCCATCAGCCTGCCGACGCCTGCCACCGACACGACCTGCCATTATTTCTTCGGCTTCTGCCGCGCCTTCGCCCATGACGATCCGCAGGTCGAGCGCATGTTCAGCGAGGTCATGGTGGACGTCTTCCACGAGGATTTCGTCATCCTCGAAGCCCAGCAGCGCCGCATGATCGAGCGCCCCGAGGCCCGCAAGGTCAGCACCATCAACGACCGCGCGTCCTTTCTGGCGCGCGGCATGATCGAGCGGATGGCGGCGGGGGAGCGCTGAGCGGCCCGATTATTTCGAGGGCCCCTCGATCAACTGCTTGGCGCGGGCGATGACATTGGCGGGCATGTTGAGCATGGAGGCCGCCACCTTCTGCGCCTCCTCGCCGGTCGAGGGCGCGATCTCCATCTGCGCCTTGTCGGCCTCAGCGATGAAGGCGGGGTCGCGCAGCATGTCCTGAAAGGCCTTCCGCAGGGCGGCGACACGTTCGGGCGGGGCGCCCGGCGTCGTCGCGATGGCGCGGGCTATGCCCATGTCGGAGGACAGGAACTGGAGCACCTGCCGGTCCTCATCGTTCTTCGCAAGCTCATGCATGAGCGGAACGTCCGGCAGGTCGGGGGCGCGTTTGAGGGCGATCTGGACGAGGATATGGATCTTCTTTTCGGCGATCCAGTGGGGATGGCCGCTCTTCCATGAGGCCCATGAGTTGGAGCCGCGCCCGCCGACCTCGCCCTTCTCCATGGCGAGGTTGATTTCGTTGCCGCCGGGATAGCCGCCGACGATCTTGAACTTCGTGCCGAGCAGGGCGTTCATGGCGGCGGGATAGACATAGCCGCCCGAGCCCGTGCCCGAGGCGCCGACGACAAGCTCCTTGTCATAGACCTGCTCGATCTTCGTGACGCCGGTCGTATGCCAGGCGTTGAGGACGTTGGGGCCATCGGTGGTGTTGCCGATCCAGTTGAAGGCGCGCGCGTCGAACTGGATGCCGGGCGAGCCTATGGCCTGCAGGATCGGCATGTTCTGGAAGACGATGGTGATGACCGAGCCATCGCGCGCCGCGGCGTTGGCGAGATGGTTGCCTGCGGCGATGCCGATGCCTCCGGGCATGTTGCGGACGACGATCTGGGGCTGGCCGGGGATGTGCCGGCCCAGATGCCGCGCCACCATGCGCGCGCGCAGGTCATAATCGCCGCCCGGCGAGCCCGGCACGGTGAAATCGATGGTGCGGCCCTTGTAGAAATCCTCGATGGGATCGGCGAGGGCGGCTGCGGGCGCCAGCGCCGCGAGCAAGGCGAAAGCGTGAACCGATCTGCGCATGGTCCCTCCCTCAGTATTCGTCGAAATAGCGTTGCAGCTCCGCCGGGTCGCGCGTGCGCGTCATGGCCAGCGCCAGCAGCACGGCGGCCTTCTGGGCGTTGAGGTTGTCGGTGGCGACCATGCCGTCCTCATGGGCGTTGCCGATGGGCAGCACCCGGCCTTCGCCCACCCTTGCGCTGCGCGCCACGATCACGCCCTCCGCCGCCAGCGCCTTCAACTCCGCGCTGAAAAGCCCGAGCGCCCCCGCGCCGATGCCGGCGATGACCAGCCCCTGCGCGCCCAGCGCCACGGCGGCGCGCGCGAGCCTGGGGTTCGTTCCGGTATGGGGATAGAGAATCTCGACCGGGGGCAGGGCGTCGATGGCCATGATGTCGAATTCCGAATGGATCGTGTGGCCGCGCAGGGGCGCGCGGTAAAACACGATGCGGTCGGGATCGGCGTAGCCGAGCAGGCCGAGGTCGCGGCTGCGGAAGGTCTGGAGCTGAAAGGTCGAGGTCTTCGTCACGTCGCGGGCGGCGTTGATCTCGCTGTTGGTGACGGTGACCACCCCCTTGCCGCGCGCCTCTTCGCAGGCGGCGACGCGGATGGCGTTGACGAGATTGAGATGGGCGTCGGTGCTGAGCCCCGTGAAGGGCCGCTGCGCCCCCACGATGACCAGCGGCTTGTCCGAGCGCACCGTGAGGTTGAGGAAATAGGCGGTCTCCTCCAGCGTGTTCGTGCCCTGCACATAGACGACGCCCTCGATGTCCTCGCGCGCGAGCACGCCGTTCATCTTGCGCGCCAGCAGGCGCAGATGCTCGTGGGTCGACTGGTCGTTGGGGCCATCGTCGTCATGGACGATCTCGGCGATGGCGTGCACCTCGGGGATCGCGGCCACCATGTCGCGCGTCGACATGAGGCCCTTGCCGCTGAACTTGACGTTGTAATGGGTGAGGTCCATCCGGTCCCGGCCCTGGCTTGGCAGGGTTCCGGGACCGCGCATCAGGCAGATGCGGCGCAGCGTCGAAGCCATCAGTTCGGCAGGATCAGCTTGCCCATGCGGGCTTTCACATCCGCAGGGGTCTTGGCGGCCTCCGTGATGACGGCGGCGACCGCATCCCCATCGATGGGGCTGATGAGGAAGCCGGATTTCTCCATCTCCGCCTTGAAGGCTGCGTCCGCCGAGGCCTTCATGAAGGCGTCTTTCAGGATCTTCGCACGATCAGCCGGAATGTTCGGCGGCGCGGCGAAGGGCAGTGCCATGAAGAAGGGGCTTTCGGCGAATTCGAGCAGGGCGCGGTCCGCCGGGTTGGTGACGAGCTCACGGGCGACAGGCACGTCGGGCAAGCCGGGCAGGCGCGTCTTGCGGGCGAACTGGACGAGAACCCGCAGCTGGCCGTCGCGCCAAAGGTTCGGGCGGGCCGACATGATGGCGCTGAGGTCGATCACCTGACCGTCGATCTCGCCGCGCTCCATGGCGAGCCAGATGTCGTTGGCGCCGGGGAAGCCGCGGACCTCCGCGATGTTCATGCCCAGGAGATCGCGCGCGATGAGGGCGAAGGTGGTGTTGGTGGCGCCGACGCCCACCCCCGCCAGATGCACGCTTTTGCCCTTGCGCATGTCCTCGATGCTTTTGGCGGCGTTCGAGGCGTTGATCGTCAGCAAATAGCCGTCGTTGTCATAGGAGGAGAGGCTGCCGAGCCAGGTCAGCTTCAGGGGATCGAAGGTGACGTTGGGGTCGCCCACCATGGCGAGCTGGGGAATGCCGCGGCTGATGGCGGCGATGGTGAGGCCGTCTTTCTCAACCGCGCTGGCGAGCCGGTTGGCGCCGGTGATGCCGCCGCCGCCCGGCTGGTTCTGAACCACCATCTGCGGACGGCCGGGAATGAACTCGGGCATGTAGCGGATGAGGATGCGCGAGGTCAGGTCGTAGATGCCGCCGGGCGAGAAGGGCACGATCAGCTGGATCGTCTTGTTGCGGTAGAAATCCGGGGGCTCCTGCGCCTGCGCGCCGCCAGCGGTCAGCATCAGTCCTGCGAGGGCGAGGCCCCGGCCAAGAGACGCGATCCCATGGGTGATCTTCATGCTTTCCTCCGCTGTTCGCCCTGCTGGACCGTTCTTGCAGGGCAGAATAGGCGCGGATCGGCTTTATGGGAAGCGGTCGCGATGGGCCAAGTTGCGGGGCGGCGGGCCTGTGGTAGGTTTGACCCATAATCGGGAGGAATTGGAATGGATCGCTTGTTTCGTGAGGCTGGCCGATGGCTGGCGGCTCTGTCGCTGCTGTGCGCCGCCGGCGCCGCATCAGCGCAAACCGACGGCGGCTTCTACGCGGGCAAGACGGTCACCATCCTCGTGGGATCCTCGCCGGGCGGCTATTACGACATCGGCGCGCGAATCGTGGCGCGCTATCTCGGCAAGTTCGTTCCGGGCAATCCGACCATCGTGGTCCAGAACCAGCCGGGCGGCGGGGGGCTGGCGCTGGCCAACCGCATGGCCAACGGCATGGAGCGCGAAGGCCTCACCCTCGTCGCCATGAACCGGGCCCTGCCGCAACTGGCCCTGCTCGAGGATCCCAACGTCAACTTCGATCCCCTGAAGCTGACCTGGCTCGGCAGCCTCACCTCCTACCGCGACGACGGCTACATGCTCATCGTCAACAAGGCGCATAAGGCCAAAACCTTCGCTGATCTGCTGGCGCAGGAGCCGCCGGTCCAGCTCGGCGGAACGGCGGCGGGGGCGACGAACATCGTCTTCGGCCTGATGGCCCGCGACATGCTGAAGGCGCGCGTCGGGCTGGTCAGAGGCTTTCCCGGCGTGTCCGAAGTCTGGCTGGCGATGGAGCGCGGCGAGCTTGACGGGCAGGTCGTCGATCTGAGCGCGGTTCTGGTCGGGCGCGCCGACGCATGGCGGGCAGGCGCGTTCCGGCCGCTCGTCGTCTTCGGGCGCAAGGAGCGGATGCCCGAGGCGCCGGACGCTCCGACCGCACGCGAACTCGTGAAAGACCCGAACGACCTCGCCTTGCTCGACTTCGCCGAAATGCCTTTCTTCATGGCCTTCCCCTTCGCAGCTCCTCCCGGCGTGCCTGCGGACCGGGCGGCGGTTCTGTCGAAGAGCTTCATGGCCATGGCCACCAATGAGGAGTTCCGCGCGGAGATCCTGAAGGCTGGCATCCTGACGAGCCCCATCGACGGCGAGGCCATCCGTTCGCTCATCGCCGAGGCCGCAAAGGCCCCGCGCGACATCCGGCAGAGATTCGCCAGGCTTTTGGGCATGTGACGAGCGCCACGACATCAATTCAGGAGAGACGCCCATGTATGACTATCTTTTGCTCGACATCACCCGCGAGGGGCAGGTCGCCACCATCACCTTGAAGCGTCTTGAGCGTCACCTGCGCGAGAAGGCCGAGACCGGCAGGCCGGGCGGGGCGCAGCGCGCCGACGAGGTGGCGCGCGCGCTGGGGGAATTGCGCGATGATCGATCCGTGCGCGTGATCGTCATCACCGGCAAGGAGGACGTCTTCACCATCCCGCCCTCCTCCTATGGCCATCACGGCAATCCCGGTTCGGACTGGGACATCATGAACGGCGTGACCCGGGCGGTCGAGGCGCTCTGCACCATCGAGAAGCCGATCATCGCCAAGGTCAACGGCCATGCGGTGGGCTTCGGCGCCAATCTCGTGCTCGGCTGCGACTTCATCATCGCGCGCGAGGACGCCATCATCGCCGACCATCACATGAGCGCGGGCGACCTCAAGATCGACGGCAAGATCGTCGGCTCGGCCGATCATTGCATGGCGCCGGGGGATGGCGGATCGGTCTTCGCGCCGCTCAAGATGCCCATGGCCATGGCCAAGGAATATCTGATGCTCGCGCGGCCCTTCACCGCGAAGGAGCTGGCGACCATGGGCGTCGTGAACTACGCCGTTCCCGCCGATCAGCTCGACGCCAAGACCGATGAGATCGCCCAGGCCCTGCTGCGCCGCAACGCCTATGCGCTGGCCATGACAAAGCGCGTGCTCAACAAGCCCGCGCTGGCGGCCTTCAACTCCATCCACGACGCGGGGCTCGCCTATGAGTTCCTGAATTTCTACATGCAGACGCCCCAGGCCAAGGAGCTCGGCAAGGGCCGCGGCGAACAGGAGTTGTGAGGCGCGGGGCGTTTTGACTCACATCAAGACGCACGGCGAAGGCGCTTGGCATGACGGGCGCGCCATGCCATCTCGGTGGCGGACAGATTGAAGGGAGCGGAGACAAGCATGACGCGGCAGATGACCCTTGCGGCCTATTTCAACCCGACGGGCCATCATGTGGCGTCCTGGCGCCATCCGCGCGCCGAGCCGGCGGCCAATGTCAGCATCGAACATTATGTCGAGATGGCGCAGGCCGCCGAGCGCGCGAAGTTCGACATGATCTTCCTCGCCGACAGCAACGCCACGCGCCAGGCCCATATCGAAGCCATCTCGCGCTCCGTGCAGTTCGTCGCCCATTTCGAGCCGCTGACCCTGCTCTCGGCTCTGGCCATGGTGACGAAGCGCATCGGCCTGACCGCCACCGCCTCCACCACCTATCAGGAGCCCTATAACCTCGCCCGCAAATTCGCCTCGCTCGACCATATCAGCCACGGGCGCGCGGGCTGGAACCTCGTCACCTCCGCCCAGCCCGCCGAAGCCCTGAACTTCGGCCGCGACCGCGTGGGCAATCACGCCGAGCGCTATGGCCGCGCGCGCGAATTCGCCAAGATCGTCTATGGCCTCTGGGATAGCTGGGATGACGACGCTTTCGTGCGCGACGTCGAGGGCGGGCTCTATTTCGAGCCGGACCGGATGCACTACCTCAACCATCAGGGCGAGCATTACAAGGTGCGCGGGCCCCTCAATATTCCCCGCTGCCCGCAGGGCTATCCGGTGCAGGTGCAGGCGGGCGCCTCCGACGAGGGGCGCGAGCTTGCGGCCGAACTCGCCGAGGCCGTCTTCTCGCCCCATCTGAACATCCCGGAAGCCAAGGCCTATTACGACGACCTCAAGGGCCGCATGCAGAAGAACTACAACCGCAATCCCGATCACCTGAAGGTGCTGCCGGGCCTCAGCGTCGTGGTGGCCGAGAGCGACGACAAGGCGGCGGAGGATTTCGACCGTCTGCAGAACCTCATCCATCCCATCGTCGGGCGTGAGATCCTCTCGACCATGCTGGGCGGGCTCGATCTCTCATCCTATCCGCTCGACGAGCCGCTGCCCGATCCCCTGCCGGGCACCAACGTCAGCAAGGGCCATTACGATTCCATCGTCTCCATGGCCCGCCGCGAGAACCTCACCATCCGCCAGCTTGGCGCGCGTTGCGCGGGCGCGCGCGGCAAGAACTCCATCCACGGCAGCCCCAAAAAGGTCGCGGACTATATGGAGGAGTGGTTCACGAGCAGGGCCTGCGACGGCTTCTGCGTGCTGCCGCCCTATATGCCCGGCCAGCACGTCGACTTCTGCAACATGGTCGTGCCCGAATTGCAGAAGCGCGGCCTGTTCCGCACGGAATATACGGGCGTGACCCTGCGCGACCATCTGGGCCTGCCGCGCCCCGAAAGCCGCTACAAGAAAGGCTAGGCGTCGCTGCCCATCTCCAGCTGGCCGACCATGGCGCGCTGGCGGAACATGGCCCAGATCCAGAAGGCCAACATGAGGATGGCGCTGCCGCCGACGGCGGCGGGCAGGCCGAAGAAGGTCGCGAGCCAGCCCTGCACCAGCGCGCCCAGCGCCGGCAGGCCATGGCCGAAGACGATGAAGAGCCCGAGCACGCGGGCGCGCATCTCGGTGGAGACGCTGTTCTGCACCAGTGTCTGCGCTGAGACATTGCCGCAGAGCATGAAGACGCCCATGAAGCAGAAGGCGACCGCCGCAAGCTGGATGCTGGGCATGTGAAGCGCCGCCCAGACGCTCAGCCCCGTGCCGAAGGTGGACCAGACCAGAACCTTTGTGAGGCCCTGCGTCTGTCCCCGCCGCGCCAGAACGAGACTGGCCGTGACGGCGCCGACGCCGATCCCTGACAGCATCATCGAAAGCCCCGTCGCCTCGGATTCAAAAATCCGGCGTGCGATGCTGGGAAGCAGTTCGATCACCGGCCGCACCAGCAGGCTCGTCGCCGTGAGCAGGATCATCACGAAGCGGATGCCGCGATGGTCCAGCACATAGGTGAAGCCCGCCAGCGTATCGCGCCAGAGCGAATCCCCCTTGGCGGCCGGCTTGCTCTTTTCCTCAAGATTGATGCGGCGCACGACCAGCCAGAAATAGAAGACCGCCAGCGCGCACAGCAGCATGACGACGCCGGGGCCGGTCACCTGAATGAGCAGGCCCGCAATGCTCGGGCCCACGATGCGCGAGGCGTTGAAGGATGTCGATCCCAGCGCGATGGCAGCGGAAAGGTCATGTTTGGGCACAAGCGCATTGACGATGGCGAGGCGCGCCGGTTGCCCCAGGGACTCGGCTGACCCCGCCAGCAAGGCGATCAGCAGCAGCCATTCGACTGTGATCGTGCGGGTGATGACGAGGCCGCCGAGCAGGGTCGAGAGCAGGATCACCGCGACGAGGCTGTGGCGGATGATCCGCATATAGCCGAAACGGTCGGTGATGGCGCCGGCGAAGATCGTCAGGAGGGCGCTGGGAACAAGGTCCGCGAAGGCCACCGCGCCAAGCCAGACCGTCGACTCCGTGAGGTCATAGGCGAGCCAGCCGATGGACATGCGGTACATCCAGCGTCCGATGCTCGCCATGAAATGGCCGAGGAAGTAGCGGCGGAAGATGGGCACCCGCAGGGCGCTCGCCGCTCCTCCGAAAACGCTGGTTCGCAACACGTCGTCAATCTCCTTGGGCGCCGTATGCGCCGGTTTGCCTGGTCAGGGCTGGAGGGCCGCTGAAATATCCGCCATGTCGGCGAAGCCCGCCAAAGTCTTCGCCCAGGCCTGCGCGCGCGCCGCGCCGATCACGGGCGTCGCGTTGTCGATGAGCTTGTCAGCCCGCTGGTCAGGGCTCAGGGGCCGCGCCGCATGGCCACGGCCCGCGATCAGCGCCTTTTCAAACTTGCGCCCGCCCGCCGCAACCGTGATCCGCGCCGGCGCCTGTTTGGGCCAGGCGGCGGAATAGGCGGGATCCTCGACGACGCGAACCTTCCTTGTGAGTACGCGCACGGCCTCGTCCTGGATCCCCGCCTCGATGTCGTGGTGATGCACCTGCCCGCGCAGAAGGGCGAGCGCCGTCATGAAGGGGATGCTGTGGTCGGCGGTCTCGCGGTTCTGTGGCTCCCAGAGCGCGGGGATCGTGCCTGCCCAATGGATGGCGAAGGCGTGGGTCGCGACCTCGACCGCCTCGATTTGCGACAGCAGTTCGGGGCCGATCTCCTCGCGCATGGCGAGCGCGATCTCGCAGGGCGCCTGTGCGTGGAAGACCGCCGGAAAGCGCTTGAGATGGGTGTCGCCGCTGCGCTCGCGCGTGGGGTCGAGCGCAAGGTCGAGATCGCCGCAGACGACGTCGAGGAACCCGAGCTTGCCCTCGAAGACGGGATCGGGGCCGGAGACATCCGCCTTGGCCAGCGCCGTCACGAAGAGGGCGTTGCGCAGGGCCTGCGGCGAGGCGAGGCTGCGCCAGGCCGAGACCTTGGCGGAGCGCGCCAGCAGCATGTTGTTCGCCGCCGTCATCATGGACAGCGCATGGGCGAACTGCTTGCGGTCAAGGCCGCGCAGCAGGCCGACCGCGACCGTGGCGGCTATGCCCACATAGGTCGCGTGATCCCAGCCCCGCGCCAGCGCATTGGAGCCGTCGCACATGTCGAGCATGAGATGCTGGCCCGTCGCGATGGCGCGCAGGACTTCATCGCCGCTGCGATGGCTCTCCTCGCCCGCCGCCATGGCTGCGGCGATGATGTCCGAGGGATGGCCGCCGTTCTTGCCCACATAGGTGTCGTTCCAGTCATGGAAGCGCACCATGAGGCCATTGAGGAAGGCGGCGGAGTCCACGCTCCCGCGCCCCAGCGACAGGGCGGTGCAGGGGCCCGCTTCGCCCGTGAAGCCGATGGCGCGGGCGATGCGGCGCACCTCCTCGTCCTCGCAGGCCGCGATGGCGCAGCCCAGCATGTCCATCACGCGCGCCGTCAGGGCCTCGCGTCGCGGGGCGTCGAGGGGGCGCGCGTAGCTCGCGAAGGCGAAATCGACGATGGCGCGGGTGATGCTGTCTTGCGTCTCGGCTTTGTCTTGCGTCACCATTTGGCCTTGGTCTCGGGCTCGAAGATTTCGCGCCAGTCCTCGCCCGCCTTCACGAAATTATCGAAGGGCCGCATGCCCCGATGGGTCTGCGGATCGGCGCCCGGCGCGTCGCCGCCCTTCTCCACCGTGTCGATGGCGCGCAGCAGCATGGCGCGCATGGCGATGATGGCGCGGTCGGTCGAGCCCAGATGCTCCTTCGTGCGGTCGACGATGGGCCCCATGCCCTCCTGCAGGGCGAAGTCCTGGGTGTTGATGCCGACGATGCCCGTGAAGACCTTCTCCTTCTGGAGCTTGCGGTCGATCATATAGTCGTTCGACTTGTTCTTCTTCAGCCGATAGGTGCCGGGAATCATGTCGTCGGGGCCGCGGCCATAGAAGGTCTCGGTGGCGTCGCGATGGGCCTGATCGACCGGCGTCGTGTCGTCATAGGTGTGATGCCAGTTGTAGACATAGGTCGTCTCGTCATCGATCGGAACCCATAGATGGCCGTCGATGGCGGGCGCCTTGCGGCGTGCGCCGCTGAATTCATGGATGCCGCCGCGCATCTGCTGGAAGGGCATGACATAGTGATAAAGGCGCACATAGGTGTCGCCCCCGCCCATCTGGCGCGTCGAGACATAGTTGTAGCCGTAGTCCGTGGGGTTCACGTCGAGGCGCGGCGACTTGTCGACGAGGCGCGGATCGTTCTTGGCGGCCATGTTGTTGTTATGGGCGTAGGAGGAATGGGCGGTGTCGAGCCCGCCCTCCAGGGCCTGCAGATAGTTGCATTCCTCGTAGGTCTTGGAGACATGCAGGAAGTCGTGGGGCACGCGGGTCCATTCATAGTCCGGCGGCGGGGGCTTGCGCTCGGGCGGGCCCATATAGGCCCAGACCATGCCGCCGCGCTCGACCGTGGGATAGGCCTTGAGCTTGGTCTTCTGCTTCATGACCTCGTTGCCCGGTTCCGTCGGCATGTCCATGCAGTCGCCGTTGCGGTCGAATTTCCAGCCGTGATAGGCGCAGCGCAGGCCGCATTCCTCGTTGCGGCCGAAGAACATGGGCGCGAGCCGGTGGGGGCAGTAGGCGTCGACGAGGCCCACAACCCCGTCCGTGTCGCGGAACGCCAGAAGATCCTCGCCGAGCAGGCGCACGCGCACGGGGGCGCCATCCTTTTCGGGGACTTCCTCGCTGAGCACGGCGGGCTGCCAATAGCGGCGGAAAAGCTCGCCTGCGGGCGTTCCCGGCCCAACCCGGACGAGGCGTTCATTTTGCTCACGCGTCAGCACGGCGCATCCTCCTTGCATTCTTGAATCGGCTCGGGCTGGCGTCGTTGGCCAGCCGCATCAGCCTTATTCGCATGTCGAAGGGGGACGGTAAACCGGATTGAGGGCCGCAGGCCGTTGCGGATCAGTTCGCGCGCAGGGCGCGGGACTCTTCGTGGGAGACGCGCGAGGCCGCCATCAGCGCGAAGACGCCTGCGATCATGCAGATGTCCAGCAACAGGCCTGCCCGGACCCAGCGCAGGCGGCCCCAGAGAAACGCGGCCAAGCCGCAATCGTGGACGCCCTGTCGAAGGCCGCAATGGCCCTGATGGAGGTCGGCCTGAATGATGAGGAAGACGGCCCATGGGGCGGCCCAGACCAGCAGGACCGCCACAGCGTTGAGCCTTGCGCGCAGGCCGCTCACGCCGCGGTCGCGGGCCACCCAGAGCCAGAGAAGCGCAAGAGAGTTGCCCACGATGACCTTGAGCCAGACGAGAATCACGTAAAATACGATCACCATCGTCCGGCCCTCCATCGAGGATGGCGCTACCTCGGCGCCAGGATCATGATCATCTGTCGGCCTTCCATGGAGGGCTCGGCCTCCACCTTGGCGTAGGTCGCGGTCTCCGTCTTGACCCGGTTCAGGAGGGCGTAGCCGAGATCCTGATGGGCCAGTTCGCGGCCACGGAAGCGCAGGGTCACCTTGACCTTGTCGCCCTCCTCGAAGAACCGGCGCACCGCCTTCATCTTGGTCTCGTAGTCATGGTCGTCAATGCCGGGACGCAGCTTGATTTCCTTGACTTCCACGATTTTCTGCCGCTTGCGGGCCTCGGCGGCCTTCTTTTGCTCAAGAAAGCGGAATTTGCCGTAATCGAGGATCTTGCAGACCGGCGGCGTCGCGTTCGGCACGATTTCGACCAGATCGAGACCGGCGGCTTCGGCCAGCTGAAGGGCCTCCTCGACGTCCTTGACCCCCTGATTCTGGCCATCCTGATCGATGAGCATCACCTCATGGGCGCGGATCTCACGATTGATTTTCGGCCCCGTCTTCTGCGGAACGGGCGGTGCTTTCATTGGGCGGCGAATGGTCTGTCTCCATCGGTGAACTTATCGAACCCGGCCGCGCAACGGCGGAAAGGCCCCGCAGCAGAGCTGCGGGACGCCGGACCCGACACAAGCTTTATGGGTTTGGAGAGTGAAGTCAACTCGCCTTCCCGTCTGATCGCCGGGATTGCGGGCCTTTGAACGGGGCGGACGCTAGTCGAAGAGGCCGCCGATCTTGCGGCCGACCGTGCTCACGCCATCCATGACCGTTGAAATGACGGGGATGCGGCTGTCCTCCGGCTCTTTCTGCGTCATGGAGGGCGGCGGCGGCACGGGTTCGGGGGGGCGTGTCGTGGCCGCAGGTTTTGCGGTCTTGGCTGTCTTGACCGCCGCAGGCTTGGCGGCGACCGCTGGTTTCGGCGCGGCTGCGGGCGTGTTGGCCACAGGCTTGGCGCCGGCTGCAGGCTTTGCGGCGACGGGCTTGGCGGCGACGGCTTTGGTCTCCGCAGATTTGGCCGCAGGCGTCGTGGTTTTGGCTGCCGATTTTTTCCCCTTTTTGGGCTCGGCCGCCGCCTGGACGGGCGCAGGCTCGGGCGCCGGGGCGGGCTGCGTCGCCGCGACGGGGGCTGGTTGGGGCGCAAAATAGGGCGTCGCGGCCGGGGCCAGCAAAGGCGGCGGCGGCGCGACGGACGGCGCGAGCATGGAGGCGGCTTCGGGCGCTGCCTCCTGCGGCGCGGCTTGCGTCTGGGCGCGCATCACGGGCGGGCCGCCGAAGGGTTGCGGCGCTTCGGCTGGGCTCGCGGCGGCGGCGGGCTGCGGCGGCGTAGTCAGCAGGTGGGTTGGCGGGGGCAGGGTCCAGCGGACCTCTTCTTCCTCACCCTGCGGGGCGGTGGTCTGGGCCTGAAGCGCCCCGGCGCCCATGGAGACAAGCATTGCGAGCGCCGCGGCGCAGATTTGGTCGAGCCAGCGCTTTGAGTTGATGGGGGCCATCGCCTTCGTTCCGTCGAATCAGTCTGCCTGTAACTAGAGCGTCTTTGTCCCAAAATGAAACAGATAAGCGCTAGCTCACTCCATTGAATGCGTTTTCCCGGCGCAGCCGCATCCGGCCCCGCTCTGCGCGTCCAATAGGCTGGCTTGACGGCGCAAGTGGGGCCCCTGCGTGGCCCCAAGGCGCCTTTTCGCTCAGGCGGCGCTCATCTTCTGCGACACGAGTCCGCGCAGATGGGTGAGGTCGCGGGCGAAGATGCGGATGCCCTCGGCCAGCTTCTCGGTGGCCATGGCGTCTTCGTTGAGCAGGAAGCGGAAGGCTTTCTCGTCCAGCGTCAGGCGCGCGGGGGCGCTGGCTCTGGCCTGCGCGGGGTCGAGGCGGCGGGCCAGACCGTCCTGGCTGCGGGCGAGTTCGTCAAGCAGCTGCGGCGAGATGGTCAGCCGGTCGCAACCCGCCAGAGCCTCGATCTGGCCGATGTTTCGGAAGGAGGCGCCCATCACCACGGTGTCGATCCCATGGGCCTTGTAATAGGCGTAGATGTTGCGGACCGAGAGCACGCCGGGGTCGGTCTCCGGCGTATAGGCCTTGCCCTCGTTCTTGACGAACCAGTCATAGATGCGCCCCACGAAGGGGGAGATGAGATAGGCGCCCGCATCGGCGCAGGCGACGGCCTGGGCGAGGTTGAAGATGAGGGTCATGTTGCAGTCGACGCCCTCCTTCTGAAGGATGCGGGCGGTCTGAACGCCCTCCCAGGTGGCGGCGAGCTTGATGAGGATGCGCTCGCGTCCGATGCCGCGCGAGGCATAGTCGGCGATCAGCGCGCGGGCCTTGGCGAGCGAGCCTTCGGTGTCGAAGGAGAGGTCCGCATCGACCTCGGTCGAGACGCGGCCGGGCACGATGCGCGCAAGCTCCGCGCCGAAGCTGACGGCGAGCCGGTCGGTCACCCGCCCCACATCGGCCTTGTGTTCGCGGCCCCAGCGAATGGCCTCGTCCACGATGTCCTTGTAGGCCTCCATCTGCGCGGCCTTGAGGATCAGGGTCGGATTGGTCGTGCAGTCCGTTGGCTTGAAAGCGCGGATCGCCTCCATGTCCCCGGTGTCGGCGACCACGGTGGTCATGGTCCTGAGCTGATCGAGTTTCGAGGTCATGGGAGGCTCCGTTTTTCGGGGCCGAATATAGACCCTCAGCGCCCCGCCGCAATTCGCAAGATGGCGTCAGCCACAGGGGAAGTGGGGGCGCATGATTTGGGGCTGGGCAGGCGCGGTCAGGCGAGGCTGTTTCAGCAGACCTGGCGATCTCCCGGTATCAGCCGCTCAATCCGCCCGCCAGCGTCGGGAAGTCCAGCGGCCTGAAGCCATAATGCGACAGCCAGCGCACGTCGGCGTCGAAGAAGGGGCGCAGGTCCGGCATGCCATATTTCAGCATGGCGATGCGGTCGATGCCCATGCCCCAGGCGAAGCCCTGATATTCGTCAGGATCCAGCCCGCAGTTGCGCAGCACATTGGGGTGGACCATGCCGCAGCCCAGGATCTCCAGCCAGTCCTCGCCCTCGCCAAAGCGGATCTCGCCGCCCTTGCGCGAGCACTGGATGTCGACTTCCATGGACGGCTCGGTGAAGGGGAAGAAGGAGGGGCGGAAGCGCATCTTGACGGAGGGCACTTCGAAGAAGGCCTTGCAGCTCTCCTCCAGGATCCACTTGAGATGGCCAAGATTGGCCTGCTTGTCGATGACCAGCCCCTCCACCTGATGGAACATGGGCGTATGCGTCTGGTCGCTGTCGCAGCGATAGGTGCGGCCGGGGCAGATCACGCGGATCGGCGGCTTGTTGGCCAGCATGGTGCGCACCTGCACGGGGCTCGTGTGGGTGCGCAGCAGCTTGCGCTCGCCCGCCGCATTGGGCGCGAAGAAGAAGGTGTCGTGCATCTCGCGGGCGGGATGGCCCTCGGGGAAGTTCAGTCTGGTGAAATTGTAGTCGTCGCTCTCCACATCCGGCCCTTCGGCGATGGAGAAGCCCAGATCGGCGAAGATCGCCGTCAGTTCGTCCATGACCTGGCTGATGGGGTGGATGCGGCCGGTCTCGACGCCTGTCTCCCGCACGGGAAGGGTGACGTCCAGACGCTCGGAGGCGAGGCGGGCTTCCAGCGCCGCTTCCTTGAGCAGTCCCTTGCGGGCGCTCAGAGCCTCCGTCACCTTGTCCTTCAGCGCGTTGATGCCGGCGCCCGCGCTCTTGCGCTCGTCCGGCGACATCTTGCCAAGGGTCGCCAGCAGGGCCGAGATGGAGCCCTTCTTGCCGAGCGCGCCGACGCGCACGCTTTCAAGCGACGCCTCGTCCTGCGCGGCGGCGATAGCGTTCAGCGTTTCGGCTTCAAGAGCGGTGAGGTCAGACATCGGGATCTCTGGTGCGGGGACGCGCGGCTTTTGCCACGCAGGGGCTGGATTGTCGAGGCGAACCCGAGCCTCAGCTCAGGTTCAACTCCCTGAAGAAGTCGTTGCCCTTGTCGTCGACCACGATGAAGGCGGGGAAATTCTCGACCTCGATCTTCCACACCGCCTCCATGCCAAGCTCGGGATATTCGAGAACCTCGACCTTCCTGATGCAGTCCTGCGCGAGGCGCGCGGCGGGGCCGCCGATGGAGCCGAGGTAGAAGCCGCCATGTTTGGCGCAGGCGTCCCGCACCTCCTTGGAGCGGTTGCCCTTGGCCAGCATGACCATCGAGCCGCCCGCCGCCTGGAAGGCGTCCACGAAACTGTCCATGCGGCCCGCCGTGGTGGGGCCGAAGGAGCCGGAGGCCATGCCTTCGGGAGTCTTGGCGGGACCGGCGTAATAGACCGGATGGTTCTTGATGTAGTCGGGCAGGCCCTCGCCGCGCTCCAGCCGCTCGCGCAGCTTGGCGTGGGCGAGGTCGCGCGCGACGATCACCGTGCCGGTCAGGGACAGGCGGGTCTTGATGGGATGGCGCGTAAGGGTGGCCAGAATCTCCTTCATGGGCTGGCGCAGGTCGATCTCGACCACATCCCCGCCCAGCGTGGCCTCGTCCACATGGGGCATGTATTTCGCCGGATCGCGCTCGAGCTCCTCGAGGAAGACGCCGTCGCGGGTGATCTTGCCCACGGCCTGACGGTCCGCGGAGCAGGAGACGCCCATGCCGATGGGCAGGGAGGCGCCGTGGCGCGGCAGGCGGATCACGCGCACGTCATGGCAGAAATATTTGCCCCCGAACTGGGCGCCGACGCCAAGCTGCTGGGTGAGCTTGTGGATCTCCTCCTCCATGGCGAGGTCGCGGAAGGCGTGGCCATCCTCGCCGCCGCTGGTGGGCAAGGCGTCGAGATAGCGGGCGGAGGCGAGCTTCACGGTCTTGAGGGTCTGCTCGGCTGACATGCCGCCGATGACGATGGCGAGGTGATAGGGCGGGCAGGCCGCAGTGCCCAGGGTCAGGATCTTCTCCTTCAGGAAGGCGATCATCCGGTCGTGGGTCAGCACCGAAGGGGTCTGCTGGAACAGGAAGGTCTTGTTGGCGGAGCCGCCGCCCTTGGCCATGAACAGGAACTTGTAGGCGTCCTCGCCCTCGCTATAGATCTCGATCTGGGCGGGCAGATTGTTCTTGGTGTTCTTCTCGTAGAACATAGAGAGGGGCGCGAGCTGGGAATAGCGCAGGTTCTTGCGCTCATAGGCGTCGCGCACGCCCTCGGCCAGGGCGCTCTCGTCCTCGCCGTCGGTCCAGACCATGCGGCCCTTCTTGCCCATGATGATCGCGGTGCCCGTGTCCTGACACATGGGCAGCACCCCGCCCGCCGCGATGTTGGCGTTCTTGAGGAGGTCATAGGCCACGAAACGGTCATTGCCCGTGGCCTCGGGATCGTCGAGGATCTTGGCCAACTGGGCGAGATGGCCGGGGCGCAGCAGATGGTTGATGTCGCTCATCGCCGCTTCCGCGAGCAGGCGGATCGCCTCGCGGCTGACGGTGAGGATCTCGCGCCCGCCGATGGTCTCGACCTTCACGCCCTCGCTGGTGAGCTTGCGATAGGGGGTCTCATCCTTGCCGAGGGGAAACAGCGGCGCATATTTGAAGGTCATGGGGGAAGGTTCCGGTCAGCTGACTTTCCCGGACTTTTATGCCTTGCGGCGTCCGTTGGAAAGAGGCTGGGCCGGAACCGAAAGTCGCCCCTCAGAGCTCGATGGTGCTTTTGGCGAAGATCTCCTCCATCTCGAGGCGGCGCGGGGCGAGGCCCTGCTCCACGAGATGGAGCGCGGCGGCGTCGAGCGTCTTGCGGTTGGAGGCGACGCCGTGGCGCACCAGCGGGGTCGCCAGTGCCTTGCGCGCCTCGGCGGGCAGAAGCCCCGTGTCGAAATGATAGTCGCAATGCTCCATCCGTTCGGCGTCGGCGATGGCGGCCGCCTCGTTGAAGGCCTTCACGAGGTTGAGGGCGAGCCAGGGATGCTTTTCGGCCAGCTCCCGGCGCAGCACCATGCCGTGGTTGATGGGGTGGATGCCGGTCTTGCGCCAGTAGCGCGCCCCTTCGGCCGCCACATCCGGGAAGAGGGTGCGGATCTCCGGGCGGTTCTTCAGGTCGACATTGCTGCGGTTCACGATGGTGGCGTGGCCGCGATAGTGGATGCAGGCGTGCAATTCGCCCGAAAGCATCATGGTGGCGACGCTCTTGTCGGTGGGGATCTGGTTCACGGTCACGCCCTCGGGCGGGCGGAAACCCGTGGCGCCGCCGTGGCTGAGCTCGGGCGTGCGCTCCATGAACCATTCGCAGTCCTTCGACCTCACGCCCCATTCATGCTCCAGCGCGCCGCGCGTCCACAGCGCGCCGGTCTGCTGATATTCGGTCACCCCCACGCGCTTGCCCCTGAGATCCTCTGGGCGTTCGATGCCGGAGTCCCGGCGGACCAGAATGTGGGAATGAAAGAAGCGGCGGGTGGTGAAGATCGGCAGGCCCACGAAACGGTCGTCGCCCTTGGAGAGCGCGATCATGTAGGAGGACATGGACATTTCCGCCACGTCGAAATCGGCGAATTTCAGCTGGCGCCAGAAGAGTTCGGACGGGCCGACGACGCTGGGCGTCAGTTCGACGCCCTCGACCTTCACCCGCCCGTCGAGAACGGGCCAGGTGCGCGGATTGGCGGCGAAGGCGATGCTGAGATTGAGCTTCATGTTCGTTTCCCCCTTATGTGATGGTTTTTGGACCATTCGCATCGGGGGGGCAAGGGCGCTCAACCGCCCGCGGACGCCGCGGGGGCGAAGGCCAGGGGCCCCAGATCCTCCTCCCGCCACTCCTGCGGCCCGGCGCGGGTGACCTTGGCCAGCCTTTGCGCGCCTTCAGGCCCGACCAGCATGACGAGACGCCCGCCGACGCCAAGCTGCGCCTTGAGGGCGTCCGGCGCCCCCGGGCCGCCAGCCGTCACGAGGATGACGTCGAAGGGCGCCGCAGGCGGCCAGCCATTGGCGCCATCGGCCCGCAGAACCGTGACATTGGCCCGCCCGAGTTCGGCGATGCGCGAGCCCGCGATGCGCGCAAGCCTCGGATGGGGCTCGATGCTCCAGACCCGCCCGGCCAGTTGGCTCAGGATCGCGGCGCCATAGCCCGACTCCGCGCCGATTTCGAGCACGCGGTCAGCCGGGCCGACGCCCGCCGCCTGCGCCATGAGGGCGATGACGAAGGGCGGGGCCATGGTCAGCCCCTCGGCGATGGGGAGCGGACGGTCCTCATAGGCGTGACCGGCGTAATCAGGGTCCACGAACCGTTCGCGCGGAACCTGCCGCATGGCCTCAAGGATGCGCCGATCCCGCACGCCGCGCGGCTCGATCTGCTCCGCCACCATGCGGTCGCGTAAAAACGTAAACTCTGCCATTGTCGAATCCTCAGGTGGCCAGAAATAAATTCAGAAATAGAAATAAACTTGCTAGTATTTATTGCAACCTTGAGCGGAGTAATCAGAAACAATACTTAAGTTTTCTAACCTTAAACTTCACCAGCTCGGGTTCAGTCAAGTCTTTGCGTTTGCGTCGAAATAATGGCTCACCTCCGGCGCTGCGCATCGCCCCCGTTTGACATCAGCCGCACCGCTGGCAGAATGGAGCCAACCATCCGGCGCCAAGCCGGAGCCTGTCCGGGAGGGCCCCATGAAGCGCCTTTTTCTTCTCGCCGTCGCGACGCTCGTCAGCGGCACAGCTCATGCGCAAGCGCCGCAGCCCTCCTGGATCATGCCGGAGATTCTGGCGGCGGCGAAGGCCGAGGGGCAGGTGACCATCTATTCCTCGACCAATGAGCAGGAGGCCCTGCCGCTCTGGAAGCTCTATGAGGACGCCACGGGCATCAAGGTCAATTATGTGCGCGGCGCAGAGTCGCCCCTTCATTCCAAAATCGCCATCGAGGCGCGCACAGGCCAGCAATCATGGGATGTGCATAACGCGGGCACGGTGAACATGATCCCGCCCAACCTCGCGCTGCAATTCGATCCCCCCAACGCACGGGACATCATGCCCGAGGCGCGCGATCCCAATAAGCGCTGGTATGGAGTCTACGCCGGCTACAGCGTGCCCCAATACAACACCAATCTGGTGAAGGCGGAGGAGCTGCCCCGGACCTTCGAGGACTTCCTCGACCGCAAGCAATGGGTCGGCAAACTCGCCATCGAGGCCACCGACCGCGAGTGGATGGACGCGCTGTTGAAGCACTATGGCCGCGACAAGGGCCTCAAGCTCCTGCGTGACATTCAGGCGACGCTGAAGCCCGTGGTGCTCGACGGCCATTTCGCCATGGCGCGGCAGATCGCGGCGGGCGAATATCCCATCGCCCTCATGAACTATTCCATGCTCACTACGAACCTGAAGCAGCAGGGCGCCCCGACCGATTATGTCGTGCTCGACCCCGTGCATCTGTGGTTCGGCATGGTCGGCGTGAACAAGAACGCGCCCCATCCCAAGGCCGCCATGCTCGCCGCGAATTTCCTCTTGAGCCGCGAGGCGCAGGAGTTTGCAGCGAAAACGGGCGGGCGCGTGCCGACCCGTCTTGACGTGGAGTCCAACCCCAAGGATTTGCGGCAGCGCATGGCCGAGAAGAAGATCATCTTCGAACAACACTCAGCCGAACAGTCGAAGGTCTCGCAGAAGCTCTTCGACGAAATCTTCAAGCCGCGCTGAGCAAGGACAGATCGAAGGCCTTCGCGATCTCGGCGTAGGACGCCTTGCGGTCCTCGATGTCATGGGCCTGCGTGAGGATGGCGACATCGGCGACGCCGAGCCCTCGCGCATAGTGGCGCAGCTTCCGCGCAACCGCTGCTCCATCCCCGATCATGGCCTCATCAGCGAGTTGTTCGGCGCGGGCCTCATCGCCGCGCGCGCGCAATTCTTCCAGCGCCTCTTGCGCAGGCAGAAGGGGCTTGCGCACCCCGCGATCGCGGTTGATGCGCGAGAGCGCGCGCGTGGCGAAGACGTGGCGCGCCTGCGCCTCGCTCTGCGCCGCCAGCGCGAAGACGCAGACCGAGGGCTGCGGCGCCGAATGGCGTTCGCTTGGCTGGTAGTAGCGGCGATAGATTTCGAAAGCCTGTTCGGCGCCATGTTCGTTGATGAAGGCGGCGAAGCAGAAGGGTATGCCCAGATAGGCTGCGACCTGCGCGCCATAATCGGAGCTGCCGAGCACGAAGACCTCTGGCGCCGTGGAGGATTGCGGAGTCACCTTGAGGCTCGCCAGCGCATGACCCTCCGCCAGCGGCTTGCCTGACGTCCAGGCGATGATGTCCCGCACATTGGCGGGAAAGCGCTGCACGGCGTCGTCGCCCATGGGGTTCAGCGCCCATGAGGTGCGCCCATCCCCGCCCGGCGCGCGGCCGAGGCCCAGATCAATGCGGCCGGGGGCGATGGCCTCCAGCACGCGGAACTGCTCCGCCACTTTCAGCGGCGCATAATGCGGCAGCATGACGCCCGCCGTGCCGACGCGGATGCGGGTCGTGCGCGCGGCGATGGCGGCGACCAGAATCTCCGGCGCCGACCCCACGATGCTCTGGGAGCCATGGTGTTCGCTGACCCAGAAACGCTCATAGCCAAGCGCCTCGCAATGCTGGGCCATGGCGATGGTGTCGCGGATGGCGCGGTCTTGCGGCGCGCCAGCGACCGTGGGCGACTGGTCGAGGACGGAGAGGCGAAGCTCGCTCACTATTTGATCGGCGGACGCGGAAGCCGCGCCTCGCCCGCCTCCATGCGGAACGCATAATTCATGGCGTGCCAGACGCCCGTCACGTCAGCGTCCGGCGCGCCGCCCTCATGGCGATCCGAATGGCCGAGCAGGGCCTTGGTCACGCCGAACTGCGCATCGGTCTCAATGCGCGGATCGTCATCGAAATAGACCTGCGAAATCAGCGTCTTGAAGCCGTCCTTGTAAGCCAGGAAATGCAAATGCGCCGGGCGGAAGGGATGGCGCTCCTGCGCGATGAGCAGGCGCCCGACAGGGCCGCTCGTCGGGATCGGATAGCCCGAGGGCTTGACGCTGCGGAACCAGATCTCGCCCTTCTCGTCGGTGGTGAACTTGCCGCGCAGGTTCATGTCCACCTGCGTCTCGTCCTGATTCTCATAAAAGCCGTCGGCGTTGGACTGCCAGACATCGACCTTGGCGCCGACGATGGGCGCGCCCGTCACATCCATGAAGCGGGCCCGCGCAAAGAGCGGCTCGCCCACGGTCGTCGAACGCATGATCGAGGCGCCATTGGGCGTATCGGGGTGATTGAGGCGCCAGAAGGGGCCGAGCAGATTCTGGTTGGTCTCGGTGTTGCCATTGTCGCCATTGTTGAGCAGGCAGACGAGCGAGGAGACGCCAAGCGAGCCCGCCATCAACACCACTTCGTTATGGGTGTCATTGGTGCGCTGGCCCATCTCCGCGATGATGGCGCAGGCGTCCTGAAACTCGCGCTCGGTGAGGCGCACGTCGCGAATGAATCCATGCAGATGGGTGATGAGCGAGGTCATGATCTCGCGCAGGCGCGGATCGGGCGTGCGCTTCATCACATCCAGCGCGAATTCAGTGAGCTGCTTTTCATTCTCGACGATCATGATGCCTCCGGCCAGTGGAGGCGTCGGCCAGGACCATTGCTCTGGACCCGGCCGACGCGTTTATCAAATGCCAGTCAGACGGCCTTAGCCGACATGCCTCGCGAAGAAGTCATAGGTGCGCTGGCGCGCGAGATCGGCGGAGGCCTTGTCATAGGCGCCGCGCTCGTCGCAGTTGAAGCCATGGCCCGCCGCATAGACATAAACGGGGGTCTCGGGGCGGGCGGCCTTCACCTTCTCCACATCAGCCATGGGGATCGAATGATCGGTCTCGCCGAAATGCAGAATGGTCGGGGCGACCGGGGCCTTGTCGCACATGGCGGCGACGCCGGCGCCATAATAGCCGGAGGCCGCTGCGACGCCCGGAATGTTCACAGCCGCCGCGAAGGCGAGCGTGCCGCCCCAGCAATAGCCGACCACGCCGACCTTGCCGGCCTTTGCAGCTTCCGCCACCGCCGCCTTCACATCCAGCATGACCTTCGCCGCGTCGGTCTTGCCGCGGATGGCGACGCCGGCCTGAACCTCCGCCTGCTCGTAGCCGGATTCATAGCCAGCCTGGACGCGGTCATAGAGCGCGGGGGCGACGGCGACATAGCCTTCCGCCGCATAGCGGTCGGCGACTGCGCGGATGTGATGGTTGACGCCAAAAATTTCCTGAATGACGACGACGCCGCCGCGCGGAGCGCCAGCAGGCCTGGCCACATAGGCGCCGATCTTGACGCCGTCTTCAGCCGTCAGGGTGATGTTCTCTCCCATGGAAGTCCTCTGCTTTATTGGTCAGGGGCGCAAGGCCCGGCGAGGCAATAAAGAGCATCTTGAAGCCCATGACCAGAGGGAGGCCATGAAAAAACCCGCTCATGGCGGAGCGGGTGATTTCATCAGGCCATAAGCTGCGCCCGGACCCCTATTCCACCAGCATACGCTTCAGAAGTTCGATCTCCTCGGAGAGCGAGCCATCCTTGCCTGCGAGGCCCTCGATCTTGCGGACCGCATGCAGCACGGTCGTATGGTCACGCCCGCCAAAGCGGCGGCCGATTTCGGGCAGCGAGCGCAGGGTCAGCACCTTCGACAGATACATGGCGATCTGGCGCGGGCGGACCACGGTGGCGGTGCGCCGGGAGGACAGGATGTCGGCGCGGCTCACATTATAATGGGTCGCCACCAGCTTCTGGATGTCCTCGATCTTGACGCGCTTTGGCTCGCGTGTGCGCACGAGGTCGCGGATCGCGTCTTCCGCCATCTCGACGGTGAGGGCGGCGCCGGTGAGGGTGACCCGCGCCAGCAGACGACTCACGGCGCCGTCGAGGTCGCGGCCATTGGTCTCGATGGCGCGCGCCACATAGGCGGCGACGAGGGCGGGCACGTCGAAGCCCGGCTGCGAAGCCTTGGCGGCGGCGATGCGCATCTCCAGAATCTTGAGCCGCAGCGGCTCGTCGAGCGCGCCCATCTCCACGCACAGCCCGCCAGCCAGACGCGAACGCACGCGCTCCTCAAGGCTTTCAAGCTCGGAGGGGGGCCGGTCGGCCGCGACGACGATCTGGCGGCCCGCGTCGATCAGCGCGTTCAGCGTGTGGCAGAACTCCTGCTGGATCGACTTGCCCTGCAGGAACTGCACATCGTCGATCAACAGCACGTCGATGCCGCGCAGCTTCTCTTTGAAGGCGATGGAGGTCTGGGCCTTGAGGGCGCAGACGAAGCGGTACATGAACTTTTCCGCGGTCAGATAGATGACCCGCTTTCCAGCCTCGCCCGCCATATGGCCGATGGCCTGCAGCAGATGGGTCTTACCAAGGCCCACGGCGGAGTGAATATAAAGGGGATTGTAGATCGGCGCCTCGCCGGGCGAAGCCGAAGCGATGCGCTGGGCCGCCGCATGGGCGAGTTGGTTCGACTTGCCCACGAGGAAAGTCGAGAAGGTCAGGCGCCGATCAAGCGGCGAACTTGTGAGGCCGTCCGCGTCGGAGGCCGGCTGCACGCGGGCCGGGCGCTGGGCGTCGGCGGCGCGGGGCTGCTCTTCGAAGACGGGCGCGGCGCGCTCCGGCGCAAAGCCCGACGAGGGGGCCGAGGCGCCGCCAGGCTGGGCGCTGCGGGCCTCCGGCGCAAGGCTTCGGGCGGGCGCGGAGCGGGCGGAGGTGCGGACGTCGACGGTGATGGCGGTGACGGAGGGGGCTTCGGCCGTCAGGGTGGCGAGGATCTTGTCCGTGTAGTGGGACTGAATCCAGCTCTTGAGAAAACGGGTGGGGACAGACAGAAGGGCGACGCCGTCGCGGACCGCGTCAAGCTCAAGGCGGCCGAACCAGGACGTGAAGACGTCTTCACCCAGTTCTGCGCGCAGGCGGCGGCAGGTCCGTTTCCAGGCTTCGGCATGGGCGCCGTCGCTATCGGTCTCTGTCTGCGCAGCTTGCAGGCGCGGCGCGGACGTGCGGGAGTTCATCATGTCAGGCGGCTTCTTTTCAGCGAAAGGGGGCGTTTCGAAAAAGCGGTTGAGCGAACGCAGAGGTTCATCTCAAATGGGGTGCGGCGACGAGAGCCGCGACACGATCAAGACGAATGAAAATACAAGGGAGGAGAATCAAGCCGGGAATCCTGAGGGAAATCTCTCAAGTCGAAGATGTTGTCGACGTAAAGCATAGATCCCCCATCTTGCAGAATTGCTCTGCAACAATGCCCCGTTACAATTGTTCAGATGCGCCCACAGGAGGCGACCACGGAAGCAACGACAAGGTTTCCAGATTCGTGAATTCCGGAACACTCAACTGTTACATTCGACACGTTACGGAAACCCCTGGAAGAAACGTTTTTTAAACCGCTTTTCGTCAGGATCCCTCGAACCTTCGTCCATTGCGACCGTCATTAACGAGTAGCACACTCGGACTGACACGCAACCTTCATGTTCCCGTGGCTCCGACTTGGCCATCCGCAATGAGGCGAAAAAATTGCTTTTTTAGGGATTGACCCCCACAACCGCCTGATTCAATTCACTTTGACGCGACCCTGAAAGGCGGCTTCCACAAGCCCTCAAAAGTCCCTTTTCGAGGTCCGCGCGCCTCAACGAGAGAGTCAAGGCGCCCGCATCTCCAGACGTTTTCGCCTTTGCCTCTAACCCGATGAAATTGACTGCAAATTTATGCCCATTCAAATCGGCTCGAAACTTTTTTTCGCCGCGCTTTGAAGGACGGAGCGCATTTTTGATTGAGATGCGACGCCAAGAAAAAAGCCCGACGCTGGGAGCGCCGGGCTTTGGAATGGACCATGTGAACCTTACGTCACATGCGTGCGAAGATCACTTCGCCAGAGCCTTCACGCGAACGGTCAGGCGGGAGATCTTCCGCGAGGCGGTGTTCTTGTGGATGATGCCCTTCTGCGAGGCGCGCATCACCAGCGGCTCGGCTGCGTGAAGAGCGGCCTGAGCGGCCGAAGCGTCGCCGGAGGCGATGGCCTCTTCGACCTTGCGGACATAGGTGCGCATCTGCGAACGACGCGAACGGTTCACCGCGGTACGGCGCTCGATCTTGCGGACGGCCTTTTTGGCTGAAGCTGTGTTAGCCATGATTTCCTCGGTAGAGCTGGCCGGCCGTGGGCCAGCCGCAAAAAAGTCGTGCCGGACCCGGAGGCCACGGCGAGTGGCAGGCTTATAGACGCGATACCCTCAAGTCGTCAACGCCATGAGGGGCCCATTCGCCAGATTCTCTGGCAAAACCTGCTCAATGACGCGCCTGGTCGAGGCGCAGGGCCAGATCTGCGGCTTCGGCGGGCGCCCAGGCGGTGAGCGGGGGCATGGGCCGGGCGAGCGCCGCATCGCCATGGAGGTGGGCGAGGCCAGCCTTCACGCCCGCCACCAGCGGCTTGCCGTCGAAGAGCTTGCGGATGGAGACGGCGGTCTCAAGCGCCTTCGCATCACCCTCGCGCCATGCCTTGGCGCAGAGATCGGCGTTGAGGTTGCAGGTGGCGGAGATGCAGCCCGCGAAAATCCCCGTGCGCCCCTCAAGCAGGGTCGCTTCATTGGCGGGGAATACTGAAAAGTTCTTGTGGCGCTCGGCCAGCAGGCGCTCGAAGGCGAGATCGCCAGAGGAATCCTTCAGGCCCACGATGCGCGCGGGGAAGGCCTCGATCAGCCGCCCCACGAGTTCGGGCGTATAGGGCACGCCCGACAGCGCGGGATAATGATAGAGATAGAGGGGAACGGGGGTCGCCGCCGTCGCCTCAATGATGGCGGCCACATAGTCGAACACGCCGTCTTCGCTGACCCCTTTGTAATAGAAGGGCGGCAGCACGAGGGCGCCGGCGAAGCCGAGCTCCGCCGCGTGGCGCGTCAGGGCGATGGCGTCCCCAAGGGCGGCGGCGCCCGTGCCCACCATCATGCGCGCGCGATCAAGCTCGCCAGCAGCCGCGCTCATCAGGGCCAAGCGGTCGGGCAGCGCGAAGGAGGTCGCCTCGCCGGTGGTGCCCAACACATTCAGGGCGTCGCAGCCGTGGTCGAGGAGATGTTGCGCGAGCCTGAGGAAGCGCGGCGCGTCCGGCTTGTGGTCAGGCGTGATGGGCGTGGCGACGGCGGCGATCACGCCGCGCAGGGGGGCAGTCATGGGATACCTCAGCGATGGGTGAAATTGGGGCTGCGCTTTTCGATGAAGGCGGCCATGCCCTCCTTCTGATCCTGCGTGGCGAAGGTGGAATGGAACAGGCGCCGCTCGAAGCGCACGCCTTCGGCGAGCGTGGTCTCATAGGCGCGGTTCACCGCCTCCTTGGCCATCATCACCGACGGCCTTGAGAAGCCTGCGATGGTCGCCGCCGCCTTCAGCGCCTCGGGCACGAGGTCGGCCAGCGGCAGGACGCGCGAGACGAGGCCGCAGCGCTCGGCCTCCGCCGCATCCATCATGCGGCCGGTGAGGCATAGCTCCATGGCCTTGGACTTGCCCACGAAACGGGTCAGCCGCTGGCTGCCCCCGGCGCCTGGAATCGTGCCGATGCGGATCTCGGGCTGGCCAAATCTGGCGTTGTCGGCGGCGAGGATGAAGTCGCACATCATGGCGAGCTCGCAACCCCCGCCCAGCGCGAAACCCGCCACCGCCGCGATCACCGGCTTGCGGGTGCGGGTGATGCGCTCCCATTTGGAGATGAAGTCGTCGAGATAGGCGTCCATATAGGTTCTGGACTGCATCTCCTTGACGTCGGCGCCTGCGGCGAAAGCCTTTTCAGAACCCGTGAGGACAAGACAGCCAAGCTCGTCGTCAGCCTCATAGGCGTCGAGCGCGGCGTTCAGCTCGTCGATCAGCTCCGCATTGAGGGCGTTGAGGGCCTGCGGGCGGTTGAGGCGCACGAGGCAGACCGTGTCATGGCGTTCGACGATGATCGTATTCATGGGACAGCCTCCGCATCAGCGCCCAAGGGGTAGCGGAGGCCGCCGCAAATGAAAAGGCCCCGGCGAACCGGAGCCTCCTGGCTTTTATGTCTGACGGCGGCCTGCGCTCACAGCCCCTCGAACAAAGCCGTCGAGAGATAGCGTTCGGCGAAGGAGGGGATGATGATGACGATGTTCTTGCCTTCCATGCCCGGACGCGCGCCGATCTCGAGCGCCGCCGCCACCGAGGCCCCCGAGGAGATACCGACGGGGATGCCCTCGACCCGCGCCAGATGACGCGAGGTCTCGAAGGCGGTCTGGTTGCCCACCGTCACGACCTCGTCGATCACGCCGCGATCCAGCACGCCCGGCACGAAGCCCGCGCCGATGCCCTGGATCTTGTGCGGGCCGGGTTGGCCGCCCGAAAGGACGGGAGAATCCTCCGGCTCCACCGCCACCATCTTGAGCGAGGGCTTGCGCGCCTTCAGCACCTGGCCGATGCCGGTGATCGTGCCGCCGGTGCCCACGCCCGAGACCACGAAATCAACGCCGCCATCGGTGTCGTTCCAGATCTCCTCCGCCGTGGTGCGGCGGTGGATGTCGGGATTGGCCGGGTTTTCGAACTGCTGGGGAATGATGGCGTCAGGGTTCGAGGCGACGATCTCCTGCGCCTTGGCGATGGCGCCCTTCATGCCCTGGGCGGCGGGGGTGAGCACCAGCTCAGCGCCAAGCAGGGCCAGCATCTTGCGGCGCTCGATGGACATGGACTCGGGCATGACGAGGCTGAGCTTGTAGCCACGGGCCGCCGCCACAAAGGCGAGCGCGATGCCGGTGTTGCCCGAGGTCGGCTCGACGAGATGGGTCTTGCCAGGGGTGATCTTGCCTGCAGCCTCGAGCGCGTCGACCATGGCGACGCCGATGCGGTCCTTGACGCTGGAGATCGGATTGAAAAATTCGAGTTTCCCCAGAAGGTTGGCCTTTACGCCCTTCTCCCTGGCGAGACGGTCCAGACGGACCAGCGGCGTGTCGCCGATGGTCTCGGTGATGGAGCCATAGATTCGGCCACGGCCGGGCTTCTTGTCTGCAAAGCTCATCGCGCTCTCCTTTTCAGGTCCGCCGGGACATTACCAGTTTCAATCTGGATATTAAAGCAAATAACAATCTTCAGATGGTGAAATCGGAATGGGCCTCTTTCGCCCCGAAGACGGCGCCTGCCTCCGCGTTCTTGCAGAGGTCGTCCACGCTCACCGCCTCCAGCGCCACCAGAAACTGCTGGCTGGCCTGGGTGGCGAGGGGCTCGATCACCTCGAGCATGAGCCGGGACTCCGGGCCGAACTCGCTTCCATCCGCCTCGTTGAGCGTCGCACGGACGATTTCCCCCATGCTGATGCGGCGCCGCTCGCGCGCGAGCTCATACCCTCCGCGCGGGCCGCGCACCCCCTTGAGGATATTGGCCCGCACCAGCGCCTGCAGCAGGGTCTCGAGATGGCGCGGCGGCAGATTGTGGCGCGCCGCCAGAGCCTTAGCCGCCACGGGGGCGGGCCGCGCATGCAGCGCGATGTCGACCACGGCGGCGACGGCGAGAAGACAGCGGCGGGACAGAAGGATCATGCGGCGCCTCCATCGACGCCCGTGGAGCCGAAGCCGCCAGCCCCGCGCGCAGAGGCGCCGAGATCGGCGGCCTCGATGAGCGCCGCCTGAATGACCGGCGCCACCACGAGCTGGGCGATCCGGTCGCCGCGCGTGATCTCGAAGGGCGCCGATCCCAGATTGATGAGGATCACCGCGACCTCGCCCCGGTAATCGCTGTCGATGGTGCCCGGCGAATTGAGCACGGTCACGCCCGCTTTCAGGGCGAGGCCCGAGCGCGGCCGCACCTGCCCTTCAAAGCCCGGCGGCAGCTCAAGCCGCAGGCCCGTGGGCACAAGCTCGCGCGCGCCGGGCTCGATCACAAGCCTGGCGCCCGGCGCGATGGCGGCCAGAAGATCAAGGCCTGCGGAGCCGGGGGTCTGATAGGCCGGAAGCGGCAGGCCTTCGCCATGGGGCAGGCGCGCCACCGTGATCTTGATGGGGGTCACGCGCCGCCCTCCTTCGCATGGATGAGCGCCGCCAGATGGGCGATGAGCTTTTGCGCCACCTCGGGCTTGGGCAGGGTGGGCCAGGTCTCGACCCCGGCCTTGCTGACGAGATGCACCGTATTGGCGTCGCCGCCCATCACGCCGGTGGCGGGGCTCACGTCATTGGCGACGATGAGATCGCAGGCCTTGCGCATGAGCTTGGCCTGCGCATGGTCGATTACCTTCTGCGTCTCGGCGGCGAAGCCCACCACGAGGCCGGGGCGCTTCGCATGGCGCGCGACGGTGGCGAGAATGTCGGGGTTTTCGACAAGGCCAAGGCTTGGCGGGCCGGATGGGCCTTTCTTCAGCTTCTCGACGACCTCGGAACCCACGCGCCAGTCCGCGACGGCGGCGGCGCCGACATAGACATCCGCAGGCAGCGCGGCCTCCACCGCTTGCAGCATCTCGCGCGCCGTCTCCACATGCACCGTCTTCACGCCCGCAGGATCAGGCACGGTCACGGGGCCGCTGACCAGCACGACCTCCGCTCCCGCCTGCGCGGCGGCCTCAGCAATGGCGTGGCCCTGTTTGCCGGAGGAGCGGTTGGCGATGTAGCGGACGGGGTCGATGGGCTCATGGGTCGGGCCAGAGGTCACGATCACCCGCCGTCCGGCGAGCGGGCGCGGCTTTGCGCCGGGAAGCGGAATGGTCGTATCGCCCTTGAGCGCGGCCTCCACGGCGGCGACGATCTCCAGGGGCTCGCTCATGCGGCCGGGGCCGAACTCGCCGCAGGCCATGGCGCCGTCGCCCGGCCCGACGAAGAGCATGCCGTCGCCGCGCAGGGTCTCCACATTGCGCCGGGTCGCCGGATGCAGCCACATCCGCAGGTTCATGGAGGGCGCCGCCAGCACGCGCTTGTCGGTGGCGAGCAGCAGCGTCGAAGCCAGATCATTGGCGAGCCCCTGAGCGGCTTTGGCCAGGAGATCAGCGGTGGCGGGCGCGATGACCACGAGATCAGCGTCGCGCGAGAGTTCGATATGGCCCATACGGGCCTCGGCGGTGAGCGAGAAAAGCTCCTGATGAACCTCCTGCCCCGTGAGGCTCGCGAGCGACAGGGGCGTGACGAATTCGGCGCCCGCCTGCGTCAGCACGGCGCGCACGCTCATGCCCCGCTCGCGCAGGCGCCGCACGAGGTCGAGGCTCTTGTAGGCGGCGATTCCGCCCCCCACGATCAGAAGGATGCGCTTGCCCGTCATGCGGCCATCCCGTCAGTCCAGAAGCTTCACTGCGAACCACAATAGCAAGCCCGCGATGGCCCACAAGGCGGCGTTGCCCCAGCGGGCCCGGCGCGCTTCGGCCTTGCCGATCGCCTCGACGGAGGCGGGGGAGAGTTCGAAGCCGTGCTTCGTCGCCTCCTCCAGCTTGCGGGTCAGCCGTTCGGCGCGGTCCAGCATTTCGGGCAGGGCGATGGCGGCGCGGCCAAGCTGCGAAAGCGAGCGTCCGGCGTCGGTCAGCTTGCCGATGGGGCCAAGATTCTCCTCGATCCAGCCGCGCACCACGGGGTCGGCGGTGGACCAGAGATTGAGGCGCGGATCGAGCCGCCGGGCCACGCCCTCCACGACGACCATGGTCTTCTGCAGCATGACGAGTTCGGGCCGCGTGCGCATGTCGAAGAGCGCGGTGATCTCGAACAGCAGGGTCAGCAGCTTCGCCATGGAGATCTGGTCGGCGCGGCGTGAATGGATCGGCTCGCCGATGGCGCGGACGGCCTGGGCGAAATCCTCCACCGAATGATGTTCGGGCACATAGCCCGCCTCGAAATGGACCTCCGCCACCCTGCGGTAATCGCGGGTGATGAAGCCATAGAGGATCTCCGCGAGGAAGCGCCGCTCCTTCAGGCCCAGCCTGCCCATGATGCCGAAATCGACGGCGCAGAGCCGCCCCTCGCGATCCACGAACAGATTGCCCGGATGCATGTCCGCATGAAAGAAGCCGTCGCGCACCGCATGGCGCAGGAAGGACTGGATCACCGTGCGCCCGAGCGCCGGCAGGTCATGGCCCGCCCGCTCCAGCGCGGGAATGTCCGAGAGGGGAATCCCGTCCATCCACTGCATGGTGAAGACGTCTTTCGACGTGCGGTCCCAATCGACCGAGGGCACGCGGAAGTCGCTGTCGCCAGAACTGTTCTCGGCGAATTCGGAAGCCGCGGCGGCTTCGAGGCGGAAATCCATCTCCATGCGCACGGAGCGGGCGAGGGTCTCCACCACCTCCACCATGCGCAGACGCCGCGCTTCGGCGAAATGGCGCTCGGCGAAATGGGCGGCGAAGAACATGTCCGAGAGATCGCGCGAGAAGCGGCGCTCCACGCCCGGACGCAGGATCTTCACGGCGACGTCGCGTTCGCCATGCTCATCACGCACGCGGGCCTTGTGGACCTGCGCGATGGAGGCGGCGGCCATGGGCTCCGCCAGCTCGATGAAAATCTCATCAAGCGGACGGCCGAAGGCCGCCTCGATGGTGGTCACGGCCACGGCGCGCCCGAAGGGCTCCATCCGGTCCTGCAGGGCTTCGAGATCACGCACCACATTGGGGCCGACCACATCGGGGCGGGTGGCGAGGAACTGGCCAAGCTTCACATAGGATGGTCCAAGCCGGGCGATGGCGACGGCGAGGCGGCTTGCGCCGGGCTTCACATCGCGGCGCGCCAGCAGGCGGGCCACGGCGAGCCCAAGGCGGGCCTGCGGGGGCGCGAGCGAGGGGTCGACGTTGGAGAAGACGCCCTCATGCGCGAGGACGAAGCCAGCGCGCGCGAGACGCAGGATATGGAGGAGGGAGCCGATCACGGGGGGCCTTACAGCTTCCAGCCGGAATGGATGGCGACGACGCCGCCGGTCAGGCGCGTGAAGGAGGCGCGGGCGAAGCCGGCGTCCTCGATCATGTCGCGGAAGGTCGGCGCATCCGGGAACTGGCGGATGGATTCCACGAGATAGCGATAGGGCGCGCCATCCCCCGTCACGACCTTGCCGATGGCGGGAATGGCGGTGAAGGAATAGGCCTCGTAGATGCGGTCCAGCAGGGGAATGTCCACGGTCGAGAATTCCAGACACAGGAAGCGCCCGCCGCGCTTGAGCACCCGCCGCGCCTCGCGCAGGGCCTTGTCGATGCGCGGCACGTTGCGGATGCCGAAGGCGATCGTATAGGCGTCGAATGTGTTGTCAGGCAAAGCGAGCTCCTCCGCATTGCCCTCCACGAAGGTCAGGCCCGGCAGGCTGCGCGCCTCGGCGCGCTCGCGCCCGACGGCCAGCATGTTGGGGTTGATGTCGAGCACGGTGACCTCGGTCTCCGGCCCGCCCGCCTCGATGACCCGGAAGGCCACGTCGCCCGTCCCGCCCGCCACATCCAGATGCCGGAAGGGGCGCGTGGTCGAGGGGCGCACCATGCCGACAAGCACATCCTTCCAGGCCCGGTGCAGTCCCGCGGACATCAGATCGTTCATGAGGTCGTAGCGGGAGGCGACCTTGAGGAACACGTCGTCCACGAGATCCTGCTTCTCGCCCAGCGGCACATTGCGGAAGCCGAAATGGGTTTCATCCGGGGAAGATGGCTGCGGCTGGCTCTGGCTGGACATGGACGAACTCCGAATGCGGCGGGACCATAGCGCGCGACGGTGCATCTGGCTATGTAGGCGAAGGAAGCCCCCTGATCGAGGGCCAGCAGGAGCATCCGCCGCATGCCTGAATTGCCGGAAGTGGAGACGGTGCGCCGGGGACTTGAGCCCGTGATGACGGGCGCGCGGATCGTTTCGGTGGAGCAGCGCCGCCCGGACCTGCGCTTCCCCTTCCCTCAGAATTTCCCGGCCCGTCTGGCGGGACGCAGGGTCGAGGCTGTGGGGCGGCGGGCGAAATATCTGATGGTCGACCTTGAGGGCGATGATGTGCTGGTCATGCATCTGGGCATGAGCGGGTCTTTCCGCATCGGCGGCGATCTGCCGGGCCTGTTTCACCATGACCGCTCCAAAGACCCCACCCACGACCATGTGACGTTCAAGCTCTCCAACGGGGCCGAGATCACCTACAACGATCCGCGCCGCTTCGGCTTCATGCTGCTGGAGCCCCGCGCCGGGCTCGCGGCCCACAAGTTCTTCCGCGACATCGGGGTGGAGCCGCTGGGCAATGCGCTCGACGGCGCCCTTCTGGCGCGGCTCTTCGCGGGCAAGGCGGCGCCGCTGAAGGCGGCCCTGCTGGACCAGAGGCTGATCGCGGGCCTCGGCAACATCTATGTCTGCGAATCCCTGCACCGGGCGGGCCTGTCCCCACGCCGGGCCGCAGGAACCCTCGCCCGCAAGGACGGCTCCCCCACCCCGCGCGCCAATCTGCTGGCGGGGATCATCCGGGAGGTGCTGAATGAGGCCGTGGCCGCAGGCGGCTCAAGCCTGCGCGACCACAGACAGGCCGATGGCTCGCTCGGCTATTTCCAGCACACCTTCCGGGTCTACGACCGCGAAGGCGAGCCCTGCCCCCGGGAGGGCTGCGGCGGCCTTGTGGCGCGGGTGGTGCAGTCGGGACGGTCGACCTTTTATTGCGGGGCGTGCCAGAGGTGAGGGCCGACCTGTCCGCGGACATGGTGGACAGATTGAGCGTCGCCTTTGCGGTCTCGCAAGTCGCGACTTACGATCCAGCGGGCCGAAGCCCCCGTAAATCCGTCGCAAAGGCCCCGAACGCGCTTTCCCAAGCGCCGGGAATGGGACATTGTGCGCCCAACAATTCGATCAAAAGGGATGCGTCATGAAGGAGCTCACCCATTTCATCGGCGGCAGGCATGTCGCGGGAGCCTCCGGGCGTTTCACCGAGGGCTGGCAGCCCATGACCGGCGAGCAGATCTCGCGGGTGCCGCTCGCATCCAAGGCGGAGGTCCGGGCGGCGGTCGAGAACGCCAAAGCCGCCCAGCCCGCCTGGGCCGCCACCAATCCCCAGCGCCGCGCCCGCGTGCTCATGAAATTCCTGCAGCTTCTGGAGCGCGACAACGACAAGCTGGCTGAAGTTCTCGCAAGAGAGCATGGCAAGACCATCGCTGACGCCAAGGGCGACATTCAGCGCGGCGTCGAAGTGGTGGAGTTCGCCTGCGGGATCCCGCATCTCATGAAGGGCGAGTTCACCGATGGCGCGGGGCCGAACATCGACGTCTATTCCCTGCGCCAGCCGCTGGGCGTAGTGGCGGGCATCACGCCGTTCAACTTCCCCGCCATGATCCCCATGTGGAAATTCGCTCCCGCCATCGCCTGCGGCAACGCCTTCGTGCTGAAGCCCTCGGAGCGCGACCCCTCCGTGCCCCTCATGCTGGCCGAGCTTTTCCTCGAAGCGGGCCTGCCGCCGGGCATCCTCAATGTGGTCAATGGCGACAAGGAGGCGGTCGACGCCCTGCTCGACGATCCCGACATTCAGGCCATCGGCTTTGTGGGCTCAACGGCCATCGCCGAATATGTCTATGCGCGCGGCTGCGCGACGGGCAAGCGCGTGCAATGTTTCGGCGGCGCGAAGAACCATCTCGTCGTCATGCCCGACGCGGACATGGACCAGACCGTGGATGCGCTGATCGGCGCGGGCTATGGCTCGGCGGGCGAACGCTGCATGGCCGTCTCGGTCGCGGTGCCCGTGGGCGAGAAGACGGCGGATGAATTGATGCGCCGCCTCATTCCGCGCGTCGAAAGCCTCAAGATCGGCCCCTCCACGGATTCCTCCGCCGACTATGGCCCGCTGGTGACGGCGCAAGCGCTGGAGCGCGTGCGCGGCTATGTGGACCTTGGCGTTAAGGAGGGCGCGACCCTGGCGGTCGATGGGCGCGGCTTCAAGATGCAGGGCTATGAGAAGGGCTTCTACCTCGGCGGCTGCCTTTTCGATCACGTCACGCCGGACATGCGCCTCTACAAGGAAGAGATCTTCGGCCCCGTGCTCTCGGTCGTGCGCGCAAAGACCTATGAAGACGCGCTCAGTCTTTGCAACGATCATGAATATGGCAACGGCGTCGCGATCTTCACCCGCGACGGCGACGCCGCGCGCGACTTTGCGGCGCGTGTGCAGGTGGGCATGATCGGCGTCAACGTGCCGATCCCCGTGCCCATCGCCTATTACACTTTCGGCGGCTGGAAGCGCTCGGCCTTCGGCGACCTCAACCAGCACGGCCCCGACTCCATCCGCTTCTACACCCGCACCAAGACGGTGACGGCGCGCTGGCCGAGCGGGGTGAAGGACGGCGCGAGCTTCGTGATTCCGACGATGGGGTGAGGCGGGCGGCCGTGAGCGCGCCTCCCGCTTGTAAGGCTTGGCGGCACGGTTTCTAATCCACTCAAGATAAGTGGAGGGAGCAATATGTTCGCACGCAACCTAGCGGCCTTCTTCTCAGGCTTCGCATTTTGTTTTCTGGCGTTTGCAGGGGCCGTACAGGCTGCCGAAAAGGCGCCGCCCGCTTCCCTTCTGTGGGTTGGCAACAGCTTCTTTTATTACAACAACAGCATGCACAACTTCCTGCTCGGCTTTGTGCGGGCCGATGGGCGCACCGACGCGCGCGGCACATCCGTGACGATCAGCGGGTCGGGCATCGAATGGCATGACATGAAATCTTATCTCCGGCCTGATGGCATCGGGCGATATTCCTTCGTGGGTGATAATGAAATCGTCTTCAATAAGCCGGGCAGGCAATTCGATGGCGTGATCCTCATGGATTGCAGCCAGTGCCCTGTTCATCCCAAACTGAAGGACACTTTCTACAAATTTGCGAAGAAACATGCACGGACCATCCGCGCCAACGGGGCGGAGCCGATCCTCTTCATGTCCTGGGCCTACAAGGACAAGCCGGAGATGACTCAGCAGCTTGCTGACGCCTATGGAGCGGCGGGAGCGCAGAACAAGGCGCGGGTGATTCCGGCAGGCCTGGCTTTCGCCAATGCGGTGAAGGCGAGGCCTGATCTGGAGCTCTATCAACGCGACAAGCGCCACCCGACCCTAGCCGGCACCTATCTGGCGGCGGCGACGACTTATGCGACGATTTATGGCAAGAGCCCCGTCGGCAACACTTTCATTTCGGGGCTTGATGCCCCGACAGCAGCGTTCCTGCAAGAAATCGCAGCTGACACGGCTGCAGCCTATGGTCGGAAGTGAAGCATTCCAAAGGCCGGCTCATCAGGGAGGCGGGGGAGATCGCGGGGGGGGGTGACGCCCCCGCTCAGACCTCAAGCCTGTAGGGAATCTGCTCAGGCCCCGACCGCTGGACGACCGTCTTCGTCTCGGGGTCGTAATTGTGCTGCAGCACTTTCCCCACCAGGCGCTCGCTGCGGATGATGACCGCGCAGGAGCGGCCCGCGCCGCCCTGCTCCGCATGGATCGCCCACGGCGGCACGAGATCGACGACGCCCGCAGACCCGACGGTGACCGAGGTCTTCCTGATCTCGGCGTAGCCGGGCTTGCTCTGGTCGTCGAGCCGTTCATAGCGCTCCAGATATTCCTCGCCATAGCACACGCCATAGGCGGTATAGGCATGGGCGTGGTCATGCACGCTGCCGGTGCGGCCGGGCACGCGCACCACGGCGTTCACCACGAAGCCGAACTCGTCGTCCTCATGCAGCAGAAGGTTCTTGCGGCCTTCGGTCGAGGGCCAGGATTCCGAATGTTTCTGCAAGCTGGGGTCGCGCACGAGGACTTCGAGGCAGTCGCGCGACAATTCCATGCGGCGAAGGGTGTCGCTCTCGCGCGCCCAGATGGCGCGCATGTCCGCGATGAAGGCGTCAAAGGCCGGAAGCGTTTCGGACATCAGACTTGCTCCAGATTTTCATGAACCGGCGTGCCATCGACCGTGCAGCGGCGCATCAGGCGGCGCTGGTCGCGGGGAAAGTCGGTGCGGGCGTGGATGAGGGCGAGGTTGTCCCACATGATGAGGTCGCCGTGCTGCCATTTGTGCTCATAAATGAACTCGCGGCTTTCGCCGATCTCATAGAGCCGGGCGAGGATCTCGTCGCTCTCCTCGTTCGAGAAGCCTTCGAGACGCGCGGTCATCAGGCGATCCACGAACAGCACTTTCTTGTGCGTGTAGGGATGGGTGATGAAGACCGGGTGGAACCAGTGAGGGACTGCGCTGATGTCGGTGGAGAGATCGACCTTCTCGGAGCGCTTGTATTCATGGATATGCAGCGCCTTGCGGCCCGCCAGCTTGCGCTTGAGGTCTTCGGGCAGGGCGTCATAGGCCTTGTACATGTTCGAGAAGAGCGTGTTGCCGCCTTCGTTGGGCAGCTCGACGCCATAGAGGAAGGTGTATTTATAGGGCCGCTCCGAATAGCCGGAGTCGATGTGGAACCACATGTCGCCATCGCCGAAGGCGCCGACGGGGATGCCGTCCACCTTGATGTTGGAGACGAGGAGAATCTTGGGGTCGAGCTGCCACACACCCTCGGCGCGGTCACGCAGGGGCTGGGGCGCCTGTTTGCGGGCGCCCAGCGGGCCGAAGCGCGCGGCGAAGCGGAGCTGGTCTTCCTGTGTCAGATCCTGACCGCGCACGCAAAGCACGAGATGCTCGTTCCAGGCCTGCTGGATCTTCGCGATGACGGCGTCGGAGAGGTCTTTCTTGAGATCGACGCCGCGAATCTCGGCGCCGCAGGCCTCGCCAAGCGGAATGACCTCCACGTCATTTGCGTCAAACATGTCCGTTCCTCCGCTCATGGCTTTGGCGCGACTTCAGGGGATGGCCCGCGCTTCACTTTGAGAAATGTTTAGGCCCGGAGCGGCCGAGGGTCAATGGAGCGCCTGGCATTCAGTTCTCCTTGCAGCCCGCCTTGCGGCGCGTCCGGTCCTGGCGCAAACTCGGGTTCACCAAGGGAGGGAATTCATGCGGGCCAAGGGCTTCACCTGTGGGGCGGCGTTGCTGTGCATGGCCATGGGCGGCCAGGCCCGCGCGCAGTCCGTCGAGGATTTCTACCGCGGCAAGACGCTTGATCTCTACATAGGTTTCACCGTCGGCGGCGGCTATGACCTTTATGCGCGGCTGGTCGGCCGTTTCCTGGGCGACCATCTGCCGGGCAAGCCCAGAATCCTTCCCAAGCAGATGACGGGCGCGGGCAGCCGCATCCTCACGAAATTCATGTATACGCTGGCGCCCAGAGACGGCACGGCGCTGGCCACCGCCGATCAGTCGCTGGCGCTGGAGCAGGTTCTGGGCGACGCCGCCGCGCAATATGACGCCGCCGAGTTCGGCTGGATCGGCAATCCCGCCGCCGACAACAACACCGTCGCCGCATGGCACACCACGGGCGTGCGCAGCATCGAGGACGCGCGCAAACGCGAGTTGACGGTGGGCGCCACGGGGGCCAACACCTCTTCCCAATATCCCGCCGTGCTCAACATGGTCGCGGGCACGAAGTTCAAGATCATCCTGGGCTATCCCGGCGGCGCCGACATCAACCTCGCCATGGAGAAGGGCGAGGTCGACGTGCGCGGCAGCAATTCGTGGGAGGGGTGGAAATCCACCAAGCCCGATTGGATGAAGGACAAGAAGATCCATGTGCTCGCGCAGATCGGCCTGACCAAGGCGCCGGACCTGCCGGATGTTCCGCTCATCATGGATCTCGCGCGCAATGAGGAGGAGCGCGCGGCGCTGCGCCTGCTCTCGGCGCCCGCCACCATCGGGCGGCCCATCTTCATCACGCCCGGCGTGCCTGCGGAGCGGCTGAAGGCGCTGCGGGAGGCCTTCGACGCCATGTTGAAAGACGCCGCCTTCCAGCAAGGCGCCGCGCAGGCGGGCCTTGCGGTCAACCCGGTGTCAGGCGCCGAGCTTCAAGGCATCATCAGCGAGATCATCGCGGCGCCCAAGCCCGTGCGCGACCGGCTCCTCGAAATGCTGGGCCCCGGCGAGCGCAAGTAGCCCGGCTCATTCGCTCCAGTTGATGATCGGCGCGAAGAGGTCGTCGATGGGTTTCGTCGTCTCGATGAAATGCTGATCCACCAGATATTGCACGAAGGCGCTGAGGATCTCGCGGTTGGGCTCCAGCCCATAGGGCCAGGGGTCGGACCCCATGAGCGCCTGCATCTCCGCGATCTCGTCAAAGAGCCAGGGCAGCATCAGGCGCTGGGCGCCGGAGAACTGCATCTGCTTCAGCGCCCAGGCCTTGGACTCCTGACAGGCCTTGAAGAGGCTTTCGGGAACCCAGGGGTGCTGCTTGTAGAGGTCTTCGCGGATGACCAGCGTATGCATGATCGGATGGAAGCGCGTGCGGGCGTAATAGTCCTTCTCGCGCGCGCGATAATCGGGGAAGAGCCGCGCGACATTCTTGCCCCTGTCGAGGGCGCCGGGGCGGCGGGCCCCGAAATAGGCGTCGATCTCGCCGGCCTCCAGCATGTCGTTGAGGGTGCGGTCGGCCGGGATCAGCTCCAGCGACAGGGGGCGCACGGGGCGCAGGTCCATGTCATGGTCGGGCGCGCGCGGCTCGTTGACGCCGCCCTCCACCCAATGGATCGTGTCGAGATTGACGCCATATTCGTGCTGCAGGATGCCGCGCACCCACACGCCTGCGGTCTGCCGATATTCCTGCACGCCGACGCGCTTGCCTTCAAGATCCTTCGGCTCCTTGATGCCTGAGGACTTGCTGACGAAAATATAGCCGTGGCGGAAGACGCGCGAGGGAAAGACGGGAATCGCCACAAAGGGAAAATCGCCGCGAATGCGCATGATGCAGTAATGCGCCAGCGACATTTCCGCGACGTCGAAGGAATGGGTCTTGATCATCCGCGCGAAGATTTCGGGCGGCGACTGGATGCCGAGATAGCGAAGGTCTATGCCTTCGGGCTGGATGACGCCCTGGGCCAGCGCCTCCATGCGGTCATAGGGCCCGCAGGCCATGGTGAGCGGCAGCTTCTGCATTCTCGCCTCCGGGTTCTTCTAGATGGGGATGACCAGCAAGGTGTCGATCTGCCGGGAGTCGAGGACCACCGTGCGCTCGATCAGCTTCGGCCCGGCCTCGGTCATGCGGATGCGGTCGCGCGTGCGCCCGCAGACGAAAACCCGCATGTCCCCGTAGTTCGTCGTGCGGATCACGGTGAAGGTGCTTTCGCTGTCGACGACATCGCCGTTGACGCCTGTGATGCGCAGGGCGCCGGGGATATGGCAATAGACATGGGGCTCGAAGATATTGGCGGTGCGCAGGGCCGTGATCCGGTCCTTGAACATGCCATGCCCCCTGCAGGACATGATGTTCAGGGGCAGGCCGAGCTCCTCGTTCTCGCGCGTGGTGACGCGATAGGCGCCATCCTCGGTGAAGAAGGCGTGCCACTCCTCCAGCCGATCCGCGTCGATCGCGTGCATGTAGTCGGCGAGGAAGGCCTCGACCGTAAGCCGGGCGGTGAGCATGTCGTTCATTGTGTGCGCGCCCATCTCGTCAGATCTTCATACATTCGCGCCAGCCCTTCCAGAACCCGCGCACGGCGGATTCGGTGACGCGCGAGCCTGCGCTGGGCTCAATGCCGCGCCCGCCCATGGGCATCACGGTCTGCGCATCGGGATCGGCCTTGGCCGCGCGCTGCACGAAGCCGCCGACGCAGCCATCCTCCATGGAGATGAAGCCTGCGGGGCCCACGAGATTGTTGGCCTGCAGCCGCAGCTCCAGCATGTCCGGCGCATCGTCTTCAAAGCCGAGCACGGTCCAGATGAGCTCGCTGGAATCGACGCCGCGGGGAATGAGCTGGCGCACGGCGAGGCAGTTGAGGATCTGCTGCACCACGAGATTGGGGAAGATGGTCTGGATGGAGTTGGTGACGAGGTCGCCCAGCTCCAGCCGATGCTCCATCATGGAGGAATCATGGAGCTTGTATTGCTCCTTGAGCGAACGCACCTTCTCGCGGCCGGTCTCGTCGTCATTGGGCGGCGTGCGTTCGGTGTAGCTCAGGTGATGCCAGCCGTTGTCGCTGAGCTTGATGCCGCCGCCCATGTTGGGACGCACGACCCCGAAAGTGTTGTGGAACACATGCAGAAGGCTCGCGTGGTAGGAGTCCTTGTTGTTCTCCGCATAGAGCTTCCAGTTGTTCGGCAACATCTGGCTGTGGTAGCCGAGCACCTTCAGCGGCTTGATGAAGACGCGGTCGATCGAGGCGATGAGCTCGTCGCCGATATAGTCGCGGAAGCCCGGCGTCTCCTGCGAGAAGGAGCCGAAGACGAGGCCCTTGTAGGTCTCCACGCGCAGACGCACGAGATTATGATCGTTGGAGTCGAACTCAGGCCCCACGCCCCCCTTGCCGCCCACGCCCTTGCGGAAGGCGACGCCGGTGAGCTTGCCCTCGAGGTCGAAGGTCCAGTTGTGATAGACGCAGGTGAGCTCGCGCACATTGCCGCGCGGCTTGTAGCAGATCAGCGATCCCTTGTGCGCGCAGCGGTTCATCAGCGCGTTGACGCCCCCGTCCATGGTGCGCACCATGATGATCGGGGCGTCGCCGACGAAGGTGGTCTTGTAGTCGCCGGGATTGGGGATCTCGATGTCGAGGCCGAGGAAATTCCAGACCGGCCCCTGAAACAGATGTTTCTGCTCCAGCGCATAGAGCTCGCGGTCCGTATAGACCCAGTAGGGGGCGCGGGACGTGTCCTCGACCGGCCAGATGAAACGCGCGTCGTCTTTGGCGGCGACCTCTGTCACAATGCCTCCCCATCCCCGTGTTGATCCCTGCGGAAGTCAAACAGAGACGGGGGTGCTTGGCAAGATGGAGCGATGGCCCGCACTTTCACGTGACGAGCCTCACCGCCTGACCGGCTCAGAAGCCGATCATGTCGAAGCGGGTCATGGTGGTGTTCTGTCCCACGCCCGGGGCGTTGGCCAGGGTCCAGGCGGTGATTTGCTCCGCATAGAGCGTCTCGGCTGAGGCGCCGTCCACGGGCACGATGACCTTGTAGCCCAGGAACGCCGCTTCGCTCGCGGTATAGAGCACCGCGCCCTGCGCGGTGGTGCCGACCACGATGACGGTGGTGACGCCCTTGTCTTTCAGAATCTTGTCGAGGTCCGTGCGGATGAACTTGTTGGCGACCGAGGAGACGATGGGCTCGCCCTCCCTTGGGGCCGCCTGCGGGGCGATGTCGGCGGGGGTCGCGACCGCGACGATGCTGTGGACGACCGGCATGCCCTTCGCCCGCGCCTCGGCGAGAAACTTCTCCACCTTCGGCAGGGAGGCGAGGCAGCGCGGGCGGCGCTCGGCGTTGCAGGTCTGCTTCACCAGATCCAGCACGAGGAAGGCGGTGGTCTTGGTGTCGACCTTGACCGATTTCAGCTCGATGGGCGCCGGCGGCTGGGCCTTGGCCCATTCGTCGACGATGGTCTGGGCCGAGGCCTGGGCCGCGCAGAGGGCTGCGGCGGCGGCCAAAGCTGCGGCGAATGTTCTGAGCATGTCTTTCCCCCTTGTCTTGATTGAAACGTTCGAGATGAAGGTCGTCCATTCCGCCCCGTCCCGCAAGCCCCCCTGATCGGCCATTGATCCTTTCGCGCTTTGAAGGCAAGCTGCGCTCAGGGCCGCAGAGCCCGCCGGGAGAAGGAAACGCCATGTTCAAGACCATCGTACGCATCGCCGCCGGCGCGGCAGCCCTCTTCAGCGCGGGCGCAGCCAGCGCGGACCCGCTGGTTCTCGCCAGCAACGGCTCCTTCTTCGTCGGCGGCAAGATGACCGAGATCGACGGCCGGGCCATGATGACCGGCCATATGTATGTGGAATACATGATCCCGGCGCGCCGCAAGCATCCCTTTCCCGTCATCATGGTCCACGGCGGCCTGCGCACCGGCGTCAACTTCACCAGCACGCTCGAGGGCAAGGAAGGCTGGGCCCAGTATTTCGTGCGGCAGGGCTATGCGGTCTATATCGTCGATCAGGTGGGCCGCGGACGCTCGCCCCTGATCGAGAAGGCCTACGGCCCCGCCAAGATGGGCGATGTGCGCGGCGCCATGTCCCGCTATGTGCAGCAGGGCAAATATAACCTCTGGCCGCAGGCCAAGCTCCACAGCCAGTGGCCCGGCGGCACGGAGCTGAACGATCCTTCCGTCCTCGCGCTGTCCGCGACGCAGGCGGTGGAGATCGAGGATTTCCATACCCAGCAGGAGCTCAACCGGGATGCGCTGGTCGCCTTGATCGACAAGATCGGCCCCTCCGTCATCATGGGCCATTCGCAGGCCGGCGCCTTCCTCTGGCCGGTGGCTGACGCAAGGCCTGCGGGCGTGAAGGCCATCCTCGCCATCGAGCCCAATGGCCCGCCGGTGCGCGCGGTGGAGTTCACCGGAGCGCCCGAGTGGTTCAAATATGGCAAGGTGTCCTTGTCCTATGGCCTGTCAGACGTGCCGCTGACCTATTCGCCCCCGGTCAAGAGCGGCGCGGAGCTTTCCTTCGTCCAGCAGGAGAAGCCCGAGCGCGAGGGCTTCGTGCGCTGTTTCGAGCAGACCTCGCCCGCGCGACAGCTGCCCAATCTGAAAATGCCCATCCTCGTCCTGACGAGCGAGGCGAGCTACCACGCGCCCTATGACCACTGCACCGTGAACTATCTCAAGCAGGCCGGCGCCAAGCCGACCTTCATCCGCCTTGAAGATGTCGGCGTGAAGGGCAATTCCCATGTGCTGATGCTGGAGAAGAACAGCCGCGACATCGCGGCCGTCATCGTCAAGTGGCTCGACAAGGCGCTGCCGGTGAAGCAGGCGTCGCGCTGAGCCTCAAGCCGCCTGCGGGGTTTCAGAAGAACGCCTGAAGCCCCGTCTGGGCGCGGCCGAGAATCAGCGCATGGACGTCGTGGGTGCCCTCGTAGGTGTTCACGGTCTCGAGGTTCTGGGCGTGACGCATCACATGATATTCCTCATGGATGCCATTGCCGCCGTGCATGTCGCGCGCCATGCGGGCGATGTCGAGGGCCTTGCCGCAGTTGTTGCGCTTGATGAGCGAAATGGCCTCGGGCGCGAGCACGGCTTCGTCAAACATGCGCCCCACCCGCAGCGCGGCCTGCAGGCCGAGCGCGATCTCGGTCTGCATGTCCGCGAGCTTCTTCTGCACGAGCTGGGTCGCGGCGAGGGGACGGCCGAACTGCTGACGATCCAGCGTATATTGGCGCGCCCTGCGCCAGCAATCCTCGGCCGCGCCCATGACGCCCCAGGCGATGCCGTAGCGGGCGCGGTTGAGGCATTCGAAGGGCCCCTTGAGGCCGGAGACGCCGGGCAGAAGGTTCTCTTCGGGCACGATGACCCCATCCATCACGATCTCGCCGGTGATGGAGGCGCGCAGCGACAGCTTGCCGTTGATCTTGGGGGCGCTGAGGCCATTCATGCCCTTTTCGAGGATGAAGCCTTTGATGGCCCCGTCATGGGCCGCCGACTTCGCCCAGACGATGAAGACGTCGGCGATGGGCGAATTGGAGATCCACATTTTCGAGCCGGTCAGCCGATAGCCGTCGGCGACCTTCTCCGCCCGGGTCTTCATGCCCGCAGGGTCAGAGCCGGCGTCGGGCTCGGTGAGGCCGAAGCAGCCGATCCACTCGCCGCGCGCGAGCCGGGGCAGATATTTCCTGCGCTGCTCCTCGGAGCCGAAGGCGTAGATGGGATGCATGACCAGCGAGGACTGCACGCTCATCATGGAGCGATAGCCCGAATCGACCCGCTCCACCTCGCGCGCCACAAGGCCATAGGCGACATAATTCGTCCCCGCGCAGCCATAGGCCTCCGGCAGGGTGACGCCGAGCAGGCCCAGCTCGCCCATTTCGGCGAAGATCGCCGCGTCTGTTTTTTCATGGGCGTAGGCCTCGAGCACCCGTGGCTGCAGCTTCTCCTGCGCATAGGCTTGCGCGGCGTCGCGGATCATCCGCTCGTCTTCGGTGAGCTGGCGCTCCAGAAGGAAGGGGTCGTCCCACTGGAAAGCGGCGGTTTTCGTGGACATGGCGTGCTCCGGCCTGCGCCTTGGGAGGCGCGCTTCACATGGCTGCGGTTATGACCCCGCGCGCGCAGCGTTTCAAGGCGTCCTCTCGCCACAGCCAGGCGGGACTGTCCATAACGAGCACTTGCGCCAGAGGCCCCATGCGGTCATCTTTGCCCCATGGCTGGTCACGATCCTTTCCCGCAGGAGCCTCTGGCGCTCGACAGGACTGCGCTCGCTGCGCTGAACGTGCGTTCGCGCGAGATCTTCAAGCGCATCGTGGATTCCTATCTGGCGAGCGGCGAGCCCGTGGGGTCGCGCCAGCTCTCGCGCCTCCTGCCCATGACCCTCTCGCCCGCCTCGGTCCGCAACGTCATGCAGGATCTCGAGGAGCTTGGGCTCGTCTATGCGCCGCACACCAGCGCGGGGCGCATGCCCACCGAGCTCGGCCTGCGCTTTTTCGTCGACGCCCTCCTGGAGATCGGCGATCTGCCGCTCGAGGAGCGCGACCGGATCGATGCGCAGGTCAAGGCGGCCTCCCGCAACCAGACCCTTGAAGGGCTTCTGACGGAGGCCTCCAGCCTCGTGTCCGGCCTGTCGCGCGGGGCGGGCGTGGTGGTGACGACGAAGGACAACAAGCGGCTCAAGCATATCGAATTCGTGGGGCTGGAGCCCGAGCGGGCGCTGGCGGTGCTGGTGTCGGAAGACGGTTCGGTGGAGAACCGGGTGGTCGCCATCCCAAGGGATCTGCCCTCCTCGGCCCTCGTCGAGGCGAGCAATTATCTCAACGCGCGCATCCGCGGCCGCACCTTGAGCGAAGTGCGGGGCGAAATCGAACAGGCCCGCGCGCACGCGCAGGCCGAGCTTGACGAACTGACCGCCCGCCTCGTCGACGCCGGGCTTGCGAGCTGGGCGGGCATGGGCGAGACCACCCAGCTCATCGTGCGCGGCCAGGCGAATCTCCTCGACGACCTCCGGGCGGTCGAGGATCTGGAGCGCATCCGCCTGCTTTTTGGCGATCTTGAAACGAAGAAAGACGTGGTCGACCTGCTCTCGCGGGCCGAACAGGGCGAGGGCGTGCGCATCTTCATCGGTTCGGAGAACAAGCTCTTCTCGCTCTCCGGCTCCTCCATGATCGCGGCGCCCTTCCGCGATCCCACCCAGCGCATCGTCGGCGTGCTCGGCGTCATCGGCCCGACGCGCCTCAACTATGCGCGCATCATTCCCATGGTTGATTACACCGCCCGCGCCATCGTGCGGCTGGCGCAGGGGCGCTGAGGCGCCTTGAACCTCGCCATCGCCCGTGTCAGAACGCGTCTATTGCAGAGGCTTCTCCATGATCGAACGTGTTCTTGAAAAGATATTGTTCAACAGCCGCTGGCTGCTCGCCCCGATCTATCTGGGTCTTGTGATCGGCCTCATCGCGCTGCTGGTGAAGGCGGGACAGCATATCCTGCACATGCTTCCCAAGCTGCTGGAGTCCAAGGAATCCGAGGTCGTGCTGGACGTGCTCAGCCTCGTCGACCTCTCGCTCATGGCGAGCCTCATCATCATCGTGATCTTCTCGGGCTACGAGAACTTCGTCTCGCGCATCGATCAGGGCTCGCACCCGGACTGGCCGGACTGGATGACCAAGATCGACTTCACCGGCCTCAAGTTGAAGCTGATGTCCTCGATCGTCGCGATCTCGGCGATCCAGCTCCTGCGTCTCTTCATGGAGCTTGGCCGCACCTCCGACCGCGACCTCATGTGGTCCGCGAGCATCCATGTGGTTTTCGTGGTCTCGGGGCTGGTGCTCGCCTGGTCGGACAAGATCTCGGGCGAAAGCAAGGGGCACTGAGGGGCGCTGACCCCCGCGCCAGATGACCCCGGCGCCTTCGCGTGCCATAAGGGGCCCATGCCCATCCCATCCATGCCCATCCCATCCAGCGCCTTCGATCCGGGCTTCGGGGTCTATGTCCACTGGCCCTTCTGCCTGTCGAAATGTCCCTATTGCGACTTCAACAGCCATGTGCGCGCGGCGCCCGTGGATGAGGCGCGCTATGTGGCGGCGTTCACGCGCGAGCTCGCCCATCGCGCCGCGCTGGCGCCGGGGCGCGAGGTCACCTCCATCTTCTTTGGCGGCGGCACCCCCTCGCTGATGAAGCCGCAGACCGTGGGCGCCATCCTCGACGCCATCGCCGCCAACTGGTCCATCGCGCCCTCCGCCGAAGTCACGCTCGAGGCCAATCCCACAAGCGTCGAGGCCGAGCGGTTTCGCGGCTACCGGGCGGCGGGCGTCAACCGGGTGTCGCTCGGCGTGCAGGCGATGAACGACGCTGATCTGAAGGCGCTCGGGCGCATGCACAGCGCGGCTGAGGCCATGGCTGCGGTGGAGGTGGCGACCTGCGTCTTCGACCGCGCCTCCTTCGACCTCATCTATGCAAGGCCAGACCAGAGCCCGGCCGATTGGGCTGGCGAATTGCGCGAGGCATTGGCGCGCGCGCCCGAGCATCTCTCGCTCTACCAGCTCACCATCGAGCCCGACACCATGTTCGAGCGGCTTGTGGAGGCCGGCAAGCTCATCCCGCCGGACCCCGACCTTGGCCGCGCCCTCTGGGACGTGACGCAGGAGATGATGGAGGTCGCGGGCATGCCCGCCTATGAGGTCTCCAATCATGCGAGGCCGGGCGCGGAGAGCCGCCACAATCTCGTCTACTGGCGTTATGGCGAATATGCGGGGGTAGGGCCCGGCGCCCATGGGCGGCTCGTCGCCACGCAGGGCCGCATGGCCCAATCGACGCAGAAGCACCCTGAAAAATGGCTCGCCGCCGTCGAGGCGCAGGGCCATGGGCTGATCGAGGACGAGGCGCTGGACGCCGTCGCGCAGGGCGATGAATTCCTCCTCATGGGCCTTCGCCTGCGCGAGGGCGTCGATCCCCTGCAGTTCCAGCGCATCGCGGGGCGACCGCTCGATTCCGCGCGCATTCTGGAGATGGAGCGGCTCGGTTTCGTCGAGCGCACCGCGCAGGGCCGCCTGCGGGTGACGGCGGAAGGCTTTCCGCTGCTCGATTCCGTGATCGCGGAGCTGGCGTCCTAGAACGTTTTCGGCGCGGGGCTGATGAGGGTCGTGGCGCCCTGGTCGATCATCTGCACCGTCAGGCCCCGCTCATTCAGTCCGTCGGGCCGGAAGCGGAACAGGCCGTCGGTTCCGTTGAAGCCGGCGACGCCCTCCAGCGCGCGCGCCGTGAAGCCCTCGCCGGGCTGGTTCGCGAGGGCCAGGCTGAGGGCCACCGCGTCATAGGCGAGCGTGGCCACGCGGGCGGGCTCGACGCCAAAGCGTTCGCGATGACTGGCCGCAAAGGCCATGAAGCCTGCAGAATCGGGCGCCGCGAACCAGGCGCCCTGAAGCGCGCGGATCTTCAAAACCCGCGCATCGTTCCAAAGGCCGGTGCCGAGAATCTGCACCTTCGCAGCGTCGATCCCCGCCCTTGCGAGCGCTTGCCCCACCTCCGCCATGGCCTCGGCCTGATCGGGAATGAAGAGCGCGTCGATCCCGGCGCCCAGATTCGCGATCCGCTGCGCGGCGGCGTCCGCAGGCGCGCCTGCGCTCCTGCGCTCGACCGCAGCCACCCGCACATTGTTGCGCGCGGCGGCGGCGATGAAGGCGGCTTCGGCGATGCGGCCATAGTCGCTGTCCGGGACCAGGGCCGCCATGGAGCGCTTGCCGCGCGCGGCGGCGAAATCCACGATCCGGTCCACATAGGACCGGGTGAGGAAGGAGAGAAGATAGACCCCGTTCCCGGCCAGCGCCGGGTCGGTCGAAAAGGCGATCATGGGCTTGCCCGCCGCCCGCGCCGCCGCCCCGGCCTCGCGGACATTGGCGGAGAAGAGGGGGCCCAGAATGAGCTGCGCCCCTTCCGCGATGGCGGCCTGCGCCGCCGCTTTGGCGCCTGCGGGGCTGGAGCGGTCATCCTTCACGATCAGGGTGGCGGCCGGGGAATCGAAGGCGGACATGGCGAGTTCGGCGGCGTTGCGCATGGAGGCGCCGATGGCGTTGGCCCCGGCCGGCCCGGTGATCGGCGCGATGAGGGCGATCTTGAGGGGGCCTGTCCCAAAGCGGCTGAGGTCTCCGGCTGCGGGCAGCGGCGCGGTCTCGATGGCGCCTGCGGAGGCGCGCGGGGCAGGGGCGCCCAACCGCCTGTCGCCGGAGGGGGAGCAGGCCGAGAGCGCGAGCGCCAGCGCGCAGGCGAGGCCAAGGCGCAGGCGCCCGCCCGTTTTCCTGCTGGTCTTCATCAAGGCCCCCATGCGAATCCTGCGCATGGCTTCAGCTTAGCCGCGCGGCGGTCATAAGATAGGCGCCATTGCGGGCGAATTAGGGCGTTGCGCTTCGGTTTGGAGCGTTCTATAAAACGAACTATCGATCCCTTTTAAAGAACGGGGCCATGGATCAGGGCAAATCCAACCATTCGAAACCGGCCTCCGCCACCTTCACGGCTTTCGGCATCGGGATGGAGGCGGATCGGCTGCAGCCCGGCCTGCATGTGGTCGCCACCCCCATCGGCAATCTGCGCGACATCTCCTTTCGCGGCGTCGCCACCCTCGCGGCCGCCGACGCCATCATCGCCGAGGACACGCGGGTCACGAAGACGCTGCTCGCCCATTACGGAATCTCGACCCCGCTGGTCGCCTATCACGAGCACAACGCCGCCGTGGTGCGCCCGCATCTGCTGGCGCGGCTCGAATCCGGCGCGGCTTTGGCGCTGGTGTCAGACGCAGGCACGCCCCTTATTTCAGATCCCGGCTTCAAGCTGGTGGCGGACGCCGCCGCCGCCGGGATCAACGTGGTCGCGGTGCCCGGCGCCTCCGCCGTTCTGGCGGCGCTCATGGTGGCGGGCCTGCCGACCGACCGATTCTTCTTCGAGGGCTTCCTGCCGCCCCGCAGCGCGGCCCGGCGCCAGCGCATCGCCGAACTCGCCCCCATTCCCGGCACGCTGGTCTTCTTCGAATCGCCCCGCCGTCTCGCCGAGACGCTGGAGGATCTGCACGCGGTTCTCGGCGACCGGGACGCGGCCATCGCGCGGGAGTTGACGAAACACTACGAGACCGTGCGCCGCGGCAGCCTCGGCGCTCTGGCCGCCGCGCTCGCCGCCGAGGGGCCGCCCAAGGGGGAGATCGTGCTGCTGGTGAGCCCGCCCGGCGAAGGCGAGGGGGCGGTCAGCGCGGAAGACCTCGACGCCAGATTGCGCAAGGCCCTCGCTACCCTTTCGGTCAAGGACGCCGCCGCCGTGGTCGCCGCCGAAACAGGCCAGCCCCGCCGTGTCGTCTATGCCCGCGCGGTCGAGATCGTGGCGGCGGACCGGGAGAAATGACCGAGGCGCCCACGCCCCGGCGCGACCGGCGCGCGGCGCGCAGCTTCGGCCTGCGGGCGGAATGGGCGGCTCTGGCCCTGCTCACCCTCACCGGCCACCGGGTTCTCGCGCGCAACTTCACAGCGCCCGGCGGCGAAATCGACCTCATCGCCCAACGCGGACAGACCATCGCCTTCATCGAGGTGAAGGCGCGGCCCGACATGGATCAGGCCATGATCGCCATCACCGAGCAGAAGCGCCGCCGCATCCGGCGCGCGGCCGCGGTCTGGCTTCGCCAGAACCGCTGGGCGGCGGCCTATGCGCTGCGCGGCGATGCGGTCTTCGCGGCGCCCGGCCGTTTGCCGCGCCACCTGCCGGACGCCTTCACCCTCGATCTATCGGGCTATTGACGCCGGGCGGGCGGCGTGTCGATGTTCGCGCCCGAAACAGCCGATTGCAGAGGAAGCCCCATGAGCCCCAGGGTTGCGGTCCAGATGGACCCCATCGAGCGCATCAACATCGCCGGCGATTCGACGTTCGCGCTCATGCTGGAGGCGCAGGCGCGCGGCCATGAGCTGCTCTATTACACGCCCGAAAAGCTCTCCATGCGCGACGGGCGCATCATCGCCAGCGCGCAGTCCGTGACGGTGCAGGACGTCGTCGGCGGCCATTGCACGCTCGGCGACGCCGGGATGATCGACCTTGGCGATGTGGATGTGGTGCTGCTGCGTCAGGATCCGCCCTTCGACCTCGCTTATGTCACGACCACCCATCTGCTGGAGCGCATCCATCCGCAGACGCTCGTGGTCAATGATCCCGCGAGCGTGCGCAACGCGCCCGAAAAGCTCTTCGTGATGAAGTTCCCCCATCTCATGCCCCCGACGCTCATCACGCGCGACAAGGCGCAGATCGAGAGCTTCCGCGCCGAGCATGGCGATGTCGTGATGAAGCCGCTTTACGGCAATGGCGGCGCGGCGGTGTTCAAGGTCTCCCGCGAGGATCCGAATTTCGGCTCCCTGTTCGATCTCTTCTCCGTCACCTTCAGGGAGCCTTGGGTCGTCCAGCGTTTCCTGCCGCGCGTCACCGAGGGCGATAAACGCATCATTCTCGTCGATGGCGAAGCGGCGGGCGCGGTGAACCGCGTCCCTGCGGCCAACGACATCCGCTCCAACATGGTGCGCGGCGGGGCGGCGCGGCCCACCGACCTCACGAAGCGCGAGCTTGAGATCTGCGAGACCATCGGGCCCGACCTCAAGCGCATGGGCCTGATCTTCGTCGGCATTGACGTCATCGACGGCAATCTCACCGAGATCAACGTCACCTCGCCCACGGGCCTTCGCGCCATCAAGCGTCTGGGCGGTCCCGACATAGCCGCGGCCATCTGGGACGCCATCGAAGCCAAGCTGTGACGCGGGCCCTGCGCTGGCTTCTGGCGGGGGCGCTGGCCGCCCTGGCGCCGCTTGCTGGCCCTGCGCAGGCGCAGTCCCTCTATCGCTGGACGCAATATGTCCCCGGCGGCCTCGAAGCGCGGGCCATCACCGCTGAGGCCCAGTGCCCGCAGGCGCGCATCGACAAGCGCGCCGCCCCCATGCGCGTCCGCGCCCAGCGCAACGCCGACTTTCCGGTGCTGGTCTGCGCCCTGACGGTTCCGCGCGACGCGCGAAGCCTCGAGATCGAGGGCGAAGCCCTGCCGCTTCCCAAAGCGCGCGCCGACCATATCCTCGTGCTTGGCGACACCGGCTGCCGGGTCACGCGCCTCTACAACCAGTCCTGCAACGACCCCGCCGACTGGCCCTTCGCCGCCGGGGCGCGCACGCAGGCCGGGGTCACGCCAGACCTGATCGTGCATGTGGGCGACATGCTCTATCGCGAGGCTTCCTGTCGGCCCTTGAACGAGGGCTGCGCCCACACGCCCCACGGCGATTCCTGGGCCGTCTGGGAGGCCGATTTCTTCGTCCCGGCGAAGCCTTTGCTGGGCGCCGCCCCCCTCGTCATGGTGCGCGGCAACCATGAGACCTGCGCGCGCGGCGGCAAGGGCTGGAGCCGTCTGCTCGATCCCTATCCCATGGTCTCGGACTCCGGCTGCCTGAAGCCCGGCGTCCCCTTCGTCGTCGACCTCGGCGGCCTCTCGCTGGTGGTGATGGATGTTGCGGACGCGGGCGAGGGCGGCGATCGGGCGGCGCAGGTCGCGCGTTTCCGCGCGCAGTTCCAGTCGCTGGAGGGGCTGGCGCCGCCGGGGCCGATCTGGCTGGCCATGCATCGCCCCATTCGCGCCGCCGCGCTCGCCGCCTTCGCCTATGTCACGGGCCAGAACAAGGTGCTGGCCGAAGCCTCCCAGAACGCCATGCCGGCGCGGGCGGCGGCGATCCTCTCCGGCCATATCCACACCTTTCAGGCTCTGGCCTTTGAGGATTTGCCCGTCCAGCTCGTCGTCGGCCATTCCGGCGCCGAGCTGCACTGGACAGCGCCGGAGGATGTCGCGGGCCTTTCAATCGAGGGCGCCCGCGTGGCGTCAGGCGCAGGCCGCGCCGGCGTCCATGGCTTCGTGACCCTGAGGCGGGAGGGCGCGGGGGCGGACGCCTGGCTCCTCGACAATCATGACATCTCCGGCAAGCGGCTCGACCAGTGCCGCATGACGAAGCGTCAGCTCGCCTGCGCGGCGCGTTAGAACTGTGGTAGAAAGCGGACCATGAGCCAGACGACCAGCCCCGCCGTTCCAGGAACGGCCCCCGCCCGCCGCGCGCCCCGCAAATCCGAGGCGGCGCAGATCATCGACCGCGCGGCGCTCGACGCCGAGATCGACGCCCACGCCCGAGACCATGCAGGGGACAGGGACGGGCTGCGCAAGGCGGCGCTGGCCTCTTTCCTGCGGGCGCTGGAGCAGGGCCACGCCCGCGCGCGCGAGGAGCTGGAAAGCGCCGGACGCGGCCTTGATTGCGCCAGAGCCCTTTCGCATCTCGAAGACGAGATCATCCGCGCGATCCATCGCTTCGTGACCAACCACCTCTATCCCGCCAAGAATCCCTCCTCAGCCGAGCGCCTCGCCATCGCCGCCGTGGGCGGCTACGGGCGCGGCACGCTGGCGCCGGGATCGGACATCGACCTCCTCTTCCTGCTGCCCTACAAGCAGACGCCATGGGGCGAGAGCGTGGTCGAGGCCATGCTCTACATGCTCTGGGATCTGCGCCAGAAGGTCGGCCACTCCACCCGCTCCGTCGATGAATGTCTGCGTCAGGCGCGCGAGGACATGACGGTGCGCACGGCGCTGCTGGAGGCCCGCTTCATCCTGGGCGATGATGCTTTGTTCGAAGACATGCGCAAGCGTTTCGACGCCGAGATCGTGCGCAAGACGCCGCGCGAATTCGTCTCCGCCAAACTCAGCGAACGCGATGCGCGCCTCAATCGCGCGGGCGGTTCGCGCTATCTGGTCGAGCCCAACGTCAAGGACGGCAAGGGCGGGCTGCGTGACGTCAACACGCTCTTCTGGATCGCCAAATATGTCTATCGCGTGCATGAGCCCGACGAACTCGTGAAGGCCGGCGTCTTCACGCAGCGCGAGGTGCAGTTGTTCCATCGCTGCGAGGAGTTTCTGTGGCGCGTGCGCTGCCATCTGCATTTCGTGACGAAGCGCGCCGAGGACCGGCTCTCCTTCGACCAGCAGCGCGCCATCGCGGCGCGGCTTGGCTACACCACCCATGCCGGCCTCAGCGATGTCGAACGCTTCATGAAGCATTACTTTCTCGTGGCAAAGGATGTCGGCGACCTCACGGCGATTCTCTGCGCTGCGCTTGAGGAGAAGCAGGCCAAGGCGCGGCCTGTGCTTGATCGTTTCATGGGGCGCATGCGCCCCAAGCGTCACGCTCTGGAGGGCGGCGACTTCGCGATCGAGATCGACCGGGTCACCGTCGCGCGCGGCGACCTCTTCGAACGCGATCCCGTCAACATGATCCGCCTCTACTGGATCGCCGACCGCAACCGCCTGCCCATCCATCCCGACGCCACGCGCCTTGTCACCCTGTCCCTGAAGCGTCTCAATGCGAAGCTTCGCGACGACCCCGAAGCCAACAGGATGTTCATCGAGATTGTGACTTCGCGGGGCGCGCCCGAGATCGTGCTGCGGCAGATGAACGAGGCGGGCGTGCTGGGCCGTTTCATTCCCGACTTCGGCCGCATCGTGGCGATGATGCAGTTCAACATGTATCACCACTACACCGTGGACGAGCATCTGCTGCGCAGCATCGGCATCCTCGCCAACATCGAGTCAGGGCGCCTGAAGGAGGATCATCCCCTCTGCAACGAGATCCTCCCCTCCATCCGCAACCGCACCGCGCTTTACGTCGCCTTGTTCCTGCATGACGTCGCCAAGGGCCGCGAGGAGGATCATTCCATCGCGGGGGCGCGGGTGGCGCGTGTTCTTGGGCCGCGTTTCGGCCTGTCGGAGGCCGAGACCGAGACGGTGGCCTGGCTGATCGAGAACCATCTCGTCATGTCCAACACCGCCCAGAGCCGCGACCTCTCCGACCCCAAGACCATCGAGACCTTCGCCGCCACCGTGCAGACGCTGGAGCGCCTGCGCATGTTGCTGGTGCTCACCGTCTGCGACATCCGCGCCGTCGGGCCGGGCGTGTGGAACGGCTGGAAGGGCCAGCTTCTGCGCACGCTCTATTGGGAGACCGAAGTCGTGCTCGCGGGCGGCCATTCCGCCATCGACCGCAAGCAGCGCGTCACCATGGCCCAGCAGGAGTTGCGCAAGGCGCTGGCGCTCTGGTCCGACCCCGATTTCGACGCCTATGCCGCGCGCCATTATCCCGCCTACTGGCTGAAGGCGGATCTGCCGCACAAGATCGCCCACGCCCATCTCCTGCGCGTCGTCGACGTTGAGCTGAAATCCCTGATGACGGAGGTTTCGACCGACGCCTTCCGGGGCGTGACCGAATTGATCGTGGTCGCGCCGGATCATCCGCGCCTCCTGTCGATCATCGCAGGCGCCTGCGCGGCGGCGGGCGCCAATATCGTGGACGCCCAGATCTTCACCACGACCGATGGCCTCGCCCTCGACACGATCTTCATCAGCCGCGCCTTCGATCAGGACGAGGATGAATTGCGCCGGGCGGGGCGCGTGGCCCAGACCATCGAAAAGGCCCTGCGCGGCGAGATGCGCCTTGGCGACGCCGTCGAGGCGCGGCGCGAGCAGTGGCGCGGCGCCAACAAGGCCTTCACCCTCGCGCCCGATGTGATGATGGATAACAATCTGTCGAACCGCTACACGGTGGTCGAGGTCTCCGGCCTTGATCGTCCGGGCCTGCTCTACGAGATGACAGCGGCCCTCTCCGACCTCAGCCTCAACATCGGCTCCGCCCATATCGCGACTTTCGGCGAAAAGGCCGTAGACGTCTTCTATGTGACGGATCTCACCGGCGCGAAGATCGTCAATCCCGCCCGTCAGAGCTCGGTGCGCCGGCGCATTCTGGACATCTTTGGCAATGGCGAGGCGAAGGCGGCCTCCAAACCCGCGCCAAAGCCGGCGGCGAAGCCCGCCCCAAAGCGCAAGGGCGAGGGTGAAGCTTGATTTTTGGCCCTGCGGCCCTGATATGTCGCCTGAGCAAATCGGACAGATGAAACCATGCAATATCCTCAGGATCCCGCAACGACTCCCGCAGACCAGACCACCGCAGACCCGAAGGCGGCGAGCGCCGAGGGGGCACATGAAACCTCGCTCTCCGGCGAGGCCCCGCAGTCGCCGGTGACCGAGCCCGAGCCGTTCACCGAACTTGAAAACCTCCATGCGGAAAACGCCGCCCTCAAGGAGCGCGTGCTGCGCACTCTGGCGGAGATGGAGAATCTTCGCCGCCGCACCGAGCGCGAGGTCGCGGACGCCAAGACCTATGGCGTCACCTCTTTCGCCCGCGAGATGCTGACGCTGGCCGACAATCTGCGCCGCGCCCTCGAGGCGGTCACCCCCGAGGCCCGCGCCGCCGCCGACCCGACGCTGACCGCCTTCGTCGAGGGCATTGAGCTCACCGAGCGCGCTTTTCTGGCGAGCCTCGCCCGGCAGGGCGTGAAGAAGATCGAGCCCCAGGGCCAGCGCTTCGACCCCAACATGCACGAGGCCCTGTTCGAGGCGCCTGACCCGAGCGTGCCCAACGGCACGGTGGTCCAGGTGGTGGAGACCGGCTATTCCATCGGCGAACGCTGCCTGCGCCCCGCCAAGGTCGGCGTGTCCCGCGGCGGACCGAAGGCCGCGCCCGCGCCCGAGAAGTGAGGGGAGGGCCGCATGGCGCATGGGGCCTTCGTCTGGAATGAGCTGATGACGCCGGATGTGGAGAAGGCCAAGGCCTTCTATGCGGCCTCCCTTGGCTGGACCTTTGCGCCGACGCCTGGACCCTCCGGCTCGACCTACTGGATCGCCAGCATGAATGGGCGCCCCGTCGGGGGGATCATGTCCCTCGACGATCTCCCGCCCGGCGCGCCCACCGCCTGGTTTCCCTATATCGAGGTTGACGACGTCGATCAGCGCGCGGCGCAGCTTGGGGCGCAGGGCGGGGCCCTGGCGCGGCCTGCCTTCGACATTCCCGGCGTCGGCCGCATCGCCATCGTCCGGGACGCGACGGGCGCCATGGTCGGCTGGTTGACGCCTGTTATGCCGGGTCCACCCGCCGGAGCGTGAGGTTGATCCGCCCGGCCTCCGCCAGCAGGGTCGAGGTTCCCGAATAGATCCGGTCGACGCCATGGAAGCACAGGCGCGAGGCGCCGCCGATCACCACGAGGTCGCCGGACTCAAGCCGGACCGATTTCGTAGGCCCGCCCCGCGTCGTGCCGCCAAAGCGGAACAGGCAGGCGTCGCCCAGCGAGATCGAGACGACGGGCGCGCCGAACTCCTTTTCGTCGCGGTCCTGATGCAGGCCCATGCGCGCCTTGGCGTCGTAGAAATTCACGAGGCAGGCCTGCGGCGGGGCGCAAAAGCCTGTCGTCTCCCAGGCCTGCATCGCCAGATCAGGAATAGGCGCCCAGGGCTCGCCGGTGGCGGGGTGCTCCGCCTGATAGCGATAGCCCCGCGTCTCGTCCGACACCCAGCCCAGCTCGCCGCAATTGGTCATGCGCACCGAAAAGGGCTTGCCCGTGCGCGGCATGCGCGGAATGAAGAGCGGGGCGAGACGCACGGCGGCGCGCAGGTCCGCGACCAGCGTCTCCTGCGCCGCCCGATCAAAGAAGCCGGGCCGATAGATCAGGCCGGGCGCGAGCTCGATCATTGGGGATCGTTGAAGCCGAGCACGTCGGCCATGGAGTAGTGACCGGGCTTGCGGCCATGGCCCCAGAGCGCCGCCCGCACCGCGCCGCGCGCGAAGAGGCCGCGATCCTCCGCCCGGTGGGAAAGCTCCAGCCGCTCGCCGGGCCCGGCGAAGATGACGCTGTGGTCGCCGACGACCGTGCCGCCGCGCAGGGTGGCGAAGCCGATGTCGCCGGGGGTGCGCGCCCCCGTATGGCCGTCGCGCACGCGCTGGGAGCGGGCCGCAAGGTCGATGTCGCGTCCCTTCGCGGCGGCTTCGCCGAGCAGCAGGGCGGTGCCCGAGGGCGCGTCGACCTTCATGCGATGATGCATCTCGACGATCTCGATGTCGTAATCCTCGCCGAGGATGGAGGCCGCGCGCTTCACCAGCCCCGCCAGCAAATTGACCCCGAGGCTCATATTGCCCGAGCGCACCACCACCGCATGGCGCGCTGCGGCGTCGATCCTGGCGATGTCGTCAGGGGACAGGCCCGTGGTGCCGATGACATGGACAAGGCGCGCCTGCGCGGCGAGTTCGGCGAGCGCCACCGTAGAGGCGGGGGTGGTGAAGTCGATCAGGGCGTCGGCATGGAGCAGGGCCTCCAGCGCATTGTCGGAAATGCGCACATCGCTCGGCCCGCAGCCCGCCTGAAGGCTCGCGTCCTGCCCCAGCGCCGGGGAGCCCGGCCGCTCCAGCGCGCCCGCAAGGGCCATGCCCGGCGTCTGGTCGACCGCCCCTATGAGCATCCGCCCCATGCGCCCGGCGGCGCCCGCGATCACGACCCGCAATTCGCTCATCATCCGCTCCTGCCTGTGTTCCCCGCTGGCTCTACAGAGGCCGCGCCTTGAGAGCAATGGCGGGAAACTGGGGACGGCGGCGATCGCCGCTTGCGCAGGGCGGGAATCCGGGCGATGTTCTTGTCTTGTTCATGTCAGTCATCCCCGAGCAGGGCCATGGATTTCACCTTCCTTCATTGCGCCGATCTGCATCTTGGCAGCCCGCTGCTGGGCCTCTCGCTGAAAGACGAGGCCATCGCGAAGCGTTTCGCGCAGGCCAGCCGCACCGCCTTTTCCGATCTTGTCAGCCGCGCCATCGAGGAGCGCGTCGCCTTCGTCGTCATCGCCGGCGATGTCTATGACGGCGAGTGGAAGGATACGGCCATCGGCCTTTTCTTCGCCCGGCAATTGTCGCGGCTGCATCGCGAGGCGATCCCGGTCTTCATCATCCACGGCAATCACGACGCCAAGAATGTCGTGACCAAAGAGATCACCCTGCCGGACAATGTGACGACCTTCCCGGTGAAGCGGGCGAAGACGCACCGGATCGAGGCCCTGCGGGTCGCCATCCACGGCCGCAGCTTTCTGGAGCGCGAGGAGACCGAGAACTGGGCGCCGACCTATCCCGATCCCGTCGCGGGCTATTTCAACATCGGCATGCTCCACACCTCCTGCGACGGCAGGCCCGGCCATGCCTCCTATGCGCCCTGTTCCTCTGGGGATCTTGTGGCGCGGGGCTATGACTACTGGGCGCTCGGCCATGTCCATCAGTTCGAGGTGCTGCAGGCCTTTCCGCACATCGTCTATCCCGGCAATCTGCAGGGCCGCAGCATCCGGGAATGCGGCGCCAAGGGCGGGGTGTTCGTTGATGTGCAGGACGGGCGCGTGCGCGAGTTGCGCCGCATCGTGACGGACCAGGCGCGCTGGGCTGAAGTCGTCGTCGACGCCAGCGCCCATGACGGCAAGGAGGCCCTGCTGCGCGCTGTCGCTGAGGCCTTCGCGCCGGTCGCGCGCGAGGCTGAGGGGCGGCTTGTGGCGGCGCGCCTGCGCCTCACCGGCGCGACCGCTCTCCACCGCGCGCTGCTCGCCGATCAGGAGCAATTCGCGGACGACGCGCTGGCGGCCGCCCAGCAGAACGCCGAAGACATCTGGATCGAGAAGCTGCGCATCGAGACGCGCGACGTCGCCTCCGCCGCGGGAGAGGATCTCGCGGGGATCGATTTGAACGCGCTGCTCGCAGGCGCCGATGAACAGGCCCTGATGCGCCGCCTTGGCGAGGATATGGCGATGCTGGCGTCAAAATCATCCGGCGCCGCGCTCGGGCTCGACATGGCGGAGGCGCCGGCGCTCATGGCGCAGGCGCGCGCGCTGCTGCTGGAGCGCGCCGCGCAGGGGGAGGATCGCTGATGCGCCTCAACCGTCTCGATCTCCTCAAATATGGCGCCTGCTCCGATCGCAGCATCCTTCTGCGCGAGGGCGCGAAGCTGCATGTGGTTCTGGGCGCCAATGAAGCGGGCAAGTCCACCACGCTGGCGGCGGTCGGCGATCTGCTCTTCGGCTTTCCCATGCGCACGCCCTATGATTTCCGGTTCAAGACGAATGAGCTGCGGCTGGGCGGCGAGGTCGTGTCGCGGGCGGGCGCGCGGCTCGCCTTCCTGCGGCGCAAGGGAACGAAGAACACGCTGCTCGATCCCGCGGAAAAGCCGATCGAGGATGGCGCGCTCGCGCCCTTTCTCGGGCAGATGACGCGCGACATCTTCACGAGCGCCTTCGGCCTCAATGCGGAGAGCCTGCGCAGGGGCGCCGAGGAGCTCATGCAGGCGCGCGGCGAGGTGGGGTCCAGCCTCATGGCGGCGGCCTCGGGCCTTCGCGGCCTCACGCGCATCCGCAAGGAGATCGAGGCGAGGGCCGAGGGCGTCTTTACGCCGAACAAGGCGCAGGCGCGCCGCTTCTATCAGGCGCGCGACCGCTATGAGGCCGCGAAGAAGGCCGTGGGCGATCACGAGCTGCGCGCGGCGGGCCTCAAGAAGCTCAATGAGGCCATCGCGCAGGGCAAGGCGCGGCAGGAGGCGCTCGCAGAAGCTGCGCAGCGCCGCCGCATGACCCGCGCGCGCATGGAGCGGTTGATGCGCCTCGCCCCGCTGCTGCGCAAGATCGAGGCGCAGGAGGCGGCCCTCGCCGCGCAGGCCGATCTGCCGCAGACGCCGCCGGGCCTGCCCGAGCGGCTGGGGCAGGCGCTCGCAGGGGTTGAGCGCGCGCAGGAGGCGTTGCGCAAGGCCGAGGGGGATCGCGCCGAGGCGCAGCTCGCCCTTGAAGGGTTGAGCGTCGATGCGGCGCTGATCGAACGGGCCGGGGACATCGAGGCCCTCGTGCAGCGCATCGGCGCAGCGCAGGCGGCTGCGACCCAGTCGCCGCGCGTCGTCGCCGAGCAGGACGCCGCCAACGCCGACCTCGACGCCAAGGCCCGCGCCCTCGGGCTCAAGCCGGGCCAGAGCCTTGAGCAGCTGCAGCCCAGCGACGGCGACCTCGCGCTGTTGCGCAAGCTTGCCGACGAGGAGCGCCAATCCGCCCAGCGCCGCGCCGCCCTCGAAGAAACCCTCGGGCAGGAGCGCGACGGCCTCGCAAGGCTCGGGGCGCATGACGATCCGCGCGCCCATGTCGCCGACCCCGCCCCCTTGCGCGAGCAATGGCGGGCGCTTGATGTGCTGAAGGCCGTCGCCGACCACGGGCAGAAAGCGACGAGCCTGCGGCGGGAGGAGGAGGCGCTGCGCCGCGACGCCCTGCGCCTCCAGCCCCCGGTCGCCGACCTGCCGCGTCTCGCCATGATCGCCTTGCCCTCGCCCGAGGCCATCGCCGAATTCAGCCGCCGGTTTGATGAGGCCGAGGCCGTGCCGCGCGATGGCCAGCGCGTCGTCCGTGACGTCGAGGCGCGCATCGCGGCCCTGCGCGCCAGCCTCGAGGCGCTGGCGGCGGGCGGCGATGTGCCCACCCCCGCGCTGATCGCGGCCCAGCGCGCGGCGCGCGAAGCGGAATGGACGCTGCTGCGCGCCACCCTCTTTGCCGAAACGGGCGCCCTTGAGGGCGCGGCGCTGGCCGCCAGCGTCACCCGTTTCGAGCGCGCCAGCGAGGGCGCGGACCGCCTCGCCGACGCCGCGGCGCTGGACGCAGGCCGCGTGGCCCAGTTCGCCGCGCAAAGCCGGGAGCTGGCGGCGGAGGAGGACAGCCTCGCCCGCACGCAGGCGCGCCTCGCCGCGCAGATCGGCGCCGTGGAAGACCTTTCGGCCGCGTGGGCGGCCTTGTGGGCGCCTGTCGGCCTCGCCCCGCTCAGCCCTCGCGATATGGTCCCCTGGCGCAAGGCCCTCGATGGCCTCCTCGACCGTCACGCCCGGCAGGAGGACATGCGCCATGACGCGAGGCAGGCGCAGGAGCGGCTCGTCGGCCTCATGGCGCCTCTGGCGGCGCTCGCCCAGCGCTGCGGCCTGCCGGACTTGCCCGGCCTCGATGCGGAGCGTCAGGCCCAGCGGGTCGAGGCGCGGCTGCAGGAGCTCGCCGGCGCCTGGGACGACGCCCGCGCGCAGGCCCGCCAGCGCGAGGACATCGCCCAGCGCATCGCCAAGCTCGAAGGCGATCTGGCGGCGCAGGGCGCCCGCGAGGCTGATTGGGCCGAGCGCTGGCGTGCGGCCCTGCCCAGACTCGGCCTGCCGCCGGGCGCCGACGGCACGCAGGCTCTGGCTGCGCTTGATATATGGCGCCTCACGCCCGCCGCGCTCGAAAAACGCGATCAGCTGAGGCGCCGCGTCGAGGGCATGCGCCGCGACATCGCCCGTTTCGAGGAGGACGCCCAGGCGCTTCTCGCCGCGCTGGCGCCTGATCTTTCCACGCTCGCGCCCGGGTCCGGCGTCGAGCGATTGAACGAGCGCCTCGCGAGCGCCCGCACGGGCGCCGCCCGGCGTGAGGTGCTGAATGGTCGCCTTGGCGCCTGCGAAGCGGAGCTGCGCAAGGCGCAGGCCCTCATGGCGCAGGCGAGCCTCGCCCGCGACGAGATCGCCGCCGCCCTGCCGCCCTGCGAGGATCTCGGCGCCCTGCAGGTCCAACTCGCCGAACGCGACAAGACCGCAGCCGAACTCGCGGCCTTGCGGTCGCAATTCGCCGAACAGGCCGATGGTCTGCCGGAGGGGCAGGCGCGCGCCGACCTCAGGGATTTCAACCCCGATTTCGCCAGGGCCGAACTCGCCGCGCTGACGCAGGAGGACGAGCGTTCCGAACAGGAGGCGAAGGACGCCTATTCCGAGCTCCGCGACGCCGAGCGCAGGATCGAGGAGTGGACGCAGGGGCTCGGGTCCGAGGCCGCCAGCCAGCAGCGGGTCAACGCCGAGGCCGAGATGCAGGAGGCCGGGCGGGCCTGGCTGGTGCTGCGCCTCGCCGGCGCCATGCTCGACGATGCGCTCGAGCGCCACCGCGCCGCCCGGCAGGATCCCCTGATGCTGCGGGCCAGCGCCCTGTTCGCGGCCCTCACCGGCGGCGCCTTTTCGGGCGTTGGCGAGGCCTTCGGCGAGGACGACGCCCGGATTCTGCACGGCCAGCGGGCCAATGGCGAGGAGGTTCCCGTGGAGGGCCTCAGCGAGGGCGCGCGCGATCAGCTCTATCTCGCCCTGCGCCTCGCCTATGTCGAGGATTACGCCGCCCGCGCCGAGCCTGCGCCCTTCATCGCGGACGATCTCTTCACCAGTTTCGACGACGCCCGCACCGCCCACGGCCTTCGGGTTCTGGCGGAGGTCGGCGTGCACGCGCAATGCGTCCTCTTCACCCACCACCGCCATGTCGCCGACATCGCAAGGGCGGAGCTGGGCGAGGGTCTCGACCTCATCGAGATCTGAACCACAGGGCAGGCTTTGACGAAGCGCGCGCCATGCTCTTTAATCCGTGAAAATATCTGGGAAGGAAACGACATGGCGGACAATACGGCGGGCGACATCAAGACCTGGACCACGACCTGCGCGGGAGGCCTGCCCGCCTTCATCGCCGCGCCCGACACGACGCAAAAGGTTCCGGTCATCGTGATCCTGCATGAACGCTATGGGCTGGTGCCTCATACGATGGACCTCGCCCGCCGCCACGCGCGCGAAGGCTATGTCTGCATCGCCGCCGACTATTTCTTCAGACATCCCGATCAGGACGCGCTGCACCGGGGCGACGTCGGCTATGACATGACCGACCCCGAATCGCTCGGCTATATGGAGGCGGCCATCGCGGCGCTCGCCGATGTCCCCCAGGCCGACCTTTCGCGCATCGCGGCCATGGGCGTGTGCCAGACCGGGCGCCATCCGCTGGTGCTGGCGGCCCATCGCAAGATTTCTGCGGCGCTCGTCTGGTATGGCGCGGCGCAGGAGCGGGAGTGGCAGGTGAACGAGCGCTTCCCCGTGGGCCTCGACACGCTGATCGAGCGGGCCGATTGCCCGGTGCTCGGCATGTTTGGCGAGGGCGACCACATCATCTCCATCGACCATGTGCGCCGTTTGCGCGGGGCGCTCGAGCGCACCGGCAAGACCTTCCATGTCGAGATGTTCGGCGGCGCGCCCCATGGCTGGCTCAACGACACCATGCCCGGCCGCTATCGCCGCGAACAGGCGGAGGCCGCCTGGGCGACCCAGCGCGCCTTCCTCGCCCGCGTCTTCGCGCCCAAGGCCGATGGCGCCTTCATCGAGCAGAGCTTCAAGGCGGCGCTGTCGCCGAACTATGACTTCTCGAAGAACGTCCGCTACGAGTGATCCCTCATCATCAGGAAAGACCCATGACCGACAAGTTCGAAGACTACTGCTGGAAAGACATCGTCAACGACGAGCTTCTGGAGATCTACAGCGCCTATCGCCGGGACATTTTCGTGGGCCCGCGCCCGGCGATCCTCGCCATCGACCTCTACAACAAGGCCTATCAGGGCGGGAATCGCCCGGTGCTCGAAGTGAACCGTGAATTCTCCGGCTCCTGCGGCGAGAACGCCTGGAGGGCCATCGAGCCCACGCAAAGGCTCTTCGCCGCCGCGCGCAAGGCGGGGATCCCCGTGATCTATTCCACCCGCCACGCCGACACGGCGGGCGTTCACTCCACCAACCGGCGCATGGGCCGCGAGGTCGAGGACGTCTATGGGATCAAGGAGGAGTTCGCGCCCCATCCCGGCGATCTCGTGATCTACAAGGAGCGCGCCTCCGCCTTCTTCGGCACGCCGCTCATCGCCCATCTGCGCAGGCTCAAGGTCGAAAGCCTCATCATCTGCGGCGAAAGCACCTCTGGCTGCGTGCGCGCCTCGACGGTCGACGCCTATTCCTACGGCTTCCACAATGTGCTGGTCGAGGAATGCACCTATGACCGCTCGATGCTGAGCCACAAGGTCAACCTCTTCGATCTCCATCACAAATATGCCGACGTGATGCATGTGGCCGACGTCATCGCCCATCTCGATGGCATGGCGGCGGCCAAGTAAGGACGATTCCGGGCTTAACCGGCCTTTAATCGGCCCGATTTAAGCTCCCATAAACCGCATGCCGGGAAACCGGCCTGCGGTGATGTGCGGAGTTGATCGGACGCCATGGGCGGCGAGAGCTGGTTCAGCAAAAAACGCGAGCCCAAACTGGCGGGCCCCCGCAAGGCGCGCGCCGACGAAGTGCGGATCGACCCCGAGGATCGCCCCGAACATATCCGCAGGCGCAAGGGCGCCATGCGCGTCGAGCCTTTCTTCGAACAGGGCGGCCCCGCGCCCGATCTGGCCCCCGACGCGCTCAAGAGCAGGCGCAAGGGTGGGCCTGTCGACGATCAGGAACCCGAGAAAGAAACAGCCCCGCCGCGCAAGACGAAGGCGAAGGGCAAGCCGCGCCGCTCGTTTCTGGGAGCCCTCGTCTATTACGGCGCGGTCCTCTGCGTCTGGGGCGTCATCGGCCTTGGCGCGCTCATCGCCTGGCATGCGGGACAACTGCCCGCCATCGACCAACTCACCGTGCCCAAGCGCCCCCCCAACATCGCGATCCACGCGGATGATGGGACGCTGCTCGCCAACCGCGGCGACACCGGCGGGGCGGCTGTGCGGATCGCGGACCTGCCGCCCTATCTGCCCAAGGCCTTCATCGCCATCGAGGACCGGCGCTTTCATTCGCATTTCGGCATCGACCCCCTGGGCATCGGCCGCGCGGTGCTGCGCAATGTGCTGAAGCGCGGGGGCATGGAGGGCGGCTCCACCATCACCCAGCAGCTCGCCAAGAACCTCTTTCTGACGCAGGAGCGCACGATTTCCCGCAAGATTCAGGAGGCGATCCTCGCGCTCTGGCTGGAGAGCCGTTATTCGAAGGACCAGATCCTCGAACTCTATCTCAACCGCGTCTATTTCGGCTCGGGCGCCTATGGGGTCGAGGCCGCCGCCCGCAAATATTTCAGCCATGGCGCGGCGGAGGCGACGCTGCAGGAGGCGGCGATCCTCGCGGGCCTCATGAAGGCGCCGACCAAGCTCGCCCCCAACCGCAATCCCAATGGCGCCGCCGACCGCGCCATGCAGGTCATCCTCGCCATGGTGCGCGAGGGCTTCATCACCGAGAGCATGGGCCAGCTGGCGCTCGCCAATCCCGGACAGGCCGCGCAGCCCCGCGGCGCAGGCTCGGTCAATTACGCCGCCGATTATGTGATGGACGTGCTCAACGACACGCTCGGCGCCATCGACGAGGACATCGTCGTGACGACCACGCTGAGCAGCGCCATGCAGAGCGCGGGCGAGGCGGCGCTGACCGATGAATTGACGAAGAAAGGTCCGCGCTTCGGCGTCACGCAGGGCGCGCTGGTGGCCATCGACATGAGCGGCCAGATCAAGGCCCTCATCGGCGGGCGCAACTATGCGGAGAGCCAGTTCAACCGCGCTGTGGCCGCGCGCCGCCAGCCCGGCTCCTCCTTCAAGCCCTTCGTCTATCTCAGCGCACTGGAGAAGGGGCTCACCCCGACCAGCCTGCGCGAGGATGCGCCCATCAATCTGAAGGGCTGGCGGCCCGAGAACTCCACCCATGACTATCAGGGCTCGGTGACGCTGACCCGCGCCCTGTCCATGTCGCTGAACACGGTCGCGGTGCGGCTTGCTCTGGAGCTGAGCCCCAAGACGGTGATCGCCACCGCCCACCGTCTGGGCATCTCCTCCGACCTGCGGCCCGACGCCTCCATCGCGCTCGGCACCTCCGAGGTCACGCCGCTCGAACTCGTCAACGCCTATGCGCCCTTCGCCAATGGGGGCATCGGCGTGCAGCCCCATATCATCGCGCGGGTGAAGCGGGCCGATGGCAAGCTGCTCTACCAGCGCAAGGGATCGAGCTTCGGCCGGGTGATCGAGCCGCAATATGTCGCGATGATGAACGCTATGATGCAGGAGACCCTGCTGACGGGCACCGCGAAAAAGGCGGAGCTGCCGGGATGGCAGGCGGCGGGCAAGACGGGCACCTCCCAGGATTATCGCGACGCCTGGTTCGTGGCCTACACCAGCCAGCTTGTGGCGGGGGTCTGGCTCGGCAATGACGATGGTTCGACCACGAAGCGCGCCTCGGGGGCCAATCTGCCCGTGGACATCTGGAGCCGGTTCATGCGCGAGGCCCTGCGCAATGTCCCGCCCGCGCCCCTGCCGGGCGGCGTGTGGCGCGATGGGGGGCCGCAGGCGAGCGCGCCCCCGCCCGTTCCGCCGGTGGATATGTCGGCCCCCGCAGCGCCTTTGGCCCCGCCGCCCGCCGCCATCGCCGCGCCCGCTCCGGCGGCGCGCCCACCGACAGCCGCTCTTGCGCCGCAGGCCCAGACCCCGCCGCCAAGGCAGGCGCAGGCGCCCGTTCCCGCGCCACGGCGCGAGGCGGTCGTCGAGGACAAGAATGATCTGCTGCCGCCCGCGTCCATTCCGCAGGGCAAGCCGAAGACCGCGCTTGAGCGGCTCTTCGGCGGCTGACCCCTCAGCTGCGCAAGGGCGCCGAGCCCCAGGAATTGAGGGTGCGTTCTTCATGCGGCCAGATCCCGCGCGGCCGGTCCGGCGCCACCACTTCGATCTCGGCTGAAATCTCCACCCAGTTCCCATCGGGGTCATGGACGAAGAGGAAGAGGTTATCGCCCGGACCATGACGCCCCGGCCCCCATTTCACGGGCACGCGCAGGTCGGCGAAATGGTCGCCCCAGTCGCGGATCGCGTTCCAGTCCGTCGCCTCATAGCAATGATGGTCGAAACGGTCTTCGGAGGCCTGAAAGACCGCGAAGCTGTGGTGTTCGTGGTCCGAGCGCATGAAGGCGGTGCGCATCACGCCCTCGCCATCAAGCACGCGGTCGGATTCGGTGAGGCCGACGACGCGGGTGTAGAAATCCACCATGCCTTCGGCGTCGCGGGTGGCGACGACCACATGCTGGATGCGGCCCGAGAGCCCCTTCGTGGCGGGCGCATGGGAGCTGGGCACGCCAAAGAACATGTGGTTGCCGCTGGGGTCGACGAAGCCGACCGCGTCTTCGAAGATCGGCGTCGAGGTCCGCGCATGGGCCACGCCCGCCTCTGTCAGGCGCTCCATCAGTCCGTCGAGCCAGGCCGGATCGTAAACCGCATAGCCCGCCGACTTCAGCGTCTTCGCCGCGCCCGGCGAAATCATCACGCAGCGATCGGGGCCACGGCAGATGCGCGTGCCGCCGACAGCCTCGACCTCCGCTGAAAAGGCGTCGCGATAGAAATGCGAGAGGGCCTCGGGGTCGGGCGAGCCGAGCTCGATATAGAAGAGGCGGGCCTTCATGCTGGCGTGATGTTGCACCTTCACCTCCCTCTCAGGCGGACTGCACGCTGGCGACGAGCGCGCGTGTTGATCTGGCGAGTTCGGCTATGGCCGCGCCATCGCGCGCGTCGATGGCGGCGGCGATGTAGCGGTCGGGCCGCACCAGCAGCAGCAGGTCGCGGCCGGGCATGTTCAGCTTGCTCATGGTGTCCTCGATGTCGCGCCCGGCCGGGTTCGGCGCCGTGAAATCACGCACGAGATTGACGCGCATGGGCGTCACGGCGACGCGCTTCAAATGGCGGAAGCCGAAGTTGAGATCCTGCGTCTGCGCGATCACGCGCTGGGCGTCGTCGCCATAGGCCACGAGGGCGAAATCGGCGCCCATGAGATCGTCGAGCCTGACGCGTGAGCGGTCGAGCATTTCGAGGGTGGGCTGGGGCGCCATGCGGCCGGTGAGGCCAAGGCCCATGTCGCGCAGAAGGAAGCCTTCCGCATAGAAGGGCTTGGGCTTGTATTTCATCATCGCGAAATAGCTGTGCACCGGCGGGATGAAGCGCGCGAGGCGGAAGAAGCTGTGCACGAAGAAGGCTTGCAGCTTCGAGGTGGGCATCATCACCCGGCCAATGTTGATCGCGAGCTGGATCAGCGACCAGGCATGGGGCGCGCGCTCCTTCTGATAGGTCGCGAGCAGGCCGGGGCCAAAATCCCCGCGGATCACGCCCGCGAGCTTCCACGCGAGGTTATGCGCATCGCGCACGCCGCTGTTCATGCCCTGCCCCGCGAAGGGCGGGGTGAGATGGGCGGCGTCGCCCGCCAGAAAGACGCGGGCGGTGTTCCATTTGTCGGCCATGCGCGCGTGGAAGGCGTAGACCTGACGGCGCACCACCGGCGCATCGGCGTCCGGCCCGGCGGCGGCCAGCAACTGGCGCACGAATTCGGGGGCCTCGACGACGCTGTCCTCTTCGCCATCCCCCAGCATGAATTCATAGCGCCGCGTGCCGAAGGGGCCGGGCAGGCAGATATAGGCGCGTTTGGGATCGCAGCCCACGCGCGTCTGGCGCATGCGCTCGTTGGTCTCGGCGAGGTCGACGATGAGCCAGCGCTCGCGATAGGTGGAGCCCTTCAGCTCGGCGCCGATGGCCCGGCGCGCCGCGCTGCGGGCGCCGTCGCAGCCCGCCAGATAGCGCACGCGGATGTCGCGCGGCGCCCCAGCCTCCACGATCCGCAGGGTGACGCCCTCGGCGTCCTCCGTGAAGCTCTCGCAGTTGACGCCAAAGAGCGTGGTGACATGGGGAAAGCGCGCAAGAGCCTTGCGCAGGGTCGCCTCGAATTTCGGCTGCTGGAAGGCGCTGCGGCGGGGATAGCCATATTCCCGGTCGCGCGGCTCCACCTTGGCGAAGCAGACGCCCTTGGGCGTGAAATAATGGGCGCCATAGTCCAGCGCCACATCGGCCATCACCTCGTCGACCGCGCCCAGCGCCTGCATGGTGCGCAGACATTCGTCGTCGATGGAGACGGCGCGCGGCGCCTGAACGGTGGTTTCGTTGCGCTCGATCAGCACCGTGCGCACGCCCATGACGCCCAGCAGATTGGCGAGGCTCAGGCCCGTGGGGCCCGCGCCCAGAATCGCAACATCAAAATCCACCACAGCCCCCACGGAAACAGCCAGCGAGCGCCATCTTGGGCGAGCCTTGTGGGGATGTCAACATATTCCCATAAAATGAGAATTATGGGAGGAAGCGTGAATAGGCAGTCGGCAGTCGAGGGGGCTCCGGCTGCCGACCGATGCTCAGTGCAGGCTCACCGTCTGCAGCTTGTGCTCCCAGGCGTTGGCCAGCGCGGCGTCGCGGGAATCGGTGAGGAGGATGGGGGCGCCCTCGGCGCTCAGCAGCGCGAAGAGCTGGAGGCCCGTGGGCAGGCCCTGCACCTGCGGGAAGAGCTTGCGGGCGTCGTCCGAGAGCAGGGGCTTCACATAGGCGATCAGGCCGTCACCCATGTGGGCGAGCTGCTCCACGGTGACGGGCGCATCGCAGAGGCCCTTCGTCAGCTTGGATTCGTCGATCATCATCTACTCCTCTTGCGGTCCCCGGGGGGCCCCGCCGTTGGGTGCGGACGAAGATTCAGTCCCGCACCGAAATGTTGATTCTCTGGATCATCTTTTCCGGCTCGGGCCGGGCCAGATCCACCGAGAGCAGTCCATTGGTCAGGTCGGCGCCGAGCACCTGCATGCCGTCGGCGAGCAGGAAGCTGCGCTGGAACTGCCGCGCGGCGATGCCGCGATGCAGATATTGGCGCTCCTTGTCGTCCTGCTGGCGCCCGCGGATGATGAGCTGGTTCTCCTCCACGGTGATGTCGAGCTGATCGCGGGTGAAGCCCGCCACCGCCAGCGTGATGCGCAGGCGCTCGGGCAGCGCATCGGCCCGCGCGAGGCGCTCGATGTTATAGGGCGGGTATCCGTCGGAGGTCGTCCGGCTGACCCGGTCCAGCGCCCGCTCGATATCGTCGAACCCCAGCAGGAATGGGGAGTTCAAGGTCGGCATTCTCGTCATTCGAAGCCCCCTTCAGGCACTTCGTATTCAGGCCCCGGATGGGCGCCCCGGCTCATCGCCGCAGGCCTGATATGGTCGGGCGGGCGCGCCCCTTCAAGGGGGCGCGCATGCGCCGCGCTCACAAGAACGCGAGCCCCTGAGGGCCGTTCGACAGGCGAAAAAGAAGACCGCGCCTCAGTCCAGACAGGCCTTGGCGAGCATCTGGAAGGCCCGCGCCCGGTGGGAGAGGGCGCGCGAGCCGTCGGCGGGGATGCCGTGTTTCTCGTCCGAGGTCATTTCGCCAAAGGTGCGCGCATGGCCCTCGGGCAGGAAGCAGGGGTCATAGCCGAAGCCCGCCGTCCCGCGGGGGCGATCGACCAGCAGGCCGTCGATCCGGCCTTCGAATTCTTCCGTGTGGCCATCCGGCCATGCGATGGCGAGCGCCGAGACGAACCATGCGCCGCGCCGGTCAGGGGTGAGGGCGCCCTTCTCCCGGACCTTCTCCTCCACCAGCGCCATGGCGGCGGTGAAGTCCTTGCTCTCGCCCGCCCAGCGCGCCGAATAGATGCCTGGCGCCCCATCGAGCGCGGCGACGCATAGGCCCGAATCATCCGCCAGCGCTGGCAGTTTTGCGGCCATGGCGGCGGCGCGGGCCTTGATGAGGGCGTTCTCCATGAAGGTGACGCCGGTCTCCTCGGGCTCGGGCAGGCCAAGCTCGCCCGCCGAGACGCAGTCGATCCCATAGGGCGCCATCAGCTCGCGCATTTCGCGCAGCTTGCCCCCATTATGGGTGGCGATGACGAGGCGGCCCGTGAGGCGGCGATGCCCGCTCATCCCGCGATGGCCGCCTTCTGGAGGGCGACGAGCTCGCCGACGCCCTTGCGGGCGAGGGCCAGCATGGAGTCGAGCTGCTCCTGCGAGAAGATCGCGCCCTCGGCGGTCGCCTGAACCTCGACGAGCCCCCCGGCCCCGGTCATGACGAAATTGGCGTCGGTCTCGGCGACGGAGTCCTCGACATAGTCGAGATCGAGCACGGCCACGCCCTTGCTGACGCCGCAGGAGATCGCGGCGACATGATCCTTCATGGGGATGTCCTTGATGATCGAACGCTGGCGCATCCAGCGCAGGCAATCATAAAGGGCGACCCAGCCGCCGGTGATCGAAGCGGTGCGGGTGCCGCCGTCCGCCTGCAGCACGTCGCAGTCGATGACGATCTGGCGCTCGCCGAGCTGCTGCAGGTCCACCACGGCGCGCAGGCTGCGGCCGACCAGGCGCTGGATCTCTTGCGTGCGGCCGGACTGCTTGCCCGAGGTCGATTCACGGCGGGTGCGGGTGTTGGTGGCGCGCGGCAGCATGGCGTATTCCGCCGTCACCCAGCCCCGGCCCTGCCCGCGCAGCCACTGCGGCGGCTTGTCCTCGAGCGAGGCCGTGCAGAGCACATGGGTCTCGCCGAATTTGATGAGGCAGGAACCCTCGGCGTAACGGGCGACATTGCGTTCGATCGAGACCAGCCGCATCTCGTCGGCCGCACGTTTGGAAGGGCGCATGGGAAGACCTTGTTTCAAGTGTGGCGCTTCTAGGCGCTATGACGGGGCAAGGCAACCTGTGGATCAGGCCGCCCGCTCATTGCAGGGCTGCGCCGCCCTGAACCCAGGCCGCCAGAACCTTGCGGTCCTCGTCGCTGAGTTCGGTCACATTGCCGCCGGGCGGCATGGCGCGGGTCATGACGGACTGCACATAGATCTGCTGGGCATGGAGCCTGATGCGCTGGGGCGTGTCGAGCATGACGCCCTTGGGCGGCACGGGCACCCCGTCCCAGACAGGCTCGGCCGCATGGCACATGGAGCAGCGGGAGGTGACGATCTCCTCGACCTGCGCGAATTTGACGGCGGCGGGCGCGGGCGCGAGGCTTGCGCCGCCGTTCTCGCGCGAGACGCCCGAGAGCAGGACGATCCCCAGGAAACAGGCCGCCGCAGCCACCCAGGTCCACCAGGGCGAGCCCTTGCCGGCATGTTCGGAATTGAAGAAATGCCGGATGAGGCCGCCGATGACCATGACGAGGGTGGCGATGAGCCAGTTCCACTTCGAGGCGAAAGCCAGGGGATAGTGGTTCGAGACCATCAGGAAGATGACGGGCAGGGTCAGGTAGTTGTTGTGCAGCGAACGGCTCTTGGCGGTCTTGCCATAGGCCGGGTTCGGCGGCTGCCCCGCGATCAGGGCGGCGACGGTCTTTTTCTGGTTGGGCATGATGTTCATGGCCACATTGGCCACCATGATCGTGCCGATCAGCGCGCCAAGCTGAATGAAGGCGCCGCGCCCGCTGAAGACCTTGGTGAGGCCAAAGGCGATGGCCACGAGAAAGGCGAAGCCGACCACGCCAAGCGCCAGATCATTGTCGCCGAGCTTCGAGCGGCAGAGGAAGTCATAGATCACCCAGCCCAGCACAAGGACGCCGATTCCGATGGCGATCGCCTGCGTCGAGGTGAGGTCCATCACGGTCTTGTCGATGAGGTAAAGCTCCGCATGGGCGTAATAGTGCCAGCAAAGCAGCGTGAAGCCCGAGATGAAGGTCCAGTAGGCCTCCCATTTGAACCAGGTCAGCTCGCGCGGCAGATGGGAGGGCGCGACCGTGTATTTCATCATGTTGTAGAAGCCGCCGCCATGGACCTGCCAGGCCTCGCCGCCGACGCCCTCCGGCAGGCCCTCGCGCTTGCGCAGGCTCAGGTCCAGATGGACGAAATAGAATGACGATCCGATCCAGCAGACGCCTGCGATCACATGGACCCAGCGGATCAGGAAATCCGCCCATTCGGTGAAGAGAATCTGCCAGTCCATGCGGAGCTCCGGGGGAAGGCCAGCGGATCAGGACCCGCTGGCCGGGGTTTCATCAGATGTCGCTGTGCGAGGCGGCCTGCGTGAATTCCGCCACGGAATCGCCATTAGAGCCCGCGCCGTTGAAGAAGGCGTTGAGCAGGACCGAGACGATGGAGGCGAGGATGATCCCCGATTCCAGCAGCAGCTTCATTTCGCCGGGGAAGTTCTTGAAGAAATTCGGCGCAATGAGGGGAATGAGGCCGAAACCGACGGAGATCGCCACGATGAACAGATTGTGGCGCTTCTCCTTGAAGTCGACCCCCCCGAGGATGCGGATGCCGGTCGCAGTCACCATGCCGAACATGACGATTCCCGCGCCGCCGAGCACCTGCACGGGCACGGCGCCGACGAGGGCGGCGAGCTTGGGCACGAAGCCGAGCACGATCAGGATGACGCCGCCCGCCACCGCCACATAGCGCGAGCGCACGCCGGTCACGCCGACAAGGCCCACGTTCTGCGAGAAGGACGTGTAGGGGAAGGTGTTGAAGACGCCGCCGAGGATGGTGCCGACGCCGTCAGCGCGCAGGCCCCTGGTCAGGTCTTCAGGGGTCACCTTGCGGCCGGTCATTTCGCCGAGCGCGAGGAACATGCCGGTCGATTCGATCATCACCACCAGCATCACGATGCACATGGTGATGATGGGCACGACCTGGAAGGTGGGCATGCCGAACTGAAGGGGCATGACGACGCCGAACCACGGCGCCTTTGTGACGTCCGCATAGTTCATGGCGATGTTCGGGGCGACGTCGCCGAGCAGGGTCGCCACGATGGCGCCGATGACGATGCCCGCGAGAACCGCGACATTGGAGAGGAAGCCCTTTGCATATTTGGTGATGCTGAGGATCACCAGCAGCACGAAGAAGGCCATGGCGAGGCCATCAAGCGCGTCGCGGTTGGGATTGGGCACGACTTTGGGCGCGCCATCGACGATCTGCACGACCGTCAGCGGGCCCTCCGCCCAGCCGACGCCGATGCGCATCAGCGAGAGCCCGATCACGGTGATGATCGTGCCTGTGACCACGGGCGGGAAGAAACGCAGCACGCTGCCGACGAGCGGCGCCGCCAGGAAGCCGAAGACGCCCGCGGCGATGACCGAGCCATAGATCATCAGGAGCGTCGAGACTGCGTTGAAATCCGCGCCCGCCTTGGCGGCCGCGATCATGCCCATCATCGGGGCGACCGAGGCGAAGGTGACGCCCATCATGACCGGCAGGCGGATGCCGACGCCCGGAAGGCCGAAGGCCTGCACGAGGGTGGCGAGGCCGCAGGCCAGGAGATCGGCGTTGATAAGCAGCGCGCGCTGCTCGGCGTTGAGGCCAAGGGCCCCCGAGATGATGAGCGGGACCGCGACCGCGCCCGCATACATCACCAGCACATGCTGCAGGCCCAGCGCGCCCAAGCGCGCTGGCGGCAGCATTTCATCTACGGGATGCACCTGATCCGTCATGCCTTGTCTCCTGTCGTCGGAGGTTAACTTCCCCGGTATGTCGAGTAGCCATAGGGGGAGATCAGCAGCGGCACATGATAGTGCGCGCTGTCGTCGGCTATTCCGAAACGAATCGGAACAACGTCGAGAAAGGGCGGGTCGCTCAGCGCGACGCCTGCCGCCCTGAAATAGGCGGCCACCTCAAAAACGAGCTCATAGGCGCCGCGCGCCAGTTCGGCGCCTGCCAGAAGCGGCGCGTCGCAGCGCCCGTCGGCGTTGGTCGAGACGGTTTTGATGAGGCGGCGCGCGCCCGATCCCTCAAGCGCATAAAGGCTCACGCTGATGGCTTGAGCAGGTTTGCCGGAGGCTGTGTCGAGCACATGTGTGGTCAGACGGCCAGACTTGACAGCAGCGTCAAGTTTGCTTGTCATTCAGTCACTCCCGACTATTGGACAGGTCACTAAAAAGTCTTCACATGCTAGACAGACTGATCTGAGCTTACAACAAGCCGTTTAACGAAAAATTGAACAGGACTGAGCATGACCCTTCGACAACTTGACCGCGCCGCCTTCGTTGAACGCTTCGGCGGCGTCTTCGAACATTCCCCATGGGTCGCGGAGACTGCTTACGAGGCGGGGCTCGACGCTTCCTGCGAAACCGCAGGCGGGCTGCATCGCCTGATGGCCGCCGCTATGATGGCGGGCGATGATGTGAAGAAGCTGGCGCTCATCAACGCCCATCCCGATCTTGCGGGGCGGCTCGCCCGCGCCGGGCGCCTGACGCCCGACTCCACCCGCGAGCAGGCGTCCGCCGGGCTCGACCAGCTCACCGACGAGGAGCGCGCGCGCTTCACCGAACTGAACGACGCCTACAAGGCCCGCTTCGGGTTCCCATTCATCATGGCGGTGAAGGGCCGCAGCAAGGCTGAGATCATGGCGGCCTTCGAGCGCCGCATCGCCCATGACCGCGATCAGGAATTTTCCACAGCGCTCGATGAGATCAGCCGCATCGCGCTGCTGCGCCTCACGGACATGCTGCCGGATTAGTCGAACTTCACGCGGTGCTGGGCGACGGGGATCATCGTGCGCACCCGCGCCACCCGCTCGGGGTCGATGCGGGCGGCGACATAGCCCACCCCGTCCGATGCGCGGGCCACCACATGGCCCCAGGGATCGACCACCATGGAATGGCCCCAGGTGGTGCGGGTCTCATTGCCCTGCAGATGGTTGCCGGTCTGGCCGGCTGCGAGGAAATAGGTCTCGGTCTCGATGGCGCGGGCCCGGCACAGCACTTCCCAGTGATCCTTGCCGGTCTGCTGGGTGAAGGCGGCGGGCAGGGCGATCACCTGCGCGCCGCGGTCGACCAGCGCCTGAAACAGGCCGGGGAAGCGCAGGTCGTAGCAGATGGCGCAGCCCACCGTGACGCCCTCGCAATCATAGGTGACGATGGCCTCGCCCGGCTTCATGGCGGCGCTCTCGTGGTATTTCTTGCCGTCGGGGGCGGTGATGTCGAACATGTGGATC
>CANGFT010000001.1 GCA_947453205.1 Beijerinckiaceae bacterium | reverse complement strand
TTGGTTCCGAGCAGCGCGTTGTATAGACGCGGCGTCATCTCGGGATCGACGCCGGTCTGTCCGCCGACAATCAGCTCTTTCTCGAAGAGTTGTTTCGCGTCGGTCACCGGCGCATTGGCGAGAGAGAGGGTCACGCCAGTCTCGCTGTTGAGGTTGCCCATCCAGTTCAACTTGGCGATGTCGAACTGCACGCCGTTTGGATTGATCATCCTGGCGAGCAGCATGCCGCGCTGGACAAGGGCGACGGTCGTGCCGTCGCGTGGGGCTGCGTTGGCGAGGAAATTCATCGCAACCACGCTGTTCGCCGCTGGCATGTTCTGCACGATGATCGCGGGCGCGCCGGGAATGTGTTTGCCGATGTGCCGGGACACAAGACGCCCGAGCATGTCGTAGCCGCCGCCAGCGGGCGCCCCGACAATGAGGGTGATCTGCTTGCCCGCATAAAAATCCGCCGCCTGCGCCGCTCCAGCGCCAGTGAGCGAGACAAGGAGGGAGGCGATGAGAGCCCTGCGACCAATGTGCATTTCTGTTCCTTCGTTCCGGCCTGGGCCGGTTTGCTGCATCGAAGCACAGATTTGCTGATTTCACCGGTTTCGACAAGCGCGGGCCCAGGGCGCTATTGAGCCGTCATAGAGCGGTCCAGAGACCCGAAGACCCGGAAAATTGACCAGATCATCCGCGCCAGGTCACTTTTTGGCGGCGGCTCTGGCGGCTGCAAGCTTGAAGATCTTCTTCACCGACGCATCGCTCAAAGTCATTTGGGCGGCTCCAGAACCAATCAATCCAGAGCCCTGAGAGCTGACGCCTTTCGGCGGCGGCGCCTTCACCTTCGTCTCACCCTTCGCCATAACCGCACCCGATGTCTCAGCGTTCCAGCATCAGCGCATCCTACCTTAAACCCGACCAACGAATAGAGGAAAATCCGCAGATCAGCCGTGGCCCTCGTCCGCAAAGACGAATGGCGGCGGGGATGGCCTTGTCACGCCAGCCGTTCTGCGCAAACTATTCTCAATGCTCCGTTCCGCAATCAGGAATGATGGACATAATCTAAGCCTTGGCGTGGGAGAGATTCATGAGAATGCACGGCGTCATCCAAGCGGCCGCAGGTGCGGCCATGGCGTTGGCCTTCATGGCGGCGCCCGCGCTCGCGCAGAACTGGCCCGCCAAGGCCGTCAAACTGATCGTGCCTTTCCCGGCGGGCGGATCAGCCGATACGCTGTCGCGGATCATCACGCAGGAGCTGCAAGACAGAACCGGGCAGGCCTTCATCGTGGAGAACCGCACCGGGGCTGGCGGCAACATTGGAACCGACGCCGTCGCCAAGGCGCCGCCCGACGGGACCACGCTCCTGCTGACGCCAAGCTCCATCGCAATCGCGCCTGCGCTTTATGAAAAGCTCACATGGGACCCGGTGAAGGACTTCGCGCCTGTCACCCTGCTGGGGTCGATTCCGATGGTCGTGGTCGTGCATCCGGCCTTCCCGGCGCAATCCCTGAAAGAGCTGGTCGCGCAGGCCAAAGCGCGCCCCGGTCAGATCAACTACGCCTCCGGCGGTTTCGGCACGACCAACCATCTTGCCGTCGAGCTCTTCAAGGCGCAGACCGAAATAGATCTCGTGCATGTCGCCTATCGCGGCAATCCGCTTGCGGTCGTCGATGTGATCGGCGGTCATGTGCCCGTATTCTTCGACTTCGTGCTGACAGGGGCGCCGCATGTGCGCAGCGGCGCGGTGCGCGCGCTAGCGACGACCGGGGCGCAACGCTCCAGCGTCCTACCGGATGTCCCCACGGCGATGGAGGCAGGCATGCCCGGGTTCGAGGCCAGCACATGGTTCGGCGTCTATGCGCCCGCCGGGACGTCGACGGAGATGGTGACCGCAATCTCCACTCAAGTCATAGCCGTGCTTGCGACGCCCGCTGTGAAAAAACGTCTTGCCGATCTCGGCCTTGAGCCCATGCAGACTGGCCCGGCGGCTCTTGGCGAACTGACGAAGAGTGATCTGGCGAAGTGGGGGCCAATCATCAAGAAAGCTGGCATCAAGCTGGAATAGGCGCGATGGATGCTCACCGCCGCTCCGCTAGACTGAAACACATCCCGCATAGAGACGGGATTGATGGAGGAAAATACATGCGTTCGTCGAATCTGGCCGCCGCCCTGCTCACTCTCTCTTTCGTCAGCCCCGCTTATGCGGCCGAGCCCTTCACCATAACCTCGCCTGCTTTCGCAGATAATGGTCAGCTCGTCCTGAAGAACGGCGGCGCGATGAAAGAGAACCCGAACTGCCGGGGCGAAAACGTGTCTCCGCCCCTCGCCTGGTCAAACGTGCCTGAGGGCACGAAGAGCTTCATTCTTTTCATGTGGGACCCGGAGGGCCGGTTCGGGACGGGCGTGTCGCATTGGGTCGCCTACGGCATTCCCGCCAACATCACTTCACTGGCGGAAGGCGAAGCGAGCAAGGAGACGCCGAGGATCGTTGGCGGCAAGAACACCTCGGGGACCACGGTCTATTTTGGCCCCTGCCCCGCCGCGAACACCGGGTTGCATCACTATGTCATCAGCCTCATCGCGACAGACCTCGAACCAACAGCCCTCAAGCCCGGCCTGACGCGCGAAGAAGTCATGACCGCCATGACCGGACACGGCAAGGCCGTGACAGCGATGGTCGCCCGCATGGGTTACTGAGCGCAGATGGAGCCGGGCATGAAGACTGGCTCCATCCGCTCTTCGAAACGGCTATGGTGAAGGCTCAACCTTGACGATTGAGGCGCCATGGTTGTTGCCTATCCAGAGCACGCCGGGCTTGCTGCGGTCATCGACAAAAACGCGTCGGATGTTGGTCGAGCGAGGCAGCGGATATTCGATGACTTCTCCCGTCGCCGTATTAATCCGCGCAACGCGGTCGGTCAGCATTGATCCCGTCCAAGCATCGCCATGTCGGTCCAGCATTGCGTCATAGGGAGCGCTCCACTTGGTCGGAATCTTCCATTCTGTGATCCGCCCGCTCTCGGGATCAAGCATGCCGACCCCATCTGAGCCATATTCCGCGAACCACAGACGGTCCTGCGCATCCACCCGTCCACGACGAGGCCGCGACTTTGGCGTCGGCGTCACATAGACGGTGAAGGCCTTTGTCTTCGCGTCTATGCGGCCGATGTTGCCGGCGGAGTAGTCGAGCAAATAAAGATTATTCCGGGAATCGGCGTGAATGCCGTAGGAGCCGAAGCGTTTGCCTGTGACGGGATCCTTGAACGAGCCGAGGGACTCAATCTGATCCGTTGCAAGGTCAAGACGATAGATATTGTTTCCGTCTGAATTCTTGATCCAGACCTTATTGTCGACATGCAGCGCATTGGTCGCCAAATGGCCTAACTGTCCAGCATCCGAATCCCACGCCTTCGGGATCGACCACGTGCGGAATGTGCCGGACGCGCGATTAAACTTGGCGATGGAGCCCTGATACATCACGCCGATCCACAGATCGTCATTGTGATCCGTTTCGAGATCGAGCGTCCCGACGGGGAAATTCTTCTTGGTTTCAGGAATAGGATATTCGGTGACGCGCCCATCCGCCGGATTCAGGCGCCCGAGGAACATCTGACCGAAGTCCGAGTACCAGACCATGCCCTGCCGATCCATGATGACATCGTGGGGCTGGATCGCTTTATTCGGCAGGTCATATTCAGTGATGATGACTTTGGTCGACTTGCCCGAAACGCGCGGCAGAGTCTTGAGCGGATAGGACCACGTCGCCTGCTTGCTTAAATTGATGCTGGCCAGCCATTCCGCCGTCTTCGCGCTGTCGCCATCACGCGCAAGCCCCTCGCGCCGCGCCGAACCTGCGAGAGGCTGCGGGCGTTCAGGCGTGCTGCCCGGATAGTAGCCGCTCATGCGCTGGAAGATGTCGAGGAAGCCCTCGGCGTCATATTTCGACTTAACGATGCGTTCGAGCGAATGGCAGGAATTGCAGTTGAGCAGGAACTTCTTCTGCTCGTCGGTTCCCGGCATGCTTGTGAGCCATTCGGCATTGGTGAGTTGCGCGGGAAGGTCTTTGGCGGGCTGCAATTGCAGGTGGAGGCTAGCGGTCTGTCCAGCCTTCACGTCCGTCATCGGCCGCCCCGCAAGATCATATCCGGCGGCGCGCGCAGTCACATTGTAGCGGCCAGCGGCCAGTCGATCCGCGGGAAAGGCATAGCGCCCTGAAGCGTCCGTGACGACGCTGACGCTGAAACTGGCGCCTTCCAGACGCGCCGTCACAACGACCCCTTCCATAACTGCTTCTTGCGCGGATTTGACTGAACCCGAGATTGAATCTGCGGCGAGGCCGGGAGAGGAGAGGGCGAAAGCTGCGGCGAAGCCGAGCAGAACTGGGCCGACAGGCAGGCCTTTTGACATTTTATTCCCCCCACCCCGAAATCGTTATGGCGGGAAGTCTGTCACGTCTAACTAAGGCGCGCAATGCCCGCTAAAGCCGCGAATTTCGCCAGGGTTGGAGCCTGTCGACAGCATCTGTAGATGTCTGGTTTATGTAACTCTTCAAATGTCCGCTTTCGGGGCGCCTCCTGCTTCATTCGCCACCTGTGGGCGGGGTGGGCAGGTTTGCGCCCGCCTGCCCAAAGCTGCCCACGCCGTCCACAACACCGACGACACGCCGTGCGCGGAAGCGAAGACATCAAGACGCCCTAGGGGAGCAGGCGTGATTTGCAGGAGGAAACAGAAGACATAAACAAGCAGGAGGCCGCTGAAGAAAACGTGCATGGAAACGCCCGCCGAGGTGGGAAGGCGAGCTTTCAGATCGGCCAGCATCGGCTGACCTGTCGGTAGCAATTTGACGAGGTCGCCACGGGAGAGATCGACCACATAGCGGCGAAACTGCTCTGGTGAACGCTGATCCAAGCCTAGTTTCTTGCGCACCTCTTCACGAGGATCAACCCCAGTCATTGCTCAAGGACGTATCGCTGGAGATCGAACGCAGAAAATCCTCGGCGCTGCCGAAGTCTCTGCCGTTCGCGACAAGCGCAAATCCGGAAAAGAGGAAGACGTCGTCCCAGCCACAAAGGCAGGTGCCGCCCCTGACGAAGGACGTGACGCGCCTGAGGGGATGGCCAATCTAATTCGGACTTCATTCCGAACTGGCATGAAGTCGGACGGCTGGCGCAAGCCGACTATTTCCCGGCGTCAGGATTGGCGATCTTACGCAGGCGCGCCACGATCTCGGGCGGGGTCGCATAGGCGTCGTTGACGATTTTGGTCATCGCCTCGGCGGAGCGCGGCGTATTGACGCCAAGATTGAGCTTTTCGGCTTCCGCCAGAAACTCCGGATCGGCGAAAGTGTCCATCATGGCTTTCTGCAACAAGGCCGCCCGATCCGCAGGCACGCCCGGCGGCAGCAGATAGGGGCGCCCCAGAGCCAGAGGCGCAATCGCCGCGTTGAGCAGCAACTTGTCGTCGGGCTTGGTCAGGAGGTCGCTGACATTGGGCGTGGCGCCGGCGCCCTTTTCCTTTTCCGGGCCATATTGAACGATATATTTGACCTTCCCGGTCTTGATCCAGTCAGGTCGCGTCGCGGAGAGCGAACTCCAGAAGATGCTGGGATAACCATCGACCTCGCCCCGCTCCATGGCGATGAAGGATTCGCTCTGGCCGGGATAGCCCACGACGATCTTCAGCTTCGTGCCGAGCAAATCATTCAGGAGGCGCGCATAGAAGCTTGGCGTTGAATTGGCGCCGGAGGAGCTGACCGTAATCTCGCGCTTGCGCACATCATCGACAGTTTCGACCGGCACGGTGTTCCATACGATCAGCAGGCCCGTCTCATAGCTCGGCGAACCCAGCCAAATGAATTTCTTGGGGTCATATTCCGCCTCCTTGGTGCCCAGCAGCGGCTCGAAGGGGGTGTTGTTCTGCACGCCCCCGATGGTGAGCCCGTCTTTCGAGGCCACATTGTAGAGGAAGTTGGTCGCGACGATGCCGCCCGCGCCCGGCATGTTGCGCACCGCGACGATCGGGGCGCCGGGAATATGCTTGGGCAGATAGCGGGCGACCGTGCGGGCGAGCACATCATAACCGCCGCCGGAGCTGGAGCTGACCACCATTGCGATGGTCTTGCCCTTGTAGAACTCTGCTGCGGGCTGCGCCCCGGCGGGGGCGGAACAGAGCCCGACCAGCGCAAGGACTGAGGCGGCGAAGGTGGACAGACGATGTGTCATGACGTTTTCCCGTTTCCAACTGCGAGCTGTGGCGCATCCTGTCCACTGACCCGGCGACCATATGCAAGAAGGTCGCCATGCCCAAGCGGGCCGCCCATGACAGGCGGCGCGTCAACATGGACTTCAATATGACTGTTTTTTGAGCTTGGAGCGCTTCCTTTCAGCGCTCGGGCCCTGTGTTTTCGCAGCGTCGACGATAGGGGCGGCCCAGCCTTGGCCGTTTCGCGTGAACCGCTCCGGCCTCAAGACATCTCACGCACCCCGGAATCACCCCGGCAAGACCTGCGCCTCCAACCCCGTCGTCCCGCTGCGCGAGAAACGCCAAGCTATAGTCATTGAAAAAATTTACTCAAAACTGTCCCGACCAATCCGCCGGCAAATCCTTCCAAAGGCGCCATTCCCCCCATGAGGGGTCTGACGTCGCGCCCACAATCCAGACGCGGGGCGTCATTCGTATGCGTGAACAGCAGTGGTGCGCAACGGGTGGCTCTGTACCGATGGTCGGCTCAAACTTTCTCCCTTCGCGCGCGATGGCGCTCGACCGGCTTGCCGAGTTCGTTCCGGCTGCCGGCCTGCTTTACGAGGCGGGGCGCAACACGGACGCGGGGCCGGATGGTCGAGGCGCCGTCTCCCGGCTCTCTCCCTATCTGCGTCACCGCCTGATCACCGAGCATGAAGTCGTCACCCATGTGCTCGCGAGCCATGATCTGGACGCCGCGGGCAAGTTCATTCAGGAAGTGCTCTGGCGCACCTATTGGAAGGGCTGGCTGGAGATGCGCCCCTCAGTCTGGCGCCGCTTTGTGGAAGAGCGCGGCCGCCAGCGTGACGACTTTCGCGATGATCGCGCCATCGCCCAGGCCGAGAATGGCCAGACCGGCATTGAAGGCTTCGACGACTGGGCGCGGGAGCTCGTCGCAACCGGCTATCTGCATAATCACGCGCGGATGTGGCTCGCCTCGATCTGGATCTTCACGCTCCGCCTGCCCTGGACGCTGGGAGCCGACTTCTTTCTGCGCCATCTGCTGGATGCGGACGCCGCCAGCAACACCCTGTCCTGGCGGTGGGTCGCGGGATTGCAGACGGTGGGGAAGACCTATCTCGCCACATCAGACAATATCGCGCGCTACACTAATGGCCGCTTTGCGCCAAAAGGGCTGGCGCGGGAGGCCATCGCCCTGAGCGAGGCGCCGATCGAGCCTGCGCGCGATCTGGCTGCGCCGCCTCAGCGCGATCTCGCGCAACCATCAGTCCTGCTCGTCACCACCGAGGATTTGCACCCGGAATCCGTTTTTGAAGGCGCATCCGGGATCGTGTCCGTGCTGACGGCCTCAGACGCCGACTTGCTGTGGGGCGACGGCGCCCGCGGCTTTGCGGGGGCAGCGGCGGCGGAGACGGCGGCGCGTGCGGCGGCGCATTATGACCGCCCGGCCAGCCTGATCGAGCGGCTGGACGCGGAGGCCTTGATCGCAGCGGCCAGGGCTGCGGGGGTCCAGCGCATCGTGACGCCCTATGCGCCCGTGGGCGAGGTGGCGGACCGATTGGCGCGGCTCGCCCCGGCCCTGGCGCGGGAAGGCGTCACGCTCGCACAGGTTCGGCGCGAGTGGGACAGCGCTTTCTGGCCCCATGCGAAGAAGGGATTCTTCGCGTTCAAGGAGCGGATACCCGCGCTCCTGCGACAGAAGAGCCTTGCATGACCCGGCCCCTCAACATCGTCTGGTTCAAGCGCGATCTGCGTGTGGCGGATCATCGCCCGCTGACGGAGGCGGCAAGGCTTGGCCCGGTCCTGCCGCTCTACATCGTGGAGCCCGACCTGTGGGCGCAGCCTGACGCCTCAGCGCGGCAGTGGGCCTTTGCGGCCGAGAGCCTCACCGAGCTCCAGAGCGCGCTTGCCGCCCTTGGCCAGCCCCTGTGCGTGATGGTGGGCGACGCCGTCGCCATTTTTCAGGAGATCCACAAGAGCCGGGGCGTCGCGAGTTTGTGGAGCCACGAGGAGACCGGCAACGGCTGGACCTATGCGCGCGATCTGGCGGTCGCGGCATGGGCGAAAGACGCAGGCGTGCCCTGGCGGGAGCCGCGCCAGTTCGGCGTGATCCGCCGCCTCAAATCGCGCAACGGCTGGGCCAACGCATGGGACCGCGCCATGGCGGAGCCCATCACCATGCCCCCCGAGGCGCTGAGGCCCATCGGGGGTGATTGGCCGACACATATCCCGACCTTCCGGGAAATCGGCCTTGCGCACGATCCCTGCCCCCATAGTCAGCCGGGCGGCCGGACGGCGGCGCTGGCGACCCTGAGAAGCTTTCTGGGCGCGCGTGGCCGTGATTATCGCTTTCAGATGTCGAGCCCCGTGACCGCCTTCGACGCCTGTTCGCGCCTGTCGCCGCATCTGACATGGGGCACGATTTCGATGCGCGAGGTGGCGCAGGCGACCTTGCAGCGCATCCGGGCGATCAGCCATCTGAACGATCCGGCCTCAAAGAGTTGGCGCGCCTCGCTGATCTCCTTCATGGGGCGTCAGCATTGGCATTGCCACTTCATGCAGAAGCTGGAGGATGAGCCGCGCCTCGAATTCGAAAACCTGCATCGCGCCTATGACGGCATGCGCCCGGAGATCGCAGATCCCCAGCGGCTCGCCGCCTGGTGCGCGGGCGAGACCGGCTTTCCCTTCATCGACGCCTGCATGCGGGCGCTGCATCAGCATGGCTGGATCAATTTCCGGATGCGGGCCATGCTGACGTCCTTCGCCAGTTATCATCTGTGGCTGCCATGGCGCGACAGCGCACTGCATCTGGCGCGGCAATTCGTCGATTATGAGCCGGGGATCCACTGGTCACAGGTGCAGATGCAGTCGGGCACCACCGGCATCAACACGATGCGGGTCTATAACCCCGTGAAGCAGGGCCTCGACCAGGATTCCACGGGCGCCTTTGTGCGCGCCCATGTGCCTGAGCTTGACGCCGTGCCCGACGCCTTCATCCACGAGCCATGGCGCTGGCCCGGCGCTGCGACGCTGCGCTATCCGCCGCCCATCGTGGACCATGCGGCGGCGGCCAGGGCGGCGCGTGATGCGCTCGCCGCCCTGCGCAAGGGATCAGGGCATAGGGAGGCCGCGCGCGAGATCGCCGCCAAACACGGCAGCCGCAAGGCGGGCATACCCATGACGGGGCGCAAGGCGAAGGCGAAGACGACGACGACGAAGGCGGTTGACGCCTCGCAGCTCACCCTGGATTTCTAACGACACCGAAGGGGAAGATTTTGGATCAGGACGCGGACAACAAAGCGCCGCCATCAGCAGTATGGCTGGGGGGCCTGGGCGCTCTTCCGTTCATAGGGCTCGCTGGCGCCGCACCCTTTCTGGATGGCTCGCACCGCCTATTCGTCATCCATGCGCTTGCAGCCTATGGCGCGGTCATCCTGTCGTTCCTCGGCGGCGTCCACTGGGGGCTGGCGATTGGCTCGCAGGGCGCCGCCGATCATCCGGAGTTCCGAACCAGACTGATCGTGAGCGTCATCCCCTCCCTGGCGGCTTGGACCGCACTGCTCTTTCCGGAGAACCTCGGCCTGCTCATGCTGGCGGCGGCCGTTGCGGCGATGCTGTGGGTGGATCTGCGAGCGACTGAGGCGGGCCACGCGCCGCCCTGGTACCCGAAACTCCGCATCCCCCTCACCTGCGTGGTGGTCGCAGCCTTGTTGTTTGGCGCCAGCGCCTAGCCTGCGCCCCCATCCCTCGACATCGCGCCTTCATTTGCTTCCTCAGGCGGCTCAAAGATGGACGCCGCGGGTCAAAGCGCCATCGACCACCAGATTTGCGCCGCTGATGAAGCTCGCTGCGGGGCTTGCGAGGAACACAGCCGCATTGGCGATTTCCTGGGGCGTGGCCATGCGTCCACTTGGGTTGAGATCGAGCGCCATCTGGTAGGCGCTGGGGTCGTCATCCCTGATCCGGCTCCAGACGCCGCCCTCGAACCAGGTTGTGCCGGGCGAAACCGTATTTGCGCGGACGCCCTGCGCCGCCAGCTTTTGGGCCAGGCCTTGCGTGTAATGAATGATGGCCGCCTTGAACGCGCCATAGGGCGCCGCATCGCCATCGACCTCGCGAGCCGAGACGCTGGATATGGTGACGATGGCGGCGGCTTTGCTCGCGAGCAGAAACGGCATGGCCGCATCGACAAGCCGCACAGTCCCCATCATGTCCGTGGAGAAGCCGCTCGACCAGCCCTCTTCATCATCGCAGATGGCCATCGCGCTGACATTCGCCACAATGATGTCGAGGCCGTGCAGGTCCGCCGCAGCTTGCGCCACCCATGCTTTCAACGTCGGGCCGTCCGACACATCGACCGCCCCGCCAGTCGCCTTGACGCCCTTGCGCGCCAGAGCGGCGACGGTCTTAGCGACCTCGCTGGAATTGCGCGCGCAGATCGCGACGTCGCATCCCTCCGCGCCAAGCGTTTCGGCGATGGCTCGACCGATGCCTTTCGTTCCGCCGGTGACAAGGGCCTTGAGCCCCTTCAATCCCAGATCCATTGTCCTCTCCAGGTCCAGCCGATCATATCGTCCCTCGCAGGCTGGATGAGCCTGTCCTCACCCTGGTCAGCAAAGGAAGCCATTTAGGCTGGGGCCGGGCTGTCTAACGATGGCGTCAGGCTATGGGAAGGCGCCGGATCGCGCCTCGCTCACCCGCCATCGCTCAGCCCTTCGCGCGCCGTGCGCTTGAAGACGAAGCGCCCGAAGGCGATGCCGATCGCCAGCACCAGTCCCAGCAGCACCAGCGCCACGCCGAGGGAGTCGAGGGAGAGGGCGAGCTGGGTGGGCAGGTAGTTCATCACCGTCTGGAGTTGGCGCATGTCCCACACGACCTTGGTGATGCCCAGCCCGACCGCAAGGCTCACGAGCGCGCCGATGACGAGCCCGATGAAGGAGGGACCAAGCACATTGGGCAGGAAGAAGCGCACGACGCTGGCTGGCCCCGCGCCGCGGATGCGCAGCAGGCCCAGGGTGCGCCGATCCTCCACATAATTGGCGTAGGCGACGGCGAAGATGCCGATGAAGGCGAGGATCAACCCGCCCAGCAGGTAGATGCGCACATTCTGCCTTGCGAGGAAGATATACATGTCGCTGCCGAGCCGGGACACTTCGGTGGGAACGTCTCGCAATTCGAGCGGCGTGACGCCGGCCGTCGCCAGAACCGTGCCCCGGAGGGATGTGAGCGATGTTCCCGGACGCACGCCGATCATCACCACCACGCGCGGCAGCAGCACATCGAGCGCATCAAAGCGCGGATTGCCGGCCGCCGCAACCAGATAAGGGCTCGCGGAGAACAGGTGGTTCAAATAGTCGACCCGCGCGCCAATGAAGCCCTCGCGGTCGTTGACCGTGCGCAGCGGCAGGCCCGGCAGGAAGCGCAATGTCCCGCCGAAGGTCGCCCGCTCCATCTGCTGGGTGGCGCTGCGGCCGATGGGCATGGGAAGCCCCGCCGTCCGCTTGTAGAACTTCGCCACGGAGGACGAGGCGAGAACCTCGCCCTTCCCAAGCCGCGCCATCAGACTGCTGAAGGGCTCGCTCTCGCCAAGATCGGGCTCCGCGCGCACCGCCTGCTCATAGGCGCGGGGATCGCCGACAAGATAAAGCGGCAGGCCGGAGAAGCCACGGTCAGGCATGTAGACGCCCTCGGTGATGCCCTCCACCATATAATCGACGCTGGCCACGCCCGGCAGGGCGCGCAGGCCCTCAAGGATGGGCGACAGTCCCTTCTGCAGGATCTCCATGCGCTGCTTCATGCCGCCGCGCGATTGCGCCTCAGCGGGCATGAAATCCAGCGCGTTGAGGGTCAACTGCAGGTCGGCCCCCAACTGCGCCCGCGCGCCGCGCTCGGTCTTGTTGTCGAAGACCGCCGTCATCACGGTGGGATAGAGCGCCAGCGTGGACAGCATGGCGACGATCAGAAGAAACGATGCGGCGCGATGGCGGCGGATGCTCATATGCTTCAAGGCCGCCGCGCGCAAAGGCCCCGCGATGAGCCATGCGCCGGGCGCCATGAGCGCGCTCATGATGCGTTGGTTCGAGGCGATGAGGCTGACGAGCCCATAGACGAGCAGCGGGAAGGCGATGAAGTCGAGCGCCCGGTCGGCCTCGAAGAGCCAGTCCTTCTGGAGCAGGCTCGTCAGGGACTGGCCGCTGATCCAGCCTGCGAGCTTCGCCAGACCGATGAGGAGCGCCACCGCCTGCAAGAGGCCGAACCGCGTGCCTGACGCGCGCCCCTCGAAGGTCGCGATCCGCCGCGAGGCCTCAAGCGGGGAGACACGCGAGGCGTCGCGCACCAGCCGCCATCCGCTCATCATGGCGATCACGACGCCAATGACGAGAAAGGCCGCCAGAAACAGGGGCTCCTGAATCTTCAGAATGAGGCCAAGGTTCGGCAGGCCCCCCATATAGATCATCAAGGGCGCAAGGGTGCCAAGGACGGCGCCGATGACGCCCCCCACCACGCCGCCCGCAGCGATGGCGGTCAACATGGTCACGGCGATGGAGCGGCCCGGCACGCCGCGCAGCCGCAGGAGCCCAAGCTTGCGCCTTTCGTTGAGCAGCAACAGGCTCGCCAGATTGCCCAGCAGGATGCCCGCAATGATGAGCAGCGGCAGCGACACCAGCAAGGCGATCATCGCGATCCGGCGCGCGATGTCGTTCATCCGCACGAACATGGCGCCCAGATTGTGGTCGACCGCCGCGCTCTGGGTCATCTCCTGCACCTCGTCCGTAAGGCGGGAGCCGACCTTGATGATCTTCGTTAGGGAGCCGTCGATGTCCCAGCCCGACACCAGCGCATCGCGATTGACCCGGACCAGATGGATCACTTCGGGGAAATACTTTCCGGGATCCCCATGGACGTCCGCGTGGTCGTGCACATGGATGACGCCACGCGAGATCGCATCAAAATCATCGAGGCGTTTGGCGTCATAAGGCGTGACGAGAATGAGGCCCAGTTCGGGGACGAGGGTGGGCGATGAGGTCTGCTCCATATACCAGCGGTTGATCTCATTGGAGTCGACACGGATGACCCGCTCGATGGGCGTCTCGACGATCACATAACCCTTGGCCCCTCTCTTGGGCCCGTGGGCATGGCCGTCGTCAGCATGCACATGGTCATCGTCAGCATGGTCATGGTCAGCATGGTCATGTTCATCGTCAGAATCGTCATGGTCATGGTCATCGGCAGGATGGGGCTGGCCATCGCCGCCATGGGCGTCGTCGACGTCGTGGAGGTCGTCCCCGTCGTTCAGATCCAGACGATCAACCACGAGGCGGAACTGCTTTCGGTCCTGCAGCCTCAGATAGGCGTCGCCCATCTGCGCCTTGGAGCCCACAAGCACCAGCACTGCGCCCTTCCCGCTTGGCCGAATGTCGGCTGGCAGCATCGAGGGGTCGGTGGGCGATAGAAACGACACCCAGGGCGAGCGTATCTGCTGCCCGTCGATCTCGGGCTTGGTCGTATAGGGAAGGATCGTGCGCAGGAAATAAAGACGCTGCGTCTGCGTCACGCCCTCGACCCTGGCCACCACCTCCGAGAGCTTCTGCGACAGCGCGATTTCCGCTGTCTGATAGATCGAGATGTCCCACGGCACACGCTCGATCTGGTCCGCCACATAGCGCTGCATGGCATGGCGCGAGGTGACCGTGATGGCCGCCAGCAGGAAAACGATGAGCCCCGTCACCAGCGCGAAGACCATGAAGGGTCGGCGGCCAAGGACCGAGAAGAGGAGGCGCGCGGGAGAATTGGTCACGAGACGCGCTCGATCACGCCATCGCGCATGTAGCAGACGCGCGGAAAGATCTCGACGACCTTGGGATCATGGGAGGCGACGATCACGGTCTTGCCGCGCTCGGCGGCCAGATCGATCAGGATTTTCGTGATGATCCGGGCGTTGGCGCTGTCGAGATTGCCGGTGGGCTCATCAGCCAGAATGATCGGCGGATCATTGACGAGCGCCAGACACACCGCCACTCGCTGCTGCTCGCCCCCTGAAAGCTCCTCCGGCCGCTTGAACCCCTTGGCCTTGAGGCCAACCGTATCGAGCAGCCCCTCCGCGCGGCCGCGCCGAACCTCTGCGGGCAGCCCCGCCATGAGCATGGGCAGCTCAAGGTTCTCGATGGCCGAAAGGCTCGGGATCAGGTTGAAGAACTGGAAAACAAACCCGACCTTGCGCAGCCGATAGTCCTCCAGCTCCCGCTCGGTCATATTGCCGACATCGAGCCCGCCGGCGAAGACGCCGCCGCTTGTGGGGCGATCCATGCCGCCCAGCAGATTGAGGATGGTCGTCTTGCCGCAGCCCGATGGACCCATGAGCGCGACGGCCTGACCGGGAGAGATCTCCCAGTTCATCTTTTCAAGCGCGGTGACGCGCTGCGCCGCCGTCTCATAATGTTTCGATACATTCTCGAGGCGCGCGCTGGGCTGCGCCACTTTCTCAGGGGTCATGGCGACAGCTCAGGGTTTGAAGAACTCGTAGGCGCCGGCGTTGATCTTCTGGGCCCATTGGGTCCAGTAGGCGCCGGGATTTTTCGCATAATCTTCATATTTGCCGGGCGCATTGACCCCGGGAATGGCGGGAATGTAGTCGCGCCGCAGGATCGTGTCGGGATTGCCGTAGCGCGAGGCGAGCGCGCGCACGCCGACATCCTTCAGCGCCGAAAGACCCCCATGCTCCACCAGCGTCGCCCACTGATCGAGATCGCGCAGGCGCAACTGATAGGTCGGCAGCAGATTGTGCTGATGCATGGAATGGCCGCGCGGCACGTTGTGCTGAATGGCGAAGTCGTTCGTCTCCTTCGCCCATTCACGCGTGTCCTTGGGGCCCTGCGCGGCCTCTGCGCCAAAGGCCCAGTGGATGACGCCCGCCGCATTGCGCTCGGAGAGATTGTTGCCCTCGATCACCTCGCCGGGATGTTTGAAATATTTCGGGTTGGTGCCCATGCCGGCCTCAAACAGCCACCAGTAGCCGGGCTTTGGCGCATAAGGCCATTGCAGATCCCGGGTGCCCGGATAGTTCTGGAAGAGCCGCAGGCCCTCGCCATAGAGCCCGCCGCCGCTGACCTCCGCCACCTGGCCGTTGCGCACCTTCACCTCGATGCGCGGATAGGTGGCCGCATGGCTCGATGTGGAGGCGATGACGCCATTCACCTCCGGCAGCAGCAGCGGCTGATAATTGTCGATCACCGCCGGAAATTCGACCAGCGAATAGGGAAACCGCCCGGTGGCCTGCGCCGGGAACATATAGAGATGGCCCTGATTATAGATGCCGGCCGCCCAGCTCTTTGCTTCAGCCTCAGCGACGTCATAGCCGAAGGCCGTGCCTTCGGGATCGCTCACCTCGGCGCGGTCAGCAAAGCCGATGGGCTCGATGGTCTTGGTCTCGATGAGACGCCAGACGTCGGAGGGAAAATCCGGCACCTGGCTCATGAGATCGTAGAGATCGAGATAGGTATAGTTGCCCAGCACCTTCTCGCCATGATGGCGCACGAACTTGCGCGTGTTGGTGCGCCCGCCCGAGCGCCACACGATCCAGTCGATCTGCGGATTCTTGTCGAGCCAGGCGACAAGCTTGTCGGGCACGTCCTTCACATAGTCACGCGCCATGCGCGCATAGGTCTCGTTGTCATATTTGGGCTTGGGCCAGGTGGCCTCGAAAAGCGCGGGGTCTTGCTCCTTCACCCAGTCCCTGCCCTTTTCGGGATCAGGCATGATGCCGGTGTAGTTGAAGAAATATTCCAGCTCGCGCTGGCCGTCGCCAATGGTGTAGGTCCGCACGCCCGTGCGGAAATCGAGATATTGCTCCTGGGTCAGCCCAAGAAGCTCCCAGATGGTGAGCACGGTCGTCTTGACCCCGCGCTCCTCCATCGCGCGCTTGATCGCCTCCTGCACCATCATGTTGGGAATGGTGTCGCGGATCTCGCCGACGACGATGAGCAGATGCTTGCCCGCATCCACCAGCCCGAGCGGAGAGCGTCCCTGCGTCTGGCGGGAGGCCGCGCGGGCTGAGGGCATCAACTGGTCGATGGAGTCGGGCTTCTTGAGATAGGAGGGAAAGGCGGGCGGCGGCACAGGGTTCTGCGCCCCCGGACCGATCAGGCCATAGTCCTTGCGGCGCTGAGGCATCTGCGCCGGATCCCACGGCGCATAGCTCGCCTTGCGCTCGGCCATCGGCTGAGACTTGTCGGCAAGAACCGGCGCCGCCGGCAAGGTCAAAGCCAGCGCCAGCAGGGCGGGCAGAGAAAGCGTGGTGCGAAGCATCATGGCCGATCCTCCCCGCTCATGGTTTGAAGAAGGCGTTCTTGCCCTCGTCGATGCTGGTCGCCCATTTGTCCCAATAGGCGCCGGGATTCTTCGCATAGGCGTCATAGCTGCCGGGGGCGTTGATGCCCGGAAGCTCCGGCACATAATCGCGGCCGAGCACGCGGTCGGGATTGCCATAGCGCGAGGCGAGCGCGCGCACATAGCTGTCCTTGAGGGAGGTCAAGCCGCCGTGCTCCACCAGAGTGATCCACTGGTCGAGATCGCGGATGCGCACCTGATAGGTCGGCAGCAGATTGTGCTGATGCATCGAATGGCCCTTGGGCACATTGTGCTTGGCGGTGAACTCTTCCGTTTCCTTGGCCCAGGGCCCAACCACATCCGGCCCCATGGCCACTTCCGAGCCAAAGGCCCAATGGATCACGCCGGCCACGTTGCGCTCGGAGAGATTGTTGCCGTCGTGCACCTCGCCCGGATGCTTGAAATACTTGGGATTGGTGCCCATGCCCGCTTCATAGAGCCACCAGTAGCCGGGCTTTTTCTGCATCGGCCAAGTCAGCTCCTTGGTGCCGGGATAATCCTGAAACAGCTTCAGGCCTTCGCCATAAAGCCCCCCGCCCTTCACATCGGCGATGAGGCCATTCTTCACCTGCACTTCGATGCGCGGATAGGTGGCGGCATGGCTGGACGTCGAGGCGATGACGCCCTGCACTTCGGCTTGCACCGGGGGAATGTAGCGGCCCTTCATCACGGGATATTCCACCATGGAATAGGGCGTGCGCCCCGTCGCCTGCGGCGGGAACATATAGAGATGGCCCTGATTATAGACGCCCTCGGACCAGCCCTTCGCGGCCTCCTCCGAAATGTCATAACCGAAGGCCGTGCCCTCGGGGTCCGTCACTTCAGCACGATCCACATAGCCGAGCGGCTCGATGGTCTTCGACTCGATCAGACGCCAGACATCCGCGGGGAAATCCGGAACCTGGCCCATGAGGTCATAGAGATCCACATAGGTGTAGTTGCCCAGAAACCGCTCACCATGCTGGGCGAGCATCTTGCGCGTGTTCGGCCGATTGCCGCTGCGCCAGACGATCCACGAAATCTCCGGATGCTTGTCGAGCCATTCGTTCAGTTTTTTGGGAACGAGATCATTATATTCCCTGGCGATCCGGGCGTAGCGCTCGTCGGTGTATTTCGGGACGGTCCAGGTCGCGGCATAGAGATCGGGATCCTGCTGGCGCACCCATTCGCGCCCCTTCTGGGGATCAGGCACAAAGCCGGTGAAGCTGAAGAAATATTCGAGCTCGCGCTGACCATCGCTGATCGTGTAGGTGCGCACGCCCTCGCGGAACTCGTAATATTCCTTTTCAGACAGGCCCAGCAGCTCCCAGATCGTCAGGATCGTGGTCTTGACGCCACGCTCCTCCATGGCGCGCTTGATCGCCTCCTGAACCATCATATTCGGCTTGGAGTCGCGGATCTCGCCGACGACGATGACAAGCTGCTTGCCCGCCTCCACGAGGCCAAGGGGGGTGCGCCCCCCGGACTGGCGAGACGCCGACCGCGCCGAGGGCATCAGCTTCTCGAGCGAGTCGGGTTTCTTGAGGTAGCTGGGGAAGGAAGGCTCAGGGAAAGGTGCCGTGGAGCCGGGGCCGATGAGCCCCTGCTCCTTGCGGCGCTTCGCCATGTCGGCGGGATTCCAGGGCGCGTAGAGGGTCTTGCGCTCTGCGATCGGCTGGCTCTTGTCGGCCAGCGCGGGAGGGCTTGCGGGCCCGCAGAGGACAGCCCATGCCGACAATGCGGACCAGATTGCAAACCCGCAGCGTTTCAGGCCCATGGATCCCCTCCCCCGATTTTTAGCCGACACCCCCATTCGCAGGGCGCGCAGATGTCGTTTTTGACCTGATTTCGGATCGTTGACAAGGCGGACAGGCAGGCGCGGGGGGGCTGTCAGGGCCCGGAGGCTCAAAGCGCGCGCCCGATCCCCGGCGGAGCCCGGGACGCCCTGCCCTGCCCCGGAAATCAGAAATCCGGCTAAAGTGGAGACGATGGAACGCCGCTTGCGCCAAATCCGCGCGGCGTCCCTATCGGCGCATGGTTGAAACAGCGCAGGGGTGGACCGCCCGGTCGGGCGGTCCTGTTGCGGGGTCGCTGGAGCCTATTCCTCCTTGAAGCCATAGGCGGGGATGCCCTGCTCATTGTGGTAATATTTATAGGGGAGGAACTTGCCGCTCATGGTGATCTTGACGCGGTCGCCCTTTTCATGGGGCAGGCGCTCCATCTCCATGTCGAAGTCGATGGCGGACATGATGCCGTCGCCATATTCCTCTTCGATCAAGGCCTTCCAGGCGGGGCCATTGACCATGACCAGTTCGAAGAAACGATAGATCAGCGGGTCGGTGGGCGGCATCTGCGTCCCGCGATGGGGAACCTCGTTCAGCATGCGCTCCTCCATTTCGGTGAGCCCGAACAGAGTCGCGGCTTTTTTGGCCAGCGGCTTCACGAGCTTCATCTGGCCCAGCAGAGCGCCGACGATCAGCACAGGCGACATGCCGCCGATCTCGCCCACGATATATTTCCAGGTCCAGCCCTTCTCGCGCTTGATGTCGAGAATCTTCTCAGTGAGGTCGGCTCTTTTCATGGTCGTCTCCTTTTCTTCTGGATGGCGCGCATTCACGCGAGGGCGGGTTGCTTCGCGACGGGCCTGACCACAGGCGGTTTGCTGCGGTCGTATCCGACGGGAATCTCATTCTTGAACGTGACGCTGCGGGTCACCAGAAAATCAATAAGGTGGTTGCGCAGCGGATAATAGTCGGGATGGCGGTGGATCTCGTCCCGCTTGCGGTCCTGCGGCAGGGGATTCTCCACGATCTCCGCGATCATGGCGCCCGGCCCATTGGTCATCAGCACGATCTTGTCGGCGAGATACATGGCCTCGTCCACATCATGGGTGATCATGAACAGCGTCTGCCCGGTGTCCCGGCAAATGCGCCGCACCTCATCCTGCAGGGCGCCGCGCGTGAGCGCGTCCAGCGCCGAGAAGGGCTCGTCCATCAGCAGGATCTTCGGCTCGATGGACAGCGCGCGCGCGATGCCGACGCGCTGGCGCATGCCGCCTGAAAGCTCGGCGGGCCGCTTCATCTCGGCGCCATGCAGGCCGACCAGATCAATGGCGCGCTGGGCGCGCTCCAGAACTTCGGCGCGCGGCAGCGAGGGCCAGCGCGAGGACACGGCATAGGCCACATTCCCCAGCGCCGTCTTCCATGGCAGCAGCGCATGGCTCTGGAAGATCACCGCGCGGTCGAGGCCCGGGCCGGTGATCTGCTTCTCATCAATGAAGACGAAGCCCGCGTCCGGCTGGTCGAGGCCCGCCAGCACATTCAGCACCGTCGATTTGCCGCAGCCGGAATGGCCGATGATGCAGACGAATTCGCCGCGCGCGATGGACAGCGAGAGATTCTCGAAGATGGTCACGGGCTCGCCGCCCCGGGAGGGAAAGCGCCGGGCGATTCCCTCGATGGCGATGAAACGGTTGCTCACAGGCTCACTCCGGGAAAGTGACGGCGCGGGCTGCGCGCGCCAGCAATTGGTCGAGCAGCATGCCCACAAGACCAATCAGCAGAATGGCGATGATGACATTGGTGATCGACAGATTGTTCCATTCGTTCCAGACGAAATAGCCGATGCCCGTGCCGCCGACGAGCATTTCAGCCGCCACGATCACCAGCCAGGCGATGCCGATGGAGATGCGCATGCCCGTGAAGATGGTGGGCGCGGCGGCGGGCAGGATCACCGTGAAGGCGCGCCGCCATGGGCCGACCTCAAGGGTGCGCGCCACGTTCAACCATTCCTTGCGCACGCCCGACACGCCGAAGGCCGTGTTCACGAGCATGGGCCAGAGCGAACAGATGAAGATGACGAAGATGGCGGAAAGCCCGGAGTCCTTGATCGTGTAGAGCGCCAGCGGCATCCAGGCGAGCGGCGACACCGGCTTCATCACCTGGATGAAGGGGTCCAGCGCCTTGTTCATCAGCGGCGACATGCCGATGAGAAAGCCAAGAGGTATCGCCACCAGCACCGCAAGGCCATAGCCCGCCGCCACGCGCAACATGGAGAAGGCGAGCTGAACGCCCAGTCCCTTGTCATTGGGGCCGCGATCATAAAAGGGATGCCGGAGGTGCTCGACGAGCTTGGCCCCGACCTCCAGCGGTCCCGGCATGGCCGACTTGCCCTGCGTGGCGGTGGCGCCCATCAGCTTCGCATATTCAGGATCCATGGCGGGGCCCGAAGGACCGCCGCGCGTGCCCAGATGCCAGGCAAGCGCGAAGATCACGAAGATCAGAAGGGACAAGACGCCTGCGCGAAGCGACAGGGGAGCGGCGTTGCTCATGTCAGCCCCGCTTCATGGCGAAGCTGTTGACGTAATCCTCCGGCTTCGCGGGATCAAAGGTCTTGCCCATGACGACGAAGCTCTTGGAGGGCGCGTCGGGCGGCGCAAGCCCGACGTCCTTCATGACTTTGGCGGCGTCCGTGGCGAGGAAGATCTGTTTGGCGACGCCAGCATAATCAATATCGCCCTTGATCTGCCCCCAACGCTTCATCTGCGTCATCATCCAGACCGCGAAGCTCTCGTAGGGGAAGGGATCGAAGGTGATGCGCGCAGGATCTTTCTTCACGCCGCCCAGACCATCCGCATAGGTGCCGGTGAGCACCTGCTCCAGCACGGTGACGGGCGCGTTGAGATAGTTCGCGGGCGCGATGGCCTCTGCGATCTCCTTGCGGTTCTCGGCCCTGGAGGCATAGGCGGTGGCGTCGAGAATCGCGCGCAGCAAAGCCGCATAGGCGTTCGGCGACTCCGCGATGAAGGCCCGGCTCGCCGAGAAGGAGCAGCAGGGATGGCCATCCCAGATCTCCTTGGAGAGCATATGGATGAAGCCGACCCCATCATAGACAGCGCGCTGCGCCACATTGTCCGGCGCGAGGAAGCCGTCGATATTGTCGGCGCGAAGATTCGCGACCATCTCCGGCGGGGGCACCGAGCGCAGCTGCACATCTGTGTCGGGATCAACGCCATTCTCGGCGAGATAATAGCGCAGCAGATAGTTGTGCATGGAATAGTCGAAGGGGATGGCGAGACGGAAGCCCTTCCAGTCCTTCGGGTTGCGCTTGTCCTTGTGCTTCATCGCCAGCGTGATCGCCTGGCCATTGATGTTCTCGATGGCGGGCACGGCGAATGGAATGGCCGTGGAGCCGAGGCCGAGCGAAATGGCGATGGGCATCGCCGCCAGCATATGCGCCGCATCATATTCCTTGTTGATGGTCTTGTCGCGAATGACCGCCCACCCTGCGGTCTTCACGACCTCCACATTCAACCCCTGCTTTTTATAAAAGCCCATGGGTTCAGCCATGATGATGGGCGTGGCGCAGGAGATCGGAATGAAGCCGACCTTGAGATCGGTCTTCTCGGGCTTGCCCGCCTGCGCGAAGGCTTCGGTCGCCGCAGCCAACGGAAAGAAAGAGGCGATGGCGGAGGCGAGCGTCGAGGCGCCCACGCCCTGCAGCAGGGCGCGCCTGTGCAGGGGATTGGGGGCGATGGCGCGCAGCACCGCTTGCTCGACCGTGCGCCCATAGAGCTTGGCGTCGTCGGCGGCGTTGTTGGAGATCACTGTGCAGGCGCGGTCGTGTTCGCCCTGCGAGGCATGGGCGCCGCAGGAGCAGCCGGGCTTCATCGTATAGGGGCCAGTGGGCTTGTTCGAGGACATGTCAGAGACTCCTGTGCGTACTCATGCGGGATTGATGCGCGCCAGTTCAGCTTCGAGGAAATCGAGCCGATCCTGACCGAAGAAATTTTCCTCACCCAGGCGCATGGTGGGCGAGCCGATGACGCCTTGCGCGATCGCGGCGTCGGTGTTGCCTTCATAGATGGCGCGGACCTCGGGCGAGGCCGCGCCCGCCAGAATCTTTGCGGCGTGGAGGCCGCAGGCCTGCGCATGGGCCGCAATGACGCTGTCGCTGGCGATGTTTTCATCATGCGCCCAGACTGCGGCGAGCAGCGCCCCGATGAAGGGCGCCGCCTCCGCCTTGAGACTCTGAGCCGCGATGATCGCGCAAGCGGCGAGGCTCGCGTCCACCGGCCAGCATCTGGGAGCGGGGTTCAGCGGCAAGGCGCGACGCTGCGCCCAGCGCGTCATATCGGTGCGCCGCCAGGCGAGGCGTGCGGGCGACTGCCTGGCGGGCGCGATCGTGTCGACGGCTGCAAAGACGCGCGCGATGTCCACCGGCCGATGGTCCAGCTCTGCGCCATGGCGTGACGCCAGGGCGCAGAGTTCAGCAAAGCCCAGATAGGCGAAGCCGGACATGGGGGAGAAATAGTGGATCACGCGCACGCTGCTGCTCAGGCTGCTTTGGTGAAGGGCGAGCCGGATTCGATGGGCAGCGCGGGGTCGCGCGACCATTCGTTCCAGGACCCGAAATACATGCGCACATCCTTCACGCCTGCGTTCTTCAATGCGAGGAACGTGTTGGAGGCGCGCGCGCCCTTGAAGCAGTAGAGATAGACCGGCGTCTCCGGCGTCACGCCGACAGTGGCGCATTCAGCCAGCACTTCATCCTTGCCCTTGAACCGCTGCCCCTCGCCGGTGGGCTTCATCATGCGATACCATTCGAGCCAGCGCGCGCCGGGGATGCGGCCCTTGCGGGGGCAGAAATCCTTGCCATAGGGCGAGGAGCTGTCGGCGATCCACTCATCGACATCGCGCACATCGACGATTGCGATGTCGGGCTTGGCCAGTGCGTCCAGCATGGCCTGCGCGTCTATGAGGATCGTCGATGCAGCAGGGTCGACCGGGAAGGTCGCGGGGGTGGGCGTCGGCGCCTCCATGGAGATCGGAAGCTCGGCGGCGCACCAGGCCTCAAAGCCGCCATGCAGCACCTTGATCTTGGGATAGCCGAGCAGGCTCAGGAGATAATAGCCGCGGCAGGACTGACCAAAGCCGCTGTTCATGGACTGCTCATAGACGATGGCGGTCTCCTCGCCTGACAGACCGGCTGCGCCAAAGGCGGCGGCGAAGGTGGATTTCAACTCTGCGATGCCTTCGGGCGTCGACGTCGCCAGATAGGTGAAGATCTCGTGGATGTTCACGGCGCCTGGAATGTGGCCCGCCGCATAGGCGTCGGGATTGCGCGTATCAATGATGACTATTGGTTCGCTTGAGCCCACGGCTGCAAGCTCTTTGGCGCTGATCAAAACTTCGCTCATGCTCGTGCTCCATGGTGAATGCGCCTCATCCGGGGCGTTCGGTTATGTGGCCATCTCCGCCAACATCTTGCGCAACTGCTTGGTGGCTGGCGTCACGATGCCCACGAAATAGGCTTCGCGCATGCGCCTCTGGGCGCGGTGGCTTTTCATGTAACCGCGCGCTCCCGTGTGGAGCATGGCCGCATGGGCCGCCGCCATGGCCAGATCGCCAATATGCAGTCGAGCCTCCACCACCCGGCGCCAGTAGGCGTCGCTGGTCTCGTAGGGTGTGGAGGCGAGAATCTGGACTTCGTCCTCCAGCGCGCCAAGCGCACTGGCGAAATCTTCGGGCTGCTGGGCCGTCAGATATTTGTTCACATGTCCAAGGGAGGTTTTCGTGCGTTGCATGAGTTCGATGCAATCACGAATGATGCCAAGTCCCATGCCCGACTGCAAAAGAACGAAGCCGGCGCGAATTTTCTTCACATAGGGCATCGCCGCATGGGACAGGACCATCTCGTCGGGGATGAAAGCCTTGCGGAACTGCACGCCATAGGTGCCTGTGCCGTCCATCGCCAGGAAGGCATCGCAGGGGAGCAGTTCGACGGCCGGGTCCGCGCAGTCCGCGACGAACATCACCTTTCCGCCATCGGGCGTTTCAAAGATGGTGGCGAAGATATGGTCGGGGCCGAGATTGGAGACCCAGGGCAAGGCGCCGCTGACCTCATAGCCGCCCTCGACACGCTTTCCCTTCAGCTTCAGCTTTTCGATGCCGAAGAAGCTCTTCATGGGATTGGAGAGGCCCGTGCCGCCGAGCATGGCGCCGCTGGCGACGCGCGCCAGAAACCTGTCCTTCAGCGCGACGTTATCGGTGTTGGCGACATACCAGACCAGCGCATCCTGACACCAGGTCATGAAGCCGGTGGAGCCGCAGACCTCGGCCACTTCGCTCATGGCGTCGATGGCGGGATTGAGGTCGACGCCTTTCACCTCCGCATGGGAGCCGAAGGCGCCGAGAGCCCCGATTTTGCGCATGAAGTCCGCGGGGTAAAGCGCGCCAGTGTCGATGGCGTCGACAATGGGAGGCAGGTTCGCCTGAACGAACGCGCGGACATGATCGGTGAGGCTCGTCTCGTCGATGACTTGCGCAAGGGCTAGGGACACGGGCTCTGCTCCAGATGGCGGCCGGCCCGGCTCGCGCCGGGCGGCCGTTGCGATCAAAGGGTGATTTCGAGGTTCACAGGACGCGTGAAGGTGTTGGCCACGGGGGACCACTTCTTCACATGGGCGATGAGCGCATCGATCTCCGACTGCTCGATTCCGTCGCAGACCATGTCGACCTTCACGCGCACATCGGTGAAGCCGACGGGCTTGTCGCTCGTGTCGCCGGTGCCCCAGACGGCGGTGATGTTGAGGTCGCCTTCCAGTTCAAGCTCAAGCTTGCGGACGGTCCAGCCCCGATGCACCGCATTGGCGTGCAAGCCGACCGCAAGGCACGAGCCCAGCGCGGCGAGAGAGGCTTCGGAGGGATTGGGCGCCGTATCGTCGCCGAGAAGGCCCGGGGGCTCGTCCACGATATAGGGCTCGAGGTTGCGAACGTAGTTGAGATGGCGGAAACGCCCCTCCGCCACGGTCTTGCACTTGAGGGTCTTGATGACCTTCGGGTTGGCCTTGCCGGATTCAATGAGCTTCTCAAGCCCGCCCTTGTCGATCGGCGCAAGACAGCCGGTCAGGACGATGTTTGTGGGTGCATTCATGGGTATTCGCCTCCGCTGACAGCCATGTCCGCTCTTCGCAGACAGAACGGTCTGTTATATGCATGGGGTGTGCCAGCGCTCGCCTGCCGGGTTCCCGGGGGGATCGCAGACAGGGCGGATGCAGTGGCCTGTGCAGGGCGCCTCATTGGCAGGCAGGACGCTGAAGAGGTAGACAGATCTGTCTATGTGCAGGCGAGGCCAAGGGGCGGGATCGAAAGGGGGGCGAATGAACGCGAGAGTTGGAGCCCGTCCCACAGGGGGCGATGGGTCGACGGGCGAGAACCCTGCCCGCGAGAGGCTCATGGACGCCGCCTCGCGGCTGTTCTGCCGCTACGGCATCAATGCGGTTGGCGTCGATACGGTGGTCGCAGAGGCCGGAACCGCCAAGGCCACCCTCTACAAGGCCTTCGGCTCCAAGGAGAAGCTGGTCGAGGCGGTGCTGGAGCGCGAGGGGCGCCAATGGCGGGACTGGTTCCTGACGGGGCTGGACAGGGGCGACGCCTCTCCCGTCGAGCGCCTGCGGCGCATCTTCCCCCTGCTGGAGGAGTGGTTCGCGCAGGATCGTTTCTACGGGTGCCCCTTCATCAACGCCATAGGCGAACACGACAAGGCCGAGGACCGCCTACGGGCCATCACCATCGCCCACAAGATGGCTGTGCTCGGCCGCATTGAAAGCCTCGCAGACGAGGCAGGCGCCGCCGACCCCAGCCGATTGGCGCACCAGCTTGGCCTTCTGATCGACGGGGCCATCGTCGTCGCCATGATCACGAGGGACCCCGGCGCGGCCGGGCTGGCGGCCGAGGCGGCCGACAGCCTCTTCGCCGCCCTCGACAGGAGCGCCTGATGCAGCAAGACGAGCGGAAGACCCATTGGGAAGCGGTCTATGAACAGAAGGGTGAGACCGAGGTCAGCTGGTTCCAGGAAATCCCGGACCTGTCTTTGGACCTGATCGCAAGGTTCGCGCCCGCGCCGAACGATGCGATCATCGACGTGGGGGGCGGCGCCTCGCGGCTGGTCGATGAACTCGTGCGGCGCGGCTATGGGGATGTGACCGTGCTCGATCTGTCGCAAGCGGCCCTGCAGACGGCGCAGACGCGGCTGGGCCCGCAGGCGGCGAAGGCCGCCTGGATCGCCGCCGACGCCACGCACTGGCGGCCAACGCGCGCCTATGACCTCTGGCACGACCGCGCCGCCTTTCATTTTCTCACCAACCCAGAGGATCGCAACCGCTATGTGGAGCGCCTGACCGCCGGATTGAAGCCGGGCGGCCACGCCATCATCGCAACCTTCGCGCTCGATGGTCCCGAAAAATGCAGCGGCCTGCCCATCGTGCGCTATGACGCTGCGGGTCTGCAGGACAGGCTGGGGAAGGCTTTCGTGCTGGTCGAAACACTGGCGCATGAGCATGTCACCCCCTGGGGCATGGTGCAGAAGTTTCAGTTCAGCATCTTCAGGCGATGCGTTGAGGGCGCCTGAAGGTCCACGCCCGCCGGGCGACCGCCCTCACGGGCGGCTCATTTTTCGCCCCCATGGCGGCGCGCGCCGCTTGGCGCTAACATCGCGCCCACTCGCCGGCCGATGCCTCGCCATCTCCGGCTTTTTCTCCGGGGGCGAAAGATGCGTGGAATGTTGAAGCTCTGCATGGCGGTCGTCGGCGGGCTGCTGTGGACCTTGCCGGCGCAGGCGGACTATCCTGACCGCATCATCAAGCTGGTCGTGCCCTTTCCGCCCGGAGGCGGCGTCGATCTTGTCGCGCGCCTTGTCGGCCAGGGCCTTTCGGAAGAGCTTGGCCAGGCCATCGTCATCGAGAACAAGCCGGGCGGCGGCACTTTGACGGGCACGGATTACGTCGCCAAGAGCGCGCCCGACGGCTACACGCTGGTGCTGGCCTCCTTCGCCCATGCGGTGAACCCCAGCCTGCAGCCGAAGATGCCCTATGACACGGCCAGAGATTTCCAGCCCATCGGCCTGATCGGCCGGTCCTACAATGTGCTGGTCACCTCGCCGAAGTCGAAGTTCAAGACGGTCGGCGACATCATCAGGGCGAGCAAGGAGAAGCCGGGCTCCCTCACCTATGCGTCGCAGGGCATCGGCACCTCGGCGCATCTGGCGGGCGAATTGTTCAAGAATCTCGGCGGCGTCGACATCCTCCATGTGCCCTATCGCGGGGTCGCGCAGGCGCTGCAGGACGTGCTGAGCGGACAGGTCGACATGATGTGGCCGACCTCGGCGGCCGCGACCGCGCTCATCAACGCCGGCGAGTTCCATGCGGTCGCCAGCACCGCACCGGCGGGCAAGTCGCCCCTGCCCGGCGTGACGACCATCGCCGAACAGGGCCTGCAGGGCTATGTGGTGGACGGCTGGTATGGCGTCTACGCGCCCGCAGGCACGCCCAAGGACGTCGCGGCGAAACTGAACGCCACCCTCAACCGCGTCGTGCAGAAGCCCGAGTTCCAGCGGCGCGTCGAGCCCGAAGGCCTTGTCGTCACGCCCGGCACGCCCGAAGCCTTCGACGCCTTCGTGCAGGGCGAGCTGGTGCGCTGGAGGAAGATCGTGGTCGAGAACAAGATCACGATGGACTGAGCGGCTTCTTCACCGCACCACGGCGGCGCCTTTCATGCCCGCCTCGTAATGGCCGGGGATCAGGCAGGCGAATTCGAAATCCCCGGAGATGCTGAAGCGCCAGACGAGCGTCGCAGACTGTCCTGCGGCGATCCGCGCCGCATTGGGGTCGTCGTGCTTCATCTGGGGGCTGGAGGCCATCTGCGCGGCGTGGGCGGCGTTCTCGGCGGCGCTGCCCAGAACGAATTCATGATCGAGTTGGCCAGCATTGCGCAGCGTGAACTCAACCGTCTCGCCCTTCTGCACGGCGATGCGGTTCGGCTCGAAGGACATCTTGCCCTCGCCCTCGTGCGCCACCACCTCGATGCGCCGGGTGACCTTCGCCGCCACGCCCGGCTCGCCCGCCGCAAAAGACGGCGCGCCATGGGAATGACCCCCATCAGAATGACCCCCATGGGAATGTTGCGCGCGCGCAGGCCCGGCCGCAAAAGCGGCGACTGCGGCCAGCACGAAAATCTGGAAAAGCCTGACCATCCTCTGCTCCCTTTAGGCGCACCTCATTCTAGGTAGCATCCGATCAGGGCCTTTCCAAGGAGACGAGGCGATCCCGGCTCTCAGCCCGACCACGCTTCGCTTTGCGCTGGCCCCGCTTTGACCATACGATGACCGTCCAGAATAAACGATCAGGGGATGGGGCGATGCGCTTTGGCAAGGCATGCGTGGCCATGGCTGCGGTCATGGCGAATTTTCTTTCGGGCGGGACCGCGCGCGCCCAGGACGCCGAACCCTTCGCAAACGGCAAACCCATCACCGTCCTCATCGGCTTCGGGCCGGGCGGCGGCTATGATCTCTGGGGCCGACTGGTCGCGCGCCATATCGGCAAGCATCTGCCGGGCCGCCCCAACGGCGTGCCCCAGAACATGCCGGGGGCGGGCAGCCTCACGGTCGCCAATTACGTCTATAGCGTCGCGCCGAAGGATGGCAGCGTGATCGGCATTTTCGCCCGCGACGCCGCGCTCGCGCCTCTGACCGGACAGGCTGGCGCAAGGTTCGACCCATTGAAAATTTCATGGATCGGCTCGCCCGCCGTGGAGACGAACATCTGCATCGCCCATCGCAACGCGCCGGTGAAGACCATCGCCGACCTGAAGCGGACCCAACTGATCGTCGGCGACATCGGACCGGGCACCGGCACCCGCGCCTATCCTCTGGCGCTGGCGGATATTCTGGGCTTCAAATTCAAGCTGGTCGCGGGATTCCCCTCGTCGGTCGACGTCTTCCTCGCCATGGAGCGCGGCGAGGTCGACGGCATCTGCGAAAGCCTCGACTCCGTCCAGAGCAAGCGCCCGGACTGGATCTCGAGCAAGGTCGTGAACATCCTGTTTCAGGGCGGCGCAGCGCCCAACCCGACCATAGCCCCAGCGCCCTACATCGTCGACCTCGGGGAGACTCAGACCCAGCGCGATGAAATCGCCTTCCTCTACGCGGGTCAGGGCCTCGGCCGTCCCTTCATCGCCCCGCCCGACATGGCGCCCGCGCGGCTGACCATGCTGCGCAGCGCCTTCGACAAGATCTGGAGGGATCCCGAGGCCATCGAAGACGCGCGAAAGCAGAAGCTGGACATGGATCCGCGCACGGGCGCGGAGCTGCAATCCCTCGTCGAGCGCATCTACGCCACGCCGCGCTCCATCGTGGACCGGGTCGGGGAATTGATAAAATGAGGCCTTTGCGAGGCATATCCGCCGCCTGAAAAGCGGTGTATCAATGTCGCATCGGCCGGGAGCGCCGGCCAGCAAAGACGCCAAACGGAGCGAGGAAACCATGGACGACAACAGCCACGCCACCAAGGGCTACCAGACCTTCAGCTACAAGAAGCCCGACAATCTGCGGAAGGGCAAAGGCATCGTCCAGCTCGCGCAGACGCCGATCATCCGCGGCCGCGTGCAGATCGTGCAGGAAGGCGGCGAGAACAACCTCCACTCCCACACCGGCATGGACGGCTTCTGGTTCGTGCTCGCGGGCAAGGTGAAGTTCTATGGGCCGGGCGATGTGCTGATCGGCGAGTTCGGCAAGCACGAGGGCATCCTGATCCCCGCCGGCGTCGAATACTGGTTCGAAAGCTCCGACCCCAGCGAAGCCCTGGAGATCCTGCAGATGGCGGGCTTCGAAAAGGGCGTGAAGATCACGCGCAATGATGTGGCCGCCGTGAAGCTCGAGCCAGGCTCCGTCGAGATCCAGAACATCACCGTCGAGCATTGAGGCGCGAGGGATGCGGAAAACCCGCCGGTCGAGGCCGACGGGTTGCATTGTCGCGACTTGACGCTGCGGTCAGGCGGGCTCTTTCGCCATGACCTGATCGAGCGCGCCCAGCAGACGGTCGACATGTTCCGTCCGCGAGCCCTCGCCCATGAGGCCGATGCGCCAGACCTTGCCTGCGAGCGGGCCAAGGCCCGCGCCGATCTCGATGCCGTGATCGAGAAGCAGCGAGCGGCGCACCTTGGGATCGTCCGCTCCGGCGGGGATCCTCACCGTATTGAGCTGCGGCAGACGGCTGGCGGGGGCGACGAGCATCTCCATGCCCCGCTTCTCAAGGCCCGCCACCAGATGGAGGTGGGTCGCCCGATGGCGCTTGTAGCTGTTCTCCAACCCCTCCAGCAAAACGCGGCGCAGAGCTTCGTGCAGACCATAGAGCGCGTTGATGGGCGCGGTGTGGTGATAGGCGCGCGCGCCCTCCCCGCCCCAATAGGCCATGACCTGCGTGACGTCGAGGAACCAGGACAGCACCTTGGTCTTGCGCGCCTTGATATGCTCGATCGCCCGCGGGCTGAAGGAGACCGGGGCGAGGCCGGGGGGGCAGGACAGGCACTTCTGCGTGCCGGTGTAGAGCACGTCGATGCCCCAGGCGTCCATTTCGATGGGCACGCCAGCGGCGCTCGTCACGCAATCCATGATGGTCATGACCCCGTGCTTTGCGGCGACGGCGCCCAGCGCCTTCCCGTCAGACAGAACGCCGGTCGAGGTCTCCGAATGGACGAAGGCGAGGAACTTGATGTCCTTGTCCTTGGCCAGCGCCGCATCCACGACGGCGGGATCGACGGGCGTGCCCCATTCAAAATCCAGCGGGACGACCACGCCGCCGCCGCGCGAGGCGACCTCGCTGATGCGCATGCCGAAGACGCCGTTGCGGGCGACGAGGATCTTGTCGCCGGGCTCCACCAGATTGAGCACGCAGGCGTCCATGCCGACGCTGCCGGGACCGGCGACCGTGAAGGTGGCGTCGTTCTTCGTGTTGAAGAGCGTCTGCAGCATGGCCTTCAACTCGTCCATCAGGCCAATGAAGGCCGGGTCGAGATGGCCGATGGTCGGCTGGGCCATGGCGGCGAGCACTTCGGGCGCGACCGGCGACGGTCCGGGGCCGAGCAGAAGGCGCTGTGGCGGCAAGAATGGATCGGTCGGCGCGCGGTTCATGACGTCCCCCCTGGGAACCGGTTTCGTAAAGCAGCGAACCTTGTCGCCATCGCGCAAAGGGGTCAAGAGCGCCGACCGGGCGACGCTCGGCTTGCTTAATGATTGGTTTCGCAGGCGATCATGAGAGACTACCTCTCAATTTACAATTAAAATCAATTAAATCATAAGTTTATAGAAATAAATTTAGAAAACAGATGAACCCCGGCCAGCCTCCGGGGCCCCTGCCCCGAAGATCACACCAACCGGCTCTGCGCCTTGGCCGCCGCGATGAAGCTCGCGAAGAGCGGATGAGGTTCGAAGGGACGGGACTTCAGCTCGGGGTGATATTGCACGCCGATGAACCAGGGGTGATCGGCCAGCTCCACCGTCTCGGGCAGCAAGCCGTCGGGCGAGGTTCCCGCAAAGCTCAGGCCCCTGGCTTCGAGCCTGTCGCGATAGGCGGTGTTGACCTCATAGCGGTGGCGATGGCGCTCGGAGATCTCCTCGCTGCCATAGATCGCGGCGATCCGCGACTCCGGCTTCAGCTTCGCGCGGAAGGCGCCGAGGCGCATGGTGCCGCCGAGATTGCCGCCCTCGCGCCGGGTCTCCAGCTCGTTGCCGCGCATCCATTCGGTCATGAGGCCGACGACCGGCTCGCTGGTCGGGCCGAACTCGGTGGAATTGGCGTCCTTGACGCCCGCCAGCGAACGGGCCGCCTCGATGACGGCCATCTGCATGCCGAAGCAGATGCCGAAATAGGGCACCTTGCGTTCGCGCGCGAAACGGGCCGCCAGAATCTTGCCCTCGGCGCCGCGCTGGCCGAAGCCGCCGGGCACGAGGATGCCATGGACATGTTCGAGATGGGGCGCGGGATCGCCGCCCTCGAACAACTCGCTCTCGATCCAGTCGAGCTTGACGCGCACCCGGTTCGCCATGCCCCCATGGGCCAGCGCCTCGATGAGCGACTTATAGGCGTCCTTGAGGCCGGTGTATTTGCCGACCACGGCGATGGTGACTTCGCCCTCGGGGTTGTGGACGGCCTCGCAGACCGCGTTCCAGCGGCTCATGTCGGGCTTGGGGGCGGGCTCGATGCCGAAGGCGGCGAGAACCTCGCGGTCCAGCCCCGCCTCATGATAGGCGCGCGGCACATCGTAAATCGAGCCGACGTCCCGCGCCTCGATCACGGCGCCCTCGCGCACATTGCAAAAGAGCGCGAGCTTGCGCCGCTCGTCGCGGGGGATCTCGCGGTCTGAGCGGCACAGGAGGATGTTGGGCTGGATGCCGATGGAGCGCAGCTCCTTGACGGAGTGCTGGGTCGGCTTGGTCTTCAGCTCGCCTGCGGTCGGTATATAGGGCAGCAGGGTCAGGTGGACATAGACGGCGTGGCCGCGCGGCAGATCATTGCCAAGCTGGCGGATCGCCTCGAAGAAGGGCAGGCCTTCGATGTCGCCCACCGTGCCGCCGATCTCGACCAGCACGAAGTCGACGCCGTCATTGCCGTCGAGCACGAATTCCTTGATGTGGTTGGTCACATGGGGGATCACCTGCACGGTGCCGCCGAGATAGTCGCCCCGGCGCTCCTTGGTGATGATCTCCTGATAGATGCGCCCGGTGGTGATGTTGTCCTGCTTGGTGGCGGGACGCCCGGTGAAGCGCTCGTAATGGCCAAGGTCGAGATCGGTCTCAGCGCCGTCGTCGGTCACGAAGACCTCGCCGTGCTGGGTCGGGCTCATGGTGCCCGGATCGACGTTGAGATAGGGGTCGAGCTTGCGAAGGCGGACGGTGTATCCGCGCGCCTGCAGGAGGGCGCCGAGAGCCGCTGACGCCAAGCCTTTGCCAAGCGAAGAGACCACGCCGCCGGTGATGAAAATGTACCGCGCCATGGGGTTGCAGACCTATTCCTAAAGGAGCGATTCGGCGAGAAAATTCCGCCGGGACAGAGCGATCGTCCACACGATTGTGCCGAATGCGCCCAAACGAAAGGGGCCGGACGAGCCGGCCCCTGATGACGATGTCGGATTTACTGGCGCGGAGGCTCAGGCGCGGAGGGCGCGGCTGGAGCGGCGGGCGCCGGCTGCTGGCGCTGCTCCATCTGCTTGAGCTGATCAAGCACATTGCCCGCAGGCTCGCTCTGCCCGGCCGGGGCGACGCCCTCGAAGATGGACTTCGGCGCGCGGCCTATGTTGGCCATCACGGTCAGGGCCAGGCTCGTGATGAAGAAGAGCGTGCCCAGAATGGCGGTGGCCCGCGTCAGGGCGTTGGCCTGACCACGGCCGGTCATGAAGCCGCCGCCGCCGATGCCGAGCGCCCCGCCTTCGGAACGCTGCAGGAGCACCACGCCAACGAGGGCGACCACGATGATGAGGTGGAAGGTGATGAGTACGGTTTGCATATCTCGACCCTAAGGAGGGGATGAGGCTTGCGCCCGAGGAACTGGAGAGGCTCTTACACGAAGCAGACGGGCCTGGCTACCAGGCCGATCAGCGATAGGCTGCGGCGATGCCCATGAAATCGGAAGCCTTGAGGCTGGCGCCGCCGACGAGCGCCCCGTCCACATTCGCCACGCCCATGAGCTCCACGGCGTTGGAAGGCTTCACCGAGCCGCCGTAGAGGATGCGCACCCCTGCACCGTCCGCGCCCAGCAGCCTGCCCAGCCGCTCGCGGATGGAGGCGTGGACCTCCGCCACATCAGCGGGGGTGGGGGTCAGGCCCGTGCCGATGGCCCAGACAGGCTCATAGGCGACGACAAGCTGCGCCCCCGTCAGGCCGGGCGGAATCGAGCCCTCGAGCTGGGCGCCCACCACATCGAGGGTCTGGCCGCCGCGCCGCTGCGCCTCAGTCTCGCCGACGCAGATGATCGCCACCAGCCCGGCGCGGATCGCCGCCTCGGCCTTGGCCCGCACCACGGCGTCGCTTTCGCCATGGTCGGCCCGGCGCTCGGAATGGCCCACGATGACGAAGGCGGCCCCGGCGTCGGCAAGCATCTCGGCGGAGACGTCGCCGGTATGGGCGCCCGAGGCCCTGGCGTGGCAATCCTGCGCGCCGATGGCGATTCCCGTCCCGGCGGCGAGGCCTGAGGCGGCCTGCACGAGGGTCGCGGGCGGGCAGATCAGGAGATCGACCTTGGCCTTCAACACAGAATCAAAGGCCTTCGCCATGTCTGAGATTTCACCCAGCGCGGCGCGCAGGCCGTTCATCTTCCAGTTGCCGGCGACGAGGGGATGGGGGCGATTGGTCATGGGACATCCTCTGTTTGGCCTGCGTTAGCACCCTGCCGCGGGGCTGCCTAGTAGGAGGCGCGGCACGATGCGTTGCGCGCCGCCCCGCCTCTCCCTATAGTCCCGCGCGTTTTCAGGGCCGCAAGGCCCCTATCGCGGAAGGATCGTCATGCTCGAAGGCATGCGCAAAGTCTCCCAGGGTTGGGTGGGACGCATCTTCATGGGGCTCATCATGGCTTTCATCAGCCTGAGCTTCATCGTCTGGGGCGTGGGCGACATCTTCCGCGGCTTTGGAACCGGCAAGGTGGCGGAGGTCGGGAAGACCGAAATTTCGACCGACGCCTTCCGCAACGCCTACCAGACGCAACTGCAGGCCATGCAGCGGCAGGCGCGGCGCAGCATCACCAACGATCAGGCGCGCGCCATGGGCCTTGACCGGCAGGTGCTCAACCGCCTGATCTCTGAAGCTATTCTCGACGAGCGCGCGAGAGAGCTGGGGCTCGCCCTCTCCGAGCAGGAGATCGGCAAGTCCATCATCAACGACCCGACTTTCGCAGGCCCCTCCGGCAAGTTCGATGTGGCGCGCTTCCGCGACCTCTTGCGCGACAACGGCTACACCGAGCAGAGCTTCGCACGCGAACAGGCCCGCGCGGCCCTGCGGCAGGAGATCGTCGAGGCGCTGGCGGGCAAGCTCAACACGCCCGCCGCCCTGCTGGACGCTGTGCATCGCTATCGCGCCGAAACCCGCGCCGTCGAATATTTCGAGCTTGAGGCGAGCGCCGCAGGGGAGATCCCCGCCCCGACCGATCAGGATCTTCAGGCCCTCTTCGAGGCCCGCAAGGCCGCGTTCCGTGCGCCTGAATATCGCAAGCTCGTCTATCTCGCGCTGACGCCCGCAGCCCTCGCCCGGCCGGACAATGTCACGGACGCCGACGCCAGGGCGCTCTATGAGCGGGTGAAGGGCCAACGCTTCGGCGCGGCGGAGAAGCGCGAGCTGGAGCAGGTCGTCTTCCCCGACGAGAAAGCCGCCGCCGACGCGCTTGCGAAGGTCAAGGCGGGATCGAGCCTCGCCGATGTCGCGAAGGAGGCCAATCTGCAACTCGCCGACCTCGGCGCCGTGGCGAAGGCCGATCTGTTTGACAAGGCCGTTGCGGACGCCGGATTTTCTCTCCCGCAAGGCGGCGTGAGCGAGCCGGTCAAGGGCCAGTTCGGCTGGGCTCTGCTGCGCGCTGGGTCGATCTCGCCCGAGAGCGTGAAGCCCTTCGAGGAGGTCGCCGCCGACCTCAAACGCGAAATCGCCACTGAGCGCGCGCGCAGGACCGCGATGGAGCTGCGCGACAAGATCGAGGATGAGCGCACCTCCGGCAAGGCCCTCGCCGACGCAGCCAGGAGCCTTGGCCAGACCACGGTCGTCATTGAATCGGTCGACGCCATGGGCCGCGACCCCGCAGGCGCCATGGTCGACATGCCCGAGCGCGACGCCCTGCTGCGCGCCGCCTTCGCCTCCGACATCGGCGCTGACAATGACGTGCTCTCGTCTCGCGAGGGTGGTTTCGTCTGGTTCGAGATCCAGTCCATCGACCCCGCCAGAGAGCGCCGCCTCGATGAAGTCAGGGATCAGGTCGTCGCCGTCTGGAAGGATGACGAGATCGCAAAGCGGCTCACCGACAAGGCGACCGAAATTCTCGCCGCGATCAAGGGCGGCCAGAGCATCGAGGATGCCGCCAAGGCCGCCGGCGCCGAGATCAAACGCGACGACAAGGTGCGCCGCACCGAACCCTCCAGCCTGTCGCAGGGCGTTGTGGTGCGCGTCTTCGGCCTGCCGGTCGGCGAGGTCGCCTCGGCGGCGGGCGATGGCCAATCGCGCGTCGTCTTCAAGATTCTCGACAGCGTCACGCCGCCGATGGAGACCGACAGCGAGGTGATGAAGGGCCTCGGCGAGCAGCTGCGCAGCGCGCTCACCGAAGACCTCATCACCCAATATCTCTCCGCCCTGCAGAGCCAGACCGGCGTGCGCATCAACGAGGCCGCCGTGCGCGCCATCGTTGGCGGCGATTCCGGGTCTTTCTAGGGGTGACGATGTTCGAGCCCTCTTTCGACGAATTCGCCGCCCTGCATGAGGCGGGCGCGCCCTGCCTTGTCTCGACGCGCCTCGTGGCGGATCTGGAGACGCCGGTTTCGGCTTTCCTGAAGCTTTCAGGCGGGCGGCACGGCAACACCTTCCTGCTGGAATCGGTCGAGGGCGGCGCGGCGCGCGGGCGCTATTCCATGATCGGGCTCGATCCCGACATCATCTGGCGCACCCGCGACGGGCAGGCCGAGATCAACCGCAACGCGCTGCGCGATCCCTACACATTCGAGCCCTGCGCGCAGCGGCCGCTGGATTCTCTGCGCAGCCTTATCGCGGAAAGCGCCATTCCCTCCGACGGCAAGCTGCCGCCCATGGCGGCGGGCGTCTTCGGCTATCTCGGCTATGAGATGGTCCGCGAGATGGAGCGCCTGGCCCCGCCAAAGCCCGACCCGATCGGCGTGGCGGATGCGATCATGATCCGCCCCACGATCATGGCGGTCTTCGATTCCGTGAAGGACGAGCTCAGCATCGTGACCCCGGTGCGGCCCGCCGCCGGCGTCTCGGCCCGCGCCGCATGGGAGAGCGCCTGCGCGCGGCTCGACACGGTCGTGCGGGTGCTCGAAGGCCCGCTGTCACACGCGGCGCCCGCCGCCGATCCGCATCTTGAAGCCGGCGCCTCCGTCTCCAACACATCCGAGGCGCGCTTCCTCGACATGGTGGACCGCGCCAAGGATTACATCCGCGCGGGCGACATCTTTCAGGTCGTCCTGTCGCAGCGCTTCACCGCGCCCTTCGCCCTGCCCGCCTTTTCGCTCTACCGCGCCCTGCGGCGCGTCAATCCCTCGCCCTATCTGTGCTATCTTGATTTCGGCGGCTTCCAGATCGTCACTTCAAGCCCCGAGATTCTCGTGCGGGTGCGCGATGGCGAGGTCACCATAAGGCCCATCGCGGGCACGCGCTGGCGCGGCAGGACGCCGGTCGAGGACGAGGCGCTGGCCGCCGAGCTTCTGGCCGACCCCAAGGAGCGCGCCGAACATCTCATGCTGCTCGACCTCGGGCGGAATGACGTCGGCCGCGTGTCGCAGATCGGCACGGTCGACGTGACCGCGAAATTCTTCATCGAGCGCTACAGCCATGTCATGCACATCGTCTCGAATGTGGTGGGCCGTCTCGATCCCGCCCATGACGAGATCGACGCGCTTTGCGCGGGCTTTCCCGCAGGCACGGTTTCGGGGGCGCCCAAGGTGCGGGCCATGGAGATCATCGACGAACTCGAAACCGATCGGCGCGGCATCTATGGCGGCTGCATCGGCTATTTCGGCGCCTCGGGCGAAATGGACACCTGCATCGTCCTGCGCACCGCCATCATCAAGGATGGCCAGATGCATGCCCAGGCGGGCGCGGGAATCGTCTATGATTCCGTGCCGGTCTCGGAACATCGCGAATGTGTGAACAAGGCGCAGGCGCTGTTCCGCGCCGCAGAAGAGGCCGTTCGCTTCGCCACAAGCGCACGTCGTGGACAATAGTACGAGGGACACCAGAGATTAGTTTCTGAATCACTCTTTACAAAAATTTTTGTAAAGGTTACGAAATTATTGTTATGATTTATCCGTGCGGAGAGGAAATCTCCGCGCTTTTTATGCCGGGAGCCGGTAGATGAATATTTCAGACAGCTCTCTTTCCGCAAGCCTAAGCCCGAGCGGGGCCCATGCTGACGATGGCGCCATCGGCGTGCTCGTCTCCCTGAAGGGCGCCCAGGCGACCCTGTCCTGCTATATCGGCCCAGACGGCGAACAGGCGCGTTGCTCCATCGGCAGCATCGTGGTCATCAAGCAGGGCGCGACGCGCGCGGTGGGGCTCGTGCTGGAGGTGAACGTCAATCCGCAGGACTGGATCGCGGGCTCCGCCAACCATGTGAACATGCAGATCGAACTGATCGGCGAGATCCGTGACGATGAGGCGCGCCGTCCGATCTTTTATCGCGGCGTGCGCAGCTATCCCGAAATGGGCTCCGCCGCTTGCCTGATCGAACCTGCCGATCTCGCGGCGATTTATGCGCTGAATGACGAACGGGGGATGAAGATCGGCTCGCTGTCCCTGCGGGAGGACATTCCCGCCATGGTCAGCGTGGCCAAGCTCATCAACCGCCATTTCGCCATCGTCGGCTCGACCGGCGTCGGCAAGACCACCGCCGTCGCCCTGCTGCTCAAGAAATGCCTCGAGGAGAATGGGCAACTCCATGTGCTGATCCTCGATCCGCATAACGAATACAGGCATCATTTCCGGGAGCAGGCGATCATCCTGAATTCGGAGAATCTCGACCTGCCCTTCTGGATGCTGCGTTACGAAGAGCTTGCGGACATCATTTATCCCGGCCGCACGCCCCTGCCCGATGAGGCGGACGCGCTGTTTGAAGCCATGGCGCTGGCGCGTCTTGGCTATGCGACGCAGTCGAAGGGCGGCGGCATGCCCAGCGCGTCGCGCCGCCAGCAGTCGGCAGACGCCCCGAACTTCACCGCAGACACGCCGACCCCCTACCGCATCAGCGACATCCAGAAGGTCATCGACGATTGGCTGGGCCTTCTGGAGCGGCGCTATCCCGTGAATACGCTTCGGGCCCTGCGCACGAGGCTCGACGCCCTCGCCCATGACCCGCGCTACCGCTGCATGTTCGGCAAGACGCTGGTGTCCGACAATATGGTGGAGGTGATCTCAAAGATCTTCCGCATCCCCCCGGACGGACGGCCGATCACCATCCTTGAACTGGGCGGCCTGCCCAATGAGGTCATCAACGCCCTCGTCTCGGTGATCGGACGGCTTGCGTTCGACATCTCCTTCCTGAGCCGGGGCGCGCATGAAATTGCGCTGATCTGCGAGGAGGGGCACCGCTACGTCCCGCGCGACCATTCGCTGGGCTTTCGGCCGACCCGTCTGGCGCTGGGCCGGATCGCCAAGGAGGGGCGAAAATACGGCCTTTCGCTTGGCGTCATTTCGCAGCGCCCGGCCGAGATCGACCCGACGCTTCTGTCGCAGTGCTCCACCATTTTCGCGATGCGCCTGCCCAATGAGACCGACAAATCCATCATCCGCGAATGTCTGCCCGCCTATTCGGCCAGCCTGTCGGACATCCTCTCCTCCATCGTCGATCGCGAGGCCATCGCCTTTGGCGAGGCCATTCCCACGCCCATGCGCATGACCTTCACCAACCACAGGACAGCGCCCCGGCATGAGGATCCCGCCCCCGAGGGCGCAACTGCGGACAAGCAGAAGAATGAAAGCCTCGCGCGCATCGTGGCGCGTCTGCGCGGGGATTATCAAACGGCGTGACCTCCACGCCGACGCCTTGACGCACGGCCCCGGCCATCGGAAAAGGAAACAGCCGCCCGGTGGCGGCCCATGGATCCGGTATGGCCCGCGTCACCTTCATCGACAATTACGACAGCTTCACCTGGAACCTGGTGCATTATCTGGGCGCGCTGGGCGCAGAGGTGAGCGTCCACCGCAATGACCAGATCACGGTCGCCGAGGTCATGGCGGGGCGCCCCGACGCCATCGTGCTCTCGCCGGGCCCCTGCACCCCCAGGGAAGCCGGCATCTGCCTCGACCTCATTCATGCCGCCGGCGAGGAGACCCCCCTGTTTGGCGTCTGCCTCGGCCATCAGGCCATCGGCGACGCCTATGGGGGCCATGTCATCCGCGCGCCCGAGCCGATTCATGGCAAACTCGCCGATATCGAACATCAGGGCGAGACGATCTTCCGGGGGATCAACGGGCCCTTCAAGGCGACCCGCTACCATTCGCTGGTGGTGGACCGCGCGACCCTGCCCGCCGACCTCATGGTGACCGCGCAGACCTCGGATGGGCTCATCATGGGCCTGTCCCATCGCAGCCGCCCGGTCCATGGCGTCCAGTTTCACCCGGAGAGCATCCTCTCCGAACATGGCCATCTCATGCTGAAGAACTTCCTCGACCTGGCCAAGGCCTGGAACGAGGGTCCGCGCCGGGCGCGGGCTTAGGGAGACATCAATGGACTCGTTCAAACCGCTTCTCGGCAAGGCCGCCACCGGCGCGAGCCTTTCGCGCGCCGAGGCCGAGATGGCTTTCGACCATATGCTCAGCGGCGAAGTGACGCCCGCCCAGATGGGCGCCTTTCTGATGGCGCTGCGGGTGCGCGGCGAGACCGTGGACGAGATCACCGGCGCCGTGCGCGCCATGCGCGCCAAGATGCTGGCGGTGCAGGCGCCCGTCGACGCCATCGACATCGTGGGCACGGGCGGCGACAGCTCTGGCTCCTACAATGTCTCGACCCTCGCCTCGATCATCACCGCCGCCTGCGGCGTGCCCATCGCCAAACACGGCAACCGCGCCGCCTCCTCGAAATCCGGCGCCAGCGATGTCCTGACCGCGCTTGGCGTGGCGGTGGGCGTGACGCCCGCCAAGGTGGAGGCCTGCATCCGCGATGCCGGCATCGGCTTCATGGCGGCGCCGACCCATCACGCCGCGACCCGCCATGTGGGACCAGTGCGCGTGGAGCTTGGAACGCGGACAATCTTCAACATTCTCGGACCCTTATCGAATCCAGCTAATGTGAAGCGTCAGCTTGTCGGCGTCTTCTCCCGCGCCCTGCTCGAGCCCCTCGCCCATGTGTTTTTGAACCTTGGCTCGGACAAGGTCTGGCTGGTGCATGGCTCGGACGGGCTCGACGAGATGACCACGACGGGCGTGACCTATGTGAGCGCCCTCGAAGACGGCAAGGTGCGCAGCTTCGAAGTCACGCCGGAGGAGGCGGGCCTGGCCCGCTCCAACCCCGCCGACCTCAGGGGCGGCGACCCCGCCTATAACGCCGCCGCCCTGCGCGCGGCGCTGGATGGCGTCCAATCCGCCTATCGCGACATCGCCGTGCTCAACGCCGCCGCAGCCCTGGTCGTCGCCGACAAGGCGCGCGGGCTCAAGGAGGGCGCCGCCATGGCGGGCGAGGCGATCGACAGCGGCCGCGCCCGTGCGGTCCTCAACCGTCTCGTCGAAGTCTCGAACAGGGCCTGATCCATGACCGACATCCTGCAGACAATCGAGGCCTACAAGCGCCGGGAGATCGCCGAGGCCAAGGTCCGCATGCCCCTGCATGCGCTGGAGCGGCAGATCGAGGCGCAGCACCCGCCGCGCGGCTTCGTCCACGCCATCGAGAACAAGCTGTCCGCCGGGCAATATGCGCTCATCGCCGAGATCAAGAAGGCGAGCCCGTCCAAGGGCCTCATCCGCGCCGATTTCGACCCGCCGGCGCTGGCCAAAGCCTATGAGAAGGGCGGCGCCGCCTGCCTCTCGGTCCTCACCGACGGCCCCTCCTTTCAGGGCAAGCCCGAATATCTGACGCAGGCCCGCAACGCTGTGTCCCTGCCCGTGCTGCGCAAGGATTTCCTCTTCGAGCCCTATCAGGTCTACGAGGCCCGCGCCTGGGGCGCCGACTGCATCCTCATCATCATGGCCGCCGTGACCGATCAGGAGGCCGCCGACCTCAACAAGGCCGCCCATGACCTGCGCATGGATGTTCTGGTCGAGGTCCATAACGAGGCGGAGCTGAAGCGGGCCCTGCCTCTGGAGACCCGGCTGATCGGCATCAACAACCGCGACCTCCACACTTTCGTGACGACGCTTGAGGTCACCGAAGGCTTGGCGAAGCGCGCCCCGAAGAACCGCATCATCGTGTCCGAGAGCGGGATCGGCTCGCGCGAGGATGTGCTGCGGCTCGGACGCAACGACATCTTCACCTATCTCGTCGGGGAGAGCCTGATGCGTCAGGCCGATGTCACCAAGGCGACCCACGACCTCCTGCATGGGCCGAGCCATTCATGAGCGGCCTCACCCATATCTCCGCCTCCGGCGAGGCGAGCATGGTGGATGTGTCGTCAAAGGACGTCACCGCCCGCGTCGCTGTGGCCGAGGGCTGCGTCGTCATGCAGCCCGAGACGCTCGACCTCATCACCTCCGGCAACGCCAAAAAGGGCGATGTGCTGGGCACGGCCCGCATCGCAGGCATCATGGCCGCCAAGCGGACCCATGAGCTGATCCCGCTGTGCCACCCGCTCTTGCTGTCGAAAGTGACGGTCGATCTCACCCCGGACGCCAGCCTGCCGGGCGTCCGCGTCTGCGCCACAGCCAAGGTCGCGGGGCAGACGGGCGTCGAGATGGAGGCGCTGACCGCCGTGACGGTGGCCTGCCTGACGATCTATGACATGGCCAAGGCCGTCGACCGCTTCATGCGGATCGAGGGCGTGGGCATGGTCGAAAAATCCGGCGGCAAGTCGGGCGACTGGAAGCGGCCCAAAGGCGGCTGAGGGGACAACCCCAGCCCCTTTCAAACCAAGAGGGGGCTGAGATCAGCCCCCCGAGTTGCTCCAGCCGATCATTGCGGCTCGATGCCCGCCGCCTTCACCAGCGCTTCCCACTTGGGCATTTCAGCCCGCAGGCGGGCGTCGGCCTGGGCCGGCGTGTCGTCATTGACGATGGCGCCGACGCTCTTCAGGAAGGCCGCCGTCTCCGGCATCTTGGCGATTTCGTGGAACCAGCCCTCGGCCTTCTCGATGATCTCCTTCGGCGTTCCTGCGGGCGCATAGGCGGCCCACCAGGGGGCGAAGTCAAAGCCCGCAAGGCCGGATTCCTGCATCGTGGGCACGCCGGGGAAGCTCGGCGAAGGCTGCGCCGTCGTCACCGCCAGAGCCTTCAGCGCGCCCTGCGACACCTGACCGGCGGCGAAAGTGCCGTCCATGATGCAGAAATCGACGGAGCCATCGGTGATCTCCTTCATGGCGTCGGTGGTGCTGCGATAGGGCAGCGGCTTGGACGTCACGCCGGTCATCTGCTTGAAGAGCTCCGTCGAAAGCTGCGCCGTCTGGTTGGTGTAGCCATAGAGCGTGTCGCCCTTCTTCTTTAGATGCGCGACGAGCTCGGGGATCGTGTTCAGCGGCGACTTCGGCGACACCACCAGCACGAAGGTGATCTGGGCGAAGGAGGCGATGGGCGCGAAATCCTTAAGCGTGTCGAAGGGCAGATCCTTGAAGAGGTAGCGGCTGCCGGCCATGTTCGAATTGGCCGTGAAGAGAAGGTTATAGCCATCGGGAGCGGCCGGGGCGACCGCGCGCAGGGCGAGATTGCCGGTGGCGCCGGCGCGGTTGACGACCACGAAGCCCTGCCCCGCCTTCTCCTCAAGCTTGCGGGCGAAATAGCGCGCCAGAATGTCGGCGCCGCTGCCGGGCGCAAAGCCCAGGCTGATCTGCACAGGCCGGTTCGGCCAGGTCGTCTGCGCGCTGGCTTGCGAGGACAGGCCGCAAGCAAGCCCAAGGCCCATGGCGTTGAAAGCAAACTGACGACGGTTCAGATCGTTGGACGACATGACGAAGACCCTTCAGCTGATGGCGCTGCGGCGCAATTGGATCTGCGCCGACGCCGGGAGGCGAGCGAAGCAATAACCCAGATTCCACCCGAGGACAAAGCGCAGGCCGGTCACAGCTTTGTGGTTGCAAGCGGAGCGAAACATCACGATGATCCCCCCGTTCTGGCGCGCCCTTGAATGACGCCAGCCGTGGGAGGACAAATGCGCGCACCGGTCACTGCTTTATGGACGGCGCTCTGCGCGGCGATCACCAGCTCGCCAGCGCCAGCCCTTGCTGATTCCGTGTCGGACTTTTATCGCGGCAAGACTGTCACCGTGCTGATCGGCAATACGGCGGGCGGCACCTATGATCTCTACGCCCGCACCATCGCCCGGCATCTCAGCCCGCATATTCCGGGGTCGCCCACCGTCATCGTGCAGAACATGCCGGGGGCGGCGAGCCTTGTGGCGGCGGGCCATGTCTATAACGTCGCGCCGCAGGACGGGACCATTCTTGCAGGCCTCGCCTCCACCCTGCCCTTCCAGCCGCTCATTGACCCCGTGGCGGCGCAGAAGCTTGACCCGGTGAAGGTCAACTGGCTGCCCTCGCCCTCCTCCTATGGGGTCATCATGCTGGTGCGCGGGGACTTTCCTGCCCGGACAGTCGCGCAGATGAAGGAGCGCGAGACGGCCATGGCGACCATTTCGCCGGGGATGCTCCCGGCCGTCCTCGCAGCCACGGCCAACGCAACCCTTGGCACAAAGATCAGGTCCATCAACGGCCACCCCGATCTCGCAAGCTCCCTGCTGGCTTTGGATCGCGGCGAGATCGACGGCTATCCGACCGTCCCCTATGACGCGATCAAGCGCGTCTACGCCAAGAAATTCGAGGAGGGGAAATATCGGGCGATGATCCAGTTCGGCGCCGAGAAATCCCCTGATTTCCCGGATGCGCCCCTCATCACCGACCTCGTCTCCAATCCCGAAGACCGCATGCTCTGGGAGCTCGTCATGGGCTCGCTGAAGGCGGGCTATTCCTTCATGATGGGCCCGAATGTGCCGAAGGAAAGGGCGCTCGCCATGCGCCGGGCCTTCATGGACGTCTTCGCCGATCCGAAATTCCTCGCCGACGCGGAAAAGGCCACCCTCAACATAGCGCCGGTCTCCGGCGAGAAGATGGAGGCCATGGTGAAGGAGGCCTATTCCATGCCCGAGCCTGTCATCGCCAGGCTGCGCGCCATCTACATGCAGGGACGGTGAGGGGCTGAAAAGGCCTCGCCCTTGTGCGATAGTGGACACATGACCGCAGCCTCTCCCCTCCTCCCCGTGGCGCAAGCCCTCGTGCGCGTGCTCGCCTCCGCGCCGGAGCCTCTTGGCGCTGAGGCCGTGCCGCTGGCGCAGGCGCGCGGGCGCACGCTCGCGCAGGATCTGACGGCGCTGCGCACCCAGCCGCCCTTCAACGCCTCCTCCATGGATGGCTACGCCCTGCGCGTGGCTGATCTCGCCCATCTGCCCGCGACGCTGAAGGTCATCGGCGCCAGCGCCGCAGGCCATGGCTTTGCGGGCGCGGTGAACCCGGGCGAAGCCGTGCGGATCTTCACCGGCGCGCCTGTGCCGCAGGGGGCCGACACCGTCGTCATCCAGGAGAACACCACCGCCGCAGATGCCAGCGTGACTGTGCTGGAGGCTGAAAGCCTCGGCCGCAACATCCGCATGGCCGGGCTCGACTTCGCAGAGGGCGACGTGCTGCTGACGCGCGGAACCATGCTCGGTCCCTGCGAACTGGCGCTGGCGGCCGCGATGAACCATGCGACGCTGCCGGTCACGCGCCGCCCGCGCATCGCCCTGCTCGCCACGGGCGACGAACTGGTGAAGCCCGGCGAGGCTTTGGGCCCCGACCAGATCGTGACGTCGAACACCTATGCGGTGGGCGCCTATGCGCAGGCGGCGGGGGCGGAGATCATCGACCTTGGCATCGCCGGCGACACATTCGCGGCCATCGAGGCAGGCATCCGCGCCGCGCGCGACGCCGGCGCCGATGTGCTGGTGACCCTTGGCGGCGCATCCGTCGGCGACCATGACCTCGTGCAGACGGCGCTGGCCAACGAGGGCATGGAGCTCGGCTTCTGGAAGATCGCCATGCGGCCGGGCAAGCCGCTCATGCACGGCCGCATCGGGGACATGCGGATCCTCGGCCTGCCCGGCAATCCGGTCTCGGCCATCGTCTGCGGCGTGCTGTTTCTGGTTCCGCTGGTGCGGGCGCTTGCGGGCGACCGCCAGGCCGGCGCGGACCCAAGCGAGGCGGCAATTCTGGGCTGCGATCTAGGCCCCAATGATTCGCGTGAGGACTATCTGCGCGCGACCCTCGAACCGGGCGCGGGCCTGCCGGTGGCGACGCCCTTCGGCCGTCAGGATTCGTCCATGCTGCGGGTTCTCGCACGCTCCCATTGCCTCGTCGTGCGCCCGCCCCGTGCCCCCGCCGCCAAGGCTGGAGACCCCTGCCGGATCATCCGACTGTCGGCGTTCTGAAGCTCGGACGACGGTTGAAGTCCACCCGGAAGCCCGAAGGTTTCCTACGGACCGTGGGGATTCGCTTGCGCTGCACCCAGCGAAAGCCGTCATGGCGCGTGATGATGGCGAGATCAACCGGGCCGCCGATGGTCTTGAGCTGCCGGTCCGCCCGCAGCCGCTCATAGGCGAGCGACGTGTCCATGAGGAACCGCGCAACCTCCACAGCGTCGAGCAGCGGCATGCCGGGCGTGACGAGCATGGGGCTGTCGAGACGGTCGGCTTGCGCGCCATCCTCACCCCGGTTGAACAGGGACACTTCGGCGAGCTGCGCGTCCGCCTCGTTGAAGCCGCGATGGGGCGCATCGTGCAGAAGGCGGGTGATGCAGCCTGCCTGCCCTTCCCAGCTCAGGCCATATTCATCCTCGCCCCAGACGAGCTCCGGCTCGATCCGGTCCATGCCGTCGAGCCGCACGGACCAGGTCTCGGGGAGCAAGGCGCCCGCCGAATAGCCGCTGAGAATCAGGGCGCTGCGGATCGGGGAAAGGCTCGCCTGCGCGGCCTCGAGGATGAAGGACTGCAGCTTCCAGCAGACCTCCTCGAGCGTATAGGCCTCCCTGTCGATGAAGCAGGAATTGCCGCGCAGCGACGCCCTGATGCTGAAATCCTGCATGACCGAGGTCAGCGCCCGCGTGCCCACAGCGCCATCGCCGCTGATGAGGACGCCGATCGGCAGGCCCTTGATGAGCTGAATGTTCTTGTCGGCGTTGGTGTAGAGGTGGCCGCGATGCAACACCGCACTGTCGCTGGCCATGACGACCCCATCCTGAACCTTGATCGAAAGAATGATCGTCATAGGAAAAATCCAGTCTGCAAGCGAGGGCGAAGGGCCTTTGAGAACAAGGCGTTCCGCCAAATGAAAGGTCAAAACATCATGGTGAAAATGCGAGCAAATCAGGCGTGGCGTCAATAGGGATGAAGCCTTTTTGAAAAAAATATTGTTCAATTAATTACAAACTACGACGCCAAGGAAACGGACATGAGCGGCGGACCGACGCCCGAAACGCAGCGGCCGCCCATCGGGCGGCCGCAACTTCGAAGAATCTGAGGGGATTTGGAGGCCTCGCCCGGAATCGAACCGGGGTGCAAGGATTTGCAGTCCTCTGCGTAGCCACTCCGCCACGAGGCCGCTGCGGACCAAGGCCCGGAGCGAGTGCCTCATAGCAAGGAAACAACCGCCCCGGCAAGGCGAACCTGCACATTCCGACATTTTCTACCCATCTTGGCGAAAAGGACGCCGGATCCAACAAATCCCCTTGCAATCCCGACGCGAGTTGCTAAAAGCCCGTCACGCCTCGGCGTGGTCCCCGATAGCTCAGTTGGTAGAGCATTCGACTGTTAATCGAATGGTCGCAGGTTCGAGTCCTGCTCGGGGAGCCAATCTTTTCAAGACCTTGAATGCACCTACGCGCGCCCCCTTCTAAAGGCCTGGCGCCATAGAGGCTGCGCCTTCTCCCCCCTTCGCCTTCACATTCAGCGCCCCTGCCGAGCCATCGGGAATCAGCCTCTGGCTGCCGGGCTCGGGCAGCGGTCTTACGCTTGCCAGCGGGGGCTTGTTCGGTGAATCTTGCTGCGAGTCGGACGCCATTTCGCCATCCGAATCCGAGCGCTCTGATGTCACCGACCGAACTGCCCTCCCTGTGGACGCCCGCGCTGAACGAAGCGCCCCCTCGCTCCCTGTGCACCGACTGCGGCGTGTCGCGCATGAAGGATCCCAAGGCTTGCGGCGGCGCCTGCCAATTCATCAAGCCGGACTATGAGGCGCGGGAGAAGCAGGTGCATGGACGCGCGCGCGATCCTGCGCGCACGGATGAAATCTTCTTCGGCCCGTTCCAGCGCATGGTGCGGGCGAAAATGGCCGCGCCGCTTGCGGGCGCGCAATGGACGGGGATCACGACGGGGATCGCCGAGCGTCTGCTGGAGAGCGGCGCCGTCGAGGCGGTGCTGACCATGGCGCCCGATCCACAGGACATGTGGCGGCCGGTTCCCGTCCTCGTGACCAGGGCGCAGGACATGGCGCAGTGCCGGGGCATGCGCATGGGTTATGCGCCCCTGCTGGCGCTTCTGGAGCCCGCCCGCGCACAAGGCATAAGCAAGCTCGCCATCATCGGCATCCCCTGTCAGGTCTATGCGCTGCGCGCGCTGGAGGCGGAGCTGGGGTTCGAGAAGATCTATGTCGTGGGCACGCCCTGCTCGGACAATACGACGACCGAAAGCTTCCATGACTTTCTGGCGCTGCTGTCCGAAGAGCCGCAAGACATCACCTATCTGGAGTTCCGGGCCGACTATCATGTGGAGCTGCGCTTCAGGGATGGCCGGGTGCGCGAAGTGCCCTTCCTGCAATTGCCCATCTCGAAGCTGCCGCCGGATTTCTTTCCGCTGACCTGCCGCACCTGCGTCGACTACACCAATGTCCTCGCCGACATCACCGTCGGCTATATGGGCGGACAGGGCGAGCAATGGCTTCTGGTGCGCAACGACCGGGGCGCGGAGATGCTGGCCCTGCTGGGCGATGCGGTGCGGATCAGCACGCCCGGCAGCGCGGGGAATCGGCGGTCCGCCGTCAAGGGCTTTCTCGCCAATGTCGAGCGGGCGGCGGGCGGCCTGCCCCTGCGGCGCATGCCCGACTGGCTGCGGCCGATCATCGGCTGGCTGATGCCGCGCATAGGACCGCGCGGGCTGGAGTTCGCAAGGGCCCGGGTCGAGATGAAGGCGGTTGAAACAATCCTGCATCTGCGCCGCGCCGAACCCCGGCGCATGCGGACGATGGTCCCCCCCCATGTCTGGAAGCTGGTTGAGCCCTATGGCCTGAAGCCCTCGCAAGAGGAACGCCCCCGTGACGCAGCGTCAAAACCGGAGCATGGGTGAGCAAAACAGATGGATTTTTGTGTAAAGTCGAAGAGACGCTCATGCCTGCGGCTCCCACAGGCGGCGCAATATGGGGGATGATGTCATGCAGGCCAGAGCCTATCCCGCCCCCGCTGCGGTTCTGGAGCTATTGAAGCCCATCACCTGGTTTCCGCCCATGTGGGCTTTCGCCTGCGGGGTTCTGGCGTCCGGCGCGCCCATCATGGAGAATGCGCTGACCGCCGTTGTGGGGATCATCCTCGCGGGGCCTCTGGTCTGCGCCATGAGCCAGGCGGTCAATGACTGGTATGACCGCCATGTGGACGCAATCAATGAGCCCAATCGCCCTATCCCCTCGGGCCGCATCCCCGGCGCATGGGGGCTTTACATCGGCATAGGCTGGACGGCGCTTTCGCTGCTCGTGGCCGCCCTCCTTGGCCAGTGGGTGCTGATCTCCGCGATGATAGGCGCGGCCCTCGCCTGGGCCTATAGCGCCCCGCCCCTGCGCCTCAAGGAGAACGGCTGGTGGGGCAACGCCGCCTGCGGCTTTTCCTATGAGGGTCTGGCATGGATCACGGGCGGGGCGGTCATGCTGGGAGGCGCTTTGCCCTCCGACGCTTCGATCACCCTCGCCCTGCTCTACAGCATCGGCGCCCATGGCATCATGACCCTGAACGATTTCAAGTCGATCAAGGGCGACAGCCAGATGGGCGTGCGTTCGCTGCCGGTCATGCTGGGCGCCGACAGGGCCGCCCAAGCGGCCTGCGCCATCATGGCGGCGCCGCAGCTCATCGTGGTCGGGCTGGTCTTTTCATGGGGAGCGCCGCTGCAGGGCGCGATCATCCTGCTGCTGCTGATCGGGCAAGGCCTGATGATGCGGAAATTCCTCGCGGCGCCGATCGACAAGGCGCTCTGGTACAGCGGCTTTGGCGTCCCGCTCTTCGTATTGGGGATGATGGCGAGCGCCTCCGCAGCGCGCATGCTCACTCAGGCGATATAAGGCGCAGGCCGGGAAACGGCCTGCGCGGCTTGACGGTTCAGTGCTGGGCCTTGCGGCGGTTCAGCAGAAGGGGAATGCCGAACATCCCCGACAGGCTGGCGCCGGACCTCGCGATGGTCGGAATGTTCAGCATCGAGGACAGGGGCGCCGCGACGCCGCTCAGCTTGTTCACGCCCTCCGTCGGCAGGATGGGCGCGCTGTCCTTCGTCAGGATGCGCCAGCCGAAGAAACGGGACAACGAGGTCGAGGGGTCGGCCAGCTTCGGCACGCCCTGGACCTGCGCATCCCAGCCCCGCTCATTGATGAGCGAGGGAACCCGGAAAAAGGCCGAGAAGGGTGCGGCGATGCTCGTCAGTTCGGGCATGCGGAAGAATTCGGAGAAGGGGCGCTGCGACTTCGTGAGCATGGGCAGATTATACCAGGACGAGAACGTCTGTTTGCTGCGCAGCAGTTTGGGGAAGCCAAAGAGGGTCGTCTCGCTGGAGGGCTGGCGCCACAGCGAAGGCAGGCTGAAGAAGTTGGACAGGGGCGTCGACGACCTCACCAGCGAGGGCATGTTCCAGAAGGTCGCAAAGGGCGTGGGATCGCGCGACAGGGTGGGAAGGCCCAGAATGGAGGATAGAGGCGCGCCTGCATCGACCGTCGAGGCATAGTAGTCCTTGCGCCCGGCCGCGCCGCTGAGGGGATGATGCGCATCCATGATGGCGGTGGCCTTCTGCGCGACGCCCATCACCGCATGGGCCACCACGAGCGAATGGCCCTGCTCGATCAGCTTTGCAAAAGCCGAGGCGTCAGCCGCAGGCACGCCTGCGCCGATGATCCGGTCCAGAAGAGCCTGCCCGCCCTCAGCGTCGTTCGGCGCCATGGAGATGAGGTGCGCAGACTTGTCGCTGAAACGATTCTTCTTGAGTTCGTTCACCGCGTTCAAGGCGTCGCCATAGGCTTCATAAATGCGGGTGATGCGTGTGCTCATGACGTTCGCGCCTGTCTGTTAGGGTTGAATTCGAGCGCCCGAAAGATCAGCTGAGCTGGTTTGCGCGCTGATCCGGCAAGCCGGAAATTTGCGCCAGAAACATCTGTCTGGCAAGCGTGGACGCGGGTTTTGACCGGGTTGCGGAAGGGATCGCGGAAGTGATTGCGGAGGGGGTTGCGCGTGGTCATCTCAGGTTGGTTCGAATGAACGAGGCCCAACGCCGTTGCTCGTCCGGCGCCTTGAGGGTTATCTTCAAGACCGTTTCGCGGCTCGCACTGATGGCTGGGTGCTGACATGCCCATGTTTCCGTTTATCGTCCTACCCCTCGCCGTCCTGGCTGTTGGTCTGTTTCTCGTTTCTCTTCACCTGCGAGGCCTACGAAAGCCCGTGGTGATTGGATTACATGTGCTGCTGGGCTTCGGCGCCCTCGAGCTGCTGGTGGTCCTGCTCAAGGGAACGCCAAATGGCGAGGCCATGCCCGCAGGCGATTTCGGCAATGTGGCGGCGGGCTTCCTCGCGCTGGCGGGCTTTCTGGGCCTGCTCACCCCGATCCTCGGGCGGCGCTCGCGCTTCACCGCAAGAACCATGCTGATGGCCCATGGCGGCGCAGGCCTTGCGGGTGTGCTGCTCTGCATCGCCTGGGCCTCCGGTCTCTAGCTCACGGCGCGGTGGAATGGGCCGGCGCCGCGAGGCTTGCCCGCAGCAGCGGCGCCATGACGGCCAATGTGCCAATTAGCAGAATAATCTCAACGGCATAGACACTCATATAGCCAAGCGCCGGCCCCCACTGGCTTTGGATCGGCAGACTTGCGACGATGTCGCGGAGCACCCCGCCGACGGCGATGGCGAGCCCTGCCGCAAGAGCCTGAGCGGCGCCCCAGGCGCCCAGCGCCAGACCAACCTGATTGCGTGGCGCCATGTTCATGGTGGCCGTCAAAGTGCCATGGCCGAAGAGCCCCGCGCCAAAGCCCACCATGAAGGTGCCGACGGCGAAGAGCTCAGGCGCATTGTAAGGCGCGGCTGCGATCACCGCCATGAAGGCCGGGATGCCCCACAAAACGCCATAACTCGCCATCTTGAAGGGATCAGCGCCCCTGCTCAAAACGCGGGAGGCAAGGCCCAGCCCCAGAAGGCCGCCACCCGCGAGGGTCGCCGTCAGGCCTGTCGTGGCGCCCACGCTCAGATGCAGGATCTGCCCGCCGTAGGGCTCCAGAAGCACATCGGCCATGCTGAATCCCATGGTGCCCATGCCAACGGCCAGAAGACGGCGGACGGCATGGCCGCCCTGCGCGAAGGAATCCCAGGATTCACGGAACGAGGGTTGTCGGCGCGCAGGATTGCGGCGCGCGGCGTTGCGGCCTTCCTGCTTCCAGGCGGCGACGCTGTTGAGCACCAGCGTGATCACCGCGCAGGCCTGAATCACCTGCACCAGACGCAGGGGGCTGAAGTCGGCGAGCGCCGCGCCAAAGGAGAAGGCGCTGACGATCATGCCAAGCAAGAGCATGACATACATGAGCCCGACCACCTTGGGCTGGGATTCGGGCGGCGCAAGATCGGTGGCGAGGGCAAGTCCGATGGTCTGAACGGTGTGAAGGCCAGCGCCCACAAGCAAGAAGGCGACGCCCGCGCCCATATGCCCGACCCATAGGGGGAACCTCGCGGATTCGCCCCCTCCAGACAGAACCAGCAAAGCGAAGGGCATGATGGCGAGGCCGCCAAACTGCACCATGGTTCCGCGGAAAATGAAAGGCACGCGCCGCCAGCCCAGAACCGACTGATGCGTGTCCGAACGAAAGCCGATGATCGCGCGGAAGGGCGCGAAGATCAGCGGCAGGGAAATCATCACGCCCACGATCGAGGCGGGCACATCCAGCTCGACGATCATGACGCGGTTGAGCGTGCCGACGAGCAACACGAGCGCCATGCCGACCGTGACCTGAAAAAGCGACAGACGCAGGAGCCGTCCAAGGGGGAGTTCTGCGGTGGCCACGTCGGCGAAAGGAAGAAAGCGGGGCCCAAGCCCCGCCCAAGTCTGCATCAGTTTCTGACTGAAACGATTCATGGTGCAGGCCAGTCCTTTCGCCGCCAAATTCACCAGGAAGTCTGCACCTCCCCTGACCACCCGCAGGGGCGACGCCCTTCGCGAGATCGGGTGTTTGGACGTTTGGCTCTTTTGGACGGGCCGGAATTTTTGACCCCGGCCCTTTTTGGTCGAAAACGCGCGGGACGGTTACTTGACCGTCGTAGCGTCGTTCAGCGCCAGAACCGCCGGAGCGGTGGTCTGGGTTTCGATCGCGACCTTCTTCTGGCCACCCTGCATGAATGCCGGGAACCAGGTCGTGTGGGTCAGGACCGCGAAGTGGATGGTCAGCGAGGTCACTGCGACCGCGCCGATAAACAACGGGAGCCCAACGGAGGGCTTGACCACTGTCCAGAGTCTGCCTTGGTTCATGTCGGTCTCCCTCAGTGAAGCCAGGGTGAATAAACATAGGCGAGGAAATGCGCGAACAGCGCGATAGCCCCGAAGACACGGGTGCCATCGATCAGATGCTTATGCAGTTCCTCAGATTCCCCGGCGGTGAGTCCCGTCGGCCAAACTCGGTTTGGATCGTCTGCCATATCGCTACCTCCTTAGAGAAATGCGATCAGTCTCGTGCTGTCCCAGCACGCGGGTTGCGCCGGTTTGCCATGTCGAGCAGCGCCCACACGGCCCCCATTGTCGCTGTCGTATTACGACACTGTAATCCTATTCGCACAACTCACTTTGTCAACAAACTTTGACATATTTAACCGTGGACTTAAAAATAACTTTAAAAACGACTAACCAGTTTTGCGGCGCAGAAGACCGTCCGCGCAGGCCTGCGCCCGCACGCTGAAAAAGCCGCTGAGGGCCTATCGTTTCTTTAGTTGGAAGGCCCCTCCAGGGTGCGCCCGCGAATCCGGCGCAAAACTAATGCGACAACGAGAAGAGCCACCGGAACCACGGCGGCGGTCGCCGCAGAAGGATCGACGGTGATGAGTTGCGCGTCTTTAAGACCCTTGATCACATAGGACGCCAGGCCCACCAGGTAATAGGTGATGGCTGCGACGGAGAGCCCTTCCACGGTTTGCTGAAGCCGCAACTGCATGCGCGTGCGCTCATTCATGGAATGCAGAAGATCCCGATTTTGCTGCTCTATTTCGACGTCGACCCTGGTGCGCAACAGATTCGCGGCGCGCACAAGCTTGCGGGACAATTCGGACTGCCGCGCCTCCAGCATTTCAGCGGTGCGCATGGCCGGCATCATGCGCCGGGATAAGAAAGCCCCGATCGTCGGCCAGCCATCATTCGCTTCCTCGCCGATGGCCACCAATCGTTGCTGCACCAATTTCTCATAGGCGCGCGTCGCCCCATAGCGAAACATCCAGGAGGCGGACTGCGCTTCCAGCTCAGCCAGAAGACCCATCAATTCCCCAAGCAATTTATGATCGCTCTCAAGACCGGGCGAACGGGTCATCTGATTTGCGACTTGCGATAGATGCGCTTCAATCGACTGCACGCGCGGCAGGAGTTGCTGCGATTCGGGCAGCCCCAACAACGCCAGCAGCCGATAGGTCTCGATCTCCAGAAGCCTCTGCACGAGGGCGCCGGCGCGCGATGGGCTGAGACCGCGATCACGCACGAGGATCCGAACAAAGCCACCTGGGTCCGCACGAAAATCCGTCGCCACGACGGCGCCTCCGCCATCGACATGGGACGAGGTCAGGCTGGCCGAATCAAAAATTCCATCAAGGGCGACGGCGTCATCTCCAGCCATCAAATGCAAATCGACGGAGATCAGATGGGGCCCGGGCTGAGGCAATCCCGCCATGGCGGCTGCGATGGTCGTTGAGGGCGGTTCGAAGGCGCCGCGCCCATGGGCCGGCAATTCCCAGGTATAAGTCGTGAACTCCGCATGGTTCTCCCAGCGAAGGACTGCGCCCCCGAGCGCAACGCGAAAATGCTTGGCGCCATCAGAGGGCGGTTCGGCGCCTCTCGCCTTGCAGTAGTCCACGAGCGCCTTGTGGGCGGCGGCGGTCTGCGCGGCGTTTGTGAGAAACCCGAAATGCAGGATCCGCAGCGGAGTCGCCACCGGATGAAACGGACGAGCATGCACTTCGCCCAGCACCGCAGCGCGCAGCGGATGGGGCGTCAGGTCTTGCGCAACGGTCGCCGTATCCTCGGTCATGGTCCTCACGATCAGCAAGAGTGGATCCCCTTGACAGAGGATCCAGTCATGGCGTCATTCCGCCGCCTTCTTGATGTCCATATAGCCGCAGTGCGCATCAGCCTCGACCGGCGCTGGCGCAGGCGCGGACTTCATGGCGCGGAAGGGCAGAACCTTCGGCTCCACAAAGGACAGACCAAGGGTCTGCCACACATCCACAAGCGCCTCGACGAGGGCCCCGACATGTTCTTCGGTGTGACGCGGCGTCGGCGTGATGCGCAGGCGCTCCGTCCCGATGTCGACGGTTGGGTAGTTGATCGGCTGGATATAGATGTCGTGCCGCTTCAACAGAAGGTCGCTCGCGGCCTTGCAAAGCTCCGCATCGCCAACCATGAGCGGCACGATATGCGAGAAATTATGCATGACAGGCAGACCGGCGGCGACGAGCGCATGTTTCGTCATAGCCGCCATATGTTGATGGCGCTTGCGCTCCTCGCTTGAGGCCTTGAGATGCTGGACCGCCATGCGCGCCCCCGCGACGACGGCGGGGGGCAGCGAGGTCGTGAAGATGAAGGACGGCGCATAGCTGCGCACGGCGTCGATGATGGCCGCATTGGCGGCGATGTAACCGCCAAGGCCGCCGAAGCCCTTGGCGAGCGTGCCTTCGATGATGTCGATGGAGTCCATCAAACCTTCGCGCTCGCAGACGCCGCCCCCCCGATCGCCATACATGCCGACCGCGTGGACCTCGTCCACATAGGTCAGCGCATTATATTTCTTCGCGAGGGCGACGATCTCCGCGACTGGCGCAATGTCGCCATCCATCGAATAGAGGCTCTCGAAGGCGATCAGCTTGGCGCGGTCGGGCCCTGCTGCGATCAGCAACTCCTCGAGATGACTGACGTCGTTATGCCGCCAGAGCTGCTTCTCGCAGCCCGAACGCCGGATGCCCTCGATCATCGAATTATGATTGAGCGCATCGGAGAGGATGAGGCAATCGGGCAACAAATCCGCGATGGTCGAGAGCGCCGCGAGATTGGAGATCCAACCCGAGGTGAAGACCAGCGCGGCCTCCTTGTTGTGGAGATCGGCCAGTTCTTCTTCAAGCTGCACGATGGGATGGTGCGTGCCTGAAATATTGCGCGTGCCGCCAGCCCCGACCCCATGGCGTTCGATGGCCTGCTTGGCGGCTTCGCGCACCTTGGGATGGCCGCCCATGCCAAGATAATCGTTGGAGCACCAGATCGTCACTTCACGCGGCGCGAGCGTCGCGTCGTCAGGGCGCCAGAGCGCTGTGGGGAAACGCGATGCGTCGCGCTCGAGATTGGCGAAAACGCGATAGCGGCTCTCAGCCTTCAACCGCGCGATGGCGCCTTCGAAATGCGCCTGATAGTTCATCGAAGACTGATCCATTCCCATCTCCTGCACGCCGTATCCATCAAGTTGAATGTCGTTGTCGTTCATGGCCACTACCCCGCCGCCGCGCAGGCGTCGAAAGCAGCTTGCAGCCGCACCCTGTCCATGCGCCGCCCCAGCGCGATCACCAGCGGGTCGATCTTCTGCCTGGGCGCAAAGGGGGCGATTCGCGCCTGCTGCTTGTCGACGTCGAACTGCAGCCAGTCGGCCCGCGTCTTGACGACGCCTTTCACGCTTTTGATGTCGCCAAAGGCGCCGGCGCGGATCGCGTCAAGCAGCCGCGTCAAAACAGCGTCGTCGCAAATGGTGGGAGGCGCGGTGCTCCAGGTGTCCATCACAGCGCTGTCGCCGGAGATGGGCCTGGGATAATCGCTGTCGCCGACATCCTGCTCCTCGCGCGCATGTTGCGTTTGAAGCACTGTCGGCGAAAGCGCGGCATCCTCGCGCTCGGCCTTGACGCCCCATTTCCACAGCGCGTTCGTGTCAATCGGCGTCACCAGAAACCAATGTTCCAGGATCGCCAGAACCATGAGCGTCGCCAACATGGCGAAGCCCGTCGCCTCGAAGGAAGTGGCGCCCGGCGCCATGGCCTTGCCCGTGAGATGCACGGCGCAGATCGTGGACGCCGTCACCGACAGCGGGAAAAACAGATTCATGGGACGACGCGCCATGAAGCTGACGAGATAGCGCATGTGATGGGGCATCAGCTCAGCGCCAAGATTGGGGACGCCGAAGAAGACGTTGAGCTTCGCGCTGGTGTGCATCCACCACAGGACGATGAAGGTCCAGAAGCCGAACTGATTGGCCTGGCCCAGCGTCAGCCACATGATCGCTGCGGCCATGACGATGATCGCAATTTCATGATGGGCGCAGGTGCGCGCCGCCTCGATGAACCGGGCAAAGCCCTTGCAATCGGGATCGCAGGGGCTTTTTCGCGGGCCGGTGATCGCGCCCATGTAGAAGGTCGTGACCTGCCAGCCCCAGGCGGTGAGTCCGCTGGCGAAGGCCCAATAGACGCCGTTCACGCTTGTGTCGCCCCGGGTGGCCCAGACCCCCCAGAGCGCGATCCCCATGAGCACGGTGGCCCCCGTCAGCGACCAAGCGAAGGTGCGCCGATGCAGGCCATCGAGATAGAGAATCACAACCGTGCTGACCCACCACAAGACGAGCGTGAAGAGGATCGGCAATCCATAGGTCGCCATGGTTTGCTCCTTACCAGACCGGCGCCATGCGAATGTCGGCTGGCATTTCGTTGGGCTGGCTGGGCAGGAAATAGAGCCGCGCGAAAGTGATTGCTGCATCCGCATTGCACAGCAGCTTCTTCACGCCGCCGATCAGACCGCCCTGCTCCTTGGCCGCAGCCGTCGCATCGGCGATGCGCACCAGGCGGTCCAGCCCCTCCTTGAATTTCGGGTTGTCGATGTCCAGCGTCAGCGGGAAGGTCTGGCGCGAGATCGCCGAGCAGATGCGGAACACATCGAAATCATATTCGGAGGGGTCCACGCCGATGGCCTTGTGGAAGGCCGGACGGAAATGATCGCGCACATACATGGTGGCGTAGACCGCCAGCAGGAAGAACTTGATCCAGTAGACATTGACGCCAGAGGTCAGCTTCGGGTTGGCGCGCATCAGCAGCGCAAAGGCCTCGCCGTGGCGGAACTCGTCATTGCACCATTTTTCGAACCACTTGAAGATCGGGTGAAAGCGCCGGTCGGGATGACGCTCGAGGTGACGATAGATCATGATGTAGCGGGCATAGCCGATCTTCTCCGACAGATAGGTGGCGTAGAAGATGAACTTGGGCTTGAAGAAGGTGTATTTCTTCGCCTTGGTCAGAAAGCCCAGATCAATGCCGATGCCAAAATCCTTCAGCGTGTCGTTGATGAAGCCGGCATGGCGCGCCTCATCGCGGCTCATAAGCCCGAAGAGATCACGCATATCGGGATTCTTCGCGCGCTTGCGCATCTCCGCATAGAGCACGCAGCCCGAAAACTCAGCGGTGATCGAGCTGATGAGGAAGTCGCGGAACTCCTTGTCGAGTTCGGGCGGCAGGTTTGAGAAATCCGCGTCGAACTCCTCGTTGCGCACAAAATGGCGCTTGTTGGGATCCGACTTCAGCTCCGCGATCAGCTCGTCCCATTGCGCGCGCACCGCGCTGACGTCCGTCCGATCGAGCTCCTCGAAATCGGTCGTGTAGAACCGCGGGCTCAACATCGTGTTTTCCTGGGCGACCCGTGTGGAGTCGGCGGAAATGCCGTGGCGTAGGGGAGCGTTCACAGGATCCTCCTCTCGGTGAAGCTGACTTCATAGAGTTCGGTCATCTCGAAATGACCGGCGAATTTCGTCCAGAGCCGCTCGATGGCGCTGGCGCGGATGACCGTGGCCATGCGCGTCACCACCAGACGCTCGCCAAAGACGATGTCGGTCGGGGCGTCATGGACAAGAACTTCATCGCCCGGCCGAATGTCGAGATCGGCGTCAATGTCGACATGGGCGTGAAGGCTGTCGGCGGAATGTTCGATGGTGAGCGTGCATGGAACCTCAAATTCCTGCCGCCTGATGAGCCCGAGCATGTTCATTTCATCGGCTCCTGTGATGTGAAGAATTGGGCGAAGGCTTGCGCATTGGTCGGGCCGAAGGCGTCGAGGTCGATGCGCCTGCCGGAGGTCTCGTCATGCAGGGAGATCGAGCCGTTGCTCCAGCGGGTGAGCGCGAAAGGCGTCTCGGGGCCGACGCCCGCACGCATGCGCTCGCGGGCGAGGCCGCGCAGGGTGGCGCGGATGAAGCCATTGGTCTGCGGCTCCACCTTGTAGATGGTGCTTTGATCCCGCGCGTCACGCACAGCCACGCCGCCGTCCTTGAGATCCTCGAAGCGCAACAAGAGGGTCTCGACAGCAGTTGAGGCTGGCATATGCACCGCGCCCAGATCGCTCCAGCGCCCGACGCCTGTCGCCGTGATCGAAAACATCACGAGCGCGGAAGCGGCCAGCAGCAGGCCACGCGGGGTCTGCGTCTGATGGACCTTTGTTGCGGCTGACGCTTGGCTCATGGCTCGCTATCCCCTTTCAGGCCGTTACGGCGCTGGAGGGGAACCGCGCGTCACGCGTCTCCACCGCCGTCGTCGTTTGCTGGGATGCGCCGGTCAGGCCGAGCCTTGTCTGGGCCTCCGCAATCATGGCGTCGCGCAGGGTCGCAGCCACCGCATCCGCCTGCGGAATGGAGCGCAGCGCGGGCTGGGGATTGGCGAAGTGGAGGGGCCGGGCATGTGGCCACAAATGCAGATAGGCGATGCGACGTCCCGCCGCCAATGTCAGGGGAATTTCGCCCGCGCCGTCTTTGAACGTCCGCAGGGCGGCCGAAGCGATCTGCGAGAACGGAATGTTGAAGAAGATGGGCAAGGCGACGCCGACCTTCATCACGATGCGGCGCGAGGTGATGACATAGAGCGTGGTGCGGGCCGACAACCAGGCGAGCAGGCACAGAAGGCCAAGGCCCGCCACTGCCAGCACAAGGGTCTTGGCGACAGCGATCAGCGCCGCCGCCGAACCTGCGTCAGCGCCTTCGGTCGCGGCGTTCCAGAGCGCGAGGGCGGCGAAATAAGCAGCGACGAGATCGACGCGATAGGCGTTGCGCGCAAGGCTGACCCACTCGGGCCGCCCATGCCAGAGGACGCGTTCGCCCTCTGGAATGTCCGCAGGCAAAAGCTTGTCGAGATCGACGATCTTCATATCAGCGGCTCCGCGCGCTCGGGCGTGGCGTAGAGGGTGCCAGCGCCGTAATAGGCGGTGATCTTCTCTTCTTCGAGCTTGGTCACCTGATCGGGACTGCGTGTCGTCGGCACATTGGCGAACTGGCGCCCCAACAGCGCCTGCACGGCGATGGATTTGCCCGTGAAGTTCACCTTGCAGAAATTCACCGGCAGCAAGACGCGGTGAGACGCGTTTTCGTCGCCCGTCTCGACCTCGTAATAGCGCAAGGTGGCCTCGCCGCGGTCCACCCAGAGATCGGTGACCACGCCGCCGACCACCCGGTCGGCGCCATAGACGCGCATGCCCCTGGGATCGCCATTCTCCCTGGCGACTGCGTAATTCGTCGCCACCCGCATGGGAACGATCAGGTCGCGGCCATCATGGGTTTTCTCAGGCGTGTCGGCGCGCAGGGCATAGGCGCCCGGCCCAATCTCGGCCAGCATGGGATCGCCCACCGGCTGCAGCGGAGCGCCGGGCCAGGGCTCGACCTTCTCCGCCTTCAACTGGCGCGGGTCGACAGCGAAGTTGGGGGCCTCCACAACCTCGCCTGTGTGAAGCCGAAACCGCTTGGGCGCTGCGATCAGCAGAAAGCCGCGCGCCTTCTGGCGGCCCGCCGCTTCGTTCTCAAGCGGATAGCCTTCGCGGCGATCTTCGCGGCGCAGATAAAAGATCAGCCCCGCAAAGAACATGAAGAACGCATAGAGCACGATTTGCGCGACATCTATGTAACTGGTGAGAGATCCTCGCATCACCTGACGCCTCCCGATGATAATCCGTTGGAGGAAAGAAGATTGAAGCTGTCGGTCAGTCCATCCTGCGTCGCACGAGGCGAGCGGACGAGCGGACCGATGGCCACCACGGTCGCCAGCAAGAGAACAATCTCGATGGCGTAGACGATTGCATAACCGGTTGCGGGGCTGACCAGCGCCTCGCCCAGCGCGCCGGACGCGGCGATGGCGGCGCTCAGATCGTTGATCGCGCCGCTGAGGCCGATCGCCACGCCTGCGGCGGTCGCCTGCGCGGCCCCCCATGCGCCCAGCGCCAGACCCCTGTCCTGAGGCTGGGCGAGGCTCATGGTGGCGGTCAAAGTTCCATGGGCGAACATGCCGGCGCCAAGGCCGATCAAGGTGACGCCGAGCGCGAAGAGAGCCGCCGCCTCCATGGGGGCGGACAGGATCACGGCCGCGAAGGCGATGACGCCGATCACAGCTCCGATTGCGGCGACCCGGTGGGCGTCAGCGCCCCTGGTGAGCCAGCGTGCGGCCAAGACGAGGCCTATGCCCCCGCCGACCGCCAGCATCGCCGTCATGGCGGTGGTCGCAGCGACGGGCAGATGCAGGATCTTGCCGCCATAGGGCTCAAGCAGAATGTCCTGCATGCTGAAAGCCGCCGTTCCAAGGCCCGTCGCGAAGAGGCGCCGACGCGTGCGGCCGACCTTCGCGAACGACGCCCATGCGTTTCTAAAAGGCGCGCTGGCGCCGCCGGGCGCGATCAGGGCGGACCGGGGCTCCTGCTTCCACAGGGCGATCCCGTTGAGCACGATGGTCACGACCGCAGAGCCCTGCACCACCTGAATGAGGCGGATCTGGGTGAAGCTGGAGAGCGCGAGGCCAAACACAAGCGCGCTCACGGCCATGCCCAGCAGCAGCATGGCGCACAGCAGTGCGACGACGCGCGGGCGCGCATGTTCTGGCGCAAGGTCGGTGGCGAGGGCGAGGCCCACCGTCTGCACCGTATGCAATCCCGCTCCGACGAGCAGAAAGGCGAGGGCCGCCGCCACATGGCCCACAAAGAGCGGCCCGGTGGTGTCGCCGGACAGGATCAGCAGGGCGAAGGGCATGATGGCGAGGCCGCCAAATTGCAGCATGGTGCCAAGCCAGATGTAGGGCACGCGGCGCCAGCCAAGGAAGGACCGATGGTTATCCGAGCGGAAGCCCACCAGCGCGCGGAAGGGGGCAAAAAGCAGGGGCAGCGACAGCATGATCGCCACGATCCACGAGGGCACGTTGAGCTCGACGATCATCACCCGGTTCAGCGTGCCGATCAGCAGAACGGCAGCCATGCCCACGGTCATCTGAAACAGCGACAGGCGCAGCAGCCGACCCATGGGCAATTCCGCCGTCGCGGCGTCCGCGAAGGGCAGAAGGCCGGGACCGAAACGCATCAGTCCCCGGATCATGGCTGCGCTGGCGCGATTCATGACCGCTTCACCTCCAGCGCTTCTGAGATGTAGAAACTGCGGGACACCCTGTGGCTGCGATGGATGCTCCAGCCGTCCAGCGTCGGCAGCTTGCGCATTTCACGCTCAAGGGAGTCCTGGGCGATGGGCTCGATGGCCGGCGCCCGGTCGCTGCGCGGGAAGGCCCGGCCCACGACCCATAGCAGCATCAAGGCAGGCGTGCGGGGCGCCACGGTGAAGACCATGGAGCCACGCGTGCGCTGCGCCAGTCCCGAAAGGGTCTGCGCGATGTCCTCGCCCACATAATGGATCAGCGAATCCATGGCGACCACATGGTCGAAGGTTCCCAGCGAGGCGTCGAGCATATCGCCGACGGCGAAGGTGATGCTGCCTGCGCCCAGATCCTTCGGCGCCCGCTCGCGCGCCATGTCCACCAGCGATTGCGAGATGTCGATGGCCAGCACATCGGCGCCGCGCCGCGCAGCCTCCACCGCCAGCGCGCCGGTGCCGCAGCCCGCATCCAGAAGGCGCATGCCCCGCATGTCCTGCGGCAGCCACGAGAGCAGCGTGTCGCGCATCGTGTCGCGGCCCGCGCGCACCTGGGCGCGGATGCGGCCCACGGGCGCTTCCGAGGTCAGCCGCTTCCAGGCTTCGACGGCGGTGCGGTCGAAGTAGTGCTCCAGCTCGCTGCGGCGGGTGTCGCGTGTGGCGGTGGTCATCAGTCGAAGCCCAGAAATTCGAAGAGATCACGATCCTTCATGGGCGCGGCTTCAAGCGGCTCGAACCCGGTCCAGAGCTGATCCGCAAGGCGCAGATATTCGTTCTGGATGGCCTCAAGCTCTGGCGAAGGCTCCATTTCGAAGAGGGTTGATTTCTTCAGGCGGCTCCGGCGCACGATGTCGAGATCGGGGAAATGGGCCACGCGCTTGAGGCCCACCGCCGCATTGTAACGATCGACTTCGTCCGTCTTAGCGCTGCGGTTGGCGATGACGCCGCCAAGGCGGACATTGTAGTTCTTGGCCTTGGCGTGAATGGCCGCGACGATGCGGTTCATGGCGAAGATGGAGTCGAAGTCGTTGGCGGTGACGATCAGGGCCCGCCCCGCATGTTGCAGGGGCGAGGCGAAGCCGCCGCAGACCACATCGCCGAGCACATCGAAGATGACCACATCGGTGTCTTCGAGCAGACGATGCTCCTTCAGGAGCTTGACGGTCTGGCCGACCACATAGCCGCCGCAACCCGTGCCGGCCGGCGGGCCGCCCGCCTCCACGCACATGACGCCATTGTAGCCCTCGGCCACGAAGTCCTCGATGCGCAGCTCCTCGGAATGGAACTGCACGGCCTCCAGCGCATCGATCACGGTCGGCGCGAGGCGCTTGGTGAGCGTGAATGTCGAGTCATGCTTGGGGTCGCAGCCGATCTGCAAGACGCGCTTGCCCAGCTTCGAGAAGGCGACGGAAAGGTTCGACGAGGTCGTGCTCTTGCCGATGCCGCCCTTGCCATAGACGGCGAAGACTTTCGCCGTCCCAATGTTGAGATTGGGGTCAAGCTCAACCTGCATGGAGCCAGCGGGCTGGCGCGGAACGGGATTTCGGATCGGAATGTTCATGCCGCAATCTCCACACCTTCAAGGCGATCTTCGAGTTCTTCGCCGGCCGTCTGCAGGGCCAGCAACAAATCAGGGTCGGGCGTCCAGTAGCCGCGCTGATGGGCTTCGATCAGTCGGTCGGCGATCTTGGCGGAGGCTGTGGGATTCAGCGTCGCCAGACGCTCGCGCATTTCGGGGTCAAGCACATAGGTCTGGGTGAGGCGCTGATAGACCCAGGGCTCGACCTGACCCGTCGTGGCCGACCAGCCCATCGTGTTGGTGACATGGGTCTCGATCTGCCGCACGCCCTCATAGCCGTGCTTCAACATGCCTTCGTACCATTTGGGGTTGAGCATGCGCGTGCGCGTCTCCAGCGCCACCTGCTCGTTGAGGGTGCGCACGACGCCCTCCCCCTTGGTCTGATCGCCGATATAGACCGGCGCGACGCTGCCCTTGGCGCGCTTGATGGCGCGGCTGACGCCGCCCAGCGTGTCGAAATAATTATCGACGGTCGTCACGCCCAGTTCGACGGAGTCGAGGTTCTGATAGGCGAGGTCCACGCCCCTGAGTATGCTCTTGAGCAGTTCGGGCTGCTGCACCGGCTTGCCTGCGCGGCCATAGGCGAAGCCCTTGCGGCGCGTGTAGGTCTCGGCAAGCTCGTCCTCGTTCTCCCAATTGCCGCTCTCGATGAGACTGTTGACATTGGAGCCATAGGCGCCGTCCGCATTGCCGAAGACGCGCAGCGAGGCCGCCTCCATGTCGCCGCCATGCTCGGCCATATAGGCCAGGGCATGTTTGCGCACGAAGTTGCGCTCGCCCGGCTCATCGGCGCTGGCGGCGAGGAAGGCGGCTTCAGCCAGCAGCTTGATCTGCAGGGGCATGAGGTCGCGGAAGATGCCGGACAGAGAAATGATGACATCCACCCGGGGATGGCTCATCTGGTCCAGCGGCAGAAGCGTTGCGCCCGCAAGGCGGCCATAGCCGTCAAAGCGCGGCGCTGCGCCCATGAGGGCGAGCGCCTGCGCGATGGGGGCGCCTTCGGTCTTGAGATTGTCCGTGCCCCAGAGCACAAGGGCAACGGTCTCGGGAAAGGGATTGCCATCGGCGACATGACGGGCCAGCAGGCGCTGCGCCTGACGTGCGCCGTCCTGGGTCGCATATTGGCTGGGGATCTTGAAGGGATCGAAGCCATGGAGGTTGCGCCCGGTGGGCAGCACCTCCGGCGTGCGCAGAAGATCGCCGCCCGGCGCCGGATTGATGAAGCGCCCGTCGAGCGCCTTCAGAATGCCGCCAATCTCGAAATCATGGGCCAGATTCTCGGCGGACGGCTTGAGGGCGGCGAGGATCTCGCGCGTCCCCTTGTCCTTGGTGATGGCCTCGACTGCGGCGCCGCCCACCAGCGCGTTCACCGCATCGCGCTCAAGGCGCAGGCCATGCGTGGATTCCGCCATGGCGAGCAACATGTCGGCGCGCTCGTCCTTTGACAGGGGCTCGCCCACCACATGAAGCCCATGGGGGATGAGCGTATATTCGAGTTCAAGGATCGCGTCGTTGAGCCTTGCGATCTGCGGCTCCACATCGCCCGACCAGAAGGGCTCGGCCGCCGCCAGATCAAGCTCCGCCGCCTGGCTCTGAATGAGCACCGCCAGCTCTGCGCAGTCTTCCTGGGTCTCAGGCCGATCCTTGCGCCAGCGGTCTAGGGACGCCTTGAGGTCGACAAGGCCGCGATAAAGACCCGCGCTCGCCACAGGCGGCGTCAGATAGCTGATGAGGGTCGCGCCCGCGCGGCGTTTGGCGATGGCGCCCTCGGAGGGGTTGTTCGAGGCGTAGAGATAGAAATTCGGCAGATCGGCGATCAGGCGATCAGGCCAGCAGGCGCCGGAGAGGCCCGTCTGCTTGCCCGGCATGAACTCCAGCGCGCCATGGGTGCCGAAATGCAGCACCGCGTCGGCCCCGAAATCCTCCCGCAGCCAGCGATAGAAGGCGCTGAAGGCATGGGTCGGCGCAAAGCCCTTTTCAAAGAGCAGCCGCATGGGGTCGCCTTCATAGCCGAAGGCGGGCTGCACGCCCACGAAGACATTGCCGAAACGCTCGCCGAGAATCTGGATCGACGCGCCATCGGATTGTTGCTTGCCCGGCGCGGCGCCCCATTGCGCCTCGATCTGGCTCAGCCAGCGTTCGCGCCGCACATGCTGGTCGGTGGGAATGCGCATATGCACATTGGCCAGCGCGCCAAAGCGTTTGGCGTTGCCTTCGATGATGGAGCTGCGCAGCGCGTCGACCGTGGCGGGCGGATCTATCGTATATCCCGCAGCCTTCATGGCGTGCAGGACGCGGTGGAGCGATTCAAACACGGACAGATGCGCCGCCGTGCCGGTGTTGCCCCCATTGGGCGGGAAGTTGAAGATGACCACGCCGACCTTGCGGCTGGCGCGCTCCGACCGGCGCAGCACGGCGATCTTTTCAATGCGGGCGGCGAGGGTCTCCGCGCGCTCGGCGCAGACATGCATGTCGCGGGCGTTTTCGGATTTCGGGAAGACGCACTTGCGCTCGCAGCCCCCGCAGGAGGTTCCGCCATCCGCGCGGCCGCCAAAGACTGCGGGACCCGTGGAGCCGTCGAGTTCAGGGATCGCCACCATGATGGTGGATTCCACCGGCAGCAGACCGCGGTCGGAATCGCGCCACTGCTCCATCGTCTGAAACTCGACGGGATGAGCGGCGATATAGGGCACATCCAGCCTGGCGAGAATTTCTTCGGCGGCGCGCGCGTCGTTATAGGCGGGGCCGCCAACAAGGGAGAAGCCCATCAACGAGACCATGGCGTCGATGGTGGGCTGGCCATCCCGCATGAAATAGGTCTCGATGGCCGGACGCGCATCAAGGCCAGCGGCGAAAGCGGGAATCACCCGCAGGCCCCGCGCCTCGAGCGCCGCGATCATGCCGTCATAATGACCCGCGTTGCGCGCCAGCGCATAGGAGCGCATCAGCAGAAGCCCGATGGTCGCCTTGTAGCCGCCCTTGGGCGCAGGCAGCTTGCCGATGTCTTCGGTGATCGGCGCGGCCATGCGCGGATGATAAAGGCCGACTTCCGGATATTCGACCGGCGGCAGGGCTTTCAACTTGCCGCGCAGATGACGGCGCGGACCGTCAGCGTAGCGGTCAACCAGATAGAGAACGAGGTTGACCATGTTCTCTTCAGAGCCCGCCAGCCAGTATTGCAGGGCGAGGAAATAGGCGCGCACATCCTGCGCCGTGCCGGGGATGAAGCGCAGGATCTTGGGCAGACGCCGCAGCATCTTCATCTGATTGGCGCCGGAGCTTGAATTCTTCTCCCGCGAACCCCGAAGCTTCTTCAACAAGGCCATGGCGCCATTGGCGGGCGCGCTCATGTCGAACTGGCCGATGCGCGTCAGTTTCGTGACCTCGCCTGCCGACAGCGCGCAGACCATCGCATCGCAGGTCTCCCGCCGCGCCTTGAGGGCGGGCAGCAAGGGCGTGAAATGATCCTCCATGAACAGCATGGTGGCGATGATGATGTCGGCTTGCGCGATGTCGTTCAGGCACCGCTGAAGCGCCGCCGGATCCGCCGCAAATTCAGACGCCGCATGCACCCGCAGCGAGAGCCCTGGAATCTGCTTGCCAAGGATCACGCGCGCCCGGTCGATCGCGCTCGCCACATGGGTGTCCATGGTGACGAGCACGACGCGCATGGGCGTCGCTTCAGCGGGAGAAGTGAGCTTTGGCATCATACAAAGTCTCGATGGTGATGGTCGCCACGCCCCGTTCGGAGGCGAAGCGTTCCGTATTGCGGCGGGCTTTGCCGCGCACAAAGAAGGGAATTTTCTTCAGTTCTTTTTCGGCTTTGTCATCCCAGTGGAACGTGATCGGAGCGCCAGCGGCGAGAGGGGCGGCGGCGAGAGGGGCTGCGTCGAGCGGCATGGCGTCGAGAGGCTCGGCCGCAACCATCTCCGCAGGTTTGTCCTGCGGCTTTTGCGCCTTGCCGCCGAGGTGCGAGGGCGCGGCCCCGTCATGGAACTCAACATCGTCGCGGAACATCGCCAGAAGATGCTCCTCAAGGCCCATCATCAGCGGGTGGACCCATGTGTCGAAGATCACATTGGCGCCTTCGAAGCCCATTTGCGGCGAGTAGCGCGCGGGAAAATCCTGCACATGGACGGGAGCGGAGATCACCGCGCAGGGCACGCCCAGGCGCTTGGCGATGTGACGCTCCATCTGTGTGCCCAGCACCAGTTCGGGCTGCAGTTCGGCCACGCGCGCCTCGACGTCGAGGTAGTCGTCGGCGATGAGGGCCTCGACGCCGTAAAGCTTGGCGGCTTCGCGCACCTCGCGGGCGAATTCGCGCGAATAGGTGCCAAGGCCAACCACCTTGAAGCCAAGTTCGGTCTGGGCGATCCGGGCGGCGGCGATGGCGTGGCTGGCGTCGCCGAAGATGAAGACGCGCTTGCCCGTCAGATAAGTCGAATCGACCGAGCGCGAATACCACGGCAGGCGCGAGCTTTGCTCGGCCAGCAGTTCGGTCGCGTCAAGGCCCGCTATGCCCGCGACCTCCGCGATGAACTCGCGTGTCGCATTCACCCCGATGGGGATCACCCTGGTGAAGGGCTGGCCGTGATTCTTGTCGAGCCACTGGGCCGCGACATTCGCCACTTCGGGATAGAGGACCACATTGAAATCGGCGTCGCCGAGGCGTGTAAGGTCATGGGGCGTGGCGCCCATGGGCGCGACGACATTGACATCGACGCCGATGCGCCCGAGCAGGCGCGTGATCTCCTGCACATCGTCGCGATGGCGGAAGCCCAGTGCCGTCGGGCCCAGAATGTTGCACAGGGGCCGCGCGCGGGCGGGCCGCTCCCGCCTTGCGCCAGCCAGCGTCCGGACGAGACGATAGAGGGTTTCGGCGGCGCCCCAGTTTTCTTTCTTCTGATAGGCGGGCAGCTCCAGCGGCACGACCGGAATGGGCAAGGCCAAGGCTGCGGCGAGCCCGCCCGGATCATCCTGAATGAGCTCGGCGGTGCAGGAGGCCCCGACGATCATGGCCTGGGGCTTGAACCGGTCATAGGCTTCCTGCGCCGCAGACTTGAACAGCTCCGCCGTATCCCCGCCGAGATCCCGCGCCTGAAAGGTCGTGTAGGTCACGGGCGGGCGCACGTCGCGCCGCTCGATCATCGTGAAGAGCAGGTCAGCGTAGGTGTCGCCCTGCGGGGCGTGCAGCACGTAGTGCAGACCCTTCATGGCGGTGGCGATGCGCATGGCGCCGATATGGGGAGGGCCTTCGTAGGTCCAGACCGTGAGCTGCATGGTCAGACCTCCAGCCGGGTGCGGCGGTTGAGGGGACGCGCGAAAAGCTCCGCCAGATCGCCCGCCTGCTCATAGCCCTGAATGGGCGTGAAGATCAGCTCTATCGACCATTTCGTGCTCAGGCCCTCGGCCTCCAGCGGGTTGGCGAGGCCAAGGCCGCAGAGGGTGAGGTCGGGCCGCGCGGCGCGGCAGCGATCAAGCTGGTTCTCCACATGCTGCCCTTCGACGATGCGAAGGTCGGGGGGCAGCAGGGCGAGTTCGCCCGACAGATGCTCGCGATGCAGATAGGGCGTGCCCACCTCGATCATCTCGACGTCGAGTTCGCGCGACAGGAAGCGCGCCAGCGGCACCTCAAGCTGCGAATCAGGAAACAGGAACATGCGCTTGCCCGCCAGCATGCCCTTCGAATGGGAAAGGGCCTGTGCGGCGCGGGCGCGGCCGGGCGCCGTCACCGCGTCGAATCGCTCGGGGCTGACGCCGAAGGCCTGCGCGGCGGCGCGCAGCCAGAGGGTCGTGCCCTCAGCGCCCAGCGGGAAGGGCGCGGGGATGCGTTTGGCGCCGCGCTCATCGAGCGCACGGGCGGTGTCGCCGAGGAACGGTTGCGCGAGCAGGTAGGATGTGTTCGGGCCCACGGGTGGGAAGTCCGTCGCGCGGCGCATGGGGAGGAACGTGCATGGCGCGATGCCCAACTCATCGAATAGACGCGCAAACTGGTCCTCGACGACATCTGCGAGCGACCCGACGACCAGCAGCGAATGCGGTGCGTCGGCAGGCTCGTCTGGAAGGACCGGGACGAGCGAGGCGAGACAAGCGTCTTCGCCCTGCGTGAAAGTCGTCTCGATGCCGCTTCCGGAATAGCTGAGAACCCGAGCGCGCGGCGAATGGATCCGCGATTGCCGCTGGGCGGCGCGCTTCAGGTCGATCTTGATGACTTCTGAGGGGCAGGAGCCCACAAGGAACAGAAGCTTGATGTCGGGCCGACGCTCCAGCAGGCGCCCCACCACGCGGTCAAGCTCATCGTCGATGTCCGCAATGCCCGCCAGATCGCGCTCGTCCAGAATGGCCGTGGCGAATCGGGGCTCGGCGAAGATCATCACGCCCGCCGCCGACTGGACGAGATGGGCGCAGGTGCGCGACCCCACCACCAGAAAAAAGGCGTCCTGAATCTTGCGATGCAGCCAGACGATGCCGGTGAGGCCGCAGAAAACCTCGCGCTGGCCGCGCTCCTGCACCACGGGCGTGGTGGAGCAGCCGGAAACCGGGGTCGCTGAGCCGGGGCTGAGAGGGGTGAGGGCGTTCACTGGGCGGCCTCCATGACGGCGCCTGAACCAGTCAGGGCCTCAGCGGCGCTCTGCAGCCTTGCAGCCCGCAATTTCAGGATGAACTGGGCGGCGTTGACCACATAGGCCGCATAGGCGGCCAGGGCGAGCAGCATGAGGGAGCGGTCATCCAGCCACTCGAAGCCCAGCGCGAAGAGGTAGGCGGTATGCAGGGCCAGCACGAGCATGCTGACCATGTCCTCCCAATAGAAGCCCTCGGCGAAGAGGTAGACGCCAAAGACCACCTTCTCCCAGACCGCCCCGGTGATCATGATCGTGTAGAGGGTCAAGGTCTTGATAATGATGGATATTGTGGCAGCCAACTCCCCCTCGCCGGTGACGAGGAAGCGCAGCACGAGCACGAGGCTGACAAGGAAGACAAGGAACTGGACCGGCGCCAGAACGCCCTGCACGAGGGTCCAGACGGATTCATCGCGCAGCCGCTTTTGTTCAGCCGTGTAAAGCGGCTTTGTCCTTGAACTGGCTGCCTGATGTTTCGCCATTCACCGCTTTCCCGACCCTGGCTCGCATCCGCCGCCCCTTGACGAGGGGGTAGGCTGATTACAGGGAGTTTAGGACCGCCCCGGCAGAACTGTCAATCTGTATTGACGTAAAATTCATCTTACACCATATTCGGCTGCCTGCTGAAAAGCTGGGGCGACCGATCTGCTCGTTCACTTCGATTCGGGCGGGTGGACCATGACAAATCCTGATCGACGACGAGCCATCGGACTGGAGGGGGCAAGTGGAAGAATTCGACCATATCTCCGACAGTTCGGATGCGCAGGGATCGACGCGGGAGCATCATCTCAGCGCCCCCTCACGCTCGGACGATTCGAGATCTGACGAACGAGGGCGGGGGTCGCGGACCACCCTGAACCGCCCTGATCCCTGGAAAGCCAGGCTTGAATATGCGATACAGGCGGAGGTCGTGCCCCGGCTGCTGGCCTCCCTCGCGCCGCACTCCTCGGGGCGCGCGCACCGTCCACCGGCACATGCCGGCGCCCCTGCAACACCCCCTGCGACGCCCCCCGCAACCTTCCGTGCCCCTGCCCTCAAAGAGCGGCTGGATGAATTTGTTGATCTTTTATTGAAAACAGACGCAGAGGACGCCTTGGCCTATGTCGCAAGGCTCCAGGCCGAGGGGGCCTCGGGTGAAAGCATCTGCCTTGACCTTCTGACCCCCGCCGCCCGCCGCCTCGGCGCCATGTGGGATGAAGACAGTTGCGACCTGATGGAAGTCACGGTGGGCGTGCAGATATTGCACCGCATTCTCAGGCTTTTGCGCCCTGAACGGGCGAGCGTCGCGGGGACAGCAAGCTCGGGCAAGCGCATCCTTCTGGTTCCAGCGCCCGGCGAATCCCATGTCTTTGGAGCCGCAATCGTCGAAAAGTTTTTCCAGGATGCGCGATGGGACGTCATGCGCGCCGCCGAAAAGGCGTTTCTGGATGATCTGAAAACGGGCTGGTTCGATGTGGCCGGCTTCTCCCTGAGCATGGACCGCAACCTTGAATGGCTAAAGAACGCGATTGCAACGGCGCGCAGGCAGTCTGCGAATCCAAAGCTGCGCATTCTGGTGGGCGGGCCAGTCTTTCTCGACGATCCCGGACTGGTGAAGGCGGTCGGCGCCGACGCGATGGCTGAGGACGCCCCTTCAGCTGTGCTTTGGGCGGAACGCTTGCCCGATCGGAATGTCATTGTGTAATCACACGGAAATATGGAATCGCGGATCCCCAGGGGACACGGAGATAAGGGTTGGTTGAGGCAGTCAAACCTTCGACGATGATGCGCTTCAACAAGCCGCAGGAGAGTCTTGGGTCCATGGACCCCGAGACCGCCGCCGCCTTGATCTCCTCTTCCGCCGATGTCGCCATCGTCCTCGACAGCGATGGCGTCATTGTCGACGTCTCCTTTGGAAGCGAGGATCTCGCGCGGGACGCCTATAGCAACTGGATCGGCCGCCGCTGGACCGAGACCGTCACCGTGGAAAGCCGTCCGAAAATTGAGGATCTGCTGCGCGAGGCGGCCGAGCGCCGCCCATCGCGCTGGCGCCAGGTGAACCATCCCTCGCCCACCGGACCAGACGTCCCCATCCGCTATAGCGTCGTGCGCACCAACAAAGACCGGCGAATCGTGGCGGTCGGCCGCGACCAGCGCGCCATGGCGACGCTCCAGCAAAGGCTAGTCGAGGCGCAGCAAGCCATGGAGCGGGAATATGCCCGCATCCGCGATTCCGAAAAGCGCTATCGCATGCTCTTCCAGCTTGCGGCGGAGGCGGTTCTGATCGTCGACGCCGAGCAGCAGAGAGTTCTTGAGGCGAATCCCGCCGCCCTCGCCCTTCTGGGCCAGGAGGGACGTAAATCCGACACCCGCAGGGTCGTGGGCGCCGTCTTCTCGGAGCTTTTCGAAAAAAACAGCCGTCAGGCCGCCCTGTCCTTCGTCGCTGCGCTGCGGGTCGCGCCACGCGTCGATAACGTTCACGTTCTGCTGAACGGCGACAAGGACGCGGTCCTGCTGTCCGGCTCCCTGTTTCGTCAGGAGAATGAAAACCAGTTGCTCGTGCTGCTCTCGCGCGTGGGTGGGGGCGGCCCGGTGGCGGGCGAAAAGGCCAATCTCCTGCGCATCATTGAAAAGATGCCCGACGCATTCCTCGTCACCGACACGGACCGCCGCGTCCTGACCGCCAATTCCGCCTTTGTGGACCTCGTGCAGGCGGCGAACGAAGAGCAGACAAGGGGCCAGCCTCTGGATCGTTGGCTCGGCCGGTCCGGCATGGATATCGACGTTCTCTTCGCCAATCTGCGGACCAATGGCTTCGTCCGCCATTTCTCGACCACCCTGCGCGGTGAGTTTGGCGCGACGGAAGATGTCGAAATCACCGCCGTCTCGATCCCCGGGGGCGAGCGGCCGAGCCTTGGCTTCACGATCCGCAGCAGCGGTTGGCGCGTGGGCAAGGACCGGCTCGGCGGGCGCGAACTGCCCCGCACCGTCGAGCAATTCACGGATCTGGTGGGGCGCGTGCCGCTGAAAAGCCTGGTGCGCGAGACCACGGACCTGATCGAGCGGCTCTGCATCGAGGCCGCGCTCGAACTGACGCGCGACAACCGCGCCTCAGCCGCCGACATGCTGGGCCTGAGCCGCCAGGGCCTCTACGCCAAACTGCGGCGCTATGGTCTTGGCGACCTTGATCAGGAGGAGCAGGAGGAGAGCGGCGGCTCGGGGGATGGCAAGCCCAATTAGAAATCGGCCTGCGGACCACCTCCACCTCCCGCAAAACTGTAATTTTGACTTGACATGATGAATGTCAAGTTTACTTTCCAACTATGGAAAGCGCAGCCCTGACAGACCCTATGGAAACGCCAGAACCAGCCTCTCTTGGATGGCTGGGCATCGTGCGCCTCGGACTCGTGCAGACCTGCCTCGGCGCCATCGTGGTCATGATGACCTCCACCATCAACCGCGTGATGATCGTCGAACTCCTGCTTCCCGCCATCGTGCCTGGCCTGTTGATGGCTTTGCACCACGCCGTGCAGATCCTGCGGCCCGCATGGGGCTACCGCGCCGACATAGGCGGGCGCCGCACGCCCTGGATCATCGGCGGCATGGGCCTTCTGGCGCTGGGCGGCTTTGGGGCCGCCGTCGCCACCGCCTGGATGTCGGCTCACCTGCTCGCGGGCATGGCGCTGGCGGTTTTCGCCTTTCTTCTCATCGGCCTTGGGGTCGGCGCAGCGGGCACTTCGGTCCTGACCATGCTGGCGAGCTGTGTGGTCCCAAGACGGCGCGCTGCGGCGGCGACCATCGTCTGGGTCATGATGATCTTCGGCTTCGCCATCACGGCGCCTCTCGCCGGCCATTTCCTCGATCCCTTCACAAACGAGCGCCTGATCCTCGTGACCGGCGGCGTCTGCGCCATCGCCTTCAGCCTTTCGTGCCTCGCCGTCCGGGGCGTCGAAGACAGGGTGGCGCATATCGCGGCCTCAGCCTCCCGCAGCCATGCGGCGCGGCGTGAAAAACCGCCCTTCCGCGAGGCCATCGGACAGATCTGGAACGAACCTGCCGCGCGCCGCTTCACCATCTTCATCTTCGTCTCCATGCTCGCCTACAGCGCGCAGGAATTGATCATCGAGCCCTATGCTGGCCTCGTCTTCTCCATGACGCCGGGCACGACGACGAAGCTTGCTGGCGTGCAGCATGGCGGCGTCCTGATCGGCATGTTGTCGGTCGCCTTTCTCGCCTCCATCGCGGGCGTCGGAACGCTCGGCGCCTGGACGGTCGGCGGATGCGTCGCCTCCGCCCTGTCCCTCGCCGCACTGGCCGCCGGTCCCTTCATGGGGCCTGACTATCCGCTGCGGGCGGTGATCTTTGCGCTGGGCGTCTCCAATGGCGCATTCGCGGTCTCGGCCATCGGCTCCATGATGGCTCTGGCGGGCGCGGGCGCCGCCTCGCGCGAAGGCACCCGCATGGGCCTTTGGGGCGCCGCGCAGGCCATCGCCTTCGGCGTCGGCGGCTTTCTTGGAACGGCGGCGGTCGATGTTGCGCGCCATGTCCTGTCCGAGCCCAGCCTCGCCTATGCCAGCGTATTCATCGCCGAGGCCCTTCTGTTCCTCGCCTCCGCCGTTCTGGCCGGACGCCTGACCAACCATAACGCATCATCCGGCCTCAGCGCCGACATGACGAGAAAAACCAGCCCGATCGCAGCGGGAACTTAAGGGAGGCTCGCGTTTGATGAGTGCTCAGGACACATTTGACGTCATCGTCATCGGCGGCGGTCCATCAGGGGCCACCGCAGCCAATGACCTCGCGCGCTTGGGCCGCAAGGTTCTGTTGCTCGACAAGGGCGGCCGCATCAAACCATGCGGCGGGGCCATTCCCCCGCGCCTGATGCGCGACTTCGACATTCCCGAACATCTGCTCAAGGCGCGGGTCAGTTCCGCGCGGATGATTTCTCCGCAGGACAAGAAAGTCGATATGCCCATCAAGGGCGGCTATGTCGGCATGGTCGATCGTGAGGACTATGATGAATGGCTGCGCCAGCGCGCCGAGCAATCGGGCGCTGAACGGCGCGCCGGTCTTTATGTCAAGATCATTCGCGACGCCGATGGCGTGCCGGTCGTCCACTATCAGCGCCGCGACGGTTCGGCCGAAATGGGACAGGCGCGCGGCCGCATCGTCATCGGCGCCGATGGCGCCAATTCCATTGTCGCGCGTCAGGAAGTGCCGGGCTCGGAAAAGACGAAATTCGTCTTCGCCTATCATGAGATCATCGCAGCGCCCGCCAATGACGAAGACCTCGCCAAACGTTGCGAGATCTATTATCGCGGCTCCCTGTCGCCCGACTTCTACGCCTGGATTTTCCCCCATGGCGACACGATGAGCGTGGGGACCGGCACCGCGAAGAAGGGATTCTCCTTGAAGAATTCCGTACAGGATTTGCGGGCCATCACGGGTCTGGAGAACACCGTCACCCTGCGCAAGGAAGGCGCGCCGATTCCTTTAAAACCCCTCAAGCGCTGGGACAATGGCCGCGATGTCATTCTGGCGGGCGATGCGGCTGGCGTCGTGGCTCCTGCGTCTGGCGAGGGCATCTATTACGCCATGCTCGGCGGCAGGCTTTCGGCGGAAGCCGCGGAGATGGTGCTGAAGACCGGCGACGCGCGCGGCTTCGCCACAGCCCGCAAACGCTTCATGAAACTGCATGGCCGCGTCTTCTGGATCCTCGGGATCATGCAGTATTTCTGGTACTCCTCCGACAAGCGCCGCGAGCGTTTCGTCAGCATCTGCCGCGATCCCGATGTGCAGCGCCTGACGTGGGAAGCCTATATGAACAAAGAGCTGGTGCGCGCCGATCCCATGGCCCATGTGCGCATCTTCTTCAAGGATCTCGCCCATCTCTTCCGGCTTGTGAACCCATGATGGAGCTTCCGGGCGACCGCTGGATCGTGATTTCGGTTGGCGGCGGCATAGCCTTGCTCGTCGCATTCGCCGGGGGCATGTTGACGGTGGTCGGCCCGTGGTACGAAGGCCTGCGCTTTCCTGCGTGGCGCCCGCCCAACTGGCTGTTTGGACCCGCCTGGACGGTGATTTTCATCTGCATCGCCTCCAGCGGGATCACCGCCTGGGAGGAAGCCGAGACCGATCGGCAGCGCCACTGGCTCATCGGGCTTTTCGCCATCAACGGCGTGTTCAATGTGCTCTGGAGCGGATTGTTCTTTCGCGTCCAGCGGCCGGATTGGGCGCTGGTGGATCTCGTCCTGCTCTGGCTCTCCATCCTCAGCCTCGTCATCGCCATCTTCGCCATCTCGCCGACAGCAGGCTGGCTCATGTGCCCCTATCTCGCCTGGGTCACTTTCGCAGGCGTGCTGAATTACAAGATCGTGCAACTCAACCGGCCCTTTGGGGGCCAGGGTAACGCTGTTTGACCAAGGGAATGCCGGCATGGCCGACATGATGATCAACGCCGCGCTGATTGACTGGATCCTCGGGCTCGTCGCGCTCGAGGCTCTGGCGATTCTGGGCTGGCGGATCATGACGTCGCGCGGGCCGCAACCCCTGGGCTTCATCAGCAACGTCGTCGCAGGCGCCTTCCTGCTGATCGCCCTGCGCGGCGCCGTCTCGGGAGCCGCGCCCGCATGGATCGTGGCGTGCATTTTCGCGAGCTTTCTGGCGCATTTCGTCGATCTCGCCGCCCGCTGGGGCGATGGTCGGCGCGCGCTCACACAAGATCCGGCGACGCCGAACATGCGCGCCACCCTGAAACTCCGCGCTTCACCATCCCATATCCGCCCCGCGCCACAGACGCCAAAAGATGAGGCCGCCAATGGCTGAGAGCCAGACCCCCCTGCTCGACACGATCCATCTGCCTGCAGATCTTCGCAAACTCTCCAAGAAAAAACTGACGCAGGTCGCCGACGAATTGCGCCGCGAGACCATCAGCGCCGTCTCGGTGACCGGCGGCCATCTGGGCGCGGGCCTTGGCGTCGTCGAACTCACGGTGGCCCTGCATTATGTCTTCGACACGCCGCAGGATCGGCTGATCTGGGATGTCGGCCATCAGGCCTATCCCCACAAGATCCTGACCGGACGCCGTGACCGCATCCGCACGCTGCGTCAGGCCGATGGCCTCTCCGGCTTCACCAAGCGCACGGAAAGCGAATACGACCCCTTCGGCGCCGCCCATTCCTCAACCTCCATTTCGGCGGGACTTGGCATGGCGGTCGCGCGCGATCTGAAGGGAGGCAAAAACAATGTCGTCGCCGTGATCGGCGATGGCTCCATGTCCGCGGGCATGGCCTATGAGGCCATGAACAATGCAGGCGCCATGGATTCGCGCCTCATCGTGATCCTCAACGACAACGACATGTCCATCGCCCCGCCGGTCGGCGCTCTGTCGTCCTATCTCTCGCGGCTTCTTTCGGGCGGAACCTACCGGGGCCTGCGCGAAAAGGGTAAGAAGATCGCCAAGAAAATGCCGCCCTTCATCTTCGAGAGCGCGCGCCGCGCCGAAGAGTTGACGCGCGGCTTCTTCACGGGCGGAACGCTCTTCGAGCAGCTCGGCTTTTACTATGTCGGCCCGATTGACGGGCATAATTTTGATCATCTCCTGCCCGTACTGCAGAATGTGCGCGACGCCACGGAGGGACCGATCCTCGTCCATGTGGTCACGCAAAAGGGGAAGGGCTATGCGCCGGCGGAGGCCGCCGCCGACAAGCTGCATGGCGTCAACGCCTTCGATCTCGTGAGCGGCGCGCAGGTCAAACCCAAGGCGAATGCGCCGTCCTATACCCGCGTCTTCGGCGAGAGCCTTGTGAAAGAGGCGGAGCACGACGACAAGATCATCGGCGTCACCGCCGCCATGCCCAGCGGCACGGGCATGGATATTTTCGGCAAAGCCTTCCCCGACCGCATTTTCGATGTGGGCATCGCCGAACAACATGCGGTGACCTTCGCGGCAGGCCTTGCGACGGAGGGATACAAGCCCTTCTGCGCCATCTACTCCACCTTCCTGCAACGCGCCTATGACCAGATCGTGCATGATGTCGCCTTGCAGAATCTTCCCGTGCGTTTCGCCATCGACCGCGCTGGCCTTGTGGGCGCCGATGGCGCGACCCATGCCGGCTCCTTTGATGTCGCCTATCTCGGCTGCCTGCCGAATATGGTGGTGATGGCCGCCGCAGATGAGGCCGAGCTCGTGCATATGGTCACGACCGCCGCAGCCTATGACCAGGGCCCCATCGCCTTCCGTTATCCGCGCGGCGATGGCGTGGGCGTCGACATGCCAGCCAAGGGCCGTGTGCTGGAGATCGGCAAGGGCCGCGTCCTGCGCGAGGGATCGCGCATCGCCCTGCTCTCTCTTGGCACACGCCTTGGCGAATGCCTGCTGGCGGCGGACGAACTGGCGGCGCGCGGCCTGTCCACCACTGTTGCGGACGCCCGCTTCGCCAAACCGCTCGATGCGGAGCTGGTTGAACGCCTCGCGCGCGATCACGAAGTGCTCATCACCGTGGAGGAGGGCTCGACCGGCGGCTTCGGGTGCTTCGTGCTGCAACACCTGTCCGACGCAGGTCTGCTGGACAAGGGCTTGCGCATCCGCACGATGGTGCTGCCTGACGTCTTCCTCGATCACGACAAGCCCGAAAAGCTCTATGCGCGCGCTGGTCTTGACGCCAGCGCCATCGTGGCGCGCGTTCTGGGCGCCCTGCCCCAGGTGACCGCAACGCGCCGCGCCTGATCAGCTGACGATGGGAAAAGTGACGGCGATGGCCCAGGCCAGCGACGCCGCATTTCCCAGCGCCGCCACGCGCGGATCGCCTGTGCGCGCATAGGCCCATCGGCTGACAAGGCCGTAGACGATGAAGAAAAGGAAGATCACGGGCACAATGATGATGAGGAAGAAAAGCTTCTCAGGATTGAGCCCGACGGCGAAAAGCAAGGACGCGAGAAAGCAGACCTTCGAGAAGACATAGCCGCCACGCGCTGCGCCCGCACCCCGCGTCATCCATTCATCCCAGCAAAAATAAAGACTGGTGGCGAGCAGCATGGGCGCCATGATGATCCACCTCTCGCCGCTCGGCATGAAGGATGTGATGAAGGCGTCGAGCGCGAGGCCGAGGCCAAGGATATAATAGGCTGCGAGCAGGAGGCTCGGGATCAGCACCCGGCGCCACCTCAGCGCGCCCCCCTTTGATGGGCGCCAGCCCATGAGCCAGAGCCCGCCCGCGCTCAGCAATCCATAGATCACGAAGTGACAGGCGAGATAATCGCCAAGAAGGATCGGCAGAAAATCCGTCGGCGCCTTCCATAGGATAAGCGGCGTCAGAACCGCAGGCGCAATGGCGGCCGGCGCCAGCTTTCCCCAGCCAAGACCCGCGCCAAGGGGCTGCGCCGACAGACTCGGAAACCGCATGGCGAGCGGCGCCGCCAGAGCGAGCAGTCCGCCAAATAGAAGCGCCAACCAGAGGCCCCGGCTGTCGATGGCGCCCTGCCCTTTTTGTCCAAAGGCGCTGTTCAACCAGTCACGCGTCTCGCTGAGCGCATCGCGGCTGTAGAGGACGCCGATATGCTCCGCGCCCCGCGCCAGCACATAGCGCCGGGCTGTTCCTGCGGCGAAATCGCCGTAGGTGACGCGCTCTGCGGCGCTTCCACCAGCCGCAAGGCCCGCAATGCGGGCCGCAGCCTCCGTCAACATGGATGGCTCCCAGGCGCCGGTGACGACGAGGAGGTTGCGCGGTTCGCTGGCCGTGATCCCGGCGCCGAAGACCGAAAGCGCCGCGACCGCGCCGATCTCCGGCCGGTTCATCGCATATTGCGTGATGAGGTCCGCCGCCATGGAATGGCCCACCAGCGCAATCGGCCTGCCCCTCGCCAGTCCTCGGGCGAAGCCGACCATCTCGTCGATCTCGGAAAGCAGCGTTCGCGTGCTCTCGCCGATGTCGCGGACACCCCCGCGCATGGGCCGCTCGTTACGCCCATGGCCGGCGAAATCAAAGGTGATGGCCGTGTATCCGCTATGGGCGAGGGTCATGGCCATGGGCTGCATGAGCTGTTGCGAGCCTGCGAATCCATGGGCGATCAGGGCCACGGGCCCGTTATCCCCTCCCAGGTTTCGAAAAATAGTGGCGGGAACGCCGCCCACCGAAACGTTCTCGATGGTCAGATCCTTGCGATCCCCAAGCAACGGCCACAAACCGCCGAGCACCGAGGCCACCGCACATAAGATAATGATAAAATGATATTTTTTCATGATCTACGGGCTTTCCCGCGCTCCAGTCGCCGTGGTCCGCAGCCAGAATCTGCGGAAAAAGAACCCGAATTTCATCGACCGGCGCAAGCGGACCATCCTAAAGCGCCAAATGAAAAATCGTCAATCTGGCTTTACTGCGTCTCTTTTCTGGGGTTCTATCGGCTTTGCACGCGGGGAGTCCGGCCTGAATCAGGCCAAAATGACGTCTTCTGCTGCTGTGGGGGTGGCGATGAGAAGAGAGAGCGGGAAGCGCGCTTCGTTTGCCTCCGTTGTGGGTGCGGACCCCCAGGCGATGCGGTCGGGGGGCCGAGAGGCGGCTCATCGCCAGCAACATCGCCAGGGTCGGGGTCGCCTTGAGGGCGTCATCGCCGATCAAATCCTGCCGAGGCTTCTGCTCGTTCACGAGGCGACTCGCCGCCCGGACCTTGGTCCCGGTTCGTTCACCGCGCAGGAAATCGCTGAATTCGGCGCCTTGACCGTCGCGGCGGACAATCTCGGGGCCCGCGCCTTTTTCGACGATATGTGCACCCGCGGCCATTCGATCGAAACGCTTTTTGTCCATTTGCTGGCCCCGACCGCCCGCCACCTTGGCCAGAACTGGATCGACGACTCCTGCGATTTCCTTGACGTCACCATCGGCGTCGCCCGGTTGCAGGAACTCCTGATGATCTATGGCGCCGCCGATGACAGTCCGGCCATAGACCCTCGCCATCGTGTTCTGCTGGCTACGGCGCCCGGCGAACAGCATGTGTTTGGCGTCGACATGCTGGGCAAACTCATGCGTGGCGCCGGCTGGGATGTGACGATCCGCAAGGCCCCGAGCGCCAGGGAAATCGCAGCCGCCGTATCCAGCGACTGGTACGGCGTCGTCGGGATCGCGCTCAGCGCCGATGCAGGCCTCGAAGATATGGGCCAAAGCATCACCGAGATTCGGCGCGTCTCGCGCAACCGGCAGATCGCGGTCATGGTGGGTGGACCAGCCTTCACAGGTCATCCTGAAAGGGCGGTTCAGGTCGGCGCAGACAGTCTTGCCGATGACGCTTCCGCCGCCGTGATCCTCGCCAAAAAGCTCTTGCTGATGCAAGGCGAAGCACACTGAGCCATCAAAACCACGACTGACGCCCGGCAAAGATGTCGATCCGGCCAAGCCGAGCATGGCCGGATCAATCGTCGTCACTTCGCTGGCACGCCGCCAAGCTCCGGGAAGTCTTTCGCCATGCTCACACCGAGCAGCGGCTTGTTGGCGCCTTGGTGGCAGGTCGCGCAGCTCACCTTGGGCGCATCGCCAAGCGGACCCAGCCGATTGGGCGGGTAAACGCCTTTCAGAGGATCGAGATAGGAGCCGTTCAAATCTCGCGCCATCTGAATCCCATGCCAGGCCGTCATGCGCTGGGGCGTGCTGTCCGCCCAGTCGGAGAAGGACCGGGTGTTGTGGCAGAAGGTGCAGTTGACCCCCAGACTCGCCGACATATGCATCATCAGAGAATAGGTCTGCTCGGTCGATTGGATCGAGGCGCCGTAGGGCTTGGAAGGCAAGCCCGTCGTGCCAGCCACCCGGATCGGCTCCTTGCCGAACAACAGCGGAGACAGAGGATCGCGGGGAAGCGATGAGGAGCCGTTGGTCTTGTTGGGATGGCCCATCCCGTCATTGGTCGCCATCACGCCAGCGTCCTTCTGCGGGCTTGGATCAGCGAACCAGATGTTGGCGGGCACCGGATTGCCCTTGTGACAGGTGTAGCAGGTGACGCCGGTGTTGGCGACATGCGCCTTCCAGTCGTTGTTGATGTGGCGGGTCATCTCCAACATGCGGCGCGCGACCTTCTTCGTGTAAAGACTGTCGTCCGCCATGTTCTCGACATTGTGGCAATAGCCGCAGCCCTCGTCAGGCGCCACCCATTCGGTGATGGACGACATGACCCGGCCGAACTGCTCGGCGCTGAGATCCTTCAGCACTTGCACGTTCTGATAGACGTCGGTCGCCTTGTCCCCTTCGGGGGACGCGGGATCAAGCGCCTCCGGCACGACATTGGCCGCCTTCAGGGCGCGTTCGGCCGCAGGCCATTTGACCTGATCCATGCCGGTGCCGCGATAGCCGTTCTGCGTGGCGTGAACGCGGTCAACCGTCCAGCCAAGGCCGAGAAACACAGACACCGTCGAGAGCACGACAATGACGACCGCGAGATAGCCGAGGGCCAGATATTTGGGAAAGGTAAAGTCTAGCCTCATTTGACCGCTCCCATGACGGAGGCCGGATCCACGACAGGCGGGAACACATGGGGATAGGCCGGCGCAATGCCATGCTGCACGCCCCACAGATACCAGTTGTCGACAACCGTGCCCGTAAGAAGAATGCCGATGCCGCCGCAGAAGGGGCACAGGACGGCGAACCACCAGGCCCAGCGATGGATGGATTCCATAGTGGCGTTGAAGCCCATGGTCCAGCGCCAGAAGAGGGCCGCACGCTCCGAAGCCGTCCCGCGATCAACGATCTGCTCGATCTCACGCTCGCCGCCAAAGCGGCTGACCGCAAGAATCGTCGCCGCATGCATGGCGAAGAGGAGCGTCGATCCATAGAGGAAGGCGATCGAAAGCATATGGAAGGGGTTGTAGAAGAGGTTCCCGTAGCGGATGGAGAAGGCCGCCGTCCAATCGAGGTGGGGGAAAATGCCGAAGGGCACCGCCTCGCTCCAATGACCCATCAGGATCGGCCGGATGAAGCCAATCACCAGATAGAGCCAGATGGCGGCGGCGAAGGCCCACGCCGTATGCGTGCCCATGCCCAGAGCGCGCGCCCGGCGATACATGCGCAGCCACCAGAGCAGCAATGACGCCGTCAGGAAGAAGCCTGCGATCAGCCACCATCCGCCTTCCCGCAGCGGCGGCATCACACGAAGGCCATATTGCGGGGGCGGCGGCTCAAGCGCCAACCAGAAGAGCTGCCGCACGAACTCGCGCAGATCCCAGTTCACCGAGGCCCACATGTTGAGCCCGATGATCTCGAAGGCGAGGAACCCGCACAACAGCGAGGCCACGCCCAGATTGCCCAGATAGATCGGTCCTACCTGCGCATTGCCGAAGCGGCCGAACAGATGGACAAAGAAGCCCTTGCCGGTTCGCTCAATGGTCTCGTGCGCGACGCCCATGTCGGGCGCTTCGGCGCGGACCTGCACTTGGGTGAAGATGTTTTGATAATAGGCCACGGTCGCTCCTCCGTTCGCCTAGCGCCAGATGGGAAGGTTAAGCCACCAGTTCCACCACTCGGGCCAGCCGCGCGTCCACATGGGGCCGCTGATGATGATGCAAACCGCGCTCCAGAAGACCGCCGACAGCGCCAGGAAGAGGCCGAGGCGATGGATGCCGAGGGTGCCGATGGAATAGCCGATGGCGTCGCGGAAGAAAGTGTCTTCGTGTTCGGGGGTCTTCACCTCTTCGCCCTTGGCCGGATTGACCGAGGACAGTACCAGCGCGCCATGCAGGGCGAGCGCGAAGGTCGTGGTGAAGAAGAAGGTGATCGCGAGCATATGCGCGGGATTGTAGTGGAAATGCAGATATTGATAGCCCGTGTTCGACACCCAATCGAGATGGCTCAGGATGCCATAGGGAAAACCATGTCCCCATGCGCCCAGCAAGATCGGCCGAAAGATGACGAGGGTCACATAGGCGAGGATAGCGACGCTGAAGGCGAAGGGCACATGATAGCCCATGCCGAGCTTGCGGCAGATCTCCACCTCGCGCAGCGCCCAGGACACGAAGGCCCCGGTGGCGCAGACGGTTATGACCTGCCAGAGGCCGCCCTCCTTGAGGGGCGCGAAGCCCAGACCATATTTCAGGTCCGGCGGGGCTATGCTGATCTGCCAGATGTTCCAGGTCGGGCCAATGGCCGCGCCATAGACGATCAGCGCAGTCCCGAGCAAGGCGAAGATCGCCGTCGTGACGCCGAAGAATCCGACATAGAAGGGGCCAACCCAGAAGTCGAAGAGATCGCCGCCGACAAGCGTGCCTCCCCTCACCCGGTATTTTCTTTCAAAACTCAGCATGGCCATCGCTGAACCTCCTGCGGATTCTCATGGCGTTTTCGAGCGGTCTGAAGACAGCTCCGCGTGACGAAAACGCTTCAAAACGAATGGAACGAGAGTAGTTTCGATCCGATGGGACGCGAAACAGCTCAAGTGAGAGCGAAGACTGCGGGCGAAAATGGGCTCATCGCCCGCAGCAGGAACCTCAAGTGCTCCAACGCTTTTAAGCGAATGATTGAGGTTGCAGTCCCGGGATCGCCTGATGGATCTCGCTGGTCTTGGGCTTGGCGCCTTCGAGCCAGTTGAACCGATCCGTGCTGAGCAGCACGAAATGGATCGTCAGCGCCAGAACGAAGAGGAACGAGAAGAGCGCCACGAGCGCCCGCCGGGGATCGAAAAGTAACCAGAGTTTGTACATCGCGCGCTCCTCAGCTGATCATTGGCAGGACGCTCTGAATGGCGCTGCCGACGCCATCGAGCAGGGCGTAGCCCTTGGGACCAGGAATCCACGGACGCCAGCTCCAAACAAGGAAGTGGGCGATGATCGCGATCACCGTGAAGCCGATAAAGCTGGTCACGAATACCGCGTGGAACTCCTTTGCTTCCGCCTCTGTCAATCCTGACAAAGATGATCTATCGTTGTCATTGGCCATTTCATTGACCTCCATTTAGATGCCGCGCACGCCTCACGCAGCGACAATATCGTGATGGCAAGTCACGATGGGCGTTTCGCCTGGTCTCCACGACCGAACTGATGCAGGGTTTTGCGCACATCGAACGCATAGGACAGCGCGATATGTTCATTCTTGCGCGCCTCCGCGAACAGCGAGGCATAGGCGCGAGACCCCTGTGATCCCTGGCGCCGGACCAGCCATTCCGCCAGACAGAAGGCTGGAAAAGCGAGGGCGAAGACCAGATTGTAGAAGAACCAGTCGAGGCCCTGCAGATGCCGCGAGGGGATCGACTTGCGCTTGCCCGAGGCCGGAGACGACGACGCGCGCGTGTTTTGAGAGGGGCGTTCCATGTCGATAGAAAGGGTCATGCGCCGCGTCCTTCCGTCATTAATTCGTGAGCGCGGCTGACGCGCGCCTTGCTGACCTGACTCTCTCCCGCACGACGTGCGTCACGCTCCGCCGCATCACGAAGCCTTTTTGCGGCCGAGATGCGCACCAGCACGGGATTGGACTCAACGATCTCATCAAGCATGGCCTTCGCCTCCGCCTCCCAGGCGAGCTCCTGGTGCAGGCGCGAAGGCGTCGCATCGACCTTGTCCATATCTGTGCCCAGCGGCAGGATGTGAAACAGGGCGTCGAAAAGGGAATTGCAGACCTCCTGCACCACATAGGTCGCGCCCGCATAACCCATGAAGGGCGTGCCGGTGTGCCGCCTTATGATGGCGCCAGGAAAGGAGGCGGGAATATACATGGAGCGCCCGCCAGCCTCGGCCGCATACATACGCTCGTTATAGCTGCCGAAGAGAACCAGCGGCCCCTTGGTCTTGACGAGGGTGCGAACCGTCTCGTTATCGGTCTTCTCGCCTGCGCGGCGGGACACTGCGAAGTTGCAGGGCAGACCCATTTCATCTTCAAGGAAGTTGCGCAGGCCGCGCGTATAGGTCTCGTTCGCGACGACCGCAAAGCTCGCAGTTCCAAAGAAGTCCTGCGTCACGGACCGCCAGAGATCCCAGAGCGGCTTGATGGTCGTATGTTTCTCGCGCTCGATGAAGGGCTCGGGATCAAGGTCGAGCAGCTCACCGAGGGCGCGCAGGAATTTCGTGGTGCTGTGCAGGCCGATGGGGGCCTGCAGATAGGGGCGGTCGAGCTGCTCGCAGAGCAAGCGGCCGAACTCCCGGTACATGCAGATGTTCACATCCGCATCAGCCAGACGCGGCACATCGGCGAGATGGCTGCCGAGCGGAAAGACCATATTGATCTCGGCGCCCATGCCCTCCACGAGCCTGCGGATCTCCGCAAGATCGGACGGCATGTTGAACACGCCGTAGCTGGGACCGATGATGTTGACGCGGGGCTTGGCGCCAGCCGCGCGCTCCTTGCGCTTGGGGGCGACGCCCTTCTTCGGGCCATATTCCGTCCAGAGCCAGCTCATGGCGCGATTGGCGCATTGCCATTGATCCTCATCAATGGTGCGCGGCAGGAAGCGCTGGATTCCCGTGCCTTCCGGCGTGACGCCGCCGCCGATCATCTCGGCGATGGAGCCGGTCACGACGACGCTGGGCAGATCAGGATCAAGCGTCTTGTGGGCGCGCTTCATGGCGCCTTCGGTGCCGTGGCGGCCGAGCTCTTCTTCAGCGAGGCCCGTCACGACGATGGGCAATTCATGGGGCGGCAGGCCGTCGGTGTAATGGAGCACCGAAGTCACAGGCAGGTTTTCGCAACCCACCGGACCGTCGATCACCACCTGCAATCCCTTGATGGCGGTGAAGACATATACGGCGCCCCAATAGCCCCCTGCCCTGTCATGATCGAGGACTAGCATGAGCCCATCTCCTCAACAGGCTTGCGGCCGAGCTTGGCGCGCTGCTTCTTTTTGAACTCGGGCCGATCCTTCGGCACAGTCTCCCACACGCCCGCGTTGAAGCCTTCGCCGACATCGCCGAAGAAGCTCTTCATTTCGTTGAAGCGCGCCTGATTGCCGATGGCGGCGTTGACGACGGTCGCCAGGGAGCCGGCGCCCGCCGCGCCCATGAGGGGGCGGGCGGAGATGAGATTGGTGAAATAGAGCGCAGGGATCGCCTGCTGCTTGGCCTTCTGCACAACCGGCGTCGTGCCGATGGCGAGGTCCGGCTTGAACTCCGCCATGGCCGCGAGATCCTGCTCGAGGGAGGCGCGATATTGCACATGCACGCCGCGCGCCTCGAGCCATTCGCGGTCCGCATCGGAGAAGCGGGTGCGCGGACAGGCCGTGCCGACATAACGCAGATCAGCGCCGCTCTCGATCAGGAGGCGCCCCACCAGAAGCTCCGAGCCTTCATAGCCCGAGAGGGTGATGCGGCCCTTGATGGGCGAGGCTGCAAGCGCGCCGCGGATGGCGGGCAGGAGCTTGTTCTTCGCCGCGTCGATTTGTGCGCGCGGCACATTGCAGGCGGCGCCGATGCTCTCGAGCCAGGCCTCGGTTCCATCGTGGCCGACGGGGGCGGAGCCAACGACCGTGCGGCCCGCAGATTCGAACTCGCGCACGCAGGCGGTGTAGAAGGGATGGATGGCGGCGACCGCCGCGCAATCAAGCGCGCCATAAAGCTCGCGCCATTCGCGGGTCGGCACGACGGGGCCTGCCGCCAGCCCCATCAGATCGAGCATGCCGCCGATCTGCACGGGGTCGACCGGAAACATCTCGCCCAGCAAGGCGATGGTGGGCTTGCCGGAACGGGGCGCGCGAGGCGCCTGCACCGGGCCAAGCTCGGCCTCGCGGCGCGCATAGTTCAACATGGCGCCAGCCAGCACATCCTTGGCTTCCGCATGGGTGGGAACGCCAAAGCCCGGCACGTCGATGCCGATGATGCGCACGCCGTTGATCTCCTTGGGGAGCAACCGCAGCGGCACGCCGGACGCAGTGGGCACGCAGAGGTTTATGATCACCACTGCGTCGTATTTCTCAGGGTCGGCGAGAGCGAAGACGGATTCACGGATGTCTTCGAAGAGCTTGCCCGTCACCAGCGTTTCGGAATTGAAGGGCACATAGCCGACCGTGCGGCGCGCGCCATAGAAATGCGAGGTGAAGGTCAGGCCATAGACGCAGCAGGCCGAGCCCGACAGGACCGTGGCGGTGCGGCGCATGCGCAGCCCCACGCGCAGGGAGCCAAAGGCCGGGCACATGCTTTGCGGCTGGTCATGGGGGCCAACCGGATAGTCTTTCGCATAGGCGGCGAGGGTTTCGCTCATGCCCGCGGCTTGCGCGGCCGCGCGCATCTGATCCTTGCCGGCATGGCAACCAAGCCCATCGGTCTTGGTGGCGGCAAGATCGATCGCTCCCGCCTGAGCGCGCAGATCAACGCCCGCAGCTTCCGCTGTGATCGGTTCGGCGTGTTCGTCTCTGGTTGGCGCGAGCTCGTTCATGTCATCGCTTTCCGCTGCAAGCCGCTCAAACGGTTTCGTAGACGACTTCGAGGGACGGCTTCTGAAGGCTGGAGACGCCGCACATGTCTTCCATGGTGGCGGGCACAAGCACCACGTCGCGGCCGACGGAGTCGCCGCTGAAGAGGCCCAGCAACTGATCCTGGTTCAGGGTCTTTGGCTGATGGGGCGCAGCATCCGCCACATTGGCGGCGAGTTCTGCGAACAGCGCGCCCCAGGGGCTGTCGGGCTTGCCGATGATTTCGTAATTGGCGCTCTTGCGGCGGATGTCGTCATCGGCCGGAATGGAGGCGAGGATCGGAATGCCGACCGCCTCTGCAAAGGCCTGCGCCTCGCCGGTGCCGTCGTCCTTGTTGATGACAAGGCCGCCCACGCCCACATTGCCGCCGAGCTTGCGGAAATATTCCACGGCCGAGCAGACATTGTTGGCCACATACAGCGATTGCAGATCGTTGGAGCCGACCACGATCACCTTCTGGCACATGTCGCGGGCGATGGGCAGGCCAAAGCCGCCGCAGACCACGTCGCCCAGAAAGTCCAGAAGCACATAGTCGAAACCCCATTCATGGAAGCCGAGCTTCTCCAGAAGCTCAAAGCCATGAATGATGCCGCGACCGCCGCAGCCGCGGCCCACTTCCGGCCCGCCAAGCTCCATGGCGTAGACGCCGTCGCGCTTGAAGCAGACATCGCCAATGGCGACCTGTTCGCCCGCGAGCTTCTTCTTGGTGGAGGTTTCGATGATGGTGGGGCAAGCCCGGCCGCCAAAGAGCAGAGAGGTCGTGTCGCTCTTGGGATCGCAGCCGATGAGCAGGACTTTCTTGCCCTGCTGCGCCATCATGTAGGACAGGTTGGCGAGCGTGAAGCTCTTGCCGATGCCCCCCTTGCCATAAATCGCGATGATCTGCGTGGCCTTGGTCGCCGCCGTGGGAACGGGATCAGGCTCGACGGTCGCCTCGGCGCGCAGGAAATTGGTCTGGTTGATGGTCATGACGAAGCGCTCCAGTCGAGAACCATTTTCAGGCAGGAAGGGTCATTGAAGGCGGTGGGATAGGCGGAGGGCGCAGAGGACGCCGCCCAGCGATGGGTGATGAGGCCGTCAAGGCTGAGCTTGCCGCTCTCCACGAGGCTTTTGATCGCGATGATGTCCGGCTCTTTCCATTCGGCCGCGATGCGCAAGCGCGCCTCGCGCATGAAGGCCGGGGGGAAACTGAAATGCAGGGAGGCTTCATAAAAGCCCGCCAATACGACCTCGCCGCCCGGGGCGAGACGCTGGATCAGCGTGTCGAGAATTTCCGAGTCGCCGCTCACATCGTAGATCGTGCGATAGTTGCGGCGCGGATCGTCGTCGGGCGAAATCACCTGATAGCCCTGCGCGCCATCAAGGCGGGCCGGGTTCTTCTCCCAGACGGTTGGCGGCTCGCCGCCCGCCAGCACGCTCAGACGCGCCAGGAGCCGCCCCAGAACGCCATGGCCGATGATGAGCTCACCGCCCCCTTCGGCGGCGCCCACGCGGGCGTGATGGGCGGTGGCGGCAAGGGCGAAGAGAATCGCCTTGTCATCCGCCCATTCGGGGACGGGGATCACGCGGGAGGCTTTCGACACGAGCTGCGAGGCCGCCCCGCCGAAGAGGCCGCGCACCTCGCCAAAGCAGCGCGCGCCCGGCACGAAGACCCGCTCGCCCTCTCGCATATGGGATTCGGGGCCAGCCTGCGTCACGACGCCGACGCTCTCGTAGCCCGGCACCAGCGGATAACCCATGCCGGGGAACGAAGGCATGCGGCCGGTGAAGAGGAGACGCTCGGTGCCCGTGCTGATGCCGCTCCAAAGGGTCTGCACCACCACATCGTCCGGCTCCGGGCTCGAGATGGCGAGCCGGTTGAGGGCGATATGTTCTGGTTTTTCCAGAACGATGGCGAGTGCGTCCAGCATCCACATTCCCTTGAGCGCCCCACCCGCGAACAGGCAGGCGCTGGTCCAAATGTAATTTTAAAGCGACATTGATGTGCGTCAAGTCTAATTTACATTTTCTCCGCCACGATGACGCAGGCGAACAATGGCCTGCGCGTGGGGACGCTTCGCATTCGCGTGAAGCCGACCGCTCCAAGTAGTTGTTTCAACTCATCGGGACGGCGCGCACGGCCTCTGCCCATGGCCAGCAGATAGAAGCCGAAATAAGCGTCCCCGATGGGTTCGGCGCCCGGCGTGCCCGCCATGGGCTCGGCGATCAGCAGCGTGCCGCCCGCAGGCAGCGCCGCATGGACGGCGCGCAACAGGGCGAGCACAGATTCGTCGTCATGATCGTGGACGATGCGCACGAGGCTGATGATGTCGGCGCCGGTAGGCAGGGGATCGCGCAAAAAGCTGCCGCCGACGCACGCGATGCGGCCGCCGAGGCCCCGGCGCTCCAGAGCCTCCCGCGCCAACTCGGCCACCGGCGGGAGGTCGAAAAGCTGCAATTCAAGGTCAGGGTGGCGAATCGCGGCCTCCGCCAGAAAGACCCCCTCCCCGCCCCCGACATCCAGAAGGCGGCGATGGCGCGCCATGGGCCAGGCGTCGAGAATGTCCTGCGCCACCAGAGCCTGGGATTTCGCCATCAGAGCGCTATAGCCCTCATAGCCCTCGGGCTGCGCATGCCCGCTTGCAGGAGACTCGGGCCGGTCGCCCGCATAGGGCCAGAATTGGGAAAGCCGCGTCTGCGTCTGTCCGCGCAGCAACGCCACGGGATCGCGCAGATCGTCATAGAGCAATTCGTGATGGGCGATGAAGGCCGCGACGGAGGGATTGCCGATCATGGAGGCGCCAAGATCATCCAGCGCATAGCGCCCGCCCGGCATGGGGCGCACCAGCCCCAGGGAGGCGGCCGCGCGCAGCAGCCGGCTTGCGGCTTCGGGGGTCAGCTCCGTCAGGCGGGCGAGGGCCTCCACCGAGCGCGGGCCATCGGCCAGATGATCGCAGAACCGAAGCTGCACGAAGGCGGCGAGAACCTGCGAATAGACGAAGCCGGCGCAGAGGTCGAAAAGGGCGCGCGAGCGGCGCCGGGCGATGTAGCGCGTGAGTGGCGAGCCCGCCGCCCAGCGCTGGAAACGGGGGCTGCTGATCACCCGGTTGCGCAGCCCGATCAGGCTGTCGCGCCATTTGGAGGTGGTGTCCGCCATGACGGGACGCACGGGGGCCTGCGCCGTCACGGCGCGGCCTCAGGCCGCCACGAGGGCGAGCTCCTTCGGGAAGAACTGGCTGGTCTGGTCCTTGATGAGCTTGCGCAGCTGGGTCTGGCCGGGACAATCGGGAATCGACTCGATCGCCGCCTTCATCAACTCCTCGAGCCGGGCCTTGGCGCCGCCGACGCCCAGTTGCGCGGCCGCATTGGGACGCTTGCGGACGGCGTCCTGGCCGATGGGCTTGCCCAGTTCGGCGGCGTTGCAAAGCACGTCGCGCAGATCGTCCGCGACCTGATAGGCCTCGCCAAGCTTCGCGCCCAGGGTGCGCCAGATCGCGGAATCATGGCCCGCCGCCTCCGCCCCGGCCGCTGTGGCGGCGACAAAGAGGGCGCCGGTCTTGGCGCGCTGGTAATCGCTGAGGGAGACCGCAGCCTCGCATTCCCAGGCCTGCCCCGCCACAATGCCATTGGGCGAGCCGACGGACTGGGCGATGATGGTCAAAAGGCTGGCCAGCCTATGGGGCGACTTCGCGGCGCCCCTGGCAAGGATCTCGAAGGCCTGAACGATCAGGGCGTCGCCGGTCAGAACCGCAAGCGGCTCCCCATATTGCACATGAACGGAAGGCTTTCCGCGCCGCATGTCGGCATCGTCGAAACAGGGGAGATCGTCATGGACGAGCGAGGCGCAGTGCAGGAGTTCGATGGCGGCTGCAGCAGCATCCGCCGCCGCCGGGTCCGGGTCGCCGCACGCCAGAGCCACCGCCAGGCAGAGCTGAGGGCGGATGCGATGCCCACTTGGGAAAACGGCATAATGGATGGCGGAGGCCAGAAGCGGCGGCGCGCCTGCGCCCTGCGCGGATGCGACGGCCTCTGCGAGGGCTTGCTCGATGCGGTCTGCGATCTGCATGGTCCTACCCCATCATTCGTCATCTTTGGTAGCCAAATGTAATGTCAATTTATATTGACACGCAAGAGGGCCCCGCGCATTTTTCTGGTGGAGGCGACCGCATGCGCATGCGCCATGTTGTGATCATAGGGGCAGGCGTGGGAGGGCTGTCGGCCGCGCTGCGTCTGGCCGCGGCGGGCGTCAAGGTCACGGTCGTGGAATCGGCTCCAGATCCGGGCGGCAAGATGCGCGAAGTCATGGCGGGCGGCGTCCCCATCGACTCCGGCCCCACGGTCTTCACCATGCGCTGGGTTTTTGACGAACTTGCCGCCGATGTGGGCCTGTCCCTCGACGATCACATCAGATGTCTGCCAGCCCAAACCCTCGCCCGCCACGGCTGGAGCGATGGCGCGCGGCTCGACCTTTTCGCCGATCTCGACCAAAGCGTCGCCGCCATCGAAGCCTTTTCGGGCGCGCAGGACGCCCAGGCCTTTCGCGCCTTCGCCGCGCGGGCGCAGGGCATTTATGCGACGCTCAAGGACAGCTTTATCCGCGCCTCCCGGCCCAATCTGCTTCAACTGTCGCGCCGGATCGGCCTGTCGCGCCTTGGCGAGCTGATGCGGCTGTCACCCTATTCGACGCTGGCGGGGGCCTTGGCGCAGTCCTTCCGCGATCCGCGCCTGCGCCAGCTCTTCGCCCGCTACGCCACCTATTGCGGCTCCTCCCCCTATGCGGCGCCCGCCACCCTCATGCTCGTGGCCCATGTAGAGCGCGAGGGGGTCTGGCTGATCGAGGGGGGCATGCAGCGGCTGGCCGAGGGACTCGCCGCCATGGGCGAGCGTTTCGGCGCAACCTATCTCTATCAGCGCCACGCTGCGCGCATCCTCGTCGAGGGCGGGCGGGCTTGCGGCGTGGAGCTGAGCACGGGCGAGCGGCTGGCCGCCGACGCCGTCATCATGAATGGCGATGTGACGGCTTTGGGCGCGGGCTTGTTAGGCCCCGACGTCACCGGCGCCGTCTCAATGCCGCCGTCCAAGGCGCGCTTCCTCTCGGCGGTCACCTGGTCCCTGCAGGGCAAGGCGGAGGGCTTTCCCCTGCTGCGCCATAATGTCTTTTTCTCGGACGCCTACCGCGCCGAATTCGATGACATCCTCATCCATGGACGCACCCCGCGTGCGCCCACCGTCTATGTCTGCGCGCAGGATCGCGGCGACCATGCGCCGGCGCAGGGCGCGGAGCCGCAAAACGAACGCCTGTTATGTCTCATCAACGCGCCCGCAAATGGCGATGGCGCCCCACTCAAGCCGTCCGACCTCCAGTCATGCGAAGAGGCGACATTCCGCCATCTCGAGCGCTGCGGATTGAAAGTGACCCCGCTGGAGGGCGCGCGCGTGGTCACGACGCCCGCGGATTTCGCCCGGATGTTTCCAGCCTCAGGCGGAGCGCTCTATGGTCCGGCGCAGCATGGCTGGATAGCCTCCTTCACGCGTCCTGGCGCACGAAGCCGTCTGCCGGGGCTCTATCTGGCGGGCGGGGGCGTGCATCCGGGCCCGGGTGTGCCGATGGCCGCCTTGTCGGGTCGGCAGGCGGCGCTGAGCGTGATGGCGGACCTCAATCTGGCCCCGGCTTTGACCCCGCCCTCCACGCCATAGATCGGCGCCAGATTGTCGAGGAAGGCCTCAGCGCTGGCCCGCCAGGTGAACGCCTCGGCATGGGTCCGGCAGGCCGCGCGATCAAGCATCAAGGCCCGCATGCACGCCACGCGCAGGTCAGCGTCCGTCACGCCCACGACGCCGTCGACGCCCCTGAGGATGTCGCGCGGACCCGTCACCGGAAAAGCCGCCACCGGGGCGCCGCTCGCCAGAGCCTCGATCACCACAAGGCCGAAAGTATCCGTCAGGCTCGGAAACACCAGAACGTCGGCGCTGGCGAAGGCCCGCGCGAGTTCGCGCCCATGCCTTGGGCCGACGAAGCGGACTTTCGGATAGGCGCGCTCCAGCGCGCGCAACTGCGGGCCGCCGCCGACCACCAGCTTCGTCCCCGGCAGGTCGAGGTCGAGGAATGCGCCTATGTTCTTCTCCACGACGACGCGGCCGACATAGGTGAAGAGCGGCCGTGGCAGTTCGGTGAAATCGGGCGCCTCCTGACGCAGCCCGGGGTCGAAAAGCGACAGGTCCACCCCGCGCGGCCACGCCCGCAGCCGGGAAAATCCGCGCATGGCAAGCTCGTCCCGCATGCTTTGGGTCGCCACCATCACGCCCTGGCTGGGGGCGTGAAACCATTTCAGAAAGCGGCGGACCATCGCCCCCATGACCCCGCTGCGTCCCAACAGTCCCAGACGCGCAGCAAGATATTCGGGGAAGCGCGTGTGGTAGGCGGTGGTGAAATGCAGGCCGCGGCGACATGCCCAGGCACGCGCCGCAAGGCCCAGCGGTCCTTCCGTGGCGATGTGAAGGGCGTCGGGCCTGAAGGCCTCGATGAGGCCGACCAGTGGGCGCCCCGGCAGCACCGCCAGCCTGATCTCCGGATAGGTCGGACAGGGTATGGTCGGGAATCGGTCGGGACCGATCACTTCGACGGTGTGGCCCATCGCGCGCAGTTCGGCGGTGACGGCGGTGAGCGTGCGGACCACGCCGTTCACCTGTGGCGTCCAGGCGTCGGAGACGATCAGAATCCGGGCAGGAGCCTGGCCGACCATCACCCGCGCCTCACGCGAAGCTGACCCCGGCCAGCCGTTCCGACGCCTCCCAAAGATGGCTGGCGGCTGTGCGGTCAAGCGCCCGCTTGGGCAGCTTGGCCGGGCCCGGCGGACCAATGACTTCGAGAACCCAGCCCGGCCCATAATAGCCGCCGCCTTTCGCATCAGGCGAAGTCGCGGCGAGCAGGATCGGCAGCGCCGCCGGGCCGGCCGGCGGGCTCATCGGAAGCAGGAACGACTTCGACATCCGCCATAGCGCGCCTCGCAAGCCCGAAGAGGCGGGCCCGTTGCTGATGATGTCGGTGCGGGCGAAGCCCGGATGCGCGGCCAGCCCCTCCACGCCCCAGCCCGCGACCTCGCTGCGGCGCTGAAATTCAAGTGCGAACATCAGCATCGCCAGCTTCGTCATGCCATAGGTCCGGAATGGGACATAGGAGCGTTGCGACTGCAGATCAACCAGATCGATCGACTTCAGATCTGCAGCCAGACTGCTGACATTGACCAGGCGCGCCGAGCCGCCGCGCCGCAGCAAGGGCAGCAGCCGCGCCGTCAGAGCGAAATGGCCGAGATAGTTGGTGGCGAAATGCAGTTCGAAGCCGTCGGCTGTCTCATGTCGCTCGGGCAGCGCCATGACGCCGGCATTGTTGACCAGCAGATCGATGCTGCGCCCCGCGGCGAGCATCGTCTGCGCAAAAGCGGCGACCGAGGCGAGCGAAGCAAGGTCGAGCCGCTCGAAACGAACCGAGGCGCCGGGATGGGCGGCGCGCAGCCGATCCAAAGCGTTTGCGCCCTTGGCCTCATTGCGGCCCGCCAGCACGACCTCGGCACCCGCAGCCGCCAGCGCCAGCGCCGTCTCGTAACCAAGCCCTCCGGTCGCCCCGGTGACGACGGCCAGTCGGCCTCTTTGCGAGGGAATGTCGGCTCTTGTCCAGCCCATCGTTCTTTGCGCTCCAACACCAAAACAATAGACGGACCCAAATGACGGGGCAAGTTGAGGCGCCGACCTGACGGGCCTGCGCCTGCGCGGCGCATTCATCATGCCCTGCTCTCTCGCAGGGGCGGTTTAGATCAGACAAACCCGGGCGGCGCGCGAACTAATTGACCTCTGGATCGGGCGATGCGTCGAGGCGCGCCCGTTCGCGCCAGCGTTGCCGCAGGTCGATCAGGTGGATGACCAATGCGACGAAGAAGAGCGACGACACAGACATCCAGGAGGCGCCGGAGAGGGCGGCGAGCGCGGCCAGCAGCAGCGAGGTGCCGGGGGCCAGAATCAGCAGGGTGGCGCGCGGCGGCAAGGGGCAGAGGCGCATCCGCCAAAGCACCATCAGCACGATCGCCTCCGCGACGATCAGGGACAGGACCAACTCGATGGCGCGCCCGCCTGCCAACAATTCATCCATGGTCCGCCCCTTCTATCCTGTCAGTCACCGGGAGCCGTGATGATGCAAAGACGACAGCTCCCACAAGTCCCGCTTTATTCAGCGCAAGGCTCGCGGAATCCGGAACGGAAGCAGCGTCTGCACCCAACGGGAGTTGAAGCGGTCCAGGCACAGGCTCTCGTGCATGGCGGTCGCCGTTTCGCCAAAGAGGTTGGTCTCCAGCACCGACCGCGCGTAAAATGGCGTGTCTTCCAGCGTCGCAACGACGCGCGCGCTGCTGTGCGGATCGACCCTGGTTTCGCGCTCGACGCGCCAAAGGGTGCTTGGCAGCTTCACCCGCGGCGGCGCCTCGAATGGTTCGACGCGGCCAGCGGGATCGAAGCGCAGGCCGAGCACGGGGCCTGCGCCATCACGGCGGGTCACATCATAGAGCACAGCGGCGCCGTTCTTCAGCGCCGTGCGCGACCAGTCCCAACGCCGGAAGGTCGCTTCCAGCGGCTCGTCTCCACGGTTCGAATCGAGATAGCCATGGCCCGACCAGCGCAGCGACGGGCGGTTCAGATTAACCTCCACGCGCGCGCAAGGGGCGAGCGGCGCCCAATGGTGACGGCCGGCAGGATCGAGCGGATAGGATCGCCCGAGCACCGCCGTCGGGCGCACCCGAACTTCGCCGCGGATGCGTCTGGGTAAGGGCGCCGTGATCTCGTCGATGCGGATGATGAGGCTCTCGCCATCCCACTCGAGCGAGCTGGGGCCGATCTGCAGCCATGTCTTGTCGCGCCGCAGCGAATCCCGGCCCCGTTCGGTCATGCACCAGCGCTTGCCCTCGCCATAGATCGCGACGTTCAACGAAACATGGTGCAGCGGATCGCCGCCGCCGGGGCGACGCCGCATCGCCGCATAGTAGGGCGAAAACACGCTGCCGATCAGCGCGATGATCGTGATGCCATTTTTGCCGTCGTCGCTAAGCGCATCGACGTACCACCAACTGTAGCCGCCGCGCACCACCGGCGCATCGAACCGAGGCCCGGGAACTGGCGTCGATGCGTCCGGCGTCCCGTCACATGTGGGTGGCGATTCATCTCCTGACATGACGCCATCTCCAGGGGTGTGAAAGGTTATGTGTGGTGGAGGGCGCCATCAAAGGGGCTGACAGGCCTGCGCTGAGGCGAAAGACGAACTGCTCACATGGTCGCCGCGCCGATCTTTGCATCGCATGTCCTAGAAGTAGGGCTTGAACACCATGGAATACATGCCCAGCGTCAGCGGCACGGTCGAAATCAGTCCCCAGACCAGCCAGGTGCGGCTGTCTCTTTTGTAGATTTCCGGCACGTCGCCGATGATTGCGAAATCGCGCGCATAACGGGCCTGCCTGATCTGGATCGGAACGAGAATAAGCAGCCAGATGCCGCCTGACACAAGCAGCATGAGCTGGCCGAGCACCAGCCAGGGCGTCTCGAACAGCGGTATGCCGCCCACCAGCGCGGCGCCATAGCCCCCGATCACCATCAGAAAGCCGCCGGTCAGGGTGAATGTGAAGTCGGTGACCGTGACCAGCCACTGCGCAAAGCCAATGATCTGCGTCTTGCACGTGCGATCAGCAAACACCTTCCAGAAGGCGGTGACGGTGACGTTCCCCGCCATCAAGATCAATCCGAAGATATGGAGCGCCTTGAAAAATTCGTACATGGTCCACGTCCACCAGGTGCGCTTGACGAAAGAACGCCGCGCCTCCGAAGGCGCCGACGCAGCAACTGTTTGCGACACTTACTCCCAGCGAGACAGGGGAGGTTAAGTCACGATAAAGCCTGGGTCGGCGCCCGTCAATGAAATCGCTCTTTTGGATAGCGCCAGCAAGGATGCTCTGTCGGCGCCAAGCCGGACTTTCCGGAACCTTGCAGGGTGCAATCAAGATCGCCGCAGAAATCGGCGGACGACATCGTGCGATCATTCGGCGCCGCACGACGCCTGCCCCTCACATGCCCTCTTCTAATTTACAGCTAAGTTAAATTCGACTATCGTGACGTCGATCGCTGCGCGTTGCTTCAGCGATCAAAAGAGCCGGATTGGGCGCCGCAGGGCCGCAGGGCGTTAGGGGTCTGTTTTGAAGGTCATTGTATTCGGGGCGACTGGCAGAGTGGGGCGCGCGGTGGCGCTGACGTTGCTCACCAGAGGCCATCAGGTGACCGCCTTCGCACGCGATGCGTCGAAGCTCCCTGAGCGCGAGGAAATCGCTGCGATCACGGGCGACGCCCTCGACGCCGCAGCGGTCGCCCGCGCTGTGGTCGGCCATGACGCCATTGTGGTGGCCCTTGGCGACTCGCGCAATCCATTTGCGCTGGCGGTGGGGATGAAGCGCATCACGTCGCCGAACATCTGCGAGATCGGGACCGCCAATGTGATCGCCGCCGCGCAGGCGGCTTCAGTGCAGCGGTTGGTTTGCGTCACCAGCTACGGCGTCGGCGACACCCGAAAGTTGCTGCCGCCGATGCACAAACGGATCTTCCGCTGGCTGCGCCTGCGCGAGCAGATGGACGACAAGGAGCAGCAGGAGAAACTGGTCAAGGCGTCCGGCCTTGACTGGACCCTGGTGCAGCCGGTGGGCCTGACCGATGGCGCTGCGACCGGACGCTGGCTGGCGAGCACAAAAGGTGAGCGGCGCAAGCGGACGATCAGCCGCATCGATCTCGCCGCCTTCATCGTCGATAACCTCACCGAAGCCCGCTACACCCGCAAGACCGTCGTCATGTCGGGTTTGACGATCACTCAGACAGCCGACAACGCCTGAGCCGAGGGCTTCGCGCCCCGCGCATCGGCGCAGGCGAGAACCGTCTTAATCATCCGCCGGGTTTTTCTTCCGCGCATCCTCTCTGATGGATCGTTTCACGGAATATAATTGCCAGAACAGGATCGCGAGAACGAGGCCAAAGGACAATACAAGCTCGATCAGCCCGTATTGATCGGGGTTCACCGCGACTTGCTCAACTGCTCCGCGCGCTCCAGCCGTTCGAAAATATCGAGCACGCGAATGAACTGCGACTCCACATTGACGAAGGGACGCGGCGCGGCGGCGGCTTTGTTGGCGGGCGCAGGCGTTTGTTTGACGGCCTCGATCAGAAAGGCGACGGCGGCCAGAGGCTCGCTGTCAGCGCCGCGCGCCAGCCATGGGGTCGCGGCTGCGGCCTTTGTCAGGAGCTGCACCTTGCGCGCGCCCGAGACATGAGCGCGGTGAGCGACGGAATCATGAGACAGGGCTTCGAGCGCACGCCCGATTTCAGCATAGATCAGGCCCGCAGCCAGAATGGCGGGGCGACAGCCAAGCGGCAGATAGGCGACGCCGGAGCGCGCGCGTTGATAAAGCTCATCGGCGCTGGCGAGCAGGCGCGCGATGACCGATTTCAGGGCTGCGCTCATCACGGGATTGGCGAGGAAAGCGTCGGGATCAAGCCCCGCCTCGCGCATCCATGCGCGCGGCAGATAGAGGCGCCCGTTGCGCGCGTCCTCACCCACGTCGCGGGCGATGTTGGTGAGCTGCATGGCGACGCCCAGATCGCAGGCGCGCGCCAGAGCCTGGGGGGCGCGCACACCCATGAGCAGGGTCATCATCACCCCGACCGTGCCTGCAACCCGCGCAGCATAGTCATGGAGCTCCTCCAGCGTTTCATAACGCCGATCCTGCGTGTCCCAGGCGAGGCCTTCGAGCAGCGCTTCGGGCACTGCGCGCGGAATGGCGTAGCGGCGCATGAGGTCGGCCATGGCGCGGTCCGCAGCCACGGGCAGCGGACGCCCCTGACACACGCGGTCCAGCCGATCACGCAGGCGCTCGACCGCCTGAGGGCAGCCGCCATCAAGGTCCACAGCATCATCAGACAGGCGGCAGAAGGCGTAGAGGCCATAGGCGGGTTCGCGGACAGCGCGCGGCAGCACCAGCGAGGCCGCATAGAATGTCTTCGAGCCGTGGCGGATCGCCTCGCGGCACTGCGCGTAATCACCGGGCTCTGCGAGCGTCTGATCAGACGAAGACTGAAGCATCTGGCGCCACCTTGTCGAGAACCCGTGCGGAGGAAAGAACACCCGGCAAGCCGGCGCCCGGATGGGTGCCAGCGCCGACGAGATAGAGATTGCGCACATCTTCGCTCAGATTGTGCGGACGAAACCATGCGCTTTGCGTGAGCACGGGCTCAAGCCCGAAGCCTGCGCCGCGATAGGCGTTCAGATTGTCGTGAAAGTCCTGGGGCGTGGTGATGCGCGACGTCACGATGGCCTCGCTGAGGCCCGGCAGCAGCGTGCTTTCGAGCAGGCGCTCTATGGACTTGCGATAGGGCTCGCCCTCCACGCTCCAGTCCTGCCCGCCCTCCAGATTGGGAACGGGCGAGAGCACATAGAAGGTGTCGCAGCCCTCGGGCGCGAGCGAAGGATCGGTGGCGGTGGGGCGATGCAGATAGAGGCTGAAATCCTCCGCGAGGATTTTCTTGTCGAAGATGTCGTGCAGCAACTCGCGATAACGCGGGCCCATCATGATCGTATGATGCAGCACATCGTCATATTTGCGGTTGACCCCGAAATACCAGACGAAGAGACCCATCGAATAGCGCGCCCGCTCCACCTTGCGGTTCGTCCATCTCTTGCGTGCTGATTCCGGCAGGAGGTGGCGATAGGTCCAGGCGGAATCGGCGTTGGACACGACGATGTCAGCGCGGATCTCTTCTCCCGACGACAAGCGAACGCCGCAGGCCGCTCCATCCTTCACGGTGATGGATTCGACCTGCGCATTGCAACGCACTGCGCCGCACTGATCGTCGATGAGCTTGACGAGGCCCTCCACGAGCTTGCCCGTGCCGCCCATGGCGAAGTGGACGCCGTGCGCCTTCTCCAGAAAGGCGATGAGGCAGTAGATGGCCGTGGCGCCGAAGGGATTGCCCCCGATCAACAGGGGATGAAAGCTGAAGATCGTGCGCAGGCGTTCATCGCGCATGAAGGAGCTGACAAGACCATAGACGCTGCGATAGCCATGCAGACGGATGATGTCGGTGGCGATGCGCGCCATATCCATGACGGTGCTGAAAGGCTGGTCCCCCAACCGTTCAAAGCCCACGCGATAGATCTCTTCGCTCATGCGCATGAAGCGCATGTAGCCCTCGACATCGCCGGGATTGAACTTGGCGACCTCAGCCCGCATGGCCTCGACATCGCCGTTGTAGTCAAAGCTTTGGCCGTCATGAAAGCGGATGCGGTAGAAGGGGTCCATGGGCCGCAGATCTATGTGATCCGCCATGTTGCGCCCGCAAAGGCTCCACAACTCCTCGAACAGAAAGGGCGCCGTGATGATGGTCGGCCCGGCGTCGAAGATGAAGCCGTCCTGCTTGTGGACATAGGCGCGCCCGCCCGGCGCGTCGAGCTTTTCAAGGACGGTGACGCGATAGCCGCGCGCCCCCAGCCGCACCGCCGCCGCCAGCCCGCCAAAGCCGCTGCCGATCACGACCGCATGGGGTCGCCGGGGCGGGGACACGAGGGGGATTTTCGGTCGCTCTAATGTCAACATAGGCTGACAGTAACATTGTCATTTTGGATTTATCAAGGGCTCGACGGCGCTTCCGGCGTCAAAAGCCCCGCTTCTTCGGACATTTTCTGGATGAGATCCGCCACCAGGACCGGATTCTCCTCATGGGCGAGGTGGCCGAGCCCGCGCAGACGCTCAAGGCGAGCCCCGGGGGCCCTCGACAGAACCTGACGCGCGCTTTCAGGGGGAACCGCCTTGTCCTGCGCGCCGACCACCAGCGCCAGCGGGGTCTTCAACTTGCCGAGGTCGCGCTGGAGTTGCTCGAGGCTCCAGTTCGCCAGCATCGCGAGGACGCCTGCGACATGCTCCTTGTCACTGAAAAGACGAACATATTGGTCGACGCCCGCTGGCTCGATCATGGAGCCTGTGCCCCGCAGCAACCGGGTCACTGTGGTCCTGTCGGCCGACCAGGCGAAGAGGCGGGGCGCAAGGGGATTGAGGAACAACAGGCGGGCGATGGGGGGAAACAGATGACCCGCCAGCCCCTCGAAGGGCAGGAAGGCGCCGTTGAGGCTCACCAGCAAGCGCGGCGCGATGCGCCCATCAAGGCACATGCGCGCCAATATGGCGGCGCCAGCGGAGTGGCCGACGACGATGTCGGGCTTGAAGTCCAGCGCGGTGAGCAAATGATGCAAGGCCCGGCTCATGGCCGAAAGCGAGGCGGGGCCGGAGGGAATCGGCGCGCTGAAGGCATGGCCGGGCAAATCGGGGGCGACAACCTCGAATCGTCTGGCGAGCAATGGCGCCAGGGCGCGCCAGGAATGGGTGGAGGCGCCTGTTCCATGGACCAGCAGCATCCGGGGCCGATGATGCGAGGGATCAGCGCCCATGCGCTGCACATGCCAGCGCAATCCGCCCGCCTCGACCATCTGGCTGGCCGCGCTATTGGGCCAGTCGCGGCGAATCATGGAATCGGCGCAGCCGCCCGCACCGCTTGAGAGACAAGTGCGGCGTTGGCGTAGGGCAAGCGGACATAGCGCGCGTTCATGGCTTCGCTGAGCCGGGCTGTGGGGGCCTGGCCAGCAGGCCCGAGCGCCGGGGCCGTATCGATGGCGAGGGTGGCGATTCCCGCCGCGCGGATCTGGCGGCCCGCCTGCATGGCGTCCTCGAAGGCCTGGGCGCGGCCGGGCGCCCCTGTGCGGCCCACATTGGCGCGGCCATCCGTCATCAGCACCACCAGCGGCGTCTGCCCCTTCCGGCGCACGGCGTCAGCCAGCCCGAGGGCGGCTTCGATCCCCGCAGCGATGGGCGTTCCACCACCGCCCGGCAGGCCCGCCAGCACTCTTTTGGCGCGGGCCAATGACCGGGTGGGCGGCAGGACGATCTCGGCGGTCTTGCCGCGAAAGGCCACCAGCGCCACGCTGTCGCGCCGGGCGTAGCAATCCACCAGCAGGAGTTCGATGGCGCCCTTGACCTCGGCGAGGCGCTGCATGGCGGAGGAGCCGGAGGCGTCGACGACGAAAATGGCGGAGGTCTCGCGACGCTGCTTGAAGCGCTTGATCCGGAAATCTTCCGCATGGACCACGACGCGGCGGCCGGCGTCTTCCGCCAGCCCTTGCCGACGCAGCCGCTGCCAGGGCGCAGCCGCCCGCAGCGTGTCCACGAGGCCAAGCCGTCCATCGCGCAGCTGGCCTTGCCGCGCGCCGATGGGCCGCCCGCGCTTGCCCGCAGGCGCAGCCGCGCCCGACTTGCCGCCCCGCTCCGATTTGACCCGCATGGCGCGCCCGGCCTGAAGCTGGGCCAGAAGGCCCGGCGGAATCGCGGCGAGCGCTGCGGCCAGCACGAGATCGGTCAGATCCGGCAGGGATTGACTGTCCTGCGGCTCGTTGCTGTCTGGCGCGGCCTCCGGCGGCGGACCGGGATCCTGATCCTCCGGGGGCCGGGATTCGGACGGCTCGGGCTGATCCTCCTCCTGCGGCGCTTCGCTGGTGGGGAACATGGTGGCGCGGGGCGCGAGCACGAAGCGCGCGGCGGTCATGACGTCCTCTTCCTCCAGCGCCTCGGCCCCCCGCAGGGCGCAGGCGGCGCAAGCGGCCCGCAGGGCCAGCGACAAGGCGCGCAGGGAGTCGACGCCGAGCCGCGCCGCCACCGTCGTCAAAGCTTCGATGGCCGCGTCATCGGCCGGGATGCTGGCGAGCCTCCCGCGCGCCTTGGCGACGTCGTCAGGCGCGAAGGGCTGCGCGCGGGCGCAATCATGGGCGATGTCATTGAGGTCGACATGAAAGGCCAGACGGTCGAGCAGGGCCGCCGGAGGCCGCTCGTCATCCCCCTGCCCTTCGTCCAGCGCGACCACGCCGAAGCGGGCGGGCGCGCGCAGCGAAAGGCCCTCGCGCTCGGTGGCCGCCTCGCCGCTGTCGAGGGCGCTGGCGATGCGGGCGGCGGTTCCGGTGGTGAGCCGCTCGGCCATGGCCAGGATCAGAAATCCGCCATCGGCCTCGGCCATCAGGCCGGTCTGGGCCACGGGACGCCCGGCGCGCAGGGTCGCGGGCAGATCAAGACCGCCCAGAAGGCGCTCGTCGCCGATGCTCAGGGGCACGCGGCGAAAGGGGGCTTGGGAAGGCGCAAAGGCGCGCAGCAGATCCATCCAGGCGTCGCGCAGGGGCCCTGCGGCGGCATGGAGGGCCACGCCGCCCAGCCGCGGATCAATGGCGATGAGGGCGGCCGCCTGACAGGCGAAGGCCCAGGCGGCCTCCTGCGCGGGATCGCGGGCGCGGGCGCCGCTCATGCGGCGAAAAGTTCGTTGACGGCGCGCTCCACGCGGACGCTGGAGCCCGCGTCATCCAGCGGATTGCGGCGCAGACGATGGCTGAGCGCGAAAGGCGCCACCCTGCGCAGATGCTGGTCGCCCAGGCGCGCGTCACCTTCGAGACAGGCCAGGGCGCGGGCGGCGCGGATGAGGGTCAGCTCCCCGCGCAGACCATCGGTGCCCAGCGCCAGACAGAGCCGGGCTGCGCTCTCCAGCGCGGCGTCGGGGGTCACGATGGCGCCCAAAGCCGCGCGGGCTGCGAGGATCTTCCGCTGCAGCTTGCGCTCCTCAGCGCTCCATTTCTTCGTGAAGGCCTCAGGATCGCGCTCGAAGGCCTCGCGGCGCTTCACCACCTCGATTCGCGTGGGAATGTCGGTCGGCGTCTTGACGTCGACGGCGAGGCCGAAGCGGTCCAGCAGTTGGGGACGCAGCTCGCCCTCTTCGGGATTGCCGCTGCCGATCAGCACGAAACGCGCGGGATGGCGCACGCTCAAGCCCTCGCGCTCGATGACATTCTCGCCCGAGGCCGCAACATCCAGCAGCAGGTCCACAAGATGGTCCTCCAGCAGATTGGCCTCGTCGATATAAAGAAAGCCGCGATTGGCGCGGGCCAGCAGGCCCGGCTCGAAGGCCTTCTCGCCCATGGACAGGGCGCGTTCGAGGTTCAGCGCCCCGACCACCCGGTCCTCGGTCGCGCCCAGCGGCAGATCGACCACGGGAACGGGAACCGTCTGGGCCTTGAGCGGTCCCTTGGCCTTACCCGCGCCGCAGGCCTCGCACAGGCCGCTGGCCTTGCCGGGGTCGCAGTTGTAGACGCAGCCCGAAGCGACTGAAATTTTGGGAAGAAGAGCCGCCAGGGCCCGGACCGCCGTGGATTTGCCGGTGCCGCGATCCCCGAAGACCAGCACGCCGCCGACCGACGGATCGACAGCGGCGATCATGAAGGACAGCTTCATGTCGTCCTGGCCGACGATGGCGGAGAAGGGAAAGGGCAGAGCCATGCGCGCAATCGCTTTCAAGCCGGTGTGACGGGTCGGAAGCGCGGCCCCTGTGGGCGCCTTTTCGCCAAAGGCCGTTCGCAGAGCCCGCCGCCTCCCGCTTGTCTTGATACACTCCTGATGGGCATGTGTCACTATTAATTTACACTTATGCCTTGACAAGAGCGTAAATCGTCAACGACTCTTGCCAGAATTCACAGGGGTCGGCGCCGCTCATTCCATGCGGGAGCGTGCGGCGTCCATCAAGGCAACGAAGTCAGGGAATCGGACGTTTCATGACCACCCCCGCACCGAACAAATTCCTCGCCACGCTCGATGGCTCCGCCGCCGCCGTTCCGCCCATCTGGCTCATGCGGCAGGCCGGGCGCTATCTGCCTGAATATCGACAGATCCGGGCGGAGGCGCAGTCCTTCCTGCATTTCTGCTACACGCCAAAGCTGGCGGTGGAGGCCACGCTGCAGCCAATCCGGCGCTTTGGCTTCGACGCGGCCATCCTCTTCAGCGACATTCTGGTGATCCCCGACGCGCTCGGCCAGAAGGTGGGCTTTGAGACCGGCGAAGGGCCGCGCCTCACCCCGATCGCGACCCAGGCCGATTTCGACGCCCTGCGCCATGACCTCGACATGGACCGCATCGGCGCTGTGCTTGAGACGGTGGGCCTCGTGCGCGCGGCGCTCCCCGCCGAGACCGCGCTGATCGGCTTCTGCGGCGCCCCCTGGACGGTCGCGACCTATATGATCGCCGGGCGCGGCACACCCGATCAGGCCCCCACCCGCCGCTTCGCCTATGAGCAGCCCGCGCTCTTTCAGGCCATCATCGACCGGCTGGTGGATGTGTCCGCAGACTATCTCGTGCGCCAGCTGCGCGCGGGGGCTCAGGCTGTGCAGATCTTCGACAGTTGGGCTGGCGTGCTGCCCGTGGCGGAATTCGAACGCTGGTGCCTCGCCCCGGTGCGGGCCATCGTCGAGAAGGTGCGCGCGCAGGAGCCGAATGCGCGAATCATCGCCTTCCCGCGCGGGGGCACGTCGCATCTGCGTCAGTTCGCGGCCATGCCGGGCGTCAGGGGCATTGGCCTCGACACCAGCGTCGATCCCGACTGGGCGGCGCGCGAGCTTCCCGCCAGCGTGACGCTGCAAGGCAATCTTGACCCCATCGCCATCCTGACGGGCGGGCGCGGGCTCGATGAGGCGGCGGACAGAATCCTGTCGGCTTTCGCCGGCCGGCCCCATATTTTTAATCTAGGTCATGGAATCCTGCCCGAAACCCCAATAGCCCATGTCGAGCAATTGCTGCGGCGGGTGCGCGGCGCCTGAGGCGGGCGACAGAGGACGTGAGGGTGAGATGACGGATTTCGCTGACAAAAAACAACGCGCGCGCGATTGGTTCGAGAGCGTGCAGATGAAGCTCATCGCGGCCATGGAAGGGCTGGAGCGGGACTGCGAAGGCCCCTTCGCCGATGAGGCCCGCGAGCCCGGACGGTTCGAGATCTCACCCTGGTCGCGCACGGACCATACAGGCGAGCCCGGCGGCGGCGGCCGCATGGCGATCCTGCACGGCCGCGTCTTTGAAAAGATGGGCGTGCATACCTCCACGGTCTTTGGAACTTTCGCGCCTGAATTCGCCAAGCAGATCCCCGGCGCCGATGTCGATCCACGCTTCTGGGCCTCGGGCATTTCGGTCATCGCCCATCCCTGGAATCCCAACGCCCCGACGATCCACATGAACACCCGTTTCGTGGTGACGTCCAAGGCCTGGTTTGGCGGCGGCGCCGACCTGACGCCTGTGCTGACCGACCGGCGACGTCAGGAAGACCCCGACGCCGTGGCCTTCCACGCGGCCATGAAGGGCGCCTGCGACCGCCATGCGGCTATCGCCCCCTATGGCAAGTTCAAGGACTGGTGCGACGAATATTTCTTCCTGAAGCACCGCAACGAGCCGCGCGGCATCGGCGGCATCTTCTATGACTATCTCAACAGCGCAGGCGATCCGGAAAACTCCGGCTGGGAAGACGATTTCGCCTTCACCCGCGATGTCGGCGAGACCTTCATCCGCAGCTATGACGAGATCATGCGCGCCAATATGGCGACGCCCTGGACAGACGCGCAGCGGGAGGCGCAGCAGATCCAGCGCGGGCGTTATGTGGAGTTCAACCTGCTCTATGACCGCGGGACGATCTTCGGCCTCAAGACTGGCGGCAATGTGGACTCGATCCTCTCCTCCATGCCCCCGACCGTCCGCTGGCCCTGAAAGCTTCCGACGCTCGCCGACCTCTGAAGGCGCTGTCGGGGGTCCATCGTCGCGCGCAGCCTTCCCTTTTCCCTGCAAGCCGTCCATATTGGAGAGGCAGCCGGGATACATCGGCCATCGCGGGGGGAAGTCGATGTCCATATCGACGGGGCGTTTGAGATCAGCGGCCATGGGCGCGGCGCTCGGGCTCTGCGCCGTCACGAGCGCGCTTCCAGCCTCCGCGGACCCGATCGAGGACTTCTATCGCGGCAAGACCATGCAGATGGTGATCCGCTCGCAGGCGGGCGGCGGCGGTTATGATTCCTACGCGCGGCTTCTGGCTCGCCATATCGGCCGCAACATACCCGGCAATCCCAGAGTCATGCCCGTCAATATGCCCGGCGGCGGCGGCATCGTCGCGGCGAATTTCGTGGCCAAGGCGGCGGCGCGCGATGGAACCGTGCTCGCCATCGTCAGCCAGGGGCTCGCGGTCGATCAGGCTCTCGGGCTCAATCCCTCGTTTCAGGCCGATCTCCGGGAGTTCAACTGGGTCGGCAATATGAGCGACTCAAACCAGGTCCTCGCGGTCTGGCACACCTCGCCCACCCGGAGCTTCGAGGACGCCCGCAAGCGCGTCACGACCATCGGCACCACGCAGGCAGGCTCCATCTCCCAGCAACTCACCGCCTTCTACAACAACGTGCTCGGCGCGAAGCTGAAGATCGTCTTCGGCTACCCCGATGGCCACGACGTCGACATGGCCATGCAGCGCGGCGAGGTCGAGGGGCGCGGCACGAACACCTGGGCGAGCTATTATTCCGTCTCGCCCCATTTCGTGACCGACAAGCTCATCACGCCGCTGATTCAGGTCGGTTTGCAGAAAGACCCCGCACTGCCCCATGTGCCGCTGCTGCGCGACATGGGACTATCGCCGAAGGACCAGCCGATCCTCGATTTCATGTCGAAGGCCGTCGCCGTGGGCCGCCCCATAGCGACGACGCCAGGCGTGCCCGCAGAGCGCGTCGAGGCCCTGCGCCGCGCCTTCGACGCCACCCTCAAAGACCCGGCCTTCATGCGGGAGGCCGAGAAGGAGCGGGCGGAGATCAGCCCCATGACGGGCGCCCAGCTCGCCGGCATCATCAGGGAGCTGATCGAAGCGCCCGCCGACCTCAAGGCGCAGGTGCGCGAGGCCATCCAGCCGAAGAAACAGGATACGCAGGAGATTGCAGGCGGCGCCAAAAAGGGCGGCGACTAGCGCAAGGGAGAAACGCATATGCTGACACGTCGCCATTTTCTGCGCTCATCCATCAGCGCAGGCCTCGCTTTTCCGCTGGCCGGGGAAGCCTTCGCGCAAGCGCCCGCCGCGCCCAAAAAGCGCATCATCGTCGATTCCCAGATCCATCTCTGGAAGGCGAACACGCCGGATCGCCCCTGGGCGGCGGATGCGCGCCCCCAGCTGCCCGAGCCCATGACCATCGAGCGGGTGCTGCCTCTGCTCGATGAAGGCGGCGTTGATCGTCTCATCATCGTGCCGCCGACGCTGGAGGGCATGAGGGTCGACTATGGTCAGGAAGCGGCGCGCCGCTATCCCGGCCGCTTCGCCACCATGGGCCGAATCCAGCTCAATGATCCCAACGAGGCCAAGCGGCTGCCGGGATGGCGCCAGCAGCCCGCCGTGCTTGGCGTGCGCCTCAACATCGGCGCCGTCGAAGCCCCATGGATGACCGATGGATCAGCCGACTGGTTCTGGCCTGCGGCGGAAAAGGCGGGCCTGCCCGTGATGTTCCTCACCACGGGGCAGACGGCGCTGTTCGGGCCCATCGCCGAACGCCATCCGCAATTACGGCTGATCGTCGATCACATGGGCGTCTCCTCCGACGCCGTCGCCAAGAACCAGCTCCCGGAGGCCATCGCAGCGACGGCGGCCCTGGCGAAATATCCCAATGTGTCCGTGAAGCTCTCCGCCGCGCCGCTGTTCTCGAAGGAAGCCTATCCCTTCAACGACGTGAACCCGCATATCCAGCGCCTCTTCGAAGCCTTTGGGCCACGCCGCTGCCATTGGGGCACGGATGTCACCAACTCCTTCGCAAAGGCGAGCTATCGCCAGCGGGTCACCCATTTCACCGAAGAGCTGAAATTCATGTCGCAGGAGGATCTCGACTGGGTCATGGGCCGCTCGATTCTCGAGCGGCTGGATTGGCCTATGACCTGAGGTTCAGGCCCTCGCGAGAAAGTCCAGCACCGTCCGGTTGAAGAACGCCGGCTGTTCCCAGTAGATGGAATGGCCGGCCTCAGGCGCGACGACGAATTCGCGATTGGGCAGACGGCGCGCCACGATGCGCCCGATGGTCGTGGGCGCGGCGAGGTCCGCGCCGCCATAAAGCAGCAGCGTCGGCCTCTGCATCTGGCCCAGCGTCGTCCAGTTGAAGGCGTTCAGCAGTTTCGGCCCCTGCCGATTGCCCGACAGCGCCTTATGTTCAAGTTCAACCCAGGCCTTCGCCCCTGCGGGATTGGCGGAACGATAGGCCGGGCTCAGCTCCCGGAAATCGGCGGGCAGGTCGTCGAAGCCTTTCAGGCGCGAGCCTTCGGTGGCGTTCCTGATCTCCGCCTCCTCGATATTTCCGAGCGAGCCCGCTGACAGAACCAGCTTGCGCAGACGCGCAGGGAAGGACATGGCGTAGTCGAGCGAAATCGTGCAGCCCGCCGCCGAAGCCACGAGGCTGAACTGCGAAACTCCCAGCGCATTGGCGAGATCGTCGATGTCGCGCGTATAGGAGCCGGGATTGGCCTTGTCGACGGGATCCGACCCATAATGGCCCCGCCGCGACCAGGCGATGACACGATGGCCCGCAGCCACGAAGGCCGCCTCCTGATAGGCCCAGATGAGCGCGCTGCCGGTGGCGGGATGCATGAGGATGACGGCAGGCCCCTGCCCGCCCGTATCGCGCACGAAGACCTTGCCGGACGGCAGTTCGATCAGCCCCTCCTTCGCCGCCATGGGCGGGGGAATGGGCACGGGGACGAAGGGATCGACGATCGGCGCCTGCGCTTGCGCCTGAGCCTGCGCCCCCGCCTCAGCGACGAGGGCCGCAGCAACGCCCATCAGCAAAGTGGACCGGCGCGTGATGGCGCTCATTTGAAAAACGTCTCGTAGACCTTGGCCCATTTTGGCACCTGACTGTCGATCTCGTTAGGGGTCATGTAAATCGCCTTGAACGTGTTCCCGTCCGGCCGGATCGAGGGATCGCGCGGGGGCACTTCGGGATCGACGGGCATGTAATCGGCGTCGCGGAACAGGCGCTGACCCTCGGGCGAGGTCAGGAAATCGAGAAACAGCTTCGCAGCGTTTTCATGCGGCGCGGGCCTGGTGATGGACATGACCCCAAGGGCGGCGAGCGCGGGCTCCATCTTGATCCAGTCCACATGCGCGCCTTTGGCGGCGCTGATGCCGGGATGATAATTGAAGATCTGGAGGCCGATGGCATATTCGCCTGCGATCACCTGATCGAGCAACTGACGCGCGGAGACGCGCAGGCCCGTCATGTTCTGCCCCGCCAGCTTCTTCAGATAGTCCATGCCCTTGTCTTCGCCCATATGGGTGAGGACCGTGCCGATGAATCCGGCGGACCCCGAAGCGGAGACATTGCTGCTCCAGGCCATCTTGCCCTTCCACTTGGGGTTGAGCAGATCCTCGAAGGTTCTGGGCTCGGTTCCCTTGGACACGAGGTCGGTGTTGAAGCCGGGCGTCAGCACATAAAGATTGGCCGCGATCCAGCGCCCGTCGGGGTCCGACAGATGTTTGGGAAAGCGCTTGGCCGCATCCGGCGACCAATGCAGCACCATGCCCTCCCTGTCGAGCGTGACCACCTGCGAGAAACCATCGAAAAGATCCGCCTGCATGCGTCCCGCCTTGCCCTCGTTGAGGATGCGCAGGGTGACGTCGTTATGGTCGGCGCGGACATAATTGACCTTGACGCCATAGGCCTTCTCGAAAGCGGCGGCGGCGGGGCGCACGAACTGGTCGACGATGAGCGTCGTATACCAGGTGAGGGTTCCTTCTTTCCTTGCTGCGTCGATCAACGCCTGATCGGCCGCGCGGGACGTCGATCCCGCCAGCACGCTCGCCATGAGACAGGCGCCGAACGACGCGACGCGCACGATCCGCTTGTGATCCATGAAGGCCTCCCGGTGCAGCGGGTCTTGACGCCCGCGTTCATGCAGGCAGTCTAACGCATAGGCGGGCGCCGCCAAGCTAAAAATGACGGCGCGCGTCAGCGCGGGTGACACCGGCGGACAGGCCCGGCTATAGTGCCAGCCAGCCATCATAAGGACGTCCCCGGGAGGGAACCCATGTTCAGACTTTGCAGCACGGCGCTCGCCCTCGCGCTGGTCACGCCCGCCCTCGCGCAGACTGGCGAGGGCCCCTACAAGGGCCAGCAGTTGCGGATCGTCATCAGCGCAGGCGTCGGCGGGGGCTACGACGCCTACGCGCGTCTGCTGGCCCGCCATCTCGACAAATATGTCGCCGGGCGTCCCGCCATCGTGCTGCAGAACATGCCGGGCGCCGCTGGCATGCTCGCCACCAACTGGGCCTATTCGGTCGCGCCGAAAGACGGCAGCGTGCTGCTCGCGACCTATAACGCGCTCATCCCCGAACCGCTTTTTGGCAATCCGGCGGTGCAGTTCGATCCGCTGAAATTCGAATGGATCGGCTCCATCGGCAAGCAGCAGAACATCTGCGTCACCTGGCACACGAATCCGATCAAGACCATCGATCAGGCCATCGGCCAGAATCTGACGGTGTCCTCGACCGGGGCGACAGGCTTTTCGGCGACCATGGGGCTGGTGCTCAACGCCCTCATCGGCACGAAGATCAAGGTCGTGCTGGGCTATGCGACCAACGAGGCGCGGCTCGCCGTGGAGCGCGGGGAGACGGACGGCATCTGCGGCCTGTCCTGGTCGACCCTGAAAGCCTCCAACCCCGACTGGATCCAGAACAAGCGCCTTAATGTGCTGGTTCAGACGGGGTCGAAAGCCCATTTCGAACTGCCCGGCACGCCCCTGCTGATCGATCTGGTGAAGAGCGAAACCGACAAGAAGGTCGTGGACCTCATCTCCTTCTCCGAGGACATGGGCAGGCCCTTCGTCATGCCGCCGGGCACGCCAGCGAACATGGTTCAGGCCGTGCGGCGCGGCTTTGACGCGACGATGAAGGATCCCGACTTCCTCGAGGACGCCCGCAAGGGAATGATGGAGGTCGATCCCCTGACGGGCGAAGAGATGAAGGCCTCGCTCGAACGCAACTACAAGGCCGAGCCCGCGCTCATCAAGCGCGCGGCTGAATTGCTGGCGAGCTCCGAGAAGAAATGATCAGGCCGGGCGCGGCATGAAGCCGTGCTGGCCAAGGAAAGCCGAGACGGTGTCGTTGAACGAGGCCGGGTTCTCCACGAAGCAGCAATGGCCGGCGCCGGGCATGATGACATGCTGCGCATGGGCGATGAGCCCTGCCGTGCGCGTGCCCCCCGCCAGCGCGCTGTCATGCTCGCCATTGACGATGAGCGTTGGGGTCTTGTAGGCGCCGAGCCGCGGCGTGAGGTCTGACACCGTGAGCGCGCCGAAGACCTGGGCGATGCATTCGGGGTCGAGGGAAGCATCGTCCACGAACCTCTGAAGGAAGGCGCGCCCCGCCTGCGAATCCGCCCAGCCCTGCGTCACCCCATGGCGCAGATGGCCAAGATGATAACCGCTCAGGGTTCCCGCAGCCGCATGGGCGCGATAGGCGGCGATGCGATGGTCGAACTGGTTCTGCGGTCCTGATTGCCCCCCGATGAGGATCGTGGCGCAGAACACATCCGGGTGATCGCAGGCGAGCATCAAGGCGATCTTGGAGCCGATGCTGCAACCCATGACGACGGCGCCCTGCGTGACCCCGAGATCGCGCAGCACCCCCATGACGTCATCACCCATGTCGCGCAGGGTGAAGGGGTCATGAGGCTTGGCCGAGGCGCCCCATCCCCGCAGATCCATGGCGATGCAGGTGAAGCGATCCGCAAAAGCCGCAATCTGGAGATCCCAGAGCCGCCGATCAAAAGGCAGCGCATGGACCATCACCAGAGGCGGGCCGGAGCCTGTGACGGTGTAATGAATGTCGAGGCCGTTTGCGGCGCTGACGGGCATGCGCGTCAGTCCTCGAACCAGCTGCGCTGCCAGGGAATGACCTCCGCCCGTCGCTGCCCGGCCTTGCAGAAGGGCTCCTCAAGGGCGAGGGCCTGCGCCTCCGCCAGGGTCCTGGTGCGCACGATGATGAGCCCCGCCGCGTGGCGCACGCCCTGCTCGTCCTTCGTGGCGCCAGAGCCGAACATGAGCTTGCGGTCCAGAAGGCCCTGCAGGAAGGCCTTGTGCCGCTCCATCATTTCCGCATCGGACGCAGGCAGCGTCGGCGGGTTCTCGTTCAAACGGTATAAAATCACAAATAGCTGATCCATGCGGCGCGCGTCGGCCATGTCATCCTCCCCCGGAGTTTCAGTCCGTCAGTCCCGATAGCTCGGGTCGATCTTGTCGAGCATCATCAGCAGGGCGGGCCACATGTCGGGCCGTCCGCCCTGCCCCGGCACATCATCACGGTCATGCTGACGCGCTGCGTGCTCCTGCACGGCGGGCGAGAGCTGGATCAGCTTGCCGCCGCTCTGCATGGCCTCAAGCTGGATCTTGCAGCTCTTCTCGAGATTGAGCATGGCGTGATAGGCGCGGCCGATGGTGGCGCCGCAGGTCAACAGGCCATGGTTGCGCAGGATCAGGGCGTTCTTGGCGCCGATGTCGCGCACGAGGCGCGAGCGCTCGTCGAGGTCGTCCGATTTGCCCTCATAGTCGTGATAGGCGATGCGGTTGTAGAAGCGCAGGGACTTCTGCGACAGCGGCAGCAGCCCCTCCTCCAGACAGGCCACCGCCATGCCCGCGACCGTATGGGTATGGATGATGCAGACCACATCCGGCCGCGCCCCATGGATGGCCGAATGAATGACGAAGCCTGCGGGGTTTATGCCATAGTCCGACCGCGAGACGATATTGCCCTGCAGATCGACCTTGATGAGGTTCGACGCCGTCACCTGGCAGAAAAGCAGCCCATAGGGATTGATGAGGAAATGCTCGTCAGGCCCCGGCACGCGGGCGGAAATATGGGTCGCGAGCAGGTCATCCATGCCATTGAGGGCGATGAGCCGATAGCAGGCGGCGAGGTCGACGCGCATCTTGCGTTCCGCCTCGCTCATGGGCGCGTCGTGAATCTTGCGTTGAATGGAAACTGGCGCCGTCGCCATGACGTCCCCTCCCCCCGTTTGTTCTGGATGACCAGATTAGCGGCGAGATCGCGGACGCGCCAGCCCCCTGTCGCGAGTAGCGCGGAGGCTGATGACGGCCCCGCGCCGCAGGTCACTGACCAGACGAGGGATCAGGCGGTCGCTTGCCAATCAGTGCCGGGCGTCCAGCCGACATAGCCGTAGCTCCCGCTGCTCAGGGGATTGAGACCATCCAACTCCCAGACATAGCAGGAGCCATAGACGCTATTCTGCAGGAGAATGTCGCTCTTCCCGTCACCGTTGTAGTCGCCCGTGGCCTTGACGACCCATTCCTTGCCGGGTGACCAGCCGACATAGCCATACCCGACCAGAGCGGCATTGGGCCCATTCGTTTCCCAGACATAGCAGTCGCCATTCGTGCTGTTCTGCAGGAGAATGTCGCTCTTCCCGTCGGCGTTGAAGTCGCCCGTGCCCTTGACCTGCCATTCTTTGCCCGGCGTCCAGCCGATATAGCCATAGCCATCTGGCTTAAGATTCAATCCATCCATCCCCCAGACGTAGCAGGAGCCATCGACGCTGTTCTGCAGGAGAATGTCGCTCTTCCCATCGGCGTTGAAGTCGCCCGTGCCCTTGACCTGCCATTCCTTGCCCGGCGTCCAGCCCACATAGCCATTGGTGAGAAGGCTCAAGCCGTTCATCTCCCAGACATAGCAGGAGCCATCGACGCTGTTCTGCAAGAGGATGTCGCTCTTGCCGTCGGCGTTGAAGTCGCCTGTGCCCTTGACCTGCCACTCCTTGCCTGGCGTCCAGCCGACATAGCCGTAACTGTTGCTGTTCGCGAATTTGAGCCCATCCATCTGCCAGACGAAGCAGGAGCCATCGAGGCTGTTTTGCAAGAGGATGTCGCTCTTGCCGTCGAAGTTGAAGTCGCCGCTCCCCTTCGCCTGCCAGGCGGGTCCAGCGCCCCAGCCCACATAGCCGTAACTGTCGCTGCTCGCGAATTTCAGACCATCCATCTGCCAGACAAAGAATGAACCCTCCTTCACATTATCCAGCAGGATGTCGCTCTTGCCATCGCCATTGAAATCGGAGGCTGCTTTCTTCACCTCAAAAACGTCGGTCACGGTGATCTTGACGGCCTTGTCAGCAGAAAGGGCGCCATCAGACGCCCGCACGGTGATCTCATAGACATTGTTCTTGTCTGAGTCCGCCGCCGCTTCATAATTCGGCGAAGCCTTGAAGGTGACGGCGCCGGTCGAGCTGTCAATGTTGAACAGACCCGCGTCAGCCCCGCCCATAATCGAATAGACGAGTTTGGTGTTGGCGTCCGGGTCAGTCCCCGCCACCGTATAGACGGATGTCGAGGTGGAGACATTCTCCGCGATGGACACCGCATTGGCGGAGGTGACGCTCGGGGCCTCATTGACATTGGTGACGGAGATGGCGACGGCCTTGTCAGCAAACAGGTCGCCGTCTGAAACCCGTACGTTGATGTCATAGACATTGTTCTTGTCGGCGTCCGCCGCCGCTTCATAATTCGGCGAAGCCTTGAAGGTGACGACGCCGGTTGAGCCGTCGATGTTGAACAGACCCGCGTCAGCCCCGCCTATGATCGAATAGAGCAGCTTTGTATTGGGGTCAGGATCGAATCCCACCACCGTATAGGCTGGGGTCGAGGCAGGGACGTTCTCGGCGATGGACCCGGCATTGGCGGAGGTGACGCTCGGGGCCTTGTTCGTCGTGATGGTTTTATCGGCGAAGGTCAGAAATTCAATATTGCGGATCGTGTCCGTCCCATCGCGCCCCGAAACCTTGTCCTGAACCGTGTAGGAACCGGCATCCAACCGCGTAACGACGTAATCCGCTTCCGCGCCCTGGAGGATGAGGGTGTCTTTGCCCAGACCGCCGTCGATGGTGTCGTCGCCGGAGAGGCCCTTGAACACGTTGTCCCCGTCATTGCCCGTCAGCTTGTCCGCATAGTTCGACCCCTCGACATTCTCGATGTTGACGAGGCGGTCCGTGCCGCCAAGGGCCAGCAGGCCATTGGCGCCGTTCCAGCCATCGACCGCCAAGCCTGTCGCAAGATTGACGTCCACGCCGTTGGCGCTGTTATTATAAATGACCCAGTCATTGCCAGCGCCGCCGTCAATCGTGTCAGCGCCGCCATTGCCACGGAAAAACTCATCGCCCGCGCCGCCGGTCAGCGAATCCGCGCCATTGGTTCCCGCCAGGCCCTTGATGTTGATCAGCGTGTCGACGCCGCCAAAGCCGTTGTTGACAGACACCTTTCCATTGGCGTCAGCCACAAGCGAGACGACGAAGACATTGATGCCGAAATAAAGGGGCAGGCCGTTATAATCGGCGATGCCGACGCCTGCGCCGCCCACCAGGATATTATCGCCTCCCAAACCCCCGAGGAAAGATCGTTGACCGACGATGTCGGAGCCCCGCAGATAATCGCTGAAGTCTGACCCATTGATGTTGGTGATGTTGCGCAGCGTGTCCGTTCCGCCCATGCCGTCATTGGCGGATCCAGCTTCAACGGTCACGATGCCGCCGACGCCTGTGACAGGATACATGCGCGTGTCGACGTTGAGAGCGGAGCCGCCAAGATTGACGATCACTCCATTTGTGGACTGTTTGTAGGAGACGCGGTTGAAGCCGCCGCCGCCATCAATCGTGTCATTGCCTGCGCCGCCGTCGAAGGTCTCATTGCCGGCGCCGCCAAGGAACACATCATTGCCCGCGCCGCCCCAGACCTGATCGATGTCGATCAGAATGTCCGTGCCGCCCAATCCGTCAGCAACCTTGCCCGTCACCAGATTGACACTGATCGCCTGGGCGCTGGTGTTGTTCGAATAATCGGCGCGGTCAGAACTGGCGTCGTCGCCATCGCTCCATTTGTTGGCGCCATCCAGAGTGTCGTCGCCCGCATTGCCGCGGAACATCTCCCAGAACATTCCATTGTGGCCGCGCGTCAGACTGCCGCCAGCGATCACATCGTTCCCGGCGCCGCCAAAGACCATGGAGACAAAGCTGAGCTTATCCGTGCCGCCAAGGCCGTCGCTGACTGTACCTGCATGCAGATCGGCGTTGATGGCCTGCGCGCTGGTGTTGTTCGAATAGTCTGCGCCAATGCGATAAGTGATGTCGTTGCCCCATTTGGAATCCGCAGCTACGACACCGGAAATGGTGTCGTTGCCGCCATTGCCACGGAATATTTCGTTGGTGATGTTCCCCAGGGAATCGATTTTATGTTCGGATGCGCCGCCGATGAAGGAATCGTTGCCCGCTGTGCCGCGGACTTTCTCAATGCTCTTTATCGTCAGCGTTCCCTGAGAGCTTGAGACCGTATGGCCCGCCATATCGACCGTGATGGCGGGCGTCAACGTGTTTGACCCGGGATAGATCAGGGTATCGGTTCCAGCGCCGCCATCCACCGTGTCATTGCCCACGGCCACCATCGGATAGCCGATCAATATCACGTCGTCGCCGGTCCCGCCGTTGATGACGTCGTTTCCGCCAAGGCCGATGAGAAGATCGCCCTGTGCAGAACCGTCAAGCGTATTGGCGTTATCGTCAGCTGTCGCCGCAACAGCGTTGTCGCCGACGACCAACAGGCTTCCATTGGCGAAGGTCACATTGGAGGTCGTGAGGCTCTTGACCGAGGCCGCAATAGTGACAGTCGTGCCGCCATAGGCGATGGTGACGCTTGTCGTGCCAGTGAAGCTGAAAGACAGGTTCGCCGCCGAAATCGACGCATCATCAAAAACCAGCTTGTCCTTCGACGGGTCAAAGGTGAGTTGCTGGCCATTGGTCAGCGTCGACCATTTGTAGATGGTCGGCGCGACGTCGGCGATGGTGACCGTTTTATCCGCAAACTTGGCATAGGTGACATTGATGAGCGTGTCCGTCCCATCCACCGCATTGCTGATCGTATAGGTTCCGTCAGAGTTCTTGATGATCGTGGATGCGGCGAAGGTTGCGTCGAAGACCGCAGTCGTCGCCCCGGAGCTTCCGCCGGAGATCGTGTCATCGCCGCCGCCGCCCTTGATCGTGTCATTGCCGCCGCATCCCCCGAGAAAATCACTCTCGGCGGAGCCGGTGATGACGTCGTTCCCACCGAACACCCATTTGTCTGCATCCAATGGAATGTCATTGGTGACCAGGGTCTGGAAGGTGGTCGCATCTGAATTGGCTGGGTCAAAGACAATTTTGTAAAGATCACCCTTGGTGCTGGAGCTGACGACCATGTAATTGATGTTGCCACCCAAGGTCGGATTGGGCTTGGTATTCGTGTCCCAAGTAAAATTACCGAAAAGTTTAGCCGTAAGACTTGAACTGTTCAGCGTGACCTGATTCCCTGAATTGAAATTCGTCGGCGCGCCATCGACAAAAACGGTGCTCATCATGTTGATGGCGTAATAAGCGGTTAAAGTAGCCATTGCCCTGTCTCCGGAAGAAAACGAGTCATGTAATATTTAATATTACAAATGCTCGCATTTTAATCAACAAAATTTGATCTCACGCAACAAATTTGCGTAAGGTTCTGACAATCCATTGTATTTCTGGCGTAAAAGCGGGCCTTGGCGGCCCCGCCTCACCCGCGCTGCGGCTGCGGCGTCGGCAGGCCCAGCTTCTGGCGCAGCGTCCGGCCCTCATAGGCCGTCCGGAACAGGCCCCGGCGCTGCAATTCGGGGACGAGATGCGTCACGATGTGCTCCACGCCGGTCGGGAAGATCGGCGGGATCACGTTGAAGCCATCCGCCGCCTCGTTGTGGAACCAGCTCTCCATGACATCCGCCACATGGGTCGGGGAGCCGATCAGCTGGAAGTGGCCGCGCCCGCCCGCGATCTTCTGATAGAGCTGGCGGATCGTGAGCCCATCGCGCCGCGCCGCCGCCAGCAATAGCCCCGCGCGGGAGAAGACATCGCCGCCCGAGGGCAATTCGGGCACGGGGCCGTCGATGTCATAGATGCTCATGTCGGTCGCCATGTAGCGCGACAGCAGGGAGATCCCCACATCGGGATTGATGAGATCCTGCAACTGCTGGAACACATCCTCCGCCTCGGCCTGCGTCTCGCGCACGAGGATGCCGAAGCCCGGCATGATGAGCACCGTGCCGGGATCGCGGCCGCCCTCGCGGGCCCTGCGCTTCACATCGCGATAAAAGACCTGCGCCTCTTCGAAATTCTGCTGGGCGGTGAAGACGACCTCCGCCGTCTCGGCCGCAAGCTGGCGCCCATCCTCGGAGGCGCCGGCCTGCACCACGATCGGGCGGCCCTGCGGGGATTTCGGGATCATGAGGGGTCCACGGACCCTGAAGAACTCGCCGTCATGGTTCAGCACATGCAGCTTCGCGGGGTCGTAGTATTGCGCCTGATCCCTGTCGAGGGTCATGGCGTCCTGATCGAAGCTGTCCCAGAGGCCCTGCACGACCTCGACGAACTCCCGCGCGCGGCGATAGCGGGTCGCCTTGTCGGGATGGGCGGCGCCGCCGAAGTTGCGGGCCTCCGGCGCATGGGCAGAGGTGACGACGTTCCAGCCCCCGCGCCCGCCGCTCAACTGGTCGAGCGAGGCGAAGCGGCGGGCGACCAGATAGGGCTGGTCATAGGTCGTGGTGGCCGTGCAGACGAGGCCGATATGTTCGGTGACGGCCGCCAGCGCCGTCAGCAGGGTCATGGGGTCGATGCGCACGCCGATGGCGGTGCGCGGCAGGGTGTCCGGCGTGAACTTTTCCCCCGAAAGGGAATCCGCCGAGAAGATGAAGTCGAACAGCCCCTCCTCCGCCATCTGTGCGAGGCGCAGGAGTTTGTGAAAATCGAGTTCGGTGTCGGGCCAGGCCTCGGGATGCAGCCAGGAGGCGACATGATGGCCCGATTGGGCCAGCATCAGCCCGAGTTTCATCTGGCGCGTTTCGCCCTGCTCGTTCATCTCAAGTCCTCATGCCGCCTCGGCGCCGAACAGCGCCTTGCGATAGTCTTTCAAAACCTGCGCCGTCAGCGCCGGGCCGGACTGGATGCGCCCGAGCCCCGGCGCGAAGACGGCAGGCGCGCCCTCGCCAAAAAAGCGATCCCAGGCGCGGGCGTGGGTCTGGGTGGCGGCATGTTCCAGCCAATCCCATTTGCACAGCGCATGGGAGCGTATGGTCGCCGGGTCCGGCCGCCCCTCGGGCTGCGTGCGGATGACCTCGTCCTGCGCGCGCGTCAGAAGATCGGCGCTGAAGGAATCGGAGGTGAAGAGCACGCCAGTCTCGGCATGGGCGATCCAGATGGTCGAGAGCGTCTTGATGACGGGCTCATGGGGCGTGATGAGCGGAAAGCCGAAATCGCTCAGCGGGCGCCCGAAGACCATGCGCTCGGCCACCAGCCCCTCGCGCGGCTTGCGCTGCATTTCGACAAGGCCAAGCAGCGGCAGGTTCTTCATGATGCCGAGCACGCGCAGATCGGGATAGCGGTCCACCACGGCGCCGACATTGGTGATGGCGTCGGGCTCGCTGCGCGAGATCATCACGGTGAGATGACGCGAGCCGACGATCCCCTCCAGCGCCGCCATGAGCTGGTCGCGGTGCGCCAGAGGCCCCGTGTCGATCAGCAGGGCCTTCTCGCCGAAGAGGCAGACATATTTGTTGAAGGGCTCGTAGCCTGTGGTCCCCACCGGGCGCCAGCTGCGGCCGACGACGGGTTCGATGTCCGTCAGGGCGAGCACGCCCGGCGCGATTTCAGCGATGCGGCTCATGCGCGCGCCCCATTGGCCTGGCGCAGGCCCGTCTCGAACACCTCCGTCAGCTCCCGCGCATTTGTGATCACGCCGCCATGGGTCGGGGCGATGATGTCGGCGGGATATCTGGCGAGGAGGTCGCGCAGCTTGCCGATGGTGATGTCCGCATCCACATGCCGCGTCCACCCCAGCGCGCCCTCGATGACCACGCGCGTGTCTTCAACGCGGGGCAACTGGGCGAGCTCATTGGTGGTCATGGCGCATTCGCCCTCCATATGGTCGTGCGTGTAGGGATAGCCATCGCTGACGAAGAGGATCTTGCGCTCTTCCTCATAGGCCCAGAGCGTGTTGACGAGATCATGCACCACGCCCTCGACGATCACGAAGGTGCTGCCGCCCAGATCGATCTTCTCCCCCGGTCCCATGGACCGCAGCCGATGCCCTTCGCCCGGCAGATAAAGTTCGTAGTTGCGGACGTCGCCGATGACGAGCGCGTCAGGGAAGGCGCGCAGCAGGCGGCCCGTGTTGCCCATATGGGGCGCCTCGGGATGGGTGGGGAAAATATAATCGAGCTTGCGCCCGCCCAGCACCTTCTGCAGCTGCGGCCACATGGACTCCCAGGCGAAGGGCGGCGCGGTGTCGATGAGCACCGTCCGCTTTTCGCCCATCAGCAGGAAGCAGGAATTGTGATTGTGCAGCTCCTTGCCATTGACGGTGATGCGCAGGCAGCCGGTGAACCAGAAGGCCCCCGGCGCGAATTCACGCGGGAAGACCGGAATCTCCCTGGGGACGCCAAGCGCGACGGGCGTGCCGTCATCTTCAAAATCAACGCCAAGATCATTTGCCATCAAGCGCTCTCCTCACGCGCGCGGCCACTTCAGGCGGCGTCGCAAGAACGGTCTTGACGAGGACGGCGATCTCTTCGCCCTTCATGGGCTCCACATCGAGCAGCAGGCGCTTGGCTTCGGCGAGAAAGGCGGGATCCTGCATCGTGTCGTCGAAGGCCTTGCGCAGGGCCGCGACGCGCGCGGGCGGCAGGCCGGGGGGCGCCACGAAGGGCCGTCCCGCCTCAAGGCGCGAGGTCAGGAGCTTGAGGGCGACGCGGTCCTCGTCGCTTTTCGCCAGCGTCTCCATGACGGGATAGGCGGCGAGATCGGGATGGGGCGGGGAGCTCCATTGGGCGAAGATGCGGATCTTGCCATTGGAGATCCAGTCGGCGTTGATCGTCTTGAGGCTCGACCAGGCCAGCGCGCCAAGCCCGAAGACCTCACCGGACTCCATAGCCTTGTGAATCTGCGCGGTGCCCTCATAGCCGCTGACGACCTTGAACTTCGTCTTGAGGATGGCGTTGGCGACCAAGGGGAAATCGACCTGCGAGGTGCCGGAGGTCGTGGCGCCGATGATGAGCTCCTGCGAGAGCAGATCGCGCAGCTCGCGAATGGGCGAGGTGTGCCAGGCATAGGCGACCTGCGTGTCGCGATTGGTGCTGCCGATCCAGTTGAGCTTGGTCGGATCAAAGCGCGCAGCCTCGGGCTGCAGCAGCGGCGCCGTCGGAACCCCGTTGATGACCGCGGCGATCACCGTGCCATCCTTGGCGGCGGTGTTGGCGATGTTGTTGGTGACGATCAGACTGCCGGCGCCCGGCTGGTTCTGGACGATGATCGCGGGATTGCCGGGAATGTGGTTGCCGATGAAGCGCGCCACCGCGCGGGCGTTGATGTCGTATCCCGAGCCGACCCCGCTGCCGACGACAAGATGAATCTGCTTGCCCTTGTAGAAAGCGGCGATCTCGTCATCGGCCGCCGCGGCGGGCAGAACCCCGCAGATAAGGCCGAGCACGGCCAGAGCCCTGCGCATGGAAATCCCCCCCATTTTTCGTCGCCGCGCGACTGCCTGTTCGTCTGACGCCAGCATGCCCAATTTTTATCGGCGGCGCGACGTATTTCTTGAGGCCTCACCAGTCCCAATAGCGCGCATCCCCCCGCCGGACCCATTTCGCAGGCAGGGGATCGAGTTGGCCAAGCGCATAGGTGACGAGGTCCGGACGGTGGCGCCGCCCCTGCGCCCGCCCGGCCAGCACCGCCCGTGCGAGGCGCCTGCGGACGGCGGCGGCGCCCTGCTGATGGGGCGAGTCGAAGGCGAAGCGCAGCGCATGCCAGGCCTCCTCAACCGCGCCCCTCACCTGCTCACGCTCCCGCTCGTTACGCACAACCCGGACCAATCGACGCCTCCTTCAATGGAGCGCGGATTATGGTCTAGGGCGGGCGGGACTCCAGAGCTCATGCGGCTGAGGGACACACCCATTCGGACGATGGCCGTCAGGCGCACTACCCCTTCACGGGCGACACGCCCGATCAGCGCGCAGCTTTGCCAAGATCCTTCACGGCCGCCTCAAGGAAGGACAGATCAATGGCCTGTTCGGCGCTCACCTGCCCCTCGATGAGGCCCGCCTTGCGGAAGATCTCGAGATCCTGCCGGATGCTCGCCAGATTCAGGGCGCCGTCAGGGTCCGAATAGCTCGTGTTGAAGGAGCGGTAGATCTCGGGATCCTTGAAAGGTCCATATTCCGCGAGGATCGCCACCAGCGCATCGCCCTTGGGGCCTGCATAGCGGCCGTTCACGAGGCCATCGTTGAAATCACGCACCCCCCGCAGCAGGGCGCGCAGGAAGCGCCGGGGCTCATCCCCGCGCTTGGCGAAGGCGCCAGAAAAGATGGTGACGGAGAGCTGATGGCCCGGAACGATCTCGTCATCGCCCATGATGCGCACCGCGAGCCCCTGCCGCACGGCGGCTGAAGCGGAGGGCTCCACGGTGAAGGAGGCGTCCACCGCCTTGTTGGCGAGGGCCGCCACATGCTCGGGAAAGCCGAGCGCGACCTGATCGACGTCATCAAAGGTGAGGCCGCCCTGCGCCAGAGCCTGCGAGGTCGTCCCCATGGAGGAGGTGCCGAGCGCCGCGACGGCGATCTTCATGCCCTTGAGATCCCTGAGGCTCTTGTAGCGGCCGCTGTCCATATGGTCCTTGCGCACGAGCAGAGGCTGGGTGCCGCGCCCGGGCGGGGTGGAGTTCTTGTCGGCGACGATGCGCACGTCGATGCCCCGCGCGACCGCGTTATAAAGCCCCGCTGACAAGGCCCCGGTTCCCACATCAAGGTCGCCCGAGGCCATGGGCGCGATCATCCGGGCGGCGGAGACGAAGGAGACGAAGGAGACGTCCAGCCCCTCCTCCCTGAAATAGCCGCGCTTGTGCGCCACGAAAAGGCTCACGTCCGACGCCGAACTGGTGATGCCCACCGACACTTTCGACAGGTCCGCCGCCTGCGGCGAAGGGAGCGCCCCCAGAACAAGCCCGCAGCCGAGCGCGGCCCTCGCCAGAAATCCAGTCATGCATCCTCCCCCGCCGCCCCATGGCGGCTTGAACCTCAGAACCCGAACAGGCGCGCGGGATTGTCGACGAGCACCTTCTTCAACGCCGCCTCATCCTGGTCGAGGTAGCGGCGCAGCAGACCGACCAGCGCCCCATCGTCGATGCTGCCGACGGGCTGCATGACATGCGGCCAATCCGTGCCCCAGATGCAGCGATCCGGCGCAGCCCTGAACAAGGCCCTGCCGAAGGGCGCGGCGTCGTCCCAGGGCGGGCCCTGAACGGACGAGCGATGGCCGTTCGAAAGCATGACCCAGGTCTGCTCGCGCTTCATCACCTCCAGGAGATGTTTCAGCATGGGCTGCTCGACGCCAAGGCCGAAATCGAGGCGGCACATATGGTCGAGCACGATGGTGGCCGGGGTCTTCACCAGCTCCGGCGCGACTTCAGGCAATTCCGCAGGTCCGACAAAAACCTTTGCGAACCATCCCATTGCATGAATTCGCGCAACCATCTTATGGAAAGCGTCGAAGCTCGGCACGAGCCCGAACTTCTTCTGGAAGTTGAAGCGCGCCCCGCGAAAGCCCGCATCATGCATGCGCTGCAGCGCGGGGTCCGTCACATCCTCCTCGATCACCGCCACCGCCCGCACCCGGTCGCGCGGCAGGCGCGAAAGCGCGTCGAAGATCAGGGAATGATCGGTGTGGTAGACGGTCGCCTGCACGATGCAGAACCGCTCCACGCCCAGCGCCGCATGCATGGCCTGCGCGTCGTCGATGGTTGCGGCGGGGGTGGGATAGAGCGGGTTCCTGTGGCGCGGGGGAAACCGCGCGTCGTCGCCGAAAATATGAATCTGGCAGTCGCAGGCGCCAGCGGGCAAGGCGCCCGCGGCAGTCGAATCCCCGTTCATGAACGCCCCTCCCGGCGGCTTATCATTCTGTCCTGCGGGAAGCTTAGGCGGGCCAAGGCCCATGTCAACCAAGGATGCCGGGCCTCCCTTCACTGCAGGCCGTAAAGGGCACGGAATCCGTAAGTGGCGAGCCCATCCGGCGAGCGCGGATCAAACACCGTCGCAAAGCCCGCATAATCGCGGCAACTCGCCTGCTTGTAGTTGGGATGATGGAAGGGCCAGGCGACGCCGCAGGTCGGCGGGCGGACGATCGCCACGGCCAGAACCGGACCGGGCGGCCGCTTCAGGCCGAGATGGCGATGGACGCTCTTTTTCGGCTTTGACGTATCGAGGTCGGTGGCTGCGGCGGGGGCAGCGCTCCAAAGCGCGAGGACGAGCGCCAAAGCCGAACACAGAACACGATCCCGCATGCGCCCCTCCATCGACCCCAGGCCAACGCCCGCGCAACGCCAACGTCTGCGCAGCGCAAAGGTTCGCACAAAGAAAAAGCGCCGCCCTTTCGAGCGGCGCTTTCGGATGTGGCGAGATCAGAGAGATCAGAACTTGACGTTCAGGCCGAGCGAAGCGGCGTTCTCGCTGCAGGAGCTCTTCTTGGCGCCAGCGCAAACATCGCTGTGCGACTCGCTGATGCCGAACTTGTTGGTCCAGTAGCGATAGGCGACGAAGGTGCTGACCACGTCGGCGCGACCGGTGACCATCTTGCCGACATCGAGGGTCAGGCGCTGCTCGCTGTTGAAGGTGGTGACGGTCTTGTTCTTGATGTTGGAGGGAAGGACGGCAGAGCCGGTCCCCTTCGGGCCATAGAAAGCAGCGCGGCCGCTGAAGGTGAGCGGAACGGCCGGGGGCAGGAAGCCGAGCGGCATGGCGTAGACGGTCTCAACCGCCCAAGTGCCGTCAAACTCTGTGCTGCCACCGGGAACGTGATCAAAGATCTGAGCAAAAGCGTTGTGGTTCCACTCCTTGAAATACAGGGGCGAAATGTTGAAGAAGCCCTTGTAGGGAAGGTCCATCGAGAACTGGAGACCAGCGACAAGGCTCTTCTTGGCGGGGGCAAGCGATGTATTCTCAGAATTAAAGTCGGCGCCGACCTCAAGGGACACGTTGCTCACAGGACCAAAGCTGAAAGCCTTGGTGCCAAGCAACTGGTTCAGACCCAGGGTGCTGCGGAAAAGACCATAAATCTCAGTGGCGCCAGCGCAACCGGTTGTCGGCTGGTTAGGCAAGCCGCAGGGGCTAGAAGGATCAGCGCCGGGCGACTTCAGAAGATCTACCGTGAAGAAGTTCGTGCCCATGGCCCACACGTCGAAGTGCGTGAAGGAGAACACGTTCTTGCCGAACTTGCCCTTGACGCCCGGGTCGGTCGCGTCGAACTGGTAGGAATAGCTGATGGTGTTGTCGTTCACGAAGAACAGCGGAGCGGGCGCAGCCTGAGCGGCCGGGGCCTTCTTGCTCGGCAGATCGGCGGCGAGGCCAGCGGTGGCGAAGGAGACCGCAGCAGCGGCGATGAGAGACTTACGAAGCATGGTTCTAACCCCCAGGAGGACGATGGACGCAGTTTTTACTGCTGCGATGAAGGTTGTGAAGCTTCAAATTTCATCACCTAAGGTCAATGAAAGGTCACCAGGTCAAAGCAGAAGCAGAGCGAGCGCCTGCCGAAACGGAAGATGAAAACAAAAATGATTAAAATTCATATGTTTGGAAACAACGTTGAGGGTTAACGCCGCTACAGCCAAGCCCATAACGCAATGCCCGCCAAATAGGCGCTGCGACATATTTACGAGGGCGCTGCGGCGAATTTGCAACACTTTTATGACCCCGATCCCTTCCCTAACGGTCAAAATCGTAGGCTCATCCGCCTCAGGGATTCGCAAACAGAGCCATGAACGCAGAATGCGGGGAAGGAAAACTCCGCCCTGTTCAAGGTTGATATGGCCTGATGGCTCAGAAGCGGACGCCGATTCCCCTCGGGAAGACCGCGAGCTAGGACGTCCGGGATTCGGCCGCGCCAGGGCGCGACGATCGGTCTAGCTGGAACGAAGCCTCCCGGCGCTCGTTATACAGCCTCTCACCCCGAACGGAGGCTCCCATGCCGACCATGACCAAAGACATCCACTCGATGGAAGATCTCTTCGTGCATCAGCTCCAGAGCATCTATTACGCCGAAAAAGAGATCCACAAGGCCATGCCGAAAATGGCCTCCAAAACCTCCGACGCCTCGCTGCGCGCCGCCGTGGAGGAGCATCTGAAAGAGACGGACACCCAGATCAAACGTCTTGAACAGGTGTTCAAAACCATGGGCAAGCCGCCGCAGGCCGTCCCCTGCGCCACCATCGACGGCCTCATCAAGGAGGCCGGCGATGTGGTGAACCACCTCAAAGACAAGCATCTTCTGGACGCCGCGCTGATCGCCGCCGATCAGGCGGTCGAACATTACGAGATCACCTGTTACGGCACGCTGATCGCCTGGGCGCGCCAGCTCGGGCGCCAGCCGGTCGTGGATCTCCTGGAGCAGACCATCAGGGAAGAAAAGGCCATGGACAAGAAACTGACCGCCATGGCCGAAAGCAAGATCAACCGCCTCGCAGCGTGACCGGCGGCGCCCGCCCCTCGACCGGGCGGCGGGCGCCTCCACTGATGGTTTCGCCGATCAGGCCGCCCCATCAGCCCCGAAGATCCAGACCGCGTCACGCGGGACGGCGCACCAGACCGGGCCGGGCGGCAACTGGTCCGCGCCATGGGCCTTCATGCTGAGGGCGCCGCAACTCAGGCGATATTCCCAGGCGCTCCCGAGATAGAGGCAGGCGTCGACCTGCATCTGCAGGTGGTTCTCGCCGGGCCCGCTGACGATGCTGATGCGCTCGGTGCGCACCACCGCCCGCGCCTCCTCGCCCACGGCCAGGGGGCGGGTCTCGCGGACGACCCCGTCCAGCGACCAGCCTTCGCCGCCGATGGCGCAAGCGCCCGTCAGCTTGCCCCGCAGCACATTGTTGGCGCCCAGAAAATCCGCCGCATAAAAGGTTGCAGGCTGGGAATACATCTCGATGGGCGATCCCGACTGGACGATGACGCCGTTCTGCAGCAGCAGAACATGGTCCGCCATGGCCAGCGCCTCGGCCTGATCGTGCGTCACCATGATGGCGCAGATGCCCAGCTCCAGAATGAGCTTGCGGATCCAGTAGCGCGCGTCCTCGCGCAGCTTGGCGTCAAGGTTGGAGAGCGGCTCGTCCATCAGGAGCACGCGCGGCTCATAGACCAGCGCACGGCAGATGGCGACGCGCTGTTGCTGGCCGCCGGAGAGCTGATCGGGGAAACGCTCGGACAGATGGCCGAGGCCGAGCTTTTCGAGGATGGCCATGACCCTCGTGCGCGCCTCCTGCCCCTCGATCCCCCGCAGCTTGAGCCCGTAGGCCACATTGTCGAAGACATTGCGATGGGGCCATAGCGCATAGGACTGGAAGACGAGGCCGATGTTGCGCTTCTCGGGCGGCAGGGCGACGCCGCGCGCAGAGTCCAGCACCACATTGCCGCCGATCTCGATGCGCCCGCCTTCGGGCTGCTCCAGCCCCGCGATGCAGCGCAGCAGCGTGGTCTTGCCGCTGCCCGAGGCGCCCAGCAGCGCGACGATGGTGCCCCTGCTCGCCTCGAAGGAGGCGCCGCGCAGGATGTGGTTTCCGCCGAGCCATTTCTCGACGTTGGCGACGCTGAGATCAGTCATGGATGCGGGCTCCGAGCCGCAGGGCGAAACCAAGGCCGAGGGCGGTGAAGATGATGCTGAGGAAAGCGAGCGCGGCGATCTGGTCCATGGACCCGGAGGTGAGCAGCGAGACCATCAGGGTGCCCACCACCTCCGTCCCCACGCCCATCAGATAAACGCCCGTCGCATATTCGCGCAGGAAGACGATCATGATGAGCGACCAGGCGCCGACGAGGCCCGGCCGGATGATGGGGATCACCGTATCGCGCCAGGTGCGCATGGGGCTTGCGCCTGTGGTGCGCGAGGACTCCTCAAGCTCCGGCGCCACCTGCATCAGGGTCGCCTGAATGATGCGCAGCCCATAGGACAGGCCCACCACCGTATAGGCGACGAAGAGGCTCACAAGCGTGGGCCGCAGCGGCGTCAGGAAGGGCACGAAGAGGAAGAGCCAGAAGAAGGCGAGGCCGATGATGATGCCCGGCAGCGCGCGCGGCAGCAGCACCATGTAATCGAGCAAGGCGCCGCTCGGCCCCTTGTTGCGATGGCCCGCAAGGCCGACCGCCAGATAGATCGCCACCGCAAAGGCGCCGCCGATCACCGCCAGAAGCAGCGTGTTGACGATGCCCCGGTACAGGCTCGGCGTGTCCAGCACATGGGCGAAATGGGCGAGCGTCAGGTGATCGCGCAGGCGGACGCCCTCCCCCCAGGCGTCGACGAAGGCGCGCACGGTGATGCCGCCGATGGGCAGCACGACGGAGATGATGAGCCAGAGCGCGATCACGCTCCAGGCGATGGCCTGCCCCGCCGGCCCAAGCCGCAACGGGGTGGCGCGCGCGCCCTTGCCGCCGACCGCCGCATAGCGGCGGCTGTTGCGCAGAAGCAGGCGCTGGACATAGACGAGCGGCAGGGTGATGAGGATCAGCGCCACAGCCACCACCGCCATGACATGATAGGTGGGCGTGCCGAAGATGCCGTTGACCTTGTAGATATAGGTCGTCAGCACCACGATGCCGCTGGGGTCGCCCAGCACGAGGGGGATGCCGAAGGTCTCGAAGCCCAGCAGCAGATTGAGCGCCGCCGCGAAGATCAACGAGGGCAGAACCATGGGCAGGGTGACGTCAAGCGACACGCGCCAGATGCTCGCGCCCGCCGCCCGCGCCGCCTCCTCAAGATCCGATGGCAGGCTGCGCATGGCCGAGGAGACATAGAGATAGACGTTCGGCACATGGCTCAAGCCGCCGATGAGGATCATGCCGCCGAGGCTGTAGATGCTCCAGGGCTTGAAGCCGAAGGTCTCCTTCATCCAGAGCGACACAAAGCCCGAGGGGCCGACCGCCACCGTATAGCCGAAGGCGAGCACGATGGAGGACAGGAACATCGGCACCAGCGCCACCGGCTCCAGCCACCGCTTGCCCACGAGATCGGTGCGCGACAGCAGGAAAGCCAGCATCGCGCCAAGGGGCACCGCCACCGCCACAAGCCCGAAGGCGAAGATGGCGGTCGTGCGCAGGGCGATCCAGAAGTCCGGATCGGTCAGCACATAATCATAGGCCTCAAGGCTCAGGCGCGCGGTCTTGTCGAAGAAAGGCGCGCCTAGAAAACTTTGATAGATGATGAGGCCGACAGGGGCCATGACGACAAGAACAAGGGCCGCGATGATCGCGACCCTGTAAGTCTGGCCCTCGCTGCGCGGCGCGAGCCCCCCCGCCGCCGACATCAGCCTTCGCCGCGCATGGCTTTCTTCCAGATCTGGAAGAACTCGCCCCGCAGCTTCGGATTCATGTTGCCCGCAAGCTTCTCATCAACCGGGATGACCTTCATATTGCCGCCGGTCAGCTTGCCGATCTCTTCGGCGTCCAGAACGCCCTTGTAGCCCTTGCGCAGAGGCGGCACGCCCTTGCCCGCGAGGATCGCCTGGCCCTTTTCAGAGAGCATGAAATCAAGGAAGAGCCGACCGGCCGCCGGATGGGGCGCACCCTTGGTCACGCTGGCGACGCGCTGGAACGCGGCTGTGTAATCGCTCGCGAAGGAGACGCCCACCACGGGGGATTCCTTCTGCCACTGCAGCGCATAGGAGCCGATGACGTTGAAGGCGATGACCTGTTCGCCCGAAACGACCTTCTCGCGCATGGCGCCTGAGCTGCCATAGACCTTGCCGTCCGCCGCGCCAAAGGCCTTGGCGAGATCCCAGAAGGAGGTGGTGTTCTGCAGGTCGGTCTGCGCGAGCAGGAATCCGATTCCGCTCTTTTCCGGGTCGAAGGAGGCGACCTTGCCCTTCAGCTCCTTGCCGTTTTCCTGAAGCAGCTTCACAAGATCCGCGCGGGTCTTGGGGATCCACTCGGCCTTCAGAAGGTTCTTGTTGTAGATCATCGCCACCGGCTCGACCGAGGTGCCGAAGACCATGTCCTTGTAGATCGCGCTCTGCGGGAACTGGGCGGCCTCGGGCGAGGCATAGGTGTCGAGAAGCCCCTTGCCCGCGAGGACCATCTGGAGGTCCATGGAGCTCGTCCACGCGACGTCGGCGCCGACCTGTCCCGCGGCGCCCTCGCTGATGACGCGGTTATAGACGTCGGTCGTGCCAAGGCCGTTGTAGTCGACGGCGACGCCATAGGCTTCCTTGAAGGCCTCAACCAAAGGCTGACCCTGAGCCTCGTCCGTCGAGGTATAGATGGAAACGCGGCCCTCTTTCTTGGCGCGGGCGATCAGATCCGCATAGTCTGCGGGATAACCGGCAGGCGCGCCCTGGCCGAAACTTGCAACCGAAGAACCAAAGAACGCCGCGCTCCCCAGAGCGCCGACCATGAAAGAACGACGGGTCGTCATTGCCATCTCCCTTGCGCAGGCGCGACAGGCGTCAACTGCAAGAGCCGATCATAGCCATTCGCGAACCGTCTCGCCAGACCCATGAGCCAAGGCTGGCGCGCTGAATTTCAGCGCGCCGCGCCGCAGAGCCTCACAGGCGCGCAGCGCGCCAGCGGCCGGAGCACTGCTGGGTCGGCGAATGCCAGCGTCCGCCGCCGCTGTCGCCTTTCAAATGGCCGCCCGCCGCCACATGGTCCGAGCCGCGGGTCATGCGAAGGGCGACGCGGCCCGAGGGGTCGACGGCGCCTGCGGCCTGAACGAACATGCCGCTCTCCGCGATATGACCGCCGGACACATTGACCTGCCCCTTGTAGTTCAGTCCGCACTGACCCTGTTCCGTGGATAGCTCCACCGACCAGGGCCCATCATAATTGCCCCCCGCCTGCGCGCTTGGGAGGGATAGCAAAGCAATCGTGCCAGTCAGAATGGCGAGGCTGCGAGCGCCCATGTCTTCTCCTGTCGTGTCATCAGATGAGCCCTATGAAGGCCGGGATCGCCCAGGCTTTGACATCGCATGATCGGCTTTCGAGCGGGCCATGCGAAGGAGCGATGAGGCTATTTGCTTGAACTCTTTGGCGCATTTGCGGCCATTGCGAAGCTGGCATGACGCTGGGGCCAAAGCGCACGCTTGACCCGGCGCAGGCGCCGCGACACAGATGCTGTCGTGGAGATGCGCGGGTGGAGGCCCCGCGCGAAGGCGAGCGGAGCGGGCGACTGACGATCCAGAGCCAGCAAGTCGCGACAAGCGCGCAAAAGAAAGACGTTGGCCGCCGGACGGCGCCGACGCCAAACCGCGCGCGCCTGAAATGGCTGCTCGTCGGCGTCGCCATGACCTCGGTGGCGGCGGCGGGCGCCGACGCGCAATCCATCAATCCACCCCAGCCGGCGCCTCGCCCCCGGCAAGCCTCTCCAGCGCCCCCGACGCAAGCGCCTGTGGAACCGCAAGCCGCTTCCCCCTCCCCCGCGCCCGCCCATCAGCCGCCCCAGTCGCGTCAGGAGATGCGCGCTTTGCAGCGGGCCTGCGCGCAGGACTGGAGCCGCCGCAAGATGGCGGGCCAGACGGATCGCATGACCTGGATCGAATTCTTCGAAATCTGCAGCAAACAGCGTTGAACAAGCGGCGTTGAAAAGGAACGCCGCCCTCCGAGAGGACGAAGGGCGGCGAGGTCGTCATGGTCTTGTGAGCGTCATCCCGCGCGATAGCGCGGGAGGCGGCGAAACAAGATCAGCTGTTCTCGGTCTTGGTGTCGGTCGGCGCGGCGACAGGAGCCGGAGCAGGAACGGGCGCAGCGGCGCGAGCCTTGCGGGGCGCCTTCTTCGCGACAGCCTTGCGCGCGGGCTTCTGGACGGCGGGCTTGGGTGCAGCAGCCTTGGGAGCAGCGGCCTTGGGAGCAGCGCTCTTGCGCGCAGTCTTCTTGGCAGCGGACTTCTTGGCCACAGCCTTCTTCGCGGCGACCTTCTTCGCAGCGGCCTTGCCAGCAGGCTTCTTGGCCGCGCTCTTCTTCACGGCTGTCTTCTTCGCAGCAGTCTTCTTGACGGCCGCCTTCTTCGCGGCGGTCTTCTTCACTGCGCCCTTCTTCGCGGCGCCCTTCTTGGCGGCGCCTTTGCGGGCAGCGGTTTTCGCCGTCGCCTTCTTGGCTGCGGTCTTCTTCATGGCGGCCTTGCGGGCGCTCTTTTTCGCGGCGGCTTTCTTCGCCGGTTTACGCTTAGTTGTGGCCTTGGCCATTTGCGGTCCCCTCTGATTTGATAGTCAACACGTCGATATGGAAGTCGACAACAGGCCCTATCACCGTAGCGCGGTTCATGAGCCATGCAAGAGCGGCCATGGGGGATTCACGCGGCGACAGCCCCGCGCAGCACCCTGTAGCTGCGTGTGATCGGCGCCCGCGCAACATTCATCGCGTCTGCGGCGAAGCGCTTGGAAAGATCCTCGCTGCAGCATCGCTCCTTGCGTCAGCGCCGCCTCGTCGAGGCGCGAAGCGTTGAGGGCGCCCCATGGCGCAGCGACGACGGGGCTTCGAAGAGAGACACAGAAATATCTATATTCATTAGATTATCTTCAGGCCTGTGCGCAGCCTTGCGCGCCTGCGTCAACGCCGCCCGCAGATGCGCCTGCGCAGGACACGGACCGCTGGACGACGAAACCCAAGGCCCGCGAGCGCGCCGCCGACAGCGCGCAAGACTTAGGCGCGCGGCCTATCTCAGGCGCGGCGAGACCTTGCTTGCAACAAATGAAAATATTTTCGTGGGCGGCGGTGATTCAGCGCTCAGGATTGGCGCGCGCGAAGCTTCAACAGCGCGCCTCGGGCAAGGAAAGGCTCGGGCCTTGGAGTGATTCGAGGGCGCTGATGCTGCGGCGCGCGCATGAGGAGCGCGCGCCGACGCTTGCGCTCAAATGCCCAGCTTGCTCTTCAGCACATCATTCACCGACTGCGGATTGGCCTTGCCGCCGGTCTGCTTCATGACCTGGCCGACGAACCATCCGAGCATGGTGGGCTTGGCCTGCGCCTGCGCGACCTTGTCGGGATTGGCGGCGATGATCGCGTCCACCGCAGCCTCGATGGCGCCGGTATCGGTGACCTGCTTCATGCCGCGCGTCTCGACGAGTGCGCGGGGATCGCCCCCCTCGGTCCAGACGATCTCGAAGAGATCCTTGGCGATCTTGCCGGAGATCACGCCCTCCGAAATGAGGTCGACGATGGCGCCAAGCTGCGCCGCGCTGACGGGAGAGGCGGCGATGTCGAACCCTTCCTTGTTGAGGCGTCCGAAGAGTTCGTTGATGACCCAGTTGGCGGCCATCTTGGCGTCGCGTCCCGTGGCCACCGCCTCGTAGAAATCGGCCGAGGCGCGTTCGGCGACGAGCACGCCCGCATCGTAGGAGGCGATGCCGTAGTCGCGCATGAAGCGCGCCTTCTTCTCGTCGGGAAGCTCAGGCAGACCACGCGCCAGCTCTTCGACGAAGGCCTCGTCGAACTCAAGCGGAAGCAGGTCGGGGTCGGGGAAGTAGCGATAGTCATGCGCCTCTTCCTTCGAGCGCATGGAGCGCGTCTCGCCGCGCGCGGGATCGAAGAGCCGCGTCTCCTGGTCGATGCTCCCGCCATCCTCCAGAATGGCGATCTGGCGCCGCGCCTCGACGTCCACGGCCTGGCCGATGAAGCGGATCGAGTTCACGTTCTTGATCTCGCAGCGGGTGCCCAGCCCCTCGCCCGGACGGCGGACGGAGACGTTCACATCGGCGCGCAGGCTCCCCTGCTCCATATTGCCGTCGCAGGTGCCGAGGTAGCGCAGGATGGTGCGCAGCTTCGTGACATAGGCGCGCGCCTCCTCCGCCGAGCGGATGTCGGGCTTCGACACGATCTCCATCAGCGCCACGCCGGAACGGTTGAGGTCGACGAAGCTGTCGGTCGGGGACTGGTCATGCAGGGACTTGCCTGCGTCCTGCTCGAGATGCAGCCGCTCGATGCCCACCGTGATCTGCTCGGTCGGCGTCACATCGACGATCACCACGCCCTCGCCCACGATGGGGCTTTTGAATTGGGAGATCTGGTAGCCCTGCGGAAGGTCGGGATAGAAATAGTTCTTCCGGTCGAAAGTCGAGCGATGGTTGATCTGCGCCTTGAGGCCGATCCCCGTGCGCACCGCCTGCTTCACGCATTCCTCGTTGATGACCGGCAACATGCCGGGCATGGCGGCGTCCACCAGCGAGACATGGCTGTTGGGATCGCCGCCGAAATCGGTCGAGGCGCCCGAGAAGAGCTTCGAATGGGAGGACACCTGGGCATGGATCTCCATGCCCACGACGATCTCCCAATCGCCGGTTGCGCCTTTGATGAGCTTGGATGGATTGGCGGGTGCGTTCATGGACCTGTCCGCGAGGTTGGCGAGAACGATGTGCGTCCGCGCGATTTCAGGAGTCTAAAATGACCTGAGCCTGCGAACAAGACCGCAGACCGATGCGCCATTCTCACCACCAGGGCTGCGGCAAGGCCATGCGGCCGGCGGAGTCCTCGATCACCGAGGCCATGGAGAAGAGCGTCTCTTCATCGAAGGGGCGGCCGATGAGCTGCAGCCCGAGCGGCAAGCCGTCGCCCGACAGGCCCGCAGGCACGGCGATGCCCGGCAGGCCCGCCATGTTCACCGTCACGGTGAAGACGTCGTTGAGATACATTTCGACCGGATCGGCCGAGCCCTTTTCGCCGATGCCGAAGGCCGCCGAAGGGGTGGCGGGCGTCAGGATGGCGTCGACGCCCTGCGCATAGACCTTCTCGAAATCCTGCCGGATGAGCGTGCGGATCTTCTGGGCGCGCACATAATAGGCGTCGTAGTAACCGGCGGAGAGCACATAGGCGCCGATCATGATGCGGCGGCGCACCTCGGGGCCGAATCCGGCCCGGCGGGTGTTCTCATACATGCTGGAGATGTCCTTGCCCGGCACACGCAGCCCATAGCGCACGCCATCATAGCGCGCGAGATTGGACGAGGCCTCAGCGGGCGCCACGATGTAATAGGCGGGCAGCGCCGTGCGGGTGTGGGGCAGCGAGATGTCGACGATCTCGGCTCCCGCGGCCTTGAGGTAGGCGACGCCGTCGGCCCAGAGCTTCTCGATCTCGGCGGGCATGCCTTCGATGCGGTATTCCCGGGGCACGCCGATCTTCTTGCCCTTGATGGAGGCGCCGATGGAGGCCTCGTAATCGGGCACGGGCGCGTCGATGCAGGTCGCGTCCTTGGCGTCGTGGCCAGCCATGGAGCGCAGCATGATCGCGCAGTCGCGCACCGTGCGCGCAATCGGGCCAGCCTGATCGAGCGAGGAGGCGAAGGCCACCATGCCCCAGCGCGAGCAGCGGCCATAGGTGGGCTTGATGCCGACCGTGCCGGTGAAGGCGGCGGGCTGGCGGATGGAGCCGCCGGTGTCGCTGGCGGTGGCGCCGAGGCACAGATGCGCCGCGACCGCCGAGGCCGAACCGCCGGAGGAGCCGCCGGGCGTCAGCAGGCCCTTCTTGTCGCCGGCGAGCGCCTCGCGCGCGGAGGCGGCGTCGCGCCCCGCAGGCAGCCATGGCGAGGCGACGGGGCCGTAATAAGAGGTCTCGTTGGACGAGCCCATGGCGAATTCGTCCATGTTGAGCTTGCCCAGCATGACCGCGCCGTCGCGCCACAGATGCGAGGTCACGGTGGACTCGTAGTCCGGCTTGAAGCCGTCGAGGATATGGCTGCAGGCCTGCGTATGGACGCCCTTGGTGGCGTAGAGATCCTTCACCCCGAGCGGCAGGCCCTCGAGCGGACCGGCTGCGCCGCTGGCGATGCGCGCGTCCGAGGCGGCGGCCATGGCGAGCGCCTGATCGGGCGTCTCCACCACATAGGCGTTGAGGCCGCGCGCCTTGGCCATGGCGTCAAGATGGGCCTGCGTCAGTTCGACGGCGGAGAGCTTGCGGGCGGCCAGCGCATCGCGCGCTTCGGCGAGGGTGAGGCGTGTCACGTCGGTCATGTCTGTCTCTCTGGCCGCGGGCGGCGGATAGCGTCGAAAAGTTGGACTGGCCTGCGCCTATTCCACGACTTTGGGAACCACGAAAAAGTTGTCTTCGCTGACGGGGGCGTTGGCCACCACCACATCGGCGCCCGCATGGTCGGTCACGGCGTCCTTGCGCCAGACCATCTTCATGGGCACCACGGAGGTCATGGGCTCGACCCCCTCGACGTCGACCGCGCTCAACTCCTCCACGAAGGAGAGGATGGCGTTCAGCTCCTGCTGGAGATGGGGAACCTCTTCTGGGCTCACGGCGATGCGCGCGAGATGCGCGATGCGGCGGACGGTCGCCTGGTCAACGGACATGCTTGCTCCAAACAAAGCCTTGAGTCGAAAGACGGCGCGCAGCGACGCCTGCGACAGGCCTATATCATCGCACGCTTTGGCGACGCAAACCCCAACCCGCCCGGCCATGGCCAAGGGCGTCGGCCCGTGCTAGGGCGGCGCATGGCCGAAAACATGCTCACCATCGAGGCTCTGCTCCCCCGCCTGCCACGCTACAGCAGGCTGATGGGGATCGACCTTGGCACGAAGACCATTGGTCTGGCCCTCTGTGATGTGGAGCGGCGCATCGCGACGCCGCTCGAGACGATCGCGCGCACCAAATTCACGAAGGATGCGGCGCGCCTGCTGGAGCTGGCGACGAAGCACGAGGTCGCGGCCTTCGTCATCGGCCTGCCCCTGAACATGGACGGGACCGAGGGCCCACGCGCCCAGTCGACCAAGGCGTTCATCCGCAGCTGCGGGCCGCTGACACAGATCCCCTTCGTCTTCTGGGACGAAAGGCTGTCCACCGCAGCCGTGACCCGCTCCCTCATCGAGCAGGACGCCTCGCGCGCCAAACGGGCGGATGTGGTCGACCGCATGGCGGCAGCCTATATTCTGCAGGGGGCGCTGGACCGGCTGACTTTTCTGAGCCGCGAGCAATCCTGAACAGCTCAGGTCTTTGGGGCGAGCGACACCAGACCGCCGCCGTGCCTTTCGAGCCTTCCTTCCAGCTCAAGCTCCAGCAAAACAGACCGCACCTCCCCCACCGGCGCGCCGGCAGCCCGCACGAGATCGTCGAGTCCAACCGGGGAAGGCCCCAGCAGGCCTTCGACATGGGCCCGCAAAGCTGCGCCCGAGAGCGCCTCGCGCGGCGCAGGAGCGGCCAAGGGCGAGGGCGAGGGCGCCGGGCGCGCGGGCTCATCGAAGGCGAGGCCAGCCACGGTCGTGGGCACGCTGACCTCATAGAAGAGATCCAGCTCATCCCACAGCGGCTCGGCGGCCGCCTGGGCGCCCTCGGCTTCGCGAAAGAGCGGCAGCTGCGGCGGCGCATCGGTCTGCGCCATGGGCAGCAGCACATTGAGTACGTCTTCCGCCCGCGTGCACAGGGTCGCGCCATCGCGCAGCAGCCCGTTGGTTCCCTCGGCGCGCGGATCGAGCGGGGAGCCGGGCACGGCGAAGATCTCGCGCCCCTCGTCGGCGGCATATTTGGCGGTGATGAGCGAGCCCGACCCGCGCGAGGCCTCGATCACCAGCGTGCCGAGGGCGAGGCCCGCCACGATGCGGTTGCGCCTGGGGAAGTCGCGCCCCCGCGGCTCCCAGCCCAGCGGCATTTCGGTGATGAGCGCCCCGCGCGCGCAGATGTCCTGAGCGAGCCCCGCATGTTCGGGGGGATACACCCGGTCGAGTCCCCCCGCCAGCGCCGCCACCGTGCCCATGCCGATGCTGGCCTGATGGGCGCGGGCGTCGACGCCGCGCGCGAGGCCCGAGGCGATGACGAAGCCCGCCGCCGCCAGATCGCGCACGACCCGCTCGGTGAAGGCGAGGCCTGCGGCGGAGGCGTTGCGCGAGCCGATCACGGCCACCATCGGCCGTAAGAGCGCCGCGACATCCCCCAGAACGGAAATGAGCGGCGGAGGCGCGTGGATGGCGCGCAACGCCGCTGGATATTCAGGCTCTCCCATCGCCACGAGCCGCGCGCCCATTGCGGCGAGCGCGTCCATCTCCCGCTTGCAGGCGTCGAGATCGGCGATGGCGAGGGACCGGCCCTTTTGCGCGGCGAGACGCGGCGCCGCCTCGATGGCCGCAGCCGCGCCGCCAAAGCGGTTGATGAGGGCGCGGAAGGTTTGCGGGCCGATGCTGTCGGTGCGGATGAGGCGGAGCCAGTCGAGGCGCTGTGCGTCTGTAAGATGCGCGCCCGAGGTCTCCGCCGCGCTCATGATCGCTGGCCGATCTTGCTTTCGGACCCCGCCAGCAGGCGTCCGATATTGGCCCTGTGGGTGTAGAAGATCATGGCCGCCAGAACGAGGGCCAGGGCGCCCTGCGCCTCCTGCCCCGTGGCGATGAAGGCGAGGGGCGCGGCGACGCTCGCGGCCAGAGCGGCGGCGGAGGAATATTTCGACACCTTCGCCACCACCAGCCAGACGACCATGAAAAGGATGGCTGCGGGCCAGTAGAGCCCGAGCAGGCAGCCCAGAAAGGTCGCGACGCCCTTGCCGCCTTTGAATTTCAGCCAGACCGGGAAGATATGGCCCGCGAAGGCAGCGAAGGCCGCAGCCATGGCGGGCGCCTCGCCCCACTGGGCGGCGATGAGGATCGCAACGGTCCCCTTCAGCGCATCGCAGATCAGCGTGGCGGCGGCGAGGCCCTTGCGGCCAGTGCGCAGCACATTGGTCGCGCCGATGTTCTGGGATCCGATCGTGCGGATGTCCTGCGTGCCCGCAGCTTTCGTGATGACCAGCCCGAAGGGAATGGATCCCAGGAGATAGCCGATCAGCAGCGCAAAAAGGGTTTCGAGCGTAAGCACATCAGGGTCCGTTAAAACGTCCGCTTCTCCAGGCGACGGCGCTTGAGCCTAGCCCCACACGACCTCGCCCGCAACCACGGTGAGCTTCACACGGCCCTCCATTTTCGCGCCATCGAAGGGCGTGTTGCGGCTGCGCGAATGAAGCAAAGCGGGATCAAGCACATAGGGCTCTTCGGGATCGAAGCGGATCACATCCGCCGGCGCCCCCTTCTGCAACCGGCCCTGCGGCAGGCCCAGAATTTCAGCAGGCCGGGTCGAAAGCGCATGGAGCAGACGCGCCATGCTGACCTGCCCCGCATGCACAAGGCGCAGGCCAGCCGAGAGCATGGTTTCAAGGCCTATGGCGCCGAACTCCGCCTCGCCGAAGGGCAGACGCTTGGTCTCGACATCCTGCGGGTTGTGATCGGAGACGATGACGTCGATCAGGCCCGAGGCCAGCGCCTCCACCATGGCGAGGCGGTCGTCCTCATGGCGCAGAGGCGGCGAGAGCTTGAAGAAGCTGCGATAGGCGCCGATGTCGTTCTCATTCAGCGTGAGGTGATTGATCGAGGTGGCGCAGGTGACCTTGAGCCCCGCGTCCTTCGCCCGCTTGAGGATTTCGAGCGATGGCGCGGCGCTGACGAGGGAGGCGTGATAGCGGCCCTTGATCATGTTCACGAGGCGCAGGTCGCGGTCGAGGGCGATGGTCTCGGCCTCGACGGGTATCCCGCCAAGCCCGAGGCGCGTGGCGCGCTCGCCCGCGTTCATCACGCCGGAGCCCGCGAGGTCTTCGTCCTGCGCGAAATGCATGATGAGCGCGTCAAAGTCCCGCGCATAGGTCATGGCACGGCGCATCACCTGGGCGTTGCGGATCGAGCGCAGGCCATCGGTGAAGGCGACGGCGCCGCTTTCGAGCAGCAAGCCGATCTCCGCGATCTCCTTGCCCCTGAGCCCCTTGGTGATCGCCGCTGACGGCAGCACCCGCACCCGCGCTGTGTCGCGCGCGCGGCGCTTGATGAAATCGACGACAGCCGGATCATCCACCGCCGGATGGGTGTCGGGCATGGCGACCATGGTGGTGACGCCGCCAGCAGCGGCGGCCGCGCTGGCCGAGGCCATGGTCTCGCGATGTTCGGCGCCGGGCTCCCCCACGAAGGCGCGCATGTCGATGAGGCCGGGGGCCACGATGTCGCCAGCGCAGTCGATGACCCGCGCGCCGGCAGGCAGCGCATCCTTCGTGACGGCGCCGCCGAGGTCGGCGATGACGCCATCCATGATGAGCAGGCCGCCGCGCGTTTCGGTCCCTGAGGCGGGGTTGACGAGGCGGGCGTTGATGAGGGCGAGAGGTTGCTGGGTCATGATCGCGCCCTCACAGGTTCGGCAGGTTTTGCGCGAGGGCTTCAAGCACCGCCATGCGCACGGCGACGCCCATCTCGACCTGTTCGGTGATGAGGGAGCGGGGACCATCCGCCACCGCCGTGTCGATCTCGACGCCCCGGTTCATGGGGCCGGGGTGCATGACCAGCGCGTCGGGCTTCGCCCAGGCGAGCTTCTCCTCATCAAGGCCATAGAAGCGGGCGTATTCGCGCAGGCTCGGCACGAAGGCGCCGCTCATGCGCTCAAGCTGGAGCCGCAGCATCATCACGATGTCGGCGTCCCTGAGGCCGTCGCGCATGTTGCGGTGAACCTCGACCCCCATGCGGTCGATCCCGGCGGGCAGCAGCGTGGAGGGCGCCACGACGCGCACCCGCGCGCCGAGCTTGGCGAGCAGCACCATGTTGGACCGGGCCACGCGGGAATGCGCGACATCGCCGCAGATCGCGACGGTCAGACCCTCGATGCGCCCCTTGTTGCGGCGGATGGTGAGGGCGTCGAGCAGGGCCTGCGTGGGATGCTCGTGGGAGCCGTCGCCCGCATTCACCACGGAGCAATCGACCTTGCGGGACAGGAGATCGACGGCGCCGGATTCCTGATGGCGCACGATGATGATGTCAGGCCGCATGGCGTTCAAGGTCACCGCCGTGTCGATCAGCGTCTCGCCCTTCTTCACGCTCGACGTCGCCACGGACATGTTCATGACGTCAGCGCCGAGCCGCTTGCCGGCGATCTCGAAGGAGGCCTGCGTGCGCGTGGAGTTCTCGAAGAAGAGATTGATCTGGGTGCGCCCGCGCAGGATGGAGCGCTTCTTCTCCACCTGACGGGAGAGGGCCACGGCCTCATCCGCCATGTCCAGGAGATGGAGGATGTCGGGCGCCGACAGGGCCTCGATGCCGAGGAGATGGCGGTGCGGGAACGGGTTGGGGGAGTTTGTGTCTGCCATGAAGCGCATCCTATAGGGCCGCCGGGCGCGGCGACGCAAGGCGGCGGGGGCGCGCGTCCCCAGCCTCGTTCAAGCCCGGATGATCGCCTGATGGCGCCGCTCTAGCTCCTCGCCATAACGGCGCAGGGTATGCGCCTCGGTTAAAAGCCCCAGCACCTGACCGCTTTCCGCGCTGTCGAGGACCGGAAGCACATCGGTCTCCGTCTTCTCGAAGGTGTCGATGGCCTCGCGGATGGTCATCCGGGGGAACAGCAAGGCTCCATCGGGCTGGGCGAGGGTGGCGACGGGAGCATCAGCCGTCTCGTCGGTGGTGTGGAGATCGGCGGTCAGAACGGTTCCGGCGTAGCGGCCATTCTTGTCGAGCAGGAAGAACTGGCGCTCGCCGCCGGGTGGGAAAATCTGCCGCGCCGCTTCTATGGCGACATCGCCGGGCAGGGTGCGCGCGTCCTTGCGCATCAGCCGGGCCACGGTGAGATCGCGCAGCCAGCCGATGTCGGCGGGGCCGCGGATGGTCTCCCCGCGCAGGTGGAAACGCCAGGTGGCGAAGGAATAGCCAAAGCCCGTGCGCACGATGAGGGAGGAGATGGCGCAGGCCAGAAAGCAGGCGGCCGTCACGTCGAAGTCGCCGGTCATCTCCAGCGCCAGCACGGTCATGGTGATCGGCGAGCCCAGCACCCCCGTGGCGAAGGCCGCCATGCCCGCGACCGCCGCCGCGCCGGGCGACAGGGACAGGTCCATCCAAAGGGCCATCCCCTCTCCATAGAACCGTCCGAGCATGCTGCCGATCAGCAGGGAGGCGAAGAAGAGGCCGCCGCGATAGCCAGAGCCCAGCGACACCGCAGAGGCGAGGCACTTGAGCAGCGCCAGCCCCACCAGCAGGCCGAGCGGCAGGGCGTTGAGCAGATTGTGCTGAAGCGCGCCATGGCCCGAGCCCATGACCTGCGGACTGATGAGGGCCATGGCGCCCACAAGGACGCCCCCCAGCACGGGTCGGAAGGCGGCGGGGATGCGGCTGCGGTTGAAAAGCCCGTCGAAGGCCGCCACCCCCCGCATGAGGGCGATGCCGACCAGCGCCATCAGGGCGGCCAGGATCAGCAAATGAACGAATCCGGCCCCATGAATGGGCGACATCGGCCCGGGCGCGACCAGCAGGTCATGGCCCACGATAGGCTTCGAAATCAGGCTCGCGGCGATGGCGCTGGCCGCCACGGGCGCCAGCGAGCCCACGCTATAGGCGCCCAGCACCACCTCGAAAGCATAGAAGGCTCCCGCCAGCGGCGCTCCGAAAGCCGCCGCGATCGCCCCCGCAGCGCCGCAGCCGACCAGCAGCCGCATGTCGCTGCGCCGCGCCGCGAGCCCCCGCCCCAGCAGCGAGGCCACGGCTGAGGAGATCTGCGTATAGGCGGCCTCAAGCCCCACCGAGGAGCCGCAGGCGTTGGAGATGAAGGTCTGGACGGTGATGTAGAGGCTGCCGCCCATGGACAGGCGCCCGCCGTTCAGGGCGTTCGCCTCGATGGCGTCGGCCATCCTGCCGCTGAACCTCTTGCCCGCCCAGAACGTGAGCAGCGCAAGCGCCAGGGCGCCGAGGATCGGGCCGCCCATGACCCGCCGCCAGTCAATCCCTGCGGCGATGGACAGATGCTGCCCCCGGGCCAGGTCGAAGATGACTTCATGGGCGAACTGGGACGCGATGGAGAGGCCCGAGACCAGCAAACCGGAGACGGCGCCCACGAGAACAGCGACGAGCACGAGCCCGACCTCCCGCGCACGCACGAAGCCGCGCAGCCAGACGGGGAACAGACGGTCGAATTTCTGGGAAGGGATCGGCGCCATCGAAACCGTGGTTGAATTGGATCTGCGAACTGCAACGTCCCACCGACCCGAACGGTCCGGCAGCCCTCTTCATCGGCGCAGCATAAGCCCGTCAAGCCATTCCTTGTCGCAGCCGGGACGACTTGTCCACAGGGCGCCCACAATGAGCCGCGCCGGGACCGGACAGAGGGCCGATTTGACAGCGGACCGGGCCTCGCCCATGTTCCCGGCCGTTTTCGCCACCCGCGCCGAGCTTCACGACGGCCTCGCAGATCCTGCGGAACGACCGTCGAGCCCTGATCGCTCGCGCCGGGATGGCGTCTGAAAGGCGCTCCGGAATGAATGTCGTCATCGTTGAGTCACCTGCCAAAGCGCAGACGATCAACAAATATCTTGGCAAGGACTACGAGGTCTTCGCCTCGTTCGGCCATGTGCGCGATCTGCCCGCCAAGGATGGCTCGGTCGATCCCGAGGCCGACTTCGCCATGCGTTGGGAGATGGATCCCAAGGCGAGCAAGCGCATGAGCGCCATCGCCGCCGCCGTGAAGGGCGCGAGCAAGGTCATCCTGGCGACCGACCCTGATCGCGAGGGCGAGGCCATCTCCTGGCATGTGCTGGAGATCCTGCGCGGCAAGAAGGTTCTGAAGGACAAGAAGATCGAGCGGGTCGTCTTCAACGCCATCACCAAAAGCGCCATTCTGGACGCGATGCAGAACCCCCGCGAGATCGACGACGCCCTCGTCGACGCCTATCTCGCACGCCGCGCCCTTGATTATCTCGTGGGCTTCACCCTTTCGCCGGTCCTTTGGCGCAAGCTTCCCGGCGCCCGTTCGGCGGGACGCGTCCAGTCGGTGGCCCTGCGCCTCGTCTGCGACCGCGAGCTCGAGATCGAGAAGTTCGTCCGGCAGGAATACTGGTCTCTGGCGGCCCATCTGCTGACGGCCCAGAAGGCCCCCTTCATCGCCCGGCTCGTCGGCGCCGACGGCCGGAAGATCACCCGCCTCGACATCGGGACCGAAGCGGAGGCGCGCGCCTTCGAAGCCGGACTCAACAAGGCGACCTTCACCGTGGCCTCGGTGGAGGCCAAGCCCGCCCGGCGCAACCCCGCCCCGCCCTTCACCACCTCGACCCTGCAGCAGGAAGCATCGCGCAAGCTCGGCTTCGCGCCCGCCCGCACCATGCAGATCGCCCAGCGTCTTTATGAAGGCATCAACCTCGGCGGCGAGACCGTGGGCCTCATCACTTATATGCGCACCGACGGCGTCGACATGGCGCCCGAAGCCGTCGCCGCCGCGCGCAGCGTGATCGCCGCGCAATATGGCGAGCAATATGTGCCCAAGGCGCCGCGCCGCTACGCGTCGAAGCAGAAGAATGCGCAGGAGGCCCATGAGGCGGTGCGCCCGACCGACGCCGCCCGCCTGCCCAGGCGGATGGCGAAATATCTCGAAGGCGAGCAGCTCGCTCTTTATGAACTCATCTGGACCCGCACCGTAGCCAGCCAGATGGAGTCTGCGGAGCTTGAGCGCACCACGGTCGAGATCGTGGCCGACGTCGCCGCCCCCTCCCCCATCCGCAAGCTCGACCTGCGCGCCACCGGCCAGGTCGTTCGTTTCGACGGCTTTCTGAAACTCTATCAGGAAGGCAAGGACGATGAGGACGATGAGGATGGCGGGCGCCTGCCGCCCATGAAGCAGGGCGAGGCGCTGGCGAAGGACCGCATCGAGACGGTGCAGCATTTCACCGAGCCGCCGCCGCGCTACACCGAGGCGACGCTCGTCAAGCGCATGGAGGAGCTCGGCATCGGGCGCCCCTCCACCTATGCTTCGACCCTCGCCGTGCTGCGCGAGCGCGACTATGTGCGCATCGAAAAGAAGCGCCTCGTTCCCGAGGACAAGGGCCGCCTGCTGACGGCGTTCCTCGAGAGCTTCTTCTCACGCTATGTGGAATATAACTTCACAGCGGATCTCGAAGAGAAGCTCGACGAAGTCTCCAATCACGAGAAGGACTGGAAAGAGCTTCTGCGTGATTTCTGGCGGGACTTTCTGGCCGCCGTGGAAGGCACCAAGGATCTTCGCACGACGCAGGTTCTCGACAGCCTGAACGAGGTGCTGGGCTCACATATCTTCCCCGCGAAGGAGGACGGCTCGGATCCGCGCGGCTGCCCCTCCTGCGGCGCCGGGCAACTCTCGCTCAAACTCGGCAAGTTCGGCGCCTTCATCGGCTGTTCGAACTATCCTGAATGCAAATTCACCCGCACGCTCGCCCAGTCCGCCACCGGCGAGGCGGCGGGCGCCGAGGGCGACCGTCCCGGCGTGCGCGTGATCGGAGAGGATCCTGCGACGGGGGAGGAGATCACCTCCCGCGACGGGCGCTTCGGGCCCTATCTTCAGATCGGCGAAGGCGAGAAGCCGAAGCGCTCCTCCATTCCGCGTGGCCTGAAGGCGGCGGAAATCACGCTCGAACAGGCGATCGCCCTGCTCTCGCTGCCGCGCGAGGTGGCGAAACATCCCGACACCAAAGAGCCCATCGTGGCGGGCATCGGGCGCTTTGGTCCCTATGTGCAGCATGGGAAGACCTACGCCAGCCTCACCCGCGACGACGACATCCTGAGCATCGGCGCCAACCGCGCCATCGATCTCATCGTCACCAAGGAGCAGGGCGGCGGACGCTTCGGCGCCAGCGGCCCGGGCCGCGTGCTCGGCGATCATCCCGAAGGCGGCGAGGTGAGCGTAAAGGCGGGCCGGTTCGGCTCCTATGTCAATCATGGCAAGATCAACGCCACCATCCCCAAGGGGACCAATGCCGAAGCCCTGACGCTTGCGGAGGCCGTCGCGCTTCTGGCGGCCCGCGGATCGGCGGGGCCGACGGGCGGGAAGGCGCTGGGCGAACATCCGCTGGGGGGGACGATCACCCTGCGCGACGGGCGCTACGGCGCCTATGTGAGCCACGGCAAGGTCAACGCCACCATTCCCAAGGGCACGCCCACCGACAGCGTGACCCTGCAGGACGCCATCGGCTGGATCGACGCCAAGGGCGGGCCAGACAAGAAGGCGATCCGCAAGGGTCCAGCGAAGGGCGCCGCCAAAAAGCCTGCGGGCAAGGCGGCCAAGGTCATCGAGGACTCGGACGAAGTCCCCTTTGACCTCGACGATGCGCCAAAGGCCCGCGTGGCCGCGCGCACGGCGCCGACCAAATCGGCGGCCAAAAAAACAGCCGCCAAAAAGGCTCCGGCCAAAAAAGCTGCGGCCAAGAAGGCTGCGGCCAAAAAGGCTCCCGCCAAGAAAGCGGCAGCGAAGAAGAAGGGCTGACGGCCCGGCGTTCTGGAAAATCCGGGACTCCGTGGCCACATGGTGTAACGTCGAGGGCGAATCTCCCCCTCGGCGTGGAAACGCGATTGTCCAAAAACACCCTTCCCCCCAGAGCCAGCCCCGCGGCAGCGAAAGCCCTTCCGTCGCGTGAGGAGGTTCTCGCCTTCATCGCGCGCGAACGCGCCGCTGCGGACAAGAACGACGGCGCCATCCCCGCGAAGATCGGCAAGCGCGAGATCGCCCGGGCTTTCGGCGTCACGGGCGCCGACCGCATCGCGTTGAAGCGCCTGCTCAAGGAGCTGGAGTCCGACGGGGCGGTCGAGCGGCGCGGCAAGACCCTGCGCAAGGCTGGCGCCCTGCCGGACGTGGTCCTCGCCGACGTCATCGCCCGCGACCGGGACGGCGACCTCATCGCCGAGCCCGTCGAATGGGATGTGGTGGAATATGGCCCCGCCCCGCGCATTCTGGTGCGCACGCCGCGCAAGCCGCGCCCCGGCGAGCCCATTCCCGGCCTCAACGACCGCGCGCTTCTGCGGGTCGAGCAGGCGCGCCATGTCGAGCGAGGCGAGCCGCCCTATGCGGGGCGTGTGCTCAAGCTTGTTTCGAAAGCGCGCGCGCAGGTGCTTGGCGTCTTTCGCGCCTTGCCAGATGGCGGCGGACGCCTGATCCCCATCGTCAAGAAGGGCCAGCCGAGCGAACTCGACATCCCCAAGGGGGCGGAGGGCGGCGCCGTCGATGGCGATCTCGTCTCGGTGGATCTGCAGCGCGACAGGCGTTTCGGCCTGCCGCTGGCGAAGGTCCGGGAGAAGCTGGGCTCGGTGAAGAGCGAGAAGGCCATCAGCCTCATCGCCATCCACACCCACAACATCCCCAATGAATTCCGCTCCGACACCCTGGCCGAGGCCGCCAGCGCCCGCGAGGCCACAATGGACCTGCGCGAGGACTGGCGCGGCCTGCCCCTCCTCACCATCGACCCCGCCGACGCCAAGGATCATGACGATGCGGTTCATGCTGAGCCGGATCCTGACCCCTCCAATGACGACGGCTTCGTCATCACCGTCGCCATCGCCGATGTCGCGGCCTATGTGCGGCCCCAGCGCCCGCTCGACCGCGAGGCGCTCGACCGCGGCAACTCCGTCTATTTCCCCGACCGCGTCGTGCCCATGCTGCCCGAGCGCATTTCAAACGACCTGTGCTCCCTGAAGCCTCTGGTCGACCGGCCCGCGCTCGCGGTGCGGATGATCGTCGACAAGCATGGGCGCAAGCGCAGCCACACATTCCATCGGATCATGATGCGCTCGGCCGCCAAGCTCGCCTACGCCCAGGCGCAGGCGGCCATCGACGGCCATGTGGATGAGGTGACGGCGCCCATTCTCCACAAGGTTCTGCGCCCCCTCTGGGCGGCCTATGAAGCGCTGAAGCTGGAGCGGGAGCAACGCTCGCCCCTCGATCTCGACCTGCCCGAACGCAAGATCCTGCTGAAGCCTGACGGCTCCGTGGACCGGGTCATCATCCCCCCGCGCCTCGACGCCCACAGGCTGATCGAGGAGTTCATGATCCTCGCCAATGTGGCGGCCGCTGAAACGCTGGAGCAGAAGCAGCAGCAACTGATCTACCGCGCCCACGACGAGCCGACGCAGGAGAAGATCAACGCGCTGGCCGAGTTCCTCTCCACCATCGGCATCAAGCTCGCCAAGGGCGAGGCCATGCGCCCGCATCATTTCAACCGCATCCTCGACCGGGTGCGCGACACCGAACATATGCATGTGGTGAACGAGATCGTGCTGCGCTCGCAGGCGCAGGCGGAATATACGTCCGAGAACTACGGCCATTTCGGCCTGCACCTGAAGCGCTACGCGCATTTCACCTCGCCGATCCGCCGCTATGCGGATCTGATCGTCCATCGCGCCCTCATCCGCGCCCTAGGGCTTGGGCCCGACGGCCTGCCCGACATGACGCCCGTGGAGCTCGCCGAAATCGCCGAGCGCATTTCGCTCGCCGAGCGCCGCGCCATGGCGGCGGAGCGCGAGACGGTGGACCGGCTCATCGCCAGCCATCTCGCCGACCGCATCGGCGCGAGTTTTCAGGCGCGCATCGGCGGCGTGACCAAGGTCGGCCTCTTCGTGAAGCTGACCGATACGGGGGCGGACGGATTCATCCCCGCAGCCACCCTGGGCTCCGATTACTTCCGCTATGACGAGACCCTGCACGCCCTCATCGGCAGCCGCACGGGGGAGATGCACCGGCTCGGCGACATGGTGGAGGTCCGGCTGGTCGAGGTCGCGCCTTTCGCGGGCGCCATGCGTTTCGAGATGCTCAGCGAGGGCCGCAACCGGCGCGCGGCGGGGCCAGGCGCCCTCAAGACGCGAAAATCCAAGCCCCGCGACGCCAAGACGCACAAAAACGCCACCGGCCGTGGTAAGAAGGCCTCCTTCCCCGGCGCCACCGGCGACAAGGCGAAACGGAAACGCAGATGACGACTTCATCGCAGACGAAATCCCACAGGGACAAGTGGTCGGCCGTCAAACGCGGTTTCATGGGCGAATGCCCACATTGCGGCGAAGGCAGGATGTTCCACGCCTATCTGAAGGTCTGCGACGCCTGCCCCGCCTGCGGCGAGGAGCTGCACCATCAGCGCGCCGACGACGCCCCGCCCTATATGACGATCTTCGTGGTCGGCCATATCATCGGCGCAGGCATCCTTTTCATGGACGAGCATGATCTTGGCGTGCCGGACTGGGTGCAGGGCTGCGGCTGGGCCCTTCTGACCCTTGTCCTGAGCCTCTGGCTCCTGCCGCGCATGAAGGGCGCCTTGATCGGGCTGCAATGGGCGCTGCGGATGCATGGCTTTGGCGTCGGCGAAGAGTCCGCCCCCGCCCTGCCCGCCACCGCCGCAAGCCCGACCTGAGCCGCCGGACGTGACGGACGGGCTCCCAGACACCGACGATCTCACTGAAGTCCTGACCAAGGGGCTCTGGGACAAGATCATGTCGAACCCGCCCACAAAGGCGCGGCCGCGCAAGGCCGCGACCCTCATGTTGCTGGACCGGAGCGGCCCGCAGGTTCGCGTGCTCCTGGGCAAGCGCCACGACGGCCACGCCTTCATGCCGGGCGTCTTCGTCTTCCCCGGCGGGGGCGTGGAGCCCGGCGACCGGCTCATGGCCATCGCCGGCGCCCTCGATCCGATCACCGAAGCCAAGCTCATGGCATGCCTCAACCGCCCCTCGCCCGGCGGCGCGCGGGCCCTGGCGCTGGCGGCGATTCGCGAGACTTTCGAGGAGACCGGCCTGGCGCTGGGCGTGTCGGACTATGGCGCCCCGGACAATCCGCCCGACGGCGCCTGGAGCGGTTTCGCCGCGCAAGGCCTCTATCCCAGCCTGGAAGACCTGCATTTCATCGGCCGCGCCATCACCCCGCCGCGCATGAAGAAGCGGTATGACACCTTTTTCTTCGCTGCGGACGCCACGGGAATCGCCGCCCGGCTCGAGGGCGTCGTCGGCGCGGACAGCGAGCTGGTCGAGCTCGTATGGGCGACGATGGCCGAGGCGCGGGCCCTGCCCATGCCGCTCATCACCTCGGTGATCCTCAGGGAATTGGAGACACGGCTCGCCAAGGGCATGAGCCGCTATCTGCCGGTCCCGATCTACCGCACGGGACGCACGGGCTGGCTTCGTCTCGAAGCCTGATGATCTTGACTTACGCCGCCCCATCCGTATGGTGCGCGCTGACCAGCCGGGGCGGGCTCGCTTGCGGCTTTTGCTGTTTCGCCGCATCAGACCCTTTCTTCATCTGCGCCCCGCCGGGGCCCACTCGGGACGACGACCATGGCCAAGGCCGCCAACATCAAGATCAAGCTGCTCTCGACCGCCGACACCGGCTACTTCTATGTGACGTCCAAGAACGCCCGCACGAAGACCGAAAAATTTGCGATGAAGAAGTACGATCCCGTCGCGCGCAAGCATGTCGAGTTCAAGGAAACCAAGATCAAGTAAGACCGATCTTGCTCCAGACAAAGAAGGCGCTCTCATCGGAGCGCCTTTTTTTGTTTTAGATCAAAGATTTGGCATAGGTGGCCGGTCGACAGGGGCGTTTAAAGGAGGCCACTCCCGCCACTGCCGACCAGCCGACCCCACGGACCCAGGAGATGCGGCGGACCTGAGCACTCCGCAGGGTATTGGAGTTCTCGCCTGATCCTTTGAGGATCCTGCGAGAATCAGGCTACAGGCCGCGCGTGCAAATGCAATCGGCGAAACGCATTTGCGCCGGATCATGCACCGTTTACCTGAATCGTTGGGGTTAATGGCGGCGGTTCAGCGCTCGCCGAGGTAGTTTTTAACGGTTTCGAGGAATTTCACCACGGAAATGGGCTTGGACAGATAGGCCTCGCAGCCCCCCTGCCGGATCTTCTCCTCATCGCCCTTCATGGCGAAGGCGGTGATGGCGATGATCGGAATATGTTTCAACTCCTCGTCGCTCTTGATCCACTGGGTCACCTGAAGCCCCGAAACCTCAGGCAATTGAATGTCCATCAGGATGAGGTCCGGGCGATGCAGGCGCGCCAATTCGATGGCCTCCATGCCATTGCGGGTCTGCACGGTCACATAGCCATGCGCCTCGAGAAGATCGTTGAAGAGCTTCATGTTGAGCTCGTTGTCTTCCACGATTAGAACGGTCTTGCTCATCCTGCATCCAATCGGCGCGCGGACCCCTGCGGGCCCTCTTCACGGTCTGTCTAGCAGACCTTCCTTGACGAAAAGAGAATCCCGGAGGCTCCCTTGATGCGTTCCAGCCGCGATGACAGGGCCAAGGATTGGGCCCAAACGCTCGCCATCGAGGCGCTGGGCTTCCTTGCGGGCGATATAGAGCGGCTGGAGCCCTTTATGAGCCTGACCGGCGTCGATCCCGGCAATCTGCGGGAGGTGGCGGCCCAGCCCTCCTTTCTGGTGGCCGTGCTCGAACATCTGACCAATGACGAAAGCCTGCTTTTGGCCTTCGCCGCCAATGCGGGGCGCGACCCCGCCGACATCGAAAAAGCCCGGCAGACCCTCGCCGGGCCCACGCCGGACTGGGGCGCGTGACGGGGGCCCTCTGCCGGGACTGCCTCGCCCCTGCGGCGCCGGGCCTTCGCCGCTGCAAGGCCTGCGGCTCCCCTCGCCTGCTCGGCCATGCGGAGCTGCATGAGCTGCAGATCGCCCATATCGACTGCGACGCCTTCTACGCCGCCGTCGAAAAGCGCGACGACCCCTCCCTGCGCGACAAGGCTGTCATCATCGGCGGCGGCAAAAGGGGCGTCGTCTCGACCTGCTGCTACATCGCCCGCATCAGCGGCGTGCGCTCGGCCATGCCCATGTTCAAGGCCCTCAGCCTATGCCCGGACGCGGTGGTGATTCGACCGGACATGGCGAAATATGGCGCGGTCGGGCGGCAGGTGCGGGCCATGATGCATGACCTCACCCCGCTGGTGGAGCCCCTCTCCATCGACGAGGCCTTTCTTGACCTGTCAGGGACCGACCGGCTCCATGGCGCCTCGCCCGCCGTCACGCTGGCGCGCTTTGCGAGGCGGATCGAGACGGAGGTGGGGATCTCCGTGTCCGTCGGCCTGAGCTACTGCAAATTCCTGGCGAAGATGGCCTCCGACCTCGACAAGCCCCGGGGCTTCGCGGTGATCGGGAAGGCGGAGGCCATGGCGATCCTGGAGCCGAAATCCGTGGGCGCCATCTGGGGCGTGGGCAAGGTGGCGGAGGAGCGCCTGCGCCGGGACGGCTACGCCACCATCGGCGATCTGCAACGGGCCGAACAGGCCGACCTCTTCCGCCGCTATGGCGCGGAGGGCGGGCGGCTGTGGCGCCTCGCGCGCGGCCTCGACGACCGCGTGGTGGAGCCCGAGCGCGAAGCGAAGAGCGCCTCGGCGGAGACGACCTTCGATGACGACATCGCCGATCATGAGACGCTGCTGCGCAGCCTCTTCCTGCTGAGCGAAAAGGTCTCGGCCCGGCTCAAGGCAGGGCAGATCGCCGGCCGCACCGTCACCCTGAAGCTCAAGACCCCTGATTTTCGCCTGCGCACCCGCGCCCGCGCCCTGCCCCAGCCCACGCAGCTTGCGGGGCGCATTTTTGAGGCGGCGCGGGATCTTCTCCTGAAGGAGGCGACGGGCGAACGGTTCCGCCTGATCGGCGTGGGCGTGAGCGACCTCTGCGAGGCCGCCGAGGCCGATCATGGCGATCTCGTGGACACACGGGCCGCCCGCGACAAGGCGACGGAAGCCGCCGTCGATTCCCTGCGGGCGAAATTCGGCGGCGCTGCGGTCGTGAAGGGCATCGCCTTCGGTGCGCCGCGCAAGCCGCGTTGAGCGAGCTACTTGCTGCAGGCCTTCTGGGGCAGAAGCTCGAATTTGCTCATCTTCCCCGTCAGGACATAATTGCCGTAGTTGATGTTGAGCGCGCCCGAGACGCCGTTCTCATAGAGGTCGAAGGCCAGCACATAATTGGGCTCGCCGTCCTTTTTCGCCCCGTCGAAATAACTCACCGTCACCGGCCAGCGACGCACGCCCTTGAGGTCAGGGGCTTGCGCCGCCAGAGGGTCGGACGGCGGCGACGTGGCCTCGCGCCCGATCACGCTCAAGGTGTCGAAGAGCTTCATGCCGCCATCGGAGCCGTCATAGACCTTGACCTCATCGGTCTTGCCGCCCTTGCGGGCGACCTCCACCATCTGCATCATCTGTGCGGTGGGAAAGATCGGGCCGGGCTCGAAATCGGACTTCACCCGCGTGGGCTTGGTCAGCGCGACCGAGAGCCCGCCATCGGGGGATTTGCTGGCCGTGCCATCGACGCTCTCGACAAGCTTGCCGTCCATGAAGCTGTCGGTCTTGAAGCGGAAGCCTGAACCATCGCCCTCCTCGAAGGTGGTCGAGCGCATGTCCGAGGTGCGCGCGCCGCTTTCATCCGACTGCAATTCCGTGATCTGACGGAAATTCGTGACATAGCCCTCGCAGGGGGAGCCTGAAAATTCATACACGATGCGGCCGCGAGCCGAGGATGGCGCCATGCCGCCGGTCACCTTTCCAAGGCTGAGGTCATAGACCGCGCGATGGGCGATGAAGCCCGTGACAGGCTGGGCGGCGAAGGCCTGAGCCGCCGCGGCCAGCGACAGGGCGGGCGCGAGGCTGAGGGAAATCATTTTGCGGCTTATCATCAAAGCACGGCTCCGGTTGCATGCGTGACCAGGGAGGTCTATGCGCGATTCCCATGGCGAAAATACGATTTGTCGAACAGGCTGCAACCAATCAAACTCAAGGGCAAGACAATCTTGCGGGAGACGATCATGACCGGCGCCGCCAGAACCATTGAAGCGCGACTGCGGGAGCTGGGCGTCGAATTGCCCGCCGCCGTGGCGCCCATCGCCAATTACGTTCCCTTCGTGCGGAGCGGATCATGGCTCATCATCTCCGGACAATTGCCGCTCGACAACGGCAAATTGCCCGACGCCTTCAAGGGCAAGCTCGGCAAGGACATATTTAACGAGGCAGGCCAGCAGGCGGCGCGGCTGGCGGCCATCAATGTGCTGGCGCAGGCGCAGGTCGCCCTCGGCGATCTCGACCGGGTGCGCCGCGTGCTGCGCCTTAGCGGCTTCATCAACGCCGCGCCCGGCTTCACCGCCCTTCCCGCCGTCATGAACGGCGCGTCCGATCTCATGGTGCAGGTCTTCGGCGACCATGGCCGCCATGCGCGCACAACGGTCGGCGTCTCCGAGCTTCCGCTCGATGCGGCGGTCGAGATCGAAGCCATGATCGAATTTGCATGACCATGGCGCCCGCATGGCTGACCGCGCGCCCCATCGCCCATCGCGGCCTGCATGATTGCGGCGCAGGCCCCCTGATCGAAAACGCGCCCTCCGCCGCCAGAGCCGCCATGGCTCTTGGATGCGCCATCGAATGTGACGTGCAACTGTCGAAAGATGGCGAGGCCATCGTCTTTCACGACTTCACGCTGGAGCGTTTGACGGCCCATAGCGGGCGCGTGGACGCATTCGCCGCAAAGGAGCTGCGCAGCATGAGGCTGCGCGGCGGGCGCGGCGACGCCATCGCCACGCTTCCCGACTTCCTGACCATCATCGGCGCCGCGACGCCGCTCGTCTGCGAGATCAAGAGCCGCTTTGATGGCGACACGCGCCTCGCCGAACGTGTCGGCGCCTGCGTGGCGGCCTATGGGGGGCCGGTCTGCCTCGAAAGCTTCGACCCGCAGGTGATGGCGCATCTGCGTCGCCAGGCCGCCGCGCTGGGGATCGCCCATGTGCCGCTGGGCATGGTGGCGCAGGCCGACTATGGGGAGGAGGACTGCGAATGGTCGCATCTTTCCGCCGAGGCGAAACACGCGCTGGCGCATTTCCTCCATTACGAGGAGACGCGCCCGCAGTTCCTCTCCTATGGCCTGCGCGGCCTGCCTCACGCCGTGCCGCATCTGTGCCGCATGGGCCTCGCCATGCCCGTCACCATATGGACTGTGCGCACGCAGGCCGACCGCGCCCTGGCGCTGGCCCACGGCGACCAGATCGTCTTCGAGGGCGCCGCCGTCAGACCGGAACAGCCCGCCTGATCTCCGGCCCCGAGCGCAGCGGCTCGTCGCTGCGATAGGAGGCGTCGATGGTGATCTCGCCCCCTGAGACGCGGGAGACGCAGACGCAGATCTTCCGGTTCTCGGCATGCTGCGCCTTGCTGAAGAAGACGTCGCGATGATCGACCGTTCCGGTGAAGGAGACGATGTCGACGACGCAGAGCCCGCATTCGCCGCGCCTGCAATCGGCGACGACGCCCACGCCCGCCGCCTCCAGCGCATCGAGCATGGATTGGCCAGCCTCGACCGCCACGCTCACGCCAAGGCGCGGCGCATGGACCGTGAACCGTTCCGAAGCGAAGCGGCCGCTGGAGCCGAAGGTCTCGTAGACGAAACGCTCCGGCCTGCGCCCACTGGCCTGCCAAAGGCTGCGGGCGCCCTCGAGCAGCGAAATGGGGCCGCAGACATAGGCCTCGCCCGCAGGGTCGAGCCTGTCGAATTCAGCGGCAAGATCAATGCGCCGGCCTTCATCCCCGGCGAAGACTTCCAGCCGATCGCCAAGAACCTCCGTGAGTTCGTCGACATAGGCCATGGCCCTGCGCGAGCGCCCCGCATAAAGCATCCGCACCTTGCGTCCGGAGCGCGCAAGCCGCGCCGCCATGCCCACAAGCGGCGTGACGCCGATGCCGCCGGCGATGAGCAGATGGTCCGGCGCCTGTCGACTCAGTTCGAAATGGGTGTCTGGCTCTGCGACCTCCAGCCGCGCGCCGACCGGCAGCGACCACATATAGTGCGAGCCGCCACGGCCCGGCTCGGCGCGCTTGACGGCGATGCGCCAGCAGCCATCGACCGGCCCCTCGCCGACGAGCGAGTAATAACGCAAGTCGGTCTTGCCCTCCACGATGACGCGGATGGCGAGATGGGCGCCGCTTGGAAAGGAGCCTGCGCCGCCCTCGGGCTTCAGCAGGATTTCGCGCACCCCATCGGCCGCCTCGCGGGCGCCAGCGATGGCGGCCCTGGTCCAGTTGCGATCCGAACGCATGATCCCTCCCCGGTCAGCCCGCGAGCCGCACGCCGCGCTTCATCTGCGCCTCGGCCTCGACCATGGCGTCGATCTGCCGACGCGCCCACATGGCGCCCGCGTCGATATTGAGGTTGTAGAAGACGTGATCGGGATTTTCGTCGATGGCGCGCTGCTGCGCCTCCACGATCCGCTCATCCTCGCCGAAGACGCGCGTGATGGCGTCGCGGATTTCGGTCGTCACGCGCTGCTCGTCGATGCGGTAGTCCCGCACATTGGCCCAGAAATAGTGGCAGGTCTTTTCGGTCGCAGGCGTGATCGTGTTGATGACCACCATGCTCACGCCCTGCGAGCGGTCGCCCTTGGGCGCGCCCGTGCCGGTGGGCGCTACGCCGACGTCGATGGCCACCGTGCAGGGCGCCTGAAACTGGATGATCTGCCAGCGATCCACATTGCCGGGCTTGCCGAGCTGCTTGCGCCAGAATGGCGGAGGCTCGATGTCGACCATCCAGCGGGTCACCGTGGTCGTGCGGTCTCCATGGGTGACGTCGAAGGGCGCTTCGGCCACCGCGTCATTGCCGATGCTGGAGGAGTGGATGAACGTCTCGTGGGTGAGGTCCATGAGATTGTCGACTATGAGGCGATAATCGCAGGCCGCGTGGATGGTCTTGCCATCGCCCGCCCAGGCCGGATCCTTGTTCCAGTGCAGATCCGGCACGAGCGCGCGATCGGCGAGCGCAGGATCGCCCGGCCAGACCCAGACGAAACGATGCCGCTCGACGACGGGGAAGCTGCGCACGGCTGCCGAGGGATTGATCGTCTCCTGCGAGGGCATGAAGACGCAGCGGCCCTGCGCATTGTAGCGGATGCCGTGATAGGCGCACTGGATGTCGTCGCCGATCAGCTTGCCCATGGAGAGGGGCACAAGGCGATGCCAACAGGCGTCCTGCAAGGCGACGGCGTCGCCATTGTCGGTGCGGTAGAGCACCATTTTCGCGCCCGCGATGGTGCGGGGCAGAAGCTCATGACGCAGCTCGGAGTCCCAGGCGGCGGCGTACCAGGCGTTCAGGGGAAACGGACGGGGGGCGGTCATGCGGTCCTCATGGGTTCGCGCAATTCGATCGGAGGACGCCCATACGCCTTCGCGACCTCCGAAGAAAGGAAATTTCTTCCTGAAATCAAATAAAAACCTCCGCTTTTAAAAGAGGCGCCTGAAGTGGGAATCGACCCTTTTCATGGGCGAAGGACGATGGGCGCCCGATAAAGCCGGTGGGACGGCGCCGGCCCATCGGACGCCCATTCCAGAACGGCTTCTAGACACCTTCCCCCCATCGCCCTACACAGGTTCATGGTGTTCTTTGTCTTCATTCTCTGCGGCTTCGCCAGCGCGCTTTCCAATCGCTCGATGGACCCGCTGCTCACCATGATCGCGCGGGATTTCTCGGTGCCCATCACCACCGCCGCCCTGCTCTCCTCCGCCTACGCCTTTCCCTATGCGCTGAGCCAGCCGGTTCTTGGACCCATCGGCGATTTCTATGGCAAGTCGCGGGTGCTGAAGACCTGCCTCTGGCTGCTGGGCTTCTGCACGCTTGGCTGCATCTTCGCGCCCACATTCGAGATCCTGCTCGGCTTCCGCCTGCTGGGCGGCGTGGCGGCGGGGGGCATCATGCCCGTGGCCATGGCCTCCATCGGCGACAAATATCCCCCCGCCATACGCCAACTCGCCATCGGCCGCTTTCTCACGGCGGGCCTGACCGGCATGATCCTGGGCGCAAGCCTTGCGGGCGTCATGGCCATGAGCTTCGGCTGGCGCAGCTTCATGTATCTGACGGCGACCATGGCCTTCGCCGCCGCCATCGGCGCGACTGTGCTGCTGCATGAGCCATCGCGGCCGCAGGGCCATATCCGTATTTCGGACGCGGCGACAAGCTATGGGAAGGTCTTCGCCAATCCGAAATCATGGTTCTGCTTCGGCACAGTGTTTCTGGAAGCGATCGCGCTCTATGGCTGCACCCCCTTCATCGCCGAACTGGTGGAGACCAACGGCCTTGGCACGGCGCGCGAGGCGGGCTTCGCGCTGGCGGGGATCGGCATCGGCGGGCTTCTCTATTCAATCACCCTGCACATCACCCTGCGGTTCTTTCGCCGCACGCAGATGATGGCGGTGGGCGGCGCCCTTGCGGGCCTCGGCCTCACCGGCATGGCCCTCGCTTTGCCCTGGCCGCTGATGTGCCTCGGCTTCACGGTGACGGGCTTCGGCTTCATGATGCTGCACAATTCAGTGCAGGCGGAGGTGGCCGAGCTCGCCCCCAGCGCCCGCGCCTCCGCCTTCTCCATGCATTCCTGCTCGTTCTTTCTGGGTCAGGCCATAGGCCCCATCATATCCGGCTTTGGGATGCACCATGTGGGCCGCGGCTGGCTGGTCCTCAATATGGCCCTGCTTATGGCGACGGGCCTGGTGGTGTCGCGCCTCTTCGCGCGCTATCCTTCGGCGTCGGGACGCTTGTGAGCGCAGCATGGCCGAAACAGACCTCTCCATACGCATCGCCCAATCCTTCGCCGAGATCGATCCGGCGGCATGGGACGCCTGCGCCAATCCGGCGGATTGCGCGGACGCGGAAGAGCGCTTCAACCCCTTCATGACGCATGCCTTCCTCTGGGCCTGCGAAGCCTCGGGCTCGGCGGTCAAGCGCACCGGCTGGGGCGGCGCCCATGTGCTGGTCGAAGATGGCGCCGGCAAGCTGCTCGCAGCCGCGCCCTGCTATCTCAAGTCCCACAGCATGGGTGAATATGTCTTCGATCAGGGCTGGGCGGACGCCTATGAGCGCGCGGGCGGGCGCTACTATCCCAAGCTCCAGATCTGCGCGCCCTTCACCCCCGCGCCCGGCCGGCGCCTGCTCGTGGCGAACGGCCCGCGCGCGGATGAAGCGCTGGGCGCCCTGATCTCGGGGCTGCGCGGCCTCATGGAGAAGGTCGGGGCGTCCTCGACCCATGTCACCTTTCTCACGCGCGGCGAATGGGAGCATCTCGGCGCGCGGGGCTTCCTGCAGCGCACCAACAAGCAGTTCCATTTCTTCGACAGGGGATATGGCGATTTCGAAGGCTTTCTGAACTCCCTCGCCTCGCGCAAGCGCAAGGCCATCAGGCGCGAGCGCAAGGACGCCCTCAGCGCAGGCGTCGAGATCGAATGGGCGACGGGCGCGAGCCTCACCGAGGCCCATTGGGACGCCTTCTTCGCTTTCTACATGGACACAGGCTCGCGCAAATGGGGCACGCCCTATCTGACGCGCAAGTTCTTCACCCTGCTGAGCGAGACGCTGGCCGATCGTGTCCTGCTCATCATGGCCAAGCGCGAGGGACGCTATATCGCAGGCGCGCTGAACCTCATCGGCGACGATGCGCTTTACGGCCGCAACTGGGGCTGCATCGAAGAGCATCCCTTCCTGCATTTCGAGGTCTGCTATTATCAGGCCATCGACTTCGCCCTCTCGCGCGGCCTCAAACGCGTGGAGGCTGGCGCGCAGGGCGAGCACAAGCTGCTGCGGGGCTATGAACCCATCGAGACCTTCTCGGCCCACGCCATAGCGGACCCCAGGCTTGCAAAAGCCGTCGACGAGTTCCTGCGCCATGAACGGCGGGAGATGGCGCAGGTGATCGACCTCTATGCGCAGCACACCCCCTTCCGGAAGGGCGAGCTGCAGCAGGAGCGGGAATAGACCCGGACCCGACTAGAGCGGAGCGGTCAAGGCCCGGATGACGCTGGCGAGCGGCTGCTCATCACCTTTGAAGCTGACGATCATGGCGCTGAGGATGTCGTCCGAAGGAAGCTTTGAATTTCGCACGGGATGGCCGGCGCGCATGGCGAGCAGCGAGAAGAAGGCCAGGTGCGTCCGCCCGTTGCCTTCGCGAAAGGCGTGGATGGCGTTCAATTCCGCGAGGAAATGAGCGGCTCTCACAGAAAAGTCGGCAGGGCTCAGACCACGAAAGCAGCCTTCATTTTTAAGCCCTGCGAAAAGCGCCCGCATCTGTCCAGGGATGTTCTCGGGGTAGCAGAAAAGACTGTCACCCTTGCTGATGCGCGTGGTGCGATAGCGCCCGGCCCAAGGGTACACGCCACCGAATAAATGGCGGTGAACTTCGCGATAATGGGAAACCGTAAAAAGGCCAGCTGGCAGAGCAGCCCGAAAACGCCGCGCGGTGGACTCAGCCTCAAAAGCGTCGAGCACAGCCTGGTCGCGCGTTCCAAGGCGGTTTTTCAGGACGAGCGTTCCCTTGTAGCAGTAAGGGTCAGACGCCGCCTGATACATAGGCGGATCAGGCCTTCTTTTTATGTTTGGCCAGGATCGCTCTATCCTGCTCCTCGCCGCTCAAGCCCCGACGCTCAAAATCCGCGAACATCTCGAGGCTTTCCTGCGAGAGCTTGATCCCCTCGACAGCGCTGATCCAGGCGAAGCCTTCCAATCCCAAGGTCAAGCCTTGCGGGCGCGGACGGGAAGATGGGCTTTTCGTCTTCATGGGGGTCAAGATAACAGAACCGGCCTTGAAGGCCAGAGCCCCACGCCATCGTGACCCGTCCGACTGGTTGATTCCGCGCCCCGTTCCGGCCAATCTGGCGCGACAGAACGGGAGGGTTCCATGCGCATCATCGCCGCCGCATTCACCATCGCCACCCTGGCCTCATCCGCCATGGCCGCCGATCAGGCGCTCATCGACGCCGCCAAAAAGGAGGGCGAAGTCACGTGGTACACGACCTCGATCGTCGACCAGTTCGTGCGCCCGGCCGCGCAGGCCTTCGAGAAGAAATACGGGATCAAGGTCAACTACGTCCGCTCCAACGCGGTCGAGATCGAGCTGCGCGTCAGCAATGAGGCCAAGGCGGGCCGCGTGCAGGCCGACCTCGTGGACGGCACCACCACCTCGATCACCCTCAAGAAGCTGAACCTCGTCGAGAAATGGACCCCCGACGTCAACCTGCCCGACCGCTACAAGGATCCCGAGGGCTACTGGATGGCCTCGCAGGAATATGTGCTCCTGCCCGGCTACAACACGGACCTGATCCCCAAGGGACAGGAGCCGAAGACCTTGAACGATCTGCTCGACCCCAAATGGAAGGGCAAGATGGTCTGGAACACCACGCCGTCGAGTTCGGCGGGCCAGGGTTTCGTCGGCCTCGTGCTCATGGAGATGGGCGAGGAGAAGGGCCGCGCCTATCTGCAACAACTCGCCAAACAGGATGTCGTGGGCATGAAGGCCGCCGCCCGCCAGGTGCTCGATCAGGTCGTGGCGGGTGAATACGCCATCGCCCTCCAGATCTTCCACAACCACACGACCATCAGCCAGGCGCGCGGAGCGCCGGTCTATTTCCTGAAGACGGAGCCGGGCATGGGCGTCGTTCTGCCGATGTCGCTCATCAAGAACCCGCTGCATCCCAATGCGGGCAAGCTGCTCTTCGAATTCATCCTGTCAGAGGAGGGGCAGAAGTTGATGGCCGATTCCGGCGAACTGCCGGTCCTGCCCAGCGTGCCGCCCAAGGTCGCGGCCCTGCGCCCGGGCCCCGACACTTTCCGCGCCACCTATCTGCCGCCGGAAAAGCTCGCCGAAAACCTCGCGCACTGGACGAATGTCTACAACGAATATTTCCGCTGAAGGCGCGGTCTGCTATCGCTCGTGGGACGAACGGCGCCGGGAGAGCCTCATGAGCAGCTACGACACGAACAACATCTTCGCGAAAATCCTGCGGGGCGAAATCCCCTCGACCAGGGTCTATGAGGATGATGTCGCCCTCGCCTTCATGGATGTGATGCCGCGCGGGGAAGGCCATGTGCTGGTCATCCCCAAGCTCCCGGCGCGGGGGATTCTCGACATGCCGCCAGAGGCGCTGGGGCCCTATATGCAGGCTGTGCAGAAGGTCGCCGCCGCCGCCAAAACGGGCATGGGGGCCGATGGCCTGACGCTGCAGCAGTTCAATGAAAGCGCGGGCGGCCAGGTGATCTTCCACCTGCATTTCCATGTGTTGCCGCGCTGGGACGGCGTGCCCCTGAAGCCCCATACGGGCGTCATGGAGAAGCCGGAAGTTCTGGCCGCCAACGCCGGGAAGATCCGCGCGGCCATGGGCTGAGGGAATGGCCGGGGCGTATATCCCTGGCCCTGCCCCTTAGTGCAGCAAGGCCAGCAGGAAATGCGACTTCGTATAGGCCCCGGTCATGACCACGAGGCCGCAAAGGCCAAGGCCGATGGAGCCTGCCGAGAACCACATGATCGAGGTCAACAGCGTCACCGATGAGAGCACGATGCCGAGCTGGATCAGCAGCGAGGCGAATTCATAGGCGTGATACTGCTCAAGGTAGCCGTCGCGCTTGGCTTCGATCTCCTTGGCCTTCTTCATGAGCTCCTTGCGGCCCTCATTGGTGCTGGGCTCGCTTTCCCAGCGGTCGATGGTGGCCTGCCAGGCTGACAACTGCTTTTCGACTTCCGGCTTGCTGGCGTCCGCCTGAACCTTCAGACCTTCGATATTGGTGCGCAGGACAGTCTGGCGGATGGTCTTGGCCTGGAAGAAGTTCCAGGTGTCGCTAGCCTCGATGTTCAGTCCCAGCGCATGGGTCTGCGCCGATTTGCCGAGCATTTCGGAGACCGCCAGAAACAGGGCGAGGACCGAGATCAGGAGGCCGATGAGCTTGGTGTTTCTATTATGGCTGTGGGCGGCCTCATGAGTCGCTTCGTGCGTGATTTCCTCGATGGCGTCAGACATGCGCGTCTCCCTGCGGAATGGAATCAGTCAACCCTGAGCTTATCTATCACTTTTCGTCTGGCGGGCACGAGTCCGCCCAAGGCGACGCCCTGACATTTGCAATAATAAAATGACGAAACGACAACGCCTTAGAGGCAAGCGCCCCTCACGCCATCTCGCGCACGGGCACGCGCTTGACCTCATGGGCCTGCAGGATCGGCAGCACCTCGCGGCCGAAGCGCCTGACCTGCTCAAGGAACATCTTGTTGGGCATGGCGCCGACATTCAGGTTGAGCAGCAGATTGTTGGAGCCGGCGGCCTCCGCGCGCGCGATGAGCTTCTCCGCGACCTCCCTGGGCTCGCCCCAGGCGAAGGCGCCCGACTCCAGATTGGCGTCGATGTCGCTCTGGTTCATGGCGCGGATCTTCATGCGGTCCATGGCGGCGAAGGGAAGGTTCTCGGGACGCACATAATCGAAGGTCGAGCCTGCCTGATCCGGCCCCGGCGAGGGGGCCGAAGGCGCGGCGGCGGGATTGGCCTGGGGCAGGCTGCCGTGGTGCCAGAGGGTCTGGTTGAAGTAGAGGAAATAGGGCGAATATTCCTCGCGCGCCTGCGCCTTGGTGGGCGCCACATAGGCGTCGGTGAAGAAGCAGATATGGTCCGGCGTGATCTCGTGGCCATGATCGGCCAGGCATTTCGCGTAATAGGAGACGACATCCTCCACCACGCCCTGATGGGGCGAGGCGATCACCGCGTTGAAATTATGCTTGCCCGCATATTCGATGGTTTCCTTCGAGCCGCTGAAGGGCAGCCAGATCGAGGGATGGGGCTGCTGATAGGGGCGCGGCCAGATCGAGATGTCCTTGTGCTTCCAGAACTTGCCCTCATAGGAGAACAGGTTCTGCGTCCAGGCGCCGCGCACGACCTCCATGCCCTCCTCGAACCGCTCGCGCGATTCCGACATGGGCACGTTATAGACCCGGTATTCACGCGGCACGCCGCGCGCAAAGCCCGCCATGACGCGCCCGCGCGAGATGCAGTCGACCACCGCCAGCTCCTCGGCGATGCGCAGGGGATTGTGCAGCGGCAACAGGTTGCCCAGCATGAGGAGCTTGAGGTTCTTGGTGCGCTGGGCGGCGAGCGCCGAGAACATGTTGGGAGAGTTCATCAGGCCATGGGGCGTGGTGTGATGCTCGTTGAGCCCAAGCCCGTCGAAGCCGAGGCGCTCCATCTCGTCCCAGACCTCGAAATGCTCCTCATAGGTGCGCGCCGCCACCTGCGGATCGAAATGTTCGCCGGGGAGCGGATAGGGCAGATAGCGGTCGGGCTTGGCGAAATCGAAATGACGGTCGTAGGCCAGAAGATCGAAAATGAAGACGCGCATGACCGCCGTTTTCCCCTGATGCCGCCGGTTTGCTCCAGCCAGCCTTGAGGCCGGAAGCTATGGCGCCTTTCCATCCCTTGTCAAAAGCGCGCCATCAGCGCGCCAGCAAGGCCTCGATGTCGCCCCTGAGGCTCGCGGGAGTGGTTGTGGGAGCGTAACGCTCGACCACCCTGCCCTGCTGGTCCACGAGGAACTTGGTGAAGTTCCACTTGATCGCCTCGATGCCCAACAATCCCGCCTTCTCGCTTTTGAGGAATTCATAAAGCGGATGGGCGCCTGCCCCATTGACGTCGATCTTGGCGAACATGGGAAAGGTGACATGATAGGTCAGGGAGCAGAAGTTCCGGATCTGCGCCTCGTCGCCCGGCTCCTGCGCGCCGAACTGGTTGCAGGGAAAGCCCAGCACGGCGAAGCCGCGCGGCGCAAATTCCTGATGAAGCTTCTCCAGCCCATCGTATTGGGAGGTGAAGCCGCATTTGCTGGCGGTGTTGACGATGAGCAGCGCCTTGCCGCGAAAATTCGACAGGGACACGTCTTCGCCGGTGATCGCCTTCGCGGAAAAATCGTAGATCGTGGTCATGCTTCGCTCCTTCAATTCGCCCAATAGCCCACTGCGATGATCGCCGCCTCTCCCGCGAGGATGGCGGCGAAGAGGGAGCGGCGGATCAGGAAAAAGGCGATCATGCCGACCGCCAGCGGCCCCACCCGTCCCCAGAGGGGCAAGGTCGCCAGCGCCCCATTGGGGGAGAGCAGCAACTTGCCCACCACACCCGCCAGCAAGGCGGTCGCCACAGCGCGGACCCAGGCGAGCCAGGGAGAGGATTCGTCGATCCCCCGCGCCAGAAAGACCGAGATCATGCGCCAGATCTCGCTCGGCAGGAAGCCGAAGAGGATCAGGGCGGCCCAGGGCCAGAGCCCATGGTCCAGCGCCTCGCTCATGGCGCCGCCCTCGCATCAAGCGCCCGCTCGATCAGCCATGCGCCAGTGCCAGCGACGAGGCCGAGGACCATGAGGTCGAGCCCGCGCGGGGCGAAGGTCTCCGTCAGGGGCGCCAGCGCGAGGCCCAGCACAAGGGCCCAGCGATCAATCGGGCGCTTGGCGTTGCGCGTCAGGGTCGCGACGAAATAGATCGGTGTCATGAACAGCAAGCCCGCCGCCAGCGGGCGCGGCAACTCGCCGATGAGCACATAGCCGATGGCGGTCGAGATCGACGTGCCGAGGAAGCAGATGAAGGCGAAGCCGAAGAAAAAGGCGAGACGTGCGTCGCGCGGCACAAGCGGGATGCGCCGGATCCCCTCCGCCCAGACGGTGACGGCGATGCAATGGGCCGCCAGCATCAGGGTCGGCAGGCCAGTGCGTCGGGTGCGCAGCATGGGAAGCAGCGAGACGACCATGGGCACGAACCGCACGGAGGATAGCGAAATCGTGAAGGCGATGGCGGGCCAGCTCGTCTTGGCCGCGACCGCGCCGAAGAACAGCACCTGCGCCGGCCCCGCCCATAGAAGAATGGTCGAGGCGACGGCGATCTCGACCGAGAAGCCAGCGTCGCGGGCGAGGCCGCCCACGCTGAGCAGGCTCACCGCGACAACCAGCATGGGGCCGGACATGGCCTGACGGGCGCCCTCCGCGAACCATTGAGGACGGGTGCGGCCGCCGAGATCTTCGGCGGCCTCGTCCATGGGAGGTTCGTTCTGGGAGCCCGCGCCTTTCATGGCCTGAAGCTGCGCCATCAGGCCAGGTTTTGCAACGTCACCGATAACGCTCGAGAGCGCCTTTGCGTTCGACCTTGCGCGCCTTGCGGGCGGCGTAGCGGGCGTCACGCTCGGCTTTCTTTTCGGCTTCGAGCAGGGCCTTCAGCTCAGCCTCTTCGACGGCGAGGCGCTCACGCTCGGCGGCTTCACGCTTTTCCTGCTCCAGACGCTCGGCCTCCGAGCGGGCGGCGGCCTCCTTTGCGGCGGCGGCTTCGGCGGCGAGGCGCTTCTGGTTTTCAATCTCCTGGAGGCGGCGCTCCTCGGCGCGCTGGGCCTCGCGGACCTTGCGGGCTTCGATCACGGCCTTGCGCTCGGCTTCGCGCTGCAGGACCACCGGATCATCGGCGGCGGGGCGGGAACGGAACTTCTCCACGAGGGCCTGACGGGCCTTGGCGGCGGAGGCTTGACGGTCTTGGAATTTATGTCCGGGTAACGGAGGCATTGCTGTCCATTCATTTGGGTTGAGGCGGCAGTAACTGCCACAAATGTGCGCCCACAACAACCATTGAAGACACAGAGTTGAAATGCGCGGCGAAGATCATGGTTCGGCAGGCCGGATCAAAAGTGACTGAAGCTGCCCCGCGCGAAGACGATCTCGCCGCCGTCGGCGCCAGTGAAGCGCGGCGGACCAGCGCCAGCGACCGCCTCGCCGATGAGCGCAAGCGGCACACCCGCCAGGCGGGCCGCCTCCTGCAACGCGGCGGCATGGTCGGGCGCGGCGGCGACCAGAAGCTCATAATCATCGCCGCCGGTCATGGCGGTCTCGAAGAGCGCGGCCTCCATGGCGATGGCCTGCCGGGCCGCATCCGAGAGCGGGATGTCGCAGAGGCGGATATGGGCGCTCACGCCGGATGCTCTCAGCATCTTGGCCACATCGCCCACCAGCCCATCCGAGACATCCATGCCCGCGCTCGCATGGGCGCGCAGGGCATGGGCGAGGGCGAGGCGGGGCTCGGGGTCGAGATAGCGCCCCAGAAGATGCGCCCGCGAGGTCTGCGAAAGCCCGGCGAACCGCTGCGGTGAAAGGCGCGCCTGCAGGCCGAGGGCGGCGTCGCCGATGGTCCCGGAGACGAAGATCAGATCCCCTGCCCTCACCCCCGTGCGGGGCGTCAGGGCGCCCGTTGGGACCGTCCCCAGCGCGGTCACGCTGACCATGGCGGGGCCCGGGGTCTTGACCGTATCCCCGCCCAGCAGCGGAATGCCCCAGCGGGCGGCGTCCGCGCCAAGGCCCCTCGCGAAACGCTCGATCCATGCCGTCTCGACGCCGACCGGCAAGGCCAGCGCCAGCAGGAAGCCCAGGGGGTCGGCGCCCTTGGCCGCTAGGTCCGACACATTCACCCGAAGGGCCTTGCGGGCCACGGCCTCGGGCGGGTCGTCCGCAAAAAAATGCACCCCCGCCACCAGCGCATCCTTGGTCAGGACGAGGTCGCAGCCCGGCGGCGGCGTGAGGCAGGCGGCGTCATCTTTGAGGCCGAGCGCGCCCGGCCCTGCGATGGGAGCGAAGAAACGGGCGATGAGATCGTCTTCGCTGATCGCTCCCATGGCCCCGCGCCCCTAGTCTTCGAAATCGCTGGCGCGCAGCCTGCGGGCGAGCGCGTCGAGCACGGCGTTGGTCATGCCCACTTCATCGCGCGCGAGAAAGGCCGCTGCGACATCCACATATTCGGTGATGACGACGCGCACGGGAATGTCCTTGCGCTTCTTGAGCTCATAGGCGCCGGCGCGCAGCACGGCGCGCATCACGGCCTCGACCCGGCGCAGCGGCCAGCCGTCCTGAAGCGTCGTGTCGATCTCCTGATCGAGGGCGCGCTGGTCGGCGAGCACACCGTTCAGCACATCGCGGAAGAAGGCGATCTCGGCGGGCTTATATTGATCGCCGTCGACCTCCCGGCCGATCCAGAATGTCTCGAATTCCGCGAGGATCTCGTTGAGGCCCTTGCTGGCGACCTCCATCTGATAGAGCGCCTGAACGGCTGCAAGGCGAGCGTTGGCGCGATGTTCACGGGACATTCAACGCGCCTTGTGTTTCTGCTGAAGGCCATGGAGCGCCAGCGCGGCGCGGGCGGCGTCGCCCCCCTTGTCGCCCTGCGCGGGGTCGGCGCGGACCACCGCCTGCTCCTCGTTCTCGACGGTGAGGATGCCGTTGCCGATGGCGAGGCCGTCCTGAACGGTCAGGTCCATGATGGCGCGGGAGCTTTCCCCGGCCACAATCTCGAAATGATAGGTCTCGCCGCGAATGACGCAGCCAAGCGCCACAGCGCCCGCATAGGCGCCGCTGGCCATGGCGATCTTGATGGCGGCGGGAATCTCCAGCGCGCCGGGCACGCCGATGGTCTCGTGGCTCGCGCCAGCAGCCTCAAGCGCCCGCGCCGCGCCTGCGTGAAGCATGGCGCCGATGTCGTCATAATAGCGCGCCTCCACGATCAGGAAACGAGCGCCGGGGGCGGAATAGGTGGGCAATGTGCGGCGCGGTTCGGCCATGATGAATTTCCCTTGCGATGGGCTTCTGAATAGAGGCCTGAGCCGGGGGGCGCAAGCTTGGGGACGCCTCGATGTTCAATCGGCGCGACCTTGAAAACCAAAACCCGACGCCACCTCGATTCACGCCGAAGCCCAGCAAAGCCCGGCTGTCCGGCTAAAAGGGTCAAAGGCCGGAGCGGCCTAGACAAAAAAGGCGGCCCGAAAGCCGCCTTTTCCGTAAAATGGATGGCTCAGGCTCAGGCCTGGCCGCCAGCGGCGGCGGCGACTTCAGCGGCGAAGTCGCTTTCCTGCTTCTCGATGCCCTCGCCCAGCGCATAGCGCACGAAGCCCTTGAGCGTCACGGGGGCGCCGGCGGCCTTGGCGGCCTCGGCGACGACCTGCGCGATGGTCTTGGCGGGATCGTGGATGAAGGGCTGGTCGATCAGGCAGACTTCCTTGAAGTAGGTCTTCATGCCGGACTCGACGATCTTGTCGAGGACATTGGCGGGCTTGCCCGCGTTCTTGTCGCGCAGCACGTTCTTCTCGCGCTCGACGACGGCCGGATCGACGGTCGTGGAGTCGAGGGCGATGGGCGAGGCCGCCGCCACATGCATGGCGATCTTGCGGGCGGTGTCGGCCAGCGCGCCAGCGTCGCCGGTGGACTCGAGCGCCACGAGGACGGCGATCTTGCCGAGGCCTTCGCTCACGGAGTTGTGGATGTAGCTGCCGATGACGCCAGCAGAGACCGAAACTTCCGCCGCGCGGCGCAGGGTCATGTTCTCGCCGATGGTGGCGATGGCGTTGGCGATGGCGTCAGCCACCACGCCGCCAGCCGGATAGGCGGCGGCCTTGAGGGCCTCCACATCGGTGGTCGAGGCCGCGAGGGTCACGGCGGCGATGTTCTGGGCGAGCTTCTGGAAGTCGTCGTTGCGGGCGACGAAGTCGGTCTCGGAGTTGACCTCGACGGCCACGCCCTTCGTGCCGGAGACGGCGAGGGCCACAAGACCCTCGGCGGCGACGCGGCCGGACTTCTTGGCGGCCTTGGAGAGGCCCTTTTTGCGCAGCCAGTCGACGGCGGCTTCGATGTCGCCCTCGACTTCGTTGAGGGCGGATTTGCAGTCCATCATGCCGGCGCCGGTCTTCTCGCGAAGCTCCTTCACCATCGCGGCGGTAATGTTCGCCATGGAATGTTCCTTTGGGTTGGGACGCGGCGGGCGCGTCGTCCTGTCATAGGGAGGGTTCATGAAGCGGATGCGGCAGGCTTGAGGCCCGCCGCATAACTCAATTCAAGGGGTCGACGGCCCGGATCAGGCCATCAGGCCGCGAGCCTGGTTCACCCAGCCGTCGCGATCAATGCGGCCGTTGAGCTTCAGGTCGGCGTCGAGCTTGGCCACGTCCTCAGGGGTCATGGCGCCGATCTGCCAGTAATGGAAGACGCCGGCTTCGTTCAGCTTCTTCACGATCTGCGGGCCGACGCCCTGCAGCTTGGCGAGATCGTCAGGCGCGCCGCGCGGGGCGGTCAGCAGTTCGAACACTTCGGCAGGCGCCTCGAAGGCCTCGATGGGGGTCGCGACAGGCGCCGCGATGATGGTCTCCTCGACAGGGGCCTCGGCGGCGCCCAGATCCATGCCCGAGGAGCCCTGGCTGCGCGAGATGCCGTCGATGGCGGCGCGGGCGATGAGGTCGCAGTAGAGCGCGATGGCGCGGCCCGCGTCGTCATTGCCGGGGACGGGATACTGGATGCCGTCGGGATCGCAGTTGGTGTCGAGGATGGCCGCGACGGGGATGTGGAGGCGGTTGGCTTCCTTGATCGCCAACTGCTCCTTGTTCGTGTCGATCACGAAGATGAGGTCCGGCGTGCCGCCCATGTCCTTGATGCCGCCCAGCGCCTTCTCCAGCTTGTCGCGCTCGCGCGACAGGACCAGACGCTCCTTCTTGGTCAGGCCGACGCCGCCGGCGCCGAGCTGCTCGTCGAGCTTGCGCAGGCGCGAGATCGAGGCGGAGATGGTCTTCCAGTTGGTCAGCATGCCGCCGAGCCAGCGGGAGTTGATGTAATACTGGGCGCAGCGGCGGGCGGCTTCCGCGATCGGCTCGGCGGCCTGACGCTTGGTGCCCACGAAGAGCACGCGGCCGCCCTTGGCGACGGTGTCGGAAACGGCCTTCAGCGCCTGGTGCAGCAGCGGCACGGTCTGGGCGAGGTCGATGATGTGGATGTTGTTGCGCGCGCCGAAAATGTAGGGGCCCATCTTCGGGTTCCAGCGATGCGACTGGTGGCCGAAGTGAGCGCCGGCCTCAAGAAGGCCACGCATGTTGAAGTCAGGAAGCGCCATGATGTCTATTCTCCGGTTTGACCTCGGCGGGGAGCGTGGCGGCGGACGCCGCACCGGAACGCTGCTTGGATCAGCAACGCGTAAACCCCGCCTGTGGGATGGCGCGGTGCATAAAGGAAAAATGCGACGCGCGCAAGGAGCTGCGCCGCTTTGGCCCGCCAAGGGCCTCAGAGCCGCGCATCACGCGGCTTTGCGGCGTCCAGCAGGCGCAGCTGCACCCGCTCCCCACCGCCCCAGCGGTCGATGGCGAGGCTGCCGGCGAGATGCATGGGCTCGCCCCGCGCGGCCATGATCGCCTGGCCCAGAGGCTCCGCCGCCTTACGGAAGGCGATGGCGTTGATGAGGGAGCCGTCCCCCGCCTTGGCCCGCACCCGAAGATGCCCCTGCCCCACCTCGCCCGCGTCGATGATTCGATGGGCCGGGAAGGCGAAGACGGGTTCGGGATTGCCTGCGCCGAAGGGCCCGGCCTGCTCGATCATCTCGATGAGATGGGGCCGCGCCCCCGCAGCCGTCAGGGCGGCGTCGATCAGCAGGGCCTCGTCCGCCCGCGCATTGTCCACATAAAGAGTCAGTCGCTGCTCCAGAAAGGCGCGGAAATCGCCGAGGCGCTCGCGCGCGACGGTGATCCCCGCCGCCATGGCATGGCCCCCGCCCTTGATGAGGATGCCCTCCTCGACGGCGGCGCGCACCGCCCGGCCAAGATCGACGCCGGGAATGGAGCGGCCAGACCCGGTTCCTATTTTCCCTGATAAAGCAATGGCGAAGGCGGGTCTTCTAAACCGTTCTTTCAAGCGAGAGGCGACCAATCCGACGACGCCGGGGTGCCAGCCCTCCTGCGCGGTGACCACCACGGCGCCCTGTTCGGCGACGCCAAGGCTGGCGAGCGCCTCGGCCTGCGCCTCCTCCACCGCCGCGATTTCGATGGCCTGGCGTTCGCGGTTGAGCCGGTCGAGCTCGGCCGCGACCCGCGTCGCCTCGGCCTCATCCTCCAGCAGCAGGAGCTTGGCGCCGAGGGCGGCGTCGCCGATGCGCCCGCCCGCATTGATGCGCGGCCCGATGACGAAGCCCAGATGATAGCAGCTCGGCGGCCCCGAGGCGCCCGCGCAATCGAGAAGCGCGCGCAGCCCCACCCGGCCCCGACCGCGCATGACCTGCAGGCCCTTCGAGACGAAGGCGCGGTTGAGGCCGACGAGGGGCGCGACATCGGCCACGGTGGCGAGGGCCACGAGGTCGAGGCGGGAGAGCAGGTCGGGCTCGGGTCGGCTGGCGCCCCAGAAGCCCGCGCGGCGCAGGCGCCGGTTGAGGGCCACCAGCGCCATGAAGGCGACGCCCGCCGCACAGAGGGCGCCAAGGCCTGAGAGATCATCCTGCCGGTTGGGGTTCACCAGCGCGGCGACGGACGGCAGCTCCACGGGCGCCTGATGGTGGTCGAGCACCAGCACGTCCATGCCGAGCTTGTGCGCTTCATCGAAGGGCTCGAAGCTCGTCGTGCCGCAGTCGACGGTGACCAGCAGGCTCGCCCCCTGCCCGGCCAACGCCTTGATCGCCTCCACGTTGGGCCCATAGCCCTCGAAGATGCGGTCGGGAATATGGATGATGAAGGGGACGCCGCAGGCCTCCAGATAGCCCCCCATGAGCGCGCTGGAGCAGGCGCCGTCCACATCGTAATCGCCGAAGATGGCGACCGTCTCGCCCTTTTCGATGGCGTGGGCGAGCCGCTCCACGGCGGCCTCCATGTCCTGCATGACATGGGGATCGGGCATGAGGGCGCGCACGGTCGGGTCAAGGAAGGCGGCGGCGTCGTCCGGCCTGACGCCGCGCCCGGCGAGCACGCGGGCGAGGAGATCGGGATGGCCGTGCAACTGGGTCATGGCCTGCGCGCGGCCCTGCCCCTCGAGATCCAGCCGGTCCCGCCAGGGTCGGCCCTGAACGGAGGAGGCGACGTCGAGAAAGAGGCGGTGCGGCGCGGGCATGCCCATTGCCTAGCATGGGCTGGGCTGGCTGCGAAGGCCCCGCTTCAGCGATTGCGGCGGGAGGCGCTGCGGGAGGGGGGCGGCGGCGCGGGCGCGGGCGCAGGCGCGGCGGCGGCTTTGGGCGCGGCGGCGTTCTCGGCCACCACAAGGGGCGACTGTCCCCGCCGGTTGGCCCGCTCGATGGCGGCGAGCTGCGCGCTTTTGGAGCCCGCCTTGGCGAGGCTGACGAAATCGCGCGGCGAATGGCGCGAGCCCCCGCCGCCGCGATAGACCATCAGGCCCTGCGTGGTCACGACCACATCCCCCGCGCGAAGGGTGGGATCATAGAGAAAGGGCCCAAGCGGCCCCGGCCCGACCGGCGGGGGAGCGACCTTCTCGGGCTTGCCATAGGCTTCCTCGAGCGAGCGGGACGCCGGAGCGCGGGCCATGGCGCCCTCCCCCGTCTCATAACGCCAAAGCTGCTGCTCCCGCCCCGGCCAGCCCTGGGCCCCGCGCGGCGGCGGCGCATAGGCGCTGGCCTGCCGCGCAAAGCCGCCAAAAAGCATCTCGAAGAAATTCTGAGCGCTGGCGGGGGCGGGCGCGGCTGTGAGGAGCGCGCAGGCGATCAGGCGGAATCCATGGGGGCGCGGCATCGCAAACGTCCAGTTGGATGTCTGCGGATAAGCCTGGGGGGGCGGAAAGGTTGCGGTTGTTCAGCATGATGAATACAACCGCATCAATCCGGAGACCGTCTGATGGACAATATTCGCGCGATCCGCAACGAAGCGGATTATGATTGGGCTCTGGCGGAGATCGAGCGCTATTTTCTGAATGAACCGCAACCCGGCACGCCGGAAGCGGAACGCTTTGACGTGCTCGCAGCCCTGATCGAAGCCTATGAGGCGAAGCATTGGCCGATCGAACCGGGGGATCCGATCGACGCAATCCGCTACAAGATGGAGGTTTCCGGATTCAAGCAGGCTGATCTGGCGGCGTTGCTGGGATCGGCCTCACGGGCGTCCGAGATCCTCAACCGCAAGCGCGCCTTGACGACCGAAATGGTCTTCAAGATCAGCCGTCAGTGGCAGATCCCGGCGGAGAGCCTCGTTCGACCTTATCACCTCGAAGCGCCCTGATGATTTGAGAGATAAGCCTGCGGGCTTGCGGTTGTTGGAGGGTTAGGCCTCAACCTTGCGTGCGGATTTGACGAAATTAGTCATCTTGCAATTGGATCCATCATAAGCTTAACTTTAAATATCCATGTTGCGGAGATTACATCGTTATGAATATGAAATCGCGCACATTTATCGCCGTAGCCTGCTTATCGGTCGCCAATGTAGCATTCGCCGAAACTTCGGCAGATGTTGCACTCCGAGCTATTAGGGCGTGCCGCGATAGTGAACAACAACCGAAGTGCACCGCTTCTCCAAAATTTATTAGTGCCGTCGACGCCTTGTTTGGAAATACGGAAATGGCGGCTTGGATAAAAAGGAACACTATAAAAGATATTGATACGCGAAAACTCAATTTTATACACGTAGAACCGTTCGACCTTATTGTTAGAACAACGTGGTTCCTTAAAACTCCAATTGAGATCAGGGATATCTACTGCAAAAAAGAGAAGGACGGTTATGGGTGCATTACGGAAAAAAATGACGTTTTCGTATTGTCTGATTCATTGTCACCGGGTGATATAAAAGAGAAAATTGACTCTAAATGTCCAGTGGAGAACAAATCCTTTGTAAAAGATTGTTTGGTCGATATTCGCATTTCTTACGATGAGTATCAGGCATTTCCACCTACTCAGCGCCAACTTAAAAATGCTGAGTCTAAGTTAAAGGCGGAGGATAGGGCGGCAAAATCAAGGGCACGTTCGATTATGGCGCATTTGGATGCGGACCTAATTGCTCTGAGTCCGTATGAGCGTGGGCGTATATCCTTGAAAAATTCGCTTATATTAGATGCAATGATTCAACGAGTTAATTACATAACAAAGCATCAGCCTACCGATACAATGGGAGCAAGAATCGGACTTAAAGTGGACCAAATCACAGTCGTGGTTGCGCGAGGTAATTGAGCTAATCCCACACGGCCGAGCCCTGTTAAATACAGAACCCGGCCCTTAGATCGGCCTAGACTTTAAACTGTCCAACTTTACGCAGTCAGTTTAGCCGGAGCGGCCCTCAAACCCTCTCCTCTTCCAGCGATCAGAACTTCGACATCTCCCGATGCTCGGCCTGAATGCGGCGGACGGTGCCGGTGACGGAGCGGTAGATGACCGTTTCGGTCTCGATCACGTCATGGCCGAAGCGCACGCCTCTGAGCAGCGCGCCGTCGGTGACGCCGGTGGCGCAGACGATGACGTCGCCGGAGGCGAGTTCGCGCATGTCATATTTCTTTGTGGGATCCTTGATGCCCATCTTGAAGGCGCGTTCGCGCTTGGCCTCGGTGTCGAGGATCAGGCGGCCCTGCATCTGGCCGCCGACGCAGCGCAGCGCGCCCGCCGCCAGCACGCCCTCGGGGGCGCCGCCGGTGCCGATATACATGTCGACGCCGGTCTGGGCGGCCTGGGCGGTGAAGATCACGCCGGCCACATCGCCATCGGTGATGAGGCGCACGGAGGCGCCGGCGCGGCGCACGCCGGAGATGATATGCTCATGGCGGGGACGGTCGAGGACCAGCACGGTGATTTCGCCGGGCTTCACGCCCTTGGCCTTGGCCAGCGCCCGCACATTCTCCTCAGGCGACATGTCGAGGTCCACCACGCCCGCGGGATAGCCGGGGCCGATGGCGATCTTGTCCATATAGACGTCGGGAGCGTTGAGCAGGGTGCCGCCTTCGGCCATGGCCATGACGGCGATGGAGCCGGGCATGTCCTTGGCGCAGAGGGTCGTGCCCTCCAGCGGGTCAACGGCGATGTCGACGCGCGGGCCGGTGCGGGTGCCGAGGCGCTCGCCGATGAAGAGCATGGGCGCCTCGTCGCGCTCGCCCTCGCCGATGACGACCGTGCCGTCGATGGGCAGGCGGTTCAGCTCGCGGCGCATGGCGTCGACGGCGGCCTGATCGGCGGCCTTCTCGTCGCCCCGGCCACGCAGGCGCGCGGAGGCCACGGCGGCCCGCTCGGTCACGCGGACGAGTTCGAGCGTCAGGATGCGCTCGATGATCTTTTCTTCCTGAATGACGAGATCAGCCATGACGTTCCTCTGGGCGGAAAATGGGGGCGCGCTTCACTCGCGCTCGATTCGGATGACTTGCGGGCGTTCGGCGATATAGCCGTCCTTGACGACGGCTTCCAGCACTTCGCGGATCGTCGTTTCGGAGGTGGCGTAGGTCATGAGGATGACCGGCACGACCCCATTGGGGCTGACCTCGCCGGGTTTGGCGGGACGGCTGCGCTGGACGATGCTCTCAAGGGAGATCTGCCGCTCGGCCATGCGGGTGGCGATGGCGGCGGCGGCGCCGGGACGGTCATGGACGGACAGGCGGATGTAATAGCCGCCCTCATGGCGCTGCATGGGCAGGCGCGAGGCGACCTCGAGATCGGCGACCGGCAGGCCGAAGGGGGCGGAGCGGATGCCCTTGGCGATGTCGGCGATGTCGGCCACGACAGCAGAAGCGGTGGCGTCGCCCCCGGCGCCGGGCCCCACCAGCGTCAGCTCCTTGACCGCATCGGCGTCGATGGTGACCGCGTTGGTCACGCCCATGACCTGCGCAACGGACGACGACTTGGGGATCATCGTCGGGTGGACGCGCTGCTCGATGCCCCCCGCCGTGCGCTGTGCGACGCCCAGAAGCTTGATGCGATAGCCCAGCTCATCGGCCGCCTTGAGATCGGCGAGGGTGATGGACTGGATGCCCTCCACATGGATGGCCTCGAGATCGACCGCCGTGCCGAAGGCGAGCGCGGTCAGGATCGCGAGCTTGTTGGCGGAATCGAAGCCGCCGATGTCGAACGTGGGGTCGGCCTCCGCATAGCCAAGGCGCTGGGCCTCCTTGAGGCAGGCCTCGAAGGACAGGCCCTCCAGCTCCATGCGCGAGAGGATGTAGTTGCAGGTGCCGTTGAGGATGCCGTAGACGCGGACGATCTGGTTGCCCGCCAGGCCCTCGCGCAGGGTCTTGACGATGGGGATGCCGCCGGCGACCGAGGCCTCGAAGGCCAGCGCCACATGCTTGTCCTCGGCGAGCCGGGCCAGAGCCATGCCATGGGCGGCCAGCAGCGCCTTATTGGCGGTGACGACCGACTTGCCGGCGGCCAGCGCCGCCTCCACCGCCTGCCGGGCCGCGCCCTCGGCCCCGCCCATCAGCTCCACGAAGAGGTCGATGTCGGGCGAGCGGGCGAGGGCCACGGGATCGTCGAACCAGGCGAAGCCCGAGACGTCGACGCCGCGCTCGCGGTTGCGTTCGCGGGCGGACACGGCCGTGACCTTGATGGAGCGGCCCGTCCGGCTCGCGAGGGCGGCGGACTGGCGTTCGAGGAGGCGGATGACGGAAGCGCCGACGTTGCCGAGACCGGCTATGCCGACGCGCAGGGACTGGGACATGTGGCCTCTGGCTGGAAACTTGCGCCTTCGGGTAGGGCTGGCTGGCCTTGTGCCTGATTTGGACGCGCCGATCAAGGAAGCTGAGCCAAGGGGCGGCGCGGCCCCTGCCCTGTTCCCCAGATTCCCGGCGGTTCAGGGTTTTTGCGCGGGCGTCCCGGGCTCGTCGGGGCGCACGGGGAAGGTCTTGACCCGCTTGGTGGCGAGATCGGCGGCGTTGGCATCGGTCGTTTCGGCCTGCGGAGGCGCCGACGACGCTGGCGCCGCCATGCGCGCGGGGCGGCCGAACACCTCGCCCTCTCCAAGGAGGAGATGCCCGGCGAGGAATATGAGCAGGCCTCCCAGACACAGAACAAGGAATTTGATGATGCCGTCGATCAAGGGGCCCTCGCCGCGACTGTCGATTCGCGAAAAAGCTAGTCGCTTGACGCCACCGGGGCAAGGATCGCGCCGGTCACGTTTGCGTCTTCACCGCCAGATCGAATCCGAGCATCTCCGTGAGGAAGACAGTCCAGGTGGGTTCATCGTAATAGGTCTGGGTGACGCGCCGCATGACCGAACCGGACAGAAGCGCGTTCAGATTGAAATTCCAGAGCGAAACATTGGCGAAGGTCTCGGTGATGGCGCTTGTGCGGCGATAGGACTCACGAAACAGGCTTCCATCATGCTGATACATGGACAGCCTTTCGCCGCACACAGCCTCGCCATCGACGCCAAACAGGGTGGCCAGCGCGGAGGGCTGGGTGTTGACCACCATCCGCCGAAACAAGGCCACATCCGCCTCGCCGAGGGTCGCCCGCTCGACGATCAGGCATTGGCCGTCCGCAATGGCCCTTTGCATGCGATCCATGAGCGAAGGCGCGGGATTGCGGGTCTTCTCACCGGGAAGCAGGATCTCCCCGCCATCGGGATCGAGTTTGGCGACGGGGCAGGAGGCGCGGCGCTCCAGCCTGAAAGCGGTGGCGGGGGCGCCCATGACCGGCGCGAAGGCAGGATCGCTCACGTTGACATAGAGCAGACGCTTCACCTGATTGTTCAGCAGAAGCCGCTGGCAGAGCCCATCGCACAGAGCCTCCTGCATGCGGATGACGGCGAGGGCGTCGATCCTTGTCGGGCGGGTGAACCTGCGCTGATCCCCTGCGGAGAGCTCCGCCATCCGCCATTGCGCGACCTTGCTGGCGACGGGGGGAAAGAGCGCCAGCAGACCCAGGAGGCACACTCCGGCCACGAAGGGAAGATACCAGCGGACATCCATCAGTCGACGGCCGCCAACGGCAAGGATGAGCGCCACGAGCGCCACGGGAGCGACGTTGAAGACGAAGCCCAGGGGCTCGCCGAGCGGAAAGTAGCGCACCCGCTCCACAAGTCGGGGCACGGCCACCGGGGCGGCGGCGAGGACGGTCAAGACAATGAATGCTACCCGCAACATGAGACCCGTCCGTCTGAAAATCAGAGGACATGTCCGACCCTGCCATCAATGGATCGTGTCCTCATCGGCTGAACGGTCAGCAACACGAATCATAAAAGCAAAGCTTGTGTGTTTCAAGACCCTATTTTGGCGCGCAGGGGCCTGTCACTGGGGCGGCTGGAGCGCTTTTTTCACCTTGCTCACGATGTCGGGCGAGGCCTCGTAAAAGCGCCTGACGAGCCGCTGGGTCTGCTCGCCGTCGACCGCGTCGATGTCGAGCCCGGCGCGGCGGGCCTCGGCCATGAATTCGGGATCGCGCATGGTCTCCATGAAGGCCTTGCGCAGCGCCGCGACCCGGTCGGCGGGCACCTCCGCAGCGACGAGATAGGGCCGCCCGAAGCTCGTATGGCTGAAGAACAGCTCCATGATCTCGCGCTGCTCGGGCGTCTTGGCGAATTCGCTGGCGCGGGGCACGCCCTCCTGATTGAGGCCGGGATAGCCCTGCACATGGGTCTGGGCGAGCACCTGCATCTGGCCGGTCGGCCCGAACCAGTTGGGATTGGTGACGGAGATCGAGGGCCAAGCGAAGCCGCAGGCGCCCTGCACCTCCCCCTTCTCCATGGCCAGCATGATGTTGCGGCTGCCGTTGTAGCCGATCACGACCTTGAACTTCGTCCCCAGAACATTGTTCAGGGTCATGGCGAAATCGGCGCTGGAGCTCGCCATGCTCGCGCCCATGATGAGCGGCGTCTCAAGCGCCTCGGCGAAGGTCTTCACCGGCGCATCCTTGCGCGCGAGGCAGACATAGACGTCGTCATTGGCCGACCCCAGAAGCTGGAAGCGGTTGGGGTCGTGGCGAACGGTGGTCGTGCCGATGAGGGGCTCCAGCAGGGCGCCGGCGAAGATGGCGCCGATCACAGTCCCATCCTTCGGCGCGACGGCGGCTACATGGTAGGCTGCAAGATTGCTGCCCGCCCCCGGCATGTTGGACACGCTGACCGCAGGCTCGCCGGGGATATGCCGCCCGAAATGGCGGGCTATGAACCGCGCATAGGCGTCATAGCCGCCCCCGGCCGCCGTCCCCACGATGATGGAGATCTGCTTGCCCCTGTAGAATTGCGCCACCGTATCCTGCCCCCGGGCGAAGCCGGGGGCGCAGGCCAGAAGCGCGGCGATGCAAAGACGGGCAAGCCGCATGGCGTCTCCGTTCAGTTCAACTGGATGGCCTTCTTGATTTTCTGCGTCAGCTCGCGCGGCGCCGCATAGACCTTGGCGATCAGCTTCTCGACCTCTTCGGCCGAAACAGGATTGACTTCGAGATTGGCGCGCTTGGCGTCGGCGAGCAGTTCGGGATCCTTCAGGGTGGCCCAGAAAGCCTTGCGCAGGGCTTCGACCCGGTCCTTGGGAACTTCAGGCGCGACCACATAGGGGCGGCCGAAGATCTCCTGGGAGAAGAACAGCTCCAGCATGGTGCGCTGCTCTTCGGTCCTGGCGAAGCTCATGGCGTTGGGGATGCCCATGGCGTTCAGCTCGGCATGGCCGGTGGGATGGGTCTGCAAGATGACATGCATGGTCCCGTTGGGGCCAAACCAGCCGGGGTTGGTGACGGAGACAGACGGCCAGGCGAGGCCGCAGGCGGACATGACCTCGCCCTTGTCGATGGCCAGCCCAATCTCGCGGCTGCCGGGATAGCCCAGGACGAGCTTGAATTTCGTGCCGAGCACCGCGTTCAGAATGGCCGGGAAATCGGCGGTGGAGCTGGCGTTGCTGGCGCCCGCGAGCAGCTCCATCTTGAAGACATCCTCGATGGATTTGGCCGTCGCGTCCTTTCGGGCGACGCATATATAGACGTCGTTGTTGGCGCTGCCGAGGAATTGCGATTTCGAGGGGTCATGCTGGACGGGCGTCGTCCCGATCAGGGGCTCGATCGGCGAGCCGCCATAGAGGGCGCCGACCATCGTGCCGTCCTTGGCGGCGGCGTTGTAGATATAGTTGGCGGCCACATTGCTGCCCGCGCCCGGCATGTTGGAGACGATCACCGTGGGATTGCCCAGCATGTGCTTGCTCATGTGCCGGGAGATGAGGCGGGCGTAGGTGTCATAGCCCCCGCCTGCGGAGGAGCCGACCAGAAGGGTGATGGTCTTGCCCTTGTAGAAGGCGGCGACCGCCGCATCATCGGCCATCGCCTGCCCCACGCCGCACAAGGCGGATGCGCAAGCCGCAACCATGACGCCAAAACGATGTAACCAGCCCAACCCTAGTGCGCGCATCACCAATCCCTTGTCACCTTTCGGCGCCCCCGACGCCTTGGCTGACCATGAGACCAGAAGTCCGCCCCCGCGTCCACTGGCCCCCAGCGCCGACGCCCTGCGAACCTTGAAGCATCCGGCAGCGTAGTGTAACCAATCGGATAACTTTCGCGTGATTCTCTGTTCTTCAAACCTTTTTCTTCTGGAGCCGCCATGAACAGCCCCCTTCGATCCGTCTCAGCCTTCTGCGCCCCCACAGCCGGTGCGGCTCTTGGCCCGGTCAAGATCGAGCGCCGCCCGGTCGGGCCGCGCGATGTGCTGATCGAGATCGATTATTGCGGCGTCTGCCATTCCGATCTGCATATGGCGCGAAACGACTGGGGCATGTCGTTGTTTCCGATGGTCCCCGGCCACGAGATCATCGGGCGGGTGGTCTCCACCGGCGCTGAAGTGACGGACCTTGCGGCGGGCAAGCGGGTCGGCGTCGGCTGCCTCGTCGACAGTTGCCGCCAGTGCGAGGCCTGCGACGATCATCTCGAGCAATATTGCGTCAAGGGCTTCACCCTCACCTACAGCAGCCCCACCAGGGATCCGGGCGGGCTCACCTTCGGGGGCTATTCCAAGCAGATCGTCGTCGACCGCAACTATGTGGTCACCGTGCCCGAGACGCTCGATCCTGCGGGGGCCGCCCCACTGCTCTGCGCGGGGATCACGACCTGGTCGCCGCTGGCGCACTGGAAGATCGGCCCGGGCATGACCGTCGGCGTCATAGGCCTCGGCGGCCTCGGGCATATGGGCGTCAAATTCGCCCACGCCCTCGGCGCCAGGGTCGTCATGATCACGACCTCGCCGCAGAAGGGTGAGGACGCCCGCAAGCTCGGCGCGGATGACGTTCTGATCTCGAGCGATGCGAAGGCCATGGCGGGTTTCGCGGGCAAGTTCGACTTCCTGCTGAACACCATCCCCGTGCCCCACGACTTCAACGCCTATATGGGCCTGCTGAAGCGGGACGCGACCATGTGCATCGTCGGCGCCATCGGACCAGCGGCGGCCTTGAACACGGCGCCCCTCGTCATGGGCCGCAGGAACATCGCGGGATCGCTCATAGGCGGAATCAAGGAAACGCAGGAAATGCTTGATTTCGCAGGTCTTAATAACATTACGGCCGACGTCGAGGTGATTGATGTCGCGGCGATCAACGACGCCTATGGCCGCATGCAGCGCAGCGATGTGAAATATCGCTTCGTGATTGATCTGGCGACGCTGGACTGAGGGGCTGCGGATCGAGGCCGGGCGGCGGGCGCCCGCCTCACCTATTTTCCGGCCATCATGATGAGCTGGAGATAGCAGACGCGGCGGCGGTAGGTGCGTTCCTGATTATATTCGAAGATGACGAGGCGAGGCCGCTCCTTGTTGAGCCGCTCCACCTTGATGTCGATCTCGTCGGGAAGGAGGATGCCAAGGCCTCGAAGCGCCCGGTGCGGATTCTGCTCGATATGCCCCAGCAGGCTGCGGTCGATCCAGCAGCGCGCCAGAACCGCGCCGAGATAGTCGATGATGCGTTCCTTGAGCTGCCGGGAATCGATGACGATTTCAATCGGCGGCTCTTGCTCGAACTCCTGCTCGGCCTGCGGAGTCCAGACGGAGGCGACGCCCTCGGCGCCAAGGCCGGGCACGATCGCCGGAAGATTATCCGAATTCGACGCAAGCATGGAACGCAACCTGACTGATCCGCTACGCTACACTGCGGACCTAATTTTCAATTAATGCCATAATCTCCCGCCAGAGGGCAAGATGCGCCGAATCCGCCGCCTCACCCGAGGACCAGCACATCCGAATGGGCGCAGCGCAGCAGTCCGGCGGAATAATGAACCTGCATATACTCCACCCCCAGCATGGTCGGCTCGATGGAGACGGGAACCGCAGGACTGAACTCCGGGCGGACATGGGTCTTGAGGGTCTCTTCAACCCGCGTCGGCGCGCAGTGGATGACGATTTTCTCGACAGAGCCGAAAAGAAGGGCCTTCATCCTGTTCAAGGTCAGCTCCGATCCATGCCCTGGCGTCTGCACAAGGGCTCATCTGGCTGGAGCAAGTCTGGGGCCAAGCAGGCGGATTCCCGTCAAGCATCTGTTAAGCATGAGGAAATTTAGAGCCGCCCAGGCGGATGTCGGCCTTTTGACGCCTTGCCTAAGGGGCGAGGATGCTTTTGGGTGGATTTCCGGTCCGCAGGATTTTAGGGTTGTTCGGTCTGCCGAAGGCGCGCCGCCGGGGCCATGATGTCGCCGCAGTCGGGCGGGAAAAGAATGGATGAGGTCACGCATGTCTCTCCCCCTGTCCCTCGCTCGCGCCGCGCTGCTGGCCCTGCTGGCCCTCGGGCTGGCGCCTGCCGCCGCGCAGGACGGGCCGCTCGACTCCCTCGCCCGGCAGATCGGCCAGCGCTCCCAACCCGTGGAGTCCGCGGATTTCGTTCGTGACAGCCGCCCCGCTGAGCTTGGCTATGTGCCCGTGCACAGCAAGCGGACGGAGCCGCCGGGAAAGCTTCTGACCCCTGACGCGTTGAAGGCGCAGGAGCGCGAACTCGACGCCCTGCGCGCCGCCCACGACAAGGCGGGCGAGCGAGCGCCGGTCAAGGCCGCCTACAAGCCCCTGCAGGCTCCGAGGCCCCCGAAGAAGACGGAGACCAAACCCGCCGAGCCGCAGCCCGTGAAGCTTGTGATCCCAACGCTCCGTTAAGAGCCTTCAGGATAGACTGTCAGAGGATTCCCCCAAGGTTGGCGCCCCGGCCCCGATCAGATACACCGGCGTAGTTTTCGAGGATGAATCGATGAGCGACTTCCATCGCGTCAAGCGTCTGCCGCCCTATGTGTTCGAACAGGTGAACCGCCTGAAGGCTCAGGCGCGGGCCAATGGGGCCGACATCATCGATCTTGGCATGGGCAACCCGGACCTGCCCGCCCCCCGCCATGTGATCGAGAAGCTGGTGGAGACCGCCGGCAAGCCCCGCACCGACCGCTATTCCGCCTCCAAGGGCATCGTCGGCCTCAGGCGCGCTCAGGCCAGCTATTACGAGCGCCGCTTCGGCGTGAAGCTCAATCCCGACACGCAGGTCGTGGCGACGCTCGGCTCAAAGGAAGGCTTCGCCAACATGGCGCAGGCCATCACCGCCCCCGGCGATGTGGTGGTGGTGCCCAACCCCTCCTATCCCATCCACGCCTTCGGCTTCCTGATGGCGGGCGGCGTGATCCGTTCGGTCAACGCCGATCCGACCCCGGACTTCTTCACCCAGCTCGAGCGGGCGGTGATCCATTCGATCCCCAAGCCCATCGCTGTCGTGACCTGCTACCCCTCGAACCCGACCGCCTGCGTGGCGGGTCTCGACTTCTATAAAGACCTCGTCGCCTTCGCGAAGAAGCATGAGCTCTTCATCCTCTCCGACCTCGCCTATGCCGAGGTCTATTTCGACGACAACCCGCCGCCCTCCGTGCTCCAGATCCCCGGCGCGAACGATGTGACGGTGGAGTTCACCTCCATGTCCAAGACCTTCTCCATGGCGGGCTGGCGCATGGGCTTTGCGGTGGGCAACGAGCGCCTGCTGGCGGCGCTGGCGCGTGTGAAATCCTATCTCGACTATGGCGCCTACACCCCCATTCAGGTCGCGGCCGCAGCCGCGCTGAACGGCCCGGAGGACTGCATCGTGGAGATGCGCTCCATCTACAAGAAGCGCCGCGACGTTCTGGTGGAGAGCTTCGCCGCCGCCGGCTGGGACATTCCCGCGCCGCAGGCGACCATGTTCGCATGGGTGCCCGTGCCGGAGAAGTTCCGCCACCTCGGCAGCCTCGAATTCTCCAAGCTCATGATCGAGAAGGCTGACGTGGCCGTGGCGCCGGGCATAGGCTTTGGCGAATTCGGCGACGACTATGTGCGCCTCGCCATCGTCGAGAACGAACAGCGCATCCGTCAGGCCGCGCGCGGCGTGCGCAGGTTCTTCGATCAGGCCGACCAGATCCTCCACAATGTCGTGCAGATGAAACGGCCTGCATAAGGCTCCGCCTCAACGCAATGGCGTCATGCCCGCCCCGTCTCGCTCGGGGCGGGCTTTTTCATTGCTGGACTGGATTGTTCCCCAGGGTCGGCGAAGAGCGATGATGGCGGCTTGCGCGCGCCAGCCCCGACGAACGGAGGGGCCTAACCGTCGACCCAGCCGGCCTCGATCAAATGCAGACGATCACGCTTGAACCGCCAGGGCAGGATGCGGCGCGGCGCGTCTGCGGGCAGAAGCTGGCCGGTGAGGTGATCGAACCATTCCCCGCCAAGACCATAGGACGACAAAAGCTCGTAGGCGCTCATGGCGCGATCAAGCGAGCGGGGCGCGGGCGCCTCGCTGGCGATGCCTGACAGAAGATCATGGAACGAGGCCCAACTCCGGCCCTTCAACAAGGCGCGCAGATGCAGCATCTCCGCTTCGACGGCAGCTGAATCGCGCACCTGAATGCACCGCTGCCCCATGACATTGCAGAAGAGGACCGCAGCCTGCGGATGGGCGTCGAGAACCCCAGCGGGGTCAGCGAAGAAGCTGGCGTTCGACCAGACCAGGGAGACCCCAGCGCGCCGCAAGGCGCGGCCGTGGACAAGCGCGAAGAGGCGCGGCGCCGCAGGGTCTATATCCACAGCCGCGATCTCATCGAAACGTGTCAGAAAACTGTCAGGCAGGCACCAGCCCGCGCTTGGCCCTATCAGAACGAGCTTGCGCTGCGGCGGCTTCCAGCCCGCAAGCCAGGCATCGACCTCATGCCTGAATGGCGTCCACAGCCCCTGGCGCGCCACGAGGGCGCGCATGTGCCAGAAAAAACCGCCAGTGCGATCCGCGCTTTTTTTCAAAAGCACTCCGAGGAGCCGCGCGCGCCGTAATTCGACGTCTTTCCTGCAGGACAGGCCGTTGGATAGAGCGCGCTCGGGCCTGCGTAAAAGCCTGGACGCGCGGGCCGACAGACATTGCCGGCGGGATAAGACCCAAGATCGCATTTGGGAATCGAATTGCCCGTCAGACTGGAGGGCGGCGGGGGCTTGGGTGCGTTCGGATCATTCTTTGGCGGCGGTTTCGGCGGCTCATTCGCCAGAGCGCCCATCCCGAACAAAGGCCCGCCCATGACAAGAGCAAGGCAAACCAGAAGAGCGAATGCGCGCTTCATGTCACTGTCCCTGATATTTAAGCGTGATGCTGATGCGCCGGTTGCGAGGATCGGCCTTGTCGGCGGGAATGAACGGCTCGTTGTCTGCAAGCCCTTCGATGCTGGCGAACCGCTCTGTCGAAACACCGCGCTTCTCAAGCAGTTGCCGAGTCTGGTCCGCGCGCTCCGCCGACAGCAGCCAGTTGTTCTTCTGCTCGGGGTTGGCGAAGGGAATGCTGTCGGTGTGTCCGCGCACCTTGACCTTGTTGGGCATGGCCGCGACAGACTTGGCGATTTCATCAAGCAGTTGCTGCGCGCGCGGCAGAAGCTTCGAAGTGCCAAGCGCGAACATCGAGAAGTCCGCCTTGTCGATCACCTCGATGCGCAGGCCGTCGTTGTCGCGAATGAACTGCACCTGTCCTTGCAGGGCCGCCAGTTGCTTGCTGTCCTGCAGCTTCTGGCGCAGATCCTGTTCGATGGAGTCGAAGTTCTTCTGATCCTGCTCAGCCGCAGACTTCGCCTTGGCCGCTTCGGACTGCTCCCCGGAGGAGTTGCCCTTGCCCTTGTTGTCCGCAGCCTCGGTTCCCTTGCCGCCGGACTTGTCGCCCTTGTCCTCGCTGTCGCCCTTGCCCTGCTTGTCCTCGGTCTGGGAGCCCTTGCCCTGTCCTTCCTCGCCCTCGGGAACCTTGGGGGGCTCCAGGTCGAGAATGGAGGTCTGCGAGGCCGCAGTGGGGAGACCCTCGGGGTCGAGGATCGAACGGCCGCCGAGCACGCCGTTGGAGCCTGCAAGCTGGCCCATCTGCACAAGGCTCTTGGGCGTGGGTTTGAAATAATCGGCGACGCTCTTGCGCTTGGATTCAGCGGTCGCGCCGAGAAGCCACATGAGAAGGAAGAAGGCCATCATGGCGGTCATCATGTCGGCGAGTGCGATCTTCCACGCGCCGCCGTGACCGCCGCCCTCTTCGCCCTGCACCTTCTTGATGATGATGGGTGCGGGCGGCGGCGGAGCCGCTTCGCCCTTCTTCCCCTTTTTGGCCTCAGCCATGGTTATTTCCCTCGCAGGCCGTCGAAGACTTCAGCGAAGCTCGGCTGGTTGTGCGAGCTGATGGTGACGCGCGCCGCTTCGATGACGAGCGGCTGGGGATGGCCATGCAGGCTCGCCACGATGATCTGCTTGACCACATGGTAGATCTGCATCTCCTCCTTGCACACCACCGCCAGACGACCAGCCATCGGCTCGACCAGACCATAGGCCAGGAACACGCCGATGAACGTGCCGACGAGCGCGGAGCCGATGAGCGCGCCCAGAACCGTCGGAGGCTGGTCGATCGCGCCCATGGTCTTCACCACGCCGAGCACGCAGGCCACGATGCCGAGCGCGGGAAGCGCGCCGGCCATGGAGGCGAGCGCATGGGCGGGATGCTGCGCGTGGTTCGAATGCTCCTTGATGGAAGCGTCCATCACCTCTTCAACCGCATAGGCGTTGAGGTTGCCGGACGAAATCACCATAAGACGGATATTGTCCGTGATGAGATGCAGGAGATGGTGATCCGCCATGATCCTTGGATATTCGCCGAAGATCGCGCTGGAATCGGGACTCTCCACATGCGCTTCGAGCGCCACGGGTCCGTCGACGCGAAGGATCTTCATCAAACGCGAAACGAGGAAGATGACGTCAAGGAAGTCCTGCTTCTTCCATTTTGATCCGCCAAAAATCTTGCCCATGCCGCCAGCGACGCCCTTGATCGTGTCAAGATCGTTGCCAAGGAGCATGGCGCCGATGGCGGCGCCGCCGATGGTCGCAAGCTCAGATGGCGCAGCATGGATGATAGGGGCAAGATCGCCGCCATGCGCGACGAACACGCCGAACACGCATGCAAACAGCAGAACGATGCCAATGATGCCGAACACGAGCAACTCCCTTGGTAGCGCCCTCCGGGCGCGACGCCGCATGACGCGGCAGAGGTGGAGACGGTCAGGCGCGACTTAAGTTGCGCCTGCGATGATCCGATCTTTAAAACCCGCTATCAGATTTTATCGGTGATGCGCTGAGTGACTTCGATCGCCGTCTGCATCATGCGGGCGTTGCCGTTATATATCTGCTGCGCCTTCAACATGCCCATCAATTCCTGCGTGATGTCCACGTTGGCCTGTTCAAGAGTTCCTGAATGGATGTCCCCTGCGTAAGGCGCGCCCGCCTGCGTCAGCGTAGGTTCGCCGCTGGCTTCGCAAGAGACAAAGTCGGTGTTGCCGATGGGCTTGAGGCCGGCTTCATTTGGGAATGTCGCAAGGGCTATGGCGCCGACGAAGCGCTTGGAGCCATCGCTATAGTTCTCCTGGATCATGCCCTTCGAACTGACGGAGATGCTCTGCACGAAGATGCCGCGGAACTCAGAGGTGGCTGCGAGCTGAACCGTGGTTCCGGCGAAGGGGCCAGTCAAGGCAGTCGAAACGCCATTCTGGATCTGGTTCGCCGAGAGCTGAGCGATGTCGGCATCGGACATCAAGGGCTGGTCAATGGCGATGGAACCAAGACCAACATCCGCAGCATTGAGGATTTTACGCGCCAGAACCGTTCCGCCCTTCATGAGCTGAACTGTCTGCCCAACGGCGCTGTTGGCGCCGAGCGGCAAGTTGACGCGCGTGATGGGATAGCTGCCGCTGAGATGACCGGTCACGTCGGGCGTCAACTGATCGGAGGAGAAAGACACAAAGCCTGCGTCGATATCGGACTGGGCGACTTCCTGCGTCGCAATCTGCTGGCCATAAAGCGACAAGGACACCGTCGTGCCCACGACAGCGTTGGCGCCCAGCCGCACCGTCGCGGTGCCCGTGGACTTCTGCGGTTCGATCACTGCGCTGGTGAGGGACTTGGAGATATTGCCTTCCTGATCGACCGCAAAACATTGCAGCAGATTTCCCTGGGAGTCGCAGATCTCGCCGTTTGAGTTGATGGCGAAGTTGCCGGCGCGCGTATACATGATGTCAGTGAGGCCTGTGACCTCATCGCGCGCCAGCATGGTGAAATAACCGCGCCCGGCGATGGCCATGTCGGTCACGCTGTCGGTGGTCGAGAGCTGTCCTTGCGACGTCGAACGCTCAATCGCGCCAATGGCCGCGCCCGAGCCGATCGCCACGCGGGAGCCTGTCGCAGCGTCATTCGCAAAGACGTCCAGGAACGATGCTTCGGACCGCTTGAAGCCCACCGTTCCGGCGTTTGCGAGGTTGTTGGCGGTGACGTCAAGGCTCTTTTGCGAGACATTCAGTCCGGACATGACGATGGACAGCATTCTGCTCTCTCCGCGTTGATCTATGAATTTCGCTGCACCTGCAGACGGCTATCCGGTGTTTAGCAATCCTTGTGCCAAGAGAATTCCGAACTGAAAAAGGCCGCCCTCACCTAAAATTCGCGCTGTCCGCGCCGTCCTCACCTCCGTAGAGGAGCGTGAACACCATGTTTAATCAGGACGCGATCAAGGCCTATCAAACGGCGGAGCAGGATTACCTGGTTGAGGGCGCCGACCCCCACGATCTCGTTCAGATTTTGTTCACCCACCTGTTGCTGAGCATGGAGCTCGCGCGCGATGCGCTGGAGATCAAGGATCTCGCGTCGAAGTCGGAACACCTCACCAAGGCCCTGACCATCGTCCACGTGCTCGCGACCAGCCTCGATTTCGACCGCGGCGGCGAGGTGGCCCAATCGCTCGAACAAGTCTATGTCTGGGCGCGCAAGCGGCTCATCGAAGCCAGCTTCAGGAACAACCTCGAGGCGCTGAACGAAGTGCACGAGGCGATCAGCGAAATCGCCAGCGCCTGGAACACGATCAGCAGCGCCGCCAAAGCGGCCTGATCAAGCCTCCTCGCGATCAATCGCGTATTTACGCATCTTTTCAATAAGGGTCGTGCGCTGCAAACCCAGCACACGCGCGGCCCCGCTCACCGAGCCATTCATCTCTGACAAGGCGCCCTTGATGAAGGCGATCTCGATCTTGGTCATGTGATCGCGGAAGTTGAAGTCGGGCGTCGCACGCAAAAACCCTGAGACATCACCGGGTATGCTCAGCAAATCCGGCGCCAGCGGCGGCGCAGGCTCAAGCGCCACAGTGGGATCGGCTGGCGCCTCGCTCGGCGCCTTCGGCTCTGAGCCTTCATTGAATACGGGCGCTGCCTCCGGAGCAGCCTCCACCGAAGGTCCAAAGCCAAGCCCCTGCAAAGACGAGAACAGGGCCATGGTCTCCTCGACACGGTCGATCGCCTTGCGGGGCGCGGCGATGCGCTCGATCTCGACCCTGCCCACCAACTGCCCGGGATAAAGCACACAGCAGCGCTCAAGCACATTGCGCAACTGACGCACATTGCCGGGCCATGACGATGCCTGAAGAGCTGCGATGGCGCCGGGCTGGAATTTCGGCGACTCGCCAACGCCCCCCTGCCCGCGGAAACGCTTTAATATGAGTTCGACAAGACGGGGAATGTCCTCGCGCCGCTCGTCCAACCCCTTCATGGCGATTGGGAAGACATTGATGCGGTAGTAGAGATCCTCGCGGAAGCGCCCTTCCTCCACCATCCGCATGAGGTCGCGGTGAGTGGCGCAGACGAGGCGCACGTCGGCTTTTATTTCCTGGGAGCCGCCAACGCGGGCGAAACGCCGGTCTTCAAGAACACGCAGCAGCTTGACCTGCATGTCCAGCGGCATGTCGCCAAGTTCGTCGAGAAACAAGGTGCCGCCCGCCGCGGTCTCGAGAAGGCCCGGGCGTGTGCGCACCGACCCGGTGTAAGCCCCCTTTTCGCTCCCGAACAATTCGCTCTCAAGCAGATCGCGCGGAATGGCCCCGCAATTCACCGCAACAAAGGGAGCGGCCGCCCTGTTTGAGAAGGCATGGACCGCGCGCGCGGCGAATTCCTTGCCGCTGCCCGAGGGACCACTGATATAGACGGTCGTCATCAAGGGCGCGACGCGCAGAATGAGGTCGAGCGCCTCACGCATCGCCGGACTTGGCAATTCAAGATAGCTGAGAACCTCTTCTCTGGTCATGTGCGGTCCGCACCCAGAGGAAGTCCAATATCGAATCTCGGACGGCTCGTTTTAAGCATGTCGAGTTTTTGACTGCTAACTGTCAGACAATCAAGGAACACTGCGGAATATACGACGCAATCTGAGTTTCGACCCACGAAAAAATTGGCGAGCGAGATATCATATGAATGAGCACCAGAATGGGTTTTATTAAATTACATCTAAAAAACAATAGCTTAAATCTAAAAAGAAACACTTATAAATAAACGTAACAATAAGATTACGCCTCTGGCTCACCCGTTGCTTCTCCTGCTGCGAAGCGCGAATAGGAAGGGAAATGCCGTGAGCGCAGTTCTTTGTGTCACCGACGGATTGGCCGACTCCGAGGCCTGGATCACACACCTGCACAACCGCGGGTATGAGACCCACACCACGACGCTCGCCAAACTCGGAGCGGTGCAAACATCATGGCCGCAGTGCGGTTTGATGATGTCCTACGCCGTAGCCAAAAAGCTCGCCGCAGATGCGACAGGCTTCGTGAAATGGTGCCGCCAGCTCAAGGCTGAACGGATTGTCGTGCTGACTGAAGCAGGCAAGGGATTTTCGTTGAAATGCGAATTCAACGGAAGCACCCTGCACGTGCGGCCCGCAGACAACAACTGGCGGTTCACAGCCGAAGTTGTAGCACGCTTCCTCGACGAGGACCAGAGCGCTGCTGCGGGCGACCCTTCGACCTTCAATCTCCTGCGCCTTGCACGCCGCGTCGCCGCCAGCGATGTCACGGTCATGCTGGTCGGGCCGACAGGCACTGGCAAGGAAGTGCTCTCGCGCTTCCTGCACCGGGCCTCGCCGCGCAACCGCAACCCCTTCATTGCGGTGAATTGCGCGGCCGTGCCCGACACGATGCTTGAGGCGCTGCTCTTCGGCTATGAGCGTGGCGCCTTCACCGGCGCGCATCATCCCAACAAAGGCATCTTCCGTGCGGCCGATGGCGGCACGCTGCTGCTCGACGAAATTTCCGAAATGGCCCTGCCGTTGCAGGCCAAGCTCCTGCGCGTTCTGCAGGAGAAGGAAGTCACGCCCCTGGGCGCTTCAAAGCCGGTTCCGGTCGATGTGCGGGTCATCGCGACATCAAACCGATACATGCTTCATGAGGTGAAGGCCGGCCGCTTCCGTGAGGATCTCTATTACCGCCTCAACGTCTTCCCCCTGGTCACCAAGGCCCTGGAGGAGCGTCCCGGCGACATCCTTCCCATCGCAGTCAGTCTGCTCGCCAAACATGCTGGCGGTTTCGCCAAGATGCCCGAGCTGACCGAAGAAGCGATTCAGAAACTCGAAGCGCATGTGTGGCCGGGAAATGTGCGCGAGCTGGAGAATGTGCTGCAGCGCGCGCTGGTGCTTTCGGGTGGCGAGCAGATTCTGAGCGAGCATCTCATGCTCGAAATCCAGGAGATGTTCGAAGTCACAGAGCTGGCTCCACGCCGTCTCGCAGCTGTCGTCTGAGGAGAAAAAATCATGGCAAATGTCATAAACCTGACCCGCGAAATACAAAGCAACGTCCAGCAGAAACTGCAGGCCGGCGCCACCAGCAACAACGACTTCTGGCACCACTTCAACGCAGCTCTTGCGCAGGTCGCGCAGGCGCAGGCGGAAGCAGGCAACGCCGCCCAGGCTTTTGAAAGCGGCAAGGAAGTCGATGTGACCAAAGTGATGCTGGCGCGTGAAAAGGCCTCTCTCGCCTTCGAAGCGACCATGCAGATCCGCAACAAACTCCTCAGCGCATACAAAGACATCATGTCAATGCCTGTCTGATGAGGCTTGAGTTTAAAACTTTCTCTTCCTGGAGATGACATCCGTGTCAGACATCAACCCTGTTGCAACTCAGACGCCGGCTGGCTTGGGCCCGCTTGGACCCCAGCTTGCGCGGGGGCTCGCGAGCGCCCAGGAATTTCTGAGGCAGCCAGCGATCGTTCGGGCCACACCGATCATTCTGGTGGGGCTGATCATGATCGTAGGCCTTGCCGCCATCTTCATGATGCGCGAGCCGGCCATGACGCAGCTCTTTCCTCACCTCAGCGAGGAAGACAAGGCGCTCGTCATGCAGAACCTCGAGGCCCAGGGCATTAAGGGAAAGCTCGACGGGGCGACCGGACAGTTGCTGGTGCCGCGCAATGACTATTACCGGGCGAAAATGCAGCTGGCTGCGGCTGGCCTGCCAAAAGCCTCAGTGACCGGATATGATTTGTTGACCCAACTGCCGCTGGGCTCGAGCCGGGCGGTGGAGCAGGTCAAACTGAAACAGGCGCAGGAAAGCGAGCTTGCGCGCAGCATCATGGAGATTCGCGACATCGAGGGCGCGCGCGTGCATCTGGCGCTTCCCGAGCGTTCGGCCTTCGTGCGCGATCAGACGCCGCCCTCCGCATCCGTCTTCCTTCGCCTCGCGCCCGGACGCAGCCTGTCGGTCGGCCAGGTGCAGTCCATCACCCATCTCGTGAGTTCGAGCGTTCCCTACATGCCTGTGGCCAGCGTCACAGTCGTCGACCAGTCGGGCGGCCTGTTGACCAATCCCAGCCGCGACGCCGAAATGGGCCTCTCCTCGCAGCAGCTTGAATACAAGAGCCAGGTCGAAAAGATCCTGCGTGAGCGCGTCGCCAATCTGCTGACGCCCATCATCGGCATTGGCAATTTCAATTCGGAAGTGAACGCCGACATCGACTTCACGCGCACCGAACAAACGAACGAGATCTTCGACCCGACGAACCAGATCCTGCGCTCGCAGCAGGAGTCGATCCAAGAGTCGGCTGAAGGCAGGTCGCGCGGCGTTCCCGGCGCCGCCTCGAACTCGCCGCCCACGACGCCTGCGATCACCGCGACGCCGCCAGCGAATGCAAGCGCTGCGTCGGGCGACACGACTCGTAACAAGTCCAGCACCACCGTCCGCAATTTCGAGGTGAGCAAGGAGGTCCGCTCGACCCGTCGCGCCACCGGCGACGTCAAGCGCCTGACCCTCGCCGTCGTGCTGCGCTCCGGCACCACCGTCGATGAAAACGGCCGGGTCGTGGAGAAGCCGATCAGCGATGAGGAGAAGACACGCCTGACGCAACTCCTGCAGGAAGCCATTGGCTATAATGCGGACCGCGGCGACAAACTCACCATCATCTCCAGCAGCTTTGCGGAAGAAAAGAAGTATCAGGGCCGCAGCTGGTATGACGCCCCCTGGCTTGAAGACGCCATCAAGCAGATCGCCATCGTCCTGATCCTTGGCGTGGTTGTCCTTGGCGCCCTGAAGCCCTTCCTCGAGCGCCTCCTCGACCAGTCCATGACCGCCTCCATGCGCACCGATGAGCCGGTGCTGGGCGATGGCGAAACCATCGAGGTGCGTGAGGGCGAGAGCCTTGAACAAATCAAGGCGCGGCTCAAGCCCAAGAAGCCGGCGATCTCCGCTGACATGCTGGACACCGCCAATACCTACGATGATAAGGTCACCCTGATCCGAATGTTGGTGGGCGACGATGCCACGCGCGTCACTGCGGTGCTGAAGTCCCTCATCCAACGCGATCTGAACTAACTCAAGCGAGCGATATCGATCATGGCTGAAGCAGTGGCGACACCCCCCGAGGCCGACGACGACGCCATCAGGCTGCTGTCGGGTACGCAGAAATGCGCCATCCTGATGCTGCTCCTGGGCGAGGATGAAGCCTCGGAAATCATGAAGAACCTCTCCCCGCGTGAGGTTCAGCAGCTCGGCAGCGCGATGTATTCCGTCACGGAAGTCGATCAACGCACCGTCAATGTCGTGCTCGACGAGTTCCTTGCCATCATCAAGGCGCAGACGAGCGTCGGCCTTGGCGCCGACGCCTATATCCGCCGCATGCTGGTCAAGGCTCTGGGCGAAGACAAGGCTGGCAGCGTGCTCACGCGCATCACGCCTTCAAGCAGCGCCAAGGGAATCGAAATTCTGCAATGGATGGACGCGAGGTCCATTGCGGAAATGATCGAAGGGGAACATCCGCAGATCATCGGCCTCATCGTCGCCCATCTCGATTACGCCGTCGCCGCCGACGTTCTGATCCTGCTGCCGGAAAACATCCAGCACGCGGTTCTGCACCGCATCGCCACCCTGGATTCGGTGCAGCCCGAGGCGATCGAACAGCTGGAGCGCGTGATGCAGCTCCAGTTCCAGGCGAACACTTCGCTGCGCGCCTCGAAGATCGGCGGCGTCAAGGCCGCCGCCAAGATCATGAACTTCACGCAAGCCGCGCAGGAAGGTCGGATCATGAGAGACCTGTTCAAGCTGGACAAGGATCTCATGACGGCGATTCAGGAAAACATGTTCGTCTTCGACAACCTTCTGGCCGTCGACGACAAGAACCTGGGCGTGCTCATGCGCAACGTCGAGCCGAGCGATCTGGCCATTGCGCTCAAGGGCGCGGACGAGCGTCTGCGCGACAAGATCCTTGGCTGTATGTCGCAACGCGCAGCAGCCGCCATCGTTGATGAAATGGAGGCGAAGGGCCCCATGCGCGTGACCGAGGTTCAAGAGGCTCAGAAGCGGATCGTAGCCATCGCCCGCAAGCTGTCGGACGCCGGCACAATGGTCCTTGCTGGACGTGGCGAAGACTATGTCTGAAGCAGCGCAACGCACCATCTCACTTTCGCAGATCCCGGATCTGCTGCCCAAGGGCGGCGACTATCTGGAAGAAAACCGCTACGGCTCGGACCCGGACGCCGAGTTCGTGCCGTGGGGGCGCAAAAGCTTCAAGCCTGCGCCAAGCAAGCAGAACCCGCCACCGGCGCCGGACCAGGCCGCCGAACAGGAGGCGGCGCCCGAAGACGAGAACGCGGTCGTTGATGACGCCGCGCAGGCCGAAGCCGAGGAGGCTCAGTCGCCGGCTGCAGAGGCCGCCGGAGCCGCTGCGCCAACCGCTCCTGCCCGCCCTGCCCCGGCGCCAAAGGCGCCGCCGCCGCCAGAGCCGCCCGGACCCAGCGCGGAAGAAATCATCGCCGCCATCGATCAGGCGCGCGAAGATGGGCGAAACCTTGGTTATCAGCAGGGCGTCGATGCGACGCGGCGTGAACTCAGCGCGACCATCTCGACTCTGCGCAAGCTGGAGGCCCAGATCACGACGCTGGCGGCAGACGCCGTCGAACGCAACGCCGACATCATGGCGCATCATGTCCGCCGCATCGCACAGGATCTCTTCGGCGCCGTTTTCGCGGAGATGCCGGATGTCTATGTGGAGCGAATCAAGACTGCAGCCGAAATGTTCACCAAGGCCGGCGCCGAATTCACGCTGGCGATGAATCCGCACGATCTGCTGGCGCTGCAACCGCTGATGCAGGAGAACGAGATCTTCGAGAAGATCCGCATCATCGAGGATGACGCGCTGCAGTCCGGCGCATTTCATCTTTCGTCACGCGATCTCGACTATGAAGACGCTCCCATGTTGTCGGACATTCGGGGTTCCTGAACATGCAAGACATGACTGCCGTTCTTGATCGGCGCCTGCAAAGCGTTAAGGCCAGCAGAGTCACCAACGCCGCCGGTCGCGTGCGGCGCTATGACGGCCAGATCGTCCATGCAAGCTCCTTTCCCGCGTCGGTCGGCACGGAATGCCGCGTGGCTTGCGAGAACGGCGGCTGGGCCGAAGCTGAAGTCATCGGCTTTCTCGACAATTACACCGTCATGGTTCTGACAGGCGGCTCTGCGCCCCTGCTCGCGGGGGCGCGTGTCGAAACTGTGCAGCGCGCTGATGTGGTGCAGGTTGGCGATGGACTTCTCGGCCGCGTCTTTGATGGCGCGGGCGGCGAACTGGACGGTCTCTCCCCAGCTTATCTCAATGAGCATTGGCCCCTGCGCGGCGAGCGCGTCAATCCCCTGCGCAGAAGGCCGGTGCGCGAAACGCTCGATGTCGGCGTGCGCGCGCTGAACGGTTTGCTCACGGTGGGGCGTGGCCAGAAGATCGGCATCATCGCGGGCAGCGGCGTAGGCAAATCATCGCTGCTGTCGTGCATCGCGCGCTACACTGAGGCGGAAGTCGTCATCATCGGCCTCATCGGCGAACGTGGCCGTGAAGTCGCGGGCTTCGTGGAGGAGCTTTCCACAGCTCCCTCCTTCGCCCATACGTCGGTCGTCGCCGTTCCCGCAGACCAATCTCCGGTGCTGCGTCTGCGCGGCCTGCATCGCGCCACCGCCTATGCTGAATATTTCAGATCGAAGGGCAAGCATGTGCTGCTCATGATCGACTCGTTGACGCGCGTCGCCCATGCCCAGCGTGAACTCGGGCTCGCCCTTGGCGAGCATCCCACGACGAAGGGTTATCCGCCTTCCGTCATTTCGCTGATCGGCTCGGTGCTGGAGCGCGCGGGTCTTGATGGACAGACCGGCGGCAGCATCACTGGCGTCTACACCATTCTCGCCGACGGCGACGACATCACCAACGATCCCATTGTCGATACTGCGCGCGCGATTCTTGACGGCCATATAGTGTTGTCGCGCAAGCAGGCCGAACAAGGCATCTTCCCCGCCATCGACGTGAACGCCTCCATCAGCCGCACCATGGTCGACTGCGTCTCCCCGAGCCATGTGGCGCGGGTGCGCAAGTTCCGCCGCTATCTCAGCCTGTGGGAGCAGAATCGCGACCTCATGTTGCTCGGCGGCTATCAGGCAGGCCAGGATCCGGAACTTGACTCCGCGTTCCAACTCCACCCGCAACTCGTCGGCTATATCGCCCAGGGCATGCAGGAGCGCTCCAACTTCGTTGAAAGCGAAGCGCGGCTCCAGACGCTCCTGCCCTAGGGACCACCATGAGCCGCGCCCGCACAATGGAATTGATCGCGCTGAAGCAGACGATCACGCTCCAGGCCCACCGGCGGGAAGCCAAGCGCCTCTTCGAGGAAATCGCTCGACTTGAGGCGCGCATCGCACAGATCGCCGAACTCGACCGTGGCTATCGGGAGCAGTTGGCGCATCCCGAAATGCATGTCACGGAATATCGCGACGTCCTGCAGATCATCGGCAAGTTGCGCGAGCGCAGCGACATCGACAAGGCCCGCAACGAGATCCTCGACGTGGAGCGCACGCGCCTGCGCACGATACTCGCGGAAAAACAGCGACAGATCGAAACGCTTGAGGAATCGGCCAAACAGGCGAAGCTTCAGGAGCGGCGGGAGCGGGACGAACGCCTCGAAAGATTGACGCCGACGCGCAGAAATTAGTGGCACGATACTTGCTCCCCCTGTCCCAGGTGTTGAAAAATCGACACGTGGTCTGACTCAGGGGCGTCCCAACTTGCAGCCGCTCGCTTTACAAAACGCTTCGATCACCACCGACGCTGGCGACAGCGCGGGTTCTGCGGCCTCGTCGGGAAAAAGCCCTGGCGGATTGCTTTTTGGTGAGCTCATGGCGGCTGCCGCGCAGCCGACGAAATCAGGCGATGCTGCCAATGTGCAAGCCGCCGTTGACCCTGACTCACAAGCCGCGGACGAGGCCGTCGCGGCGCTCGCCGCAGCGACACAGGCGGCGTCCCGAGGCGTCAGCCTGAAAGCCGCTCCTGCGCCCGTCGAAATCCACTTGAGCTTAGCCTTGAAAGCGCCCGATGGCGCCGTCGACGACGTGGCATCCGATTTGGCCGCTGGCGACAATGAAGCGAACCCGGATCACAAAGTTGAGACCGCCGCCGCAGACCTTGCGACGGTGACTGACCCATCAAATATGAATGTGCAGGCGCTCATCCAGATGGCGGTGTCAGCGTCGATCACAGTTGCGGGCGCGCATGGCGAGATGACTGACGCGACGGACACTCATGTGGCGCCGACACAGCAAGACGAGGCGGCCAACGAACTGCAGGCGATCACCGCCCTGACGGCTTCCACCGGCGTTGTCGATTCCCTGACGCAAGGGGTCGCGACTGGCGCAATCCAAACGACTGTCGCAGCCGACGCCGTGACGCCGGTCGCCGCCGGAGAAACCACTGCGCCACCGCGCATTCCGGCGCTGCAGGCCGTCGCATGGTTTGACGGCGCCGCAAAGGCGCAGTCCAAAGACGAAGCGGCGTTGATCGAGGGGAGCGTCGCCCAGGCGGAAGGGGAGGCGCATGAAGCCGCTCCAGCCACGCAAGCTTCTTCCGATTCAGATCTGTCCGACGACGCCAGCCGAGACGTTTCTGAAATCGTTCCGCCGACGCCGCAGGCCGATCCCGGAGAACTGGCTGCCCAGGCAGCCGCGATGATGAGCGCGCCGCCTGTCAACGCACCGACGCCTGCTGGGGCTGACCAGCCCCTCGACGGCGATCCCCTATTGCAAGGCTCACGCGCGGCGGCGCCGCAATGGACCGATCCAGCGGCTCAGGGCAACATGCCCGCCAATCCGCAATCAGGCGCAGTGCAGGGTCAGTTGAACGCTCAGGGCGCCGCGGGCATCGAGAAGGCTGACGGTTCTGCGCAAGCCACGACGACCATGAATGCCGAAGCGCCGGAAGCTATGGCGCCAGGGGCGCAGGGCGCTGCGGAGACTGCGTTGGTCGCAACGATCCATAGCGCAGACATTCGCGGCCTGACGCAACTTAACCCGACGACGACATCACCTGCGGGAGCCGCGCCCGCCGCCCCCGCGCCTTTGTCCTATGATGCCGAGCAACCGCCGCACGACAAGTCCGCCACCCATTTGGAGGATGCGCAGCAAACCAAGGCAGGGGTTGAGAAAGCGGACAAGGAGGACAACAAAACCGCGTCCGCCGACGCTCCGGCCAAAGGTGACGTCAACATCCGCGAGTTGCTGAAGCTCGGCGTCACAGACGTCGCCTTGAGCCATGAAGCGCCCCCGCTTGTCGCGCCGCAGGCCGAAGCGGATCAGCTGGCGCCCATTCTCGTGCCGGATATGACAAACACCATTGCATCGACGCCGCAAGCCTCGACCGCCGCCACGACCAATGTCGAAACCAACGGCGAGCGCCGCACAATGGCGGAGGACATTCGTCTTCGTGCGCTTGAGCGCATGGTCGTCAACGCTGCGCGCAACGGCACCCAGACCCTCAGCATCCAGCTCTATCCGCCGGGCCTTGGCCAGGTTGTGCTGCGCCTTGCAATGGATGGCCAGCGCCTGCGCCTGGCCACCCGCGCCTCGACCACAGAGGCGGCTGACACATTGCGGAACATGGAGAACGACTTGCGGAACGCCCTCTCCGGCAACGGGCTTCACCTCGCCGGCTTCGACGTTTCCGAAGATGGACCAAACGACGAGGCGCCGCGCCGTCAGCAGCCGGCCGAGCCCGTCATCAAGACACGCAGCGGTGGGACCGATGAGTCCTTCACCGTTGAATTGAACGCCTGAACGAAGGGGAGCCTAACCCATGGCAGCCGAACCCGAAGCGCAAGAACCAAAGAAGAAACTTCCAATCGTCAAGATTCTCGTCATGGTGGTTGGCGCCATCGTGTTGATCGGCGTCGGCGCCGGGGCGGCGATTCTGTTCAACAAGTTGACGAAGCCCGCCGATGAAAATCCGCTCGCCATCGTCATCGAACGCAAAGGCGCGCCTGCGGAAGGCGACGGACATGGCGAAGCGCCGAAAGACGAACATGCGGCGGCCCCCGCGCCTGCCGCTGGCGGCCACGGCGGCGGCGACGGACATGGCGCCCCTGCAGCGCCTGCTGGCCCCACTGGCAAACCCGTGCCTTCGAAAGAACAGTTCGTGACGAGCTATTTCGAATTCCCGGGCAACTTCACAACCAATCTGCGCGGCTCGCGCCGCTTCGCCCAGATGTCGGTCGCTCTCGCCACCCAATATGACAAGAAGGTGATCGAGAACGTGCAGAAGCACGAAGTCGCCATTCGCGCAGAGGTTCTGGCCCTCCTGGCTGAGCAGACGGAAGCCGACGTCATCGGCGTCGACAACCGAAAGAAGCTCCAGGTCCTGATCCGCGACGCGATCAACAAACTTCTCAACGAACGAGTCAGTTTCGGTGGCGTGGAAGACGTCTACATCACCGCCCTCGTCCTGCAGTGAAGACCCATGGCAACTAACCGCAAACTCAGCAACGAAGAAGTCTCGGCGCTCATCGCGGGCCTGAACACGGGCGAAATCGAGTCCGGTTCAGGCAGCCTGCCAGAGGTCGAGTACAAGCCCTTCCAGCTCGGCAACGAAGACGCCAGCCTGCTTGGCGACCTGCATACGCTTCGTCTCATCAACGAGCGTTTCGGTCGGCAGGTGCGCAACGTGCTCTTGCCGATGCTGAGGTTCCAGCCGCGCATCACCACGCTTCCGCCGGAGTCCAAACGCTTCGATGAACATATGCGCACCGTCGACGCCTTCACCAGCCAGAGCATCGCGAAAGCCGACACGCTCAAGAGCCTTATCCTCGTCCGCGTTCCGCCACGCCTCATCAGCATTCTCGTCAATACTTTCTTTGGCGGGAAAGGCGACTGCAACATCACGCGCCAGACGGAATTCACGCCAACCGAAGAGCGCATCCACCAGGTCGTGGTGGAAGGCGCGCTGCGCACGCTTGAAGACGCCTGGCGCGAGGTCTATCCGGTCAATTTCGAATATCTGAACACCGAGACGAATCCCGCCTTCACCTCCTTCGTGGAGGGACAGGAGAATGTCGTCATCAATTCCTTCGTGGTCCAACTGCCCTTCTCGCAGCCTGCGACCATCGACATCGTCTATCCCCGGCAGGGCCTCAAGCAGATCGCCACGATCCTGCGCAGCAAAATCCAGCACACCAGCGATGGCCGTGACATGCAGTGGGCGCAACGCCTGCGCGACGCGCTGCTCGAAGTGCCGCTGAACTTCATTCCACGCATCGCGCAGCCCACCATCAAGCTGGGCGACCTCGTGAATGTCCATGAAGGAATGGTTGTGGAGATACCGGCCTTTGACAGCGTCAAGATCTTTGTCGAAGGCGAATCCCTTTTCGATGCGACCATCGGCGAGCGCGATGGCAAGATCGCAGTCCGCATAACCGGCTAGACGAAAGAGCGAGATAAAAATGAGCACCACCGAGAAACCAGAGGGCGCTCCCGAGGGCGTGTCCACCAACCTCAAGCGGCTCGAAAACATCGAAGTGCAGCTGACCGTGGAAGTCGGCGGCACAAAGATCTCCATTGGCGACCTCATGAAGCTCAACGACGGCTCCGTGGTTGAGCTTGAGCGCCTCGCGGGCGAGCACCTCGACATTCTGGTCAACGGCACATTGCTGGCGCGCGGCGAAGTCGTGCTCGTGGGCGAGCGGCTCGGCATCCGCTTCACCGAGATCATTTCACCCGAGAAGCGGGCCCGCAGCCTGTGAACAACCTGGGCGCCTATTCGATCACGATGGCTGTTGTGCTTGGCTGCGCCATTGGCCTCGCCATTCTGCTTGGCCGTCATCGCGATCGTCTCCATTCCTATTTTGGCGCCCGCACCCCCACCGCCAGGGCCAATCTCGAAATTGCGCCCGGCGCTCGCATCATGGTCGTGGAAGTCGATGGCATGACCGTGGTCTGCGGGCTCAACAAGACTGGCATCACCGCCCTGCAGGTCGTCAACCGCGCCAATGGGGGCGCCACGTGACCCCCCGCGCGCTTCGTCTCCCTGTTCGCGCTGCGCTGGTTTGCGCGCTGATCGCCTGCGCCTCGCAACAGGCGCTTGCGCAAGCGCAGGGTCTTGATCTGCCGCTGCTGCAACTGCAGTCGCAGGCCGGCGGCGGCCAGACATTGTCCCTGTCCCTTCAGACACTCGCGCTGATGACGGCGCTGACGCTGCTGCCCTCGCTTCTGCTCGTCACCACCAGCTTCACGCGCATCATCATCACCCTGTCGATCCTGCGCCAGGCCATCGGCACGCAGCAGACCCCGCCCAACCAGGTGCTCGTCGGCCTTGCGCTTTTCATGACCCTTTTCATCATGACGCCGACGATGAAGCAGATCAACGAGGTCGCCTACAAGCCCTACGTCGGCGGAACCATCCAGATGGAAGAAGCGACCATGCGCGGCGTCGGCGTGATGAAGACCTTCATGCTGCGTCATACGCGCGAAAGCGATCTGTTGCTCATGGCGGACCTGCAGGGCGACCAGCGTTATGATTCCCCGGAAGCCGTTCCGCTCGTCGTGCTTGTGCCCGCCTTCATCGTCAGCGAATTGCGCACGGCCTTCACCATCGGCTTCCTGCTCTTCCTGCCCTTCCTCGTCATCGACATCGTGGTGGCCAGCGTCCTCATGTCCCTTGGCATGATGATGCTTTCGCCAACCCTCGTGTCCCTGCCGTTCAAGCTGTTGCTCTTCGTCATCGTCGATGGCTGGAGCGCCACCGTCAGCGCGCTCGTTGAAAGCTTCATGAGGAACTGACGATGCAATATCAGCAATTCATCATGATCGGCCGCGAAACGCTTCAGAGCGTGTTGTGGACCATTGGGCCAACTCTGCTCGCCGCGCTGCTGATCGGTCTCGTCATCGGCATCTTCCAGGCCGCCACCTCGATCAACGAGGCGACGCTGACCTTCGTGCCGAAGCTGCTCGTCATCGTCGGCGTGCTGGCCCTGTCGGCGCCCTTCATGATCTCGACGATCAGCACCTTCTTCCAGACGGTCTTCACCGAAATCGCGAGGGTGAGCCGATGATCGTCCTCAATGACGAATTCCTCATGCAGAAAGTCAGCGAGTTCCTGCTGCTTTCCGTGAGAATCTCCGCCTTCTTCCTGGTGTCGCCGGTGTTCTCCGCTTCGGCCGTCACCGTCACTCTGCGCATCGCCATCATGGCGGCTTTGACCTTTATCGTGATGATGACGGTTGAAGCGCCTACGGTTGATTTGTTTTCTCCTCAGGGGGTCGCAGTCATCGCGCGCGAGATCATCATCGGCGTGAGCGTCGGCTTCCTCTTCCAGATCGCCTTCGCCAGCGTCGCGATGGCGGGTGAGCATATCGCCTCAGCCATGGGCCTTGGCTTCGCATCCCTCGTAGATCCGCAGACGGGCGCTCAATCGGTCGTCGTCACCCAATTCATGTCGATCCTCATGATCCTGATCTTTCTGGTGACCGAAGGGCATCATGTGCTGCTGCGTCAACTGGTCGCCAGCTATCAGGTTGCGCCGATCGGCGGCGATCTCAACGCGGAGCTGTTCTTTGGCGTCATCAAGGCGGGCGCGCTGATCTTTTCCGCTGCGATCATCATAAGTCTGCCCGCAGTCGTGCTGCTGTTTCTGGTGAACGTGCTCATCGGCTTCATGACCCGCGTCGCGCCGCAGATGAACATTTTCTCCATCGGCTTTCCCCTGACGATCCTCGTCGGCTTCGCCATGATGCTGATAAGCCTGCCGGCCATGGGAAACGCCATGAGCGGCCTCGTTCAAACCGCATCAGGCATGGTGCGTGACATCGTCCTCCAGACAAAGGCGCTGCCATGAGCGATCAGGAAGGCGGACAGGAAAAAACAGAACAACCTACAGAACGACGGCTTCGAGAAGCCATCGAGCAAGGTCAGGTCCTGACGTCCAGGGATCTGGCCATGAGCATTGTTCTGCTCGCGGCCGCCTTGCAGTTCTATTTCGTGGGTCGAACCTTTTTCAACGAAATGCTCAACACGTTTAGAAACGGGCTGGACATATCGGGACCACTCGCGCGCGAGATCCCCTTGCTGCACGTGCTTGGGGACCGGTTCGGGTCAGCGGTTCTGATCGTCCTCTTGTTCAGCGCACCTCTGGCGCTGGCCCCGATTCTGACGCAGAGCCTGTTCGGCGGCTTTCATTTCACCCTTGAGAATCTCGGCTTCAAGGCGAGCCGCATCTCGCCGCTAGCAGGCCTCGGCCGCATGTTCGGCATGCAATCTCTGATCGAGCTTGGCAAGTCGATCCTGAAGGTCATCACCATCGGAACCGTCGGCTTCTGGTTCCTCATGTCAAAGCTGCCGGACATATTGGGCATGGCGGCTGCCCCCTTCGAGTCGGCGATGCAGAGCACAGGCATGCTGTTCCTGCTCACCCTGCTCGTGCTCGTCGGCGCCATCGCCATCCTTGGCGCCATCGACGCTTTCATCCAATGGCGCCAGCACAGCCAGCGGATGTTGATGAGCAAGCAGGAGATGAAGGACGAGCACAAGCAGACTGAAGGCTCTCCCGAAGTCAAGGCGCGCATCCGCAAGATGCAGCAGGAATTGGCGCAGCGCGGCTCGGTCGCGCAGGTGGAGCAGGCCCAGGTCGTCATCGTCAACCCCAAGCGTTTCGCCGTTGCGCTGCGTTATGATTTCGAAGACGGCACGGCGCCGAAAGTTCTCGCCAAGGGGACGGACGCCATCGCCGCCAGCATCCGCGAAAAGGCGGAGGCGCTTGGCGTGCCTGTCCTCACCATTCCCCTGCTCGCCCGCGCGCTCTATTACACCAGCGAAATCGGCGCGGAGATCCATTCCGAACTTTACCGCGCCGTGGCGACGGTCCTCAGCTTCGTCTTCCAGGCTGCGCCAGGCGCTGACGTGCCTGAGGTTGAAGTGCCTGAAGAACTTCAGTTCGACGCAAACGGCCGCAAGATTGGAGCGTCTGCATGACAGCTCCATCCTGCTTCGGCTGCCGATATTTCATGATTACCCACGATGCGGCGACGCCCTACGCCTGCCGCGCCTACATGTTTCGATCGCGGCGCCTGCCTTCATTGGAAGTCAAATCTTCCTCTGGGCTGGACTGTGGCAGGCGTGAGCAGGCCATCGCCGGAAAAAGGAGCGTAAGACAATGAGCAAGCCCCCTATCTCCGTTTCACCGGGCAAGCCTGCGGATGCTGACGCCGAGAACGCAGGCGGCGACGGCGCCAAGTCTCCGCTCAAGAAGCCGCTTGGCTTGAGCCTGCGCAAGCCGGGCGCGCTCGACGCCGCCAAGCCTGCGCCCAGCCCCAAGACCCCCATCGAGGAAGCCATCGAGCTTGCCCTTGCTTCGGCGAGCACCGCCGTCGACTCCGCGCAGGAGATCCAGCGTCTGCGCGGCGAGGTGCAGACCATCGTGCAGGGCTCGAAACGCTCGAACATGATCCTGTTCTATTCGACCATTCTGGTGATCGTCTTCGCCTGCGTCGGCCTCTTCAGCGCGCTGGTCTTCTACAAGCGCTCCTTCAATGAGTTCGACGCTGTGGCGAAGGTCAATCGGGACGCGCTGCTCGCCTTCGCAGGCGAAATCAACAGCCTGATCTCCACGAGCTCGAAAATCGAGGAATCTCTGAAGGTGTCCGAAGAGGCGCTCGCCACATCAGGCGCTCAAACCGAAGAGATCAAGAAGGCCATTCAGGGCTTCACTGCGGCGCATAACGCGCTTGCAGGCAAGATTCCGCCCGCCAACGCCTATGACAAGCCGATCGCAGCCCTCAAGCAATCCATCGACGACCTGACGGCCTCGAACAAGGGCATCAACGCCCGGCTGATCGACATGCAGCAGGCGCAGATCGCGCGCGACCAGGCCCCCCCGCCTGTGGTTGAGAAGCCGAAGGTTGAGGTTCAGAAGCCTGCACCCAAGCGCGCCCCGGCCGTCGCATCCGGACGCGACGCGCTTATCCGCTATCCCTGAGCCACGGGATCCAACCCCATGAAAACCGAGCAGCGCACCTTCGATACCCCCGTGCTCGTGACAAATGTGTCGCGCTATTCCAAGGCCGAACGCAACGGTTTCGTGGCGGGGGATCTGATTTTGACCCTGGGCGCCCATGCGCCAACTGAACTGCTCGAAGACGCGGAGCTGGCGGCCAGCCTCAAACAGGGGGAATGGCTTCTCATAAAGCGTGACGACGTCGCTTTCCGGCTCGCCGTCGGTGAGGGGCTCGAAGGCTGCGCCTTTGAAGCGACGACGCCCGCTGAAAACGTCACCGTGCCCAGCAGCGGCCAATGGGTCACCTATTGGGGCGGGGTGCAGACGGGCGGCGACATGGTGCTGATACCCGACCAAATCTCCTGGGTCTGGGCGCTCGCGCCCCCCGTGCTCTATGCGCGCTTTCACAATTGGCAGATGCTGTCGGCCATCTGCCTCGTCATGGCCATCGCCCTGGTGGAAGGGCCGATCACCTTCATCCTGTCCTATCTGATCGCGGTCGCCGTCGCGCTCGTCGGCGGCTCGTCCATGCTCGTGGACGCATCCAAAAAACAGGGATACGCCGCCAGAGGCCACTACGGGCTGGCCTCCTACCAGAGCGCCGCCGCCCTGGAGCTGGTCACGGCTCGGCTTCTGAAGCCCAAGCCCCACGCGCCGAAGCCGACGCTGAACGTCGAGGCGGAAGCGGGCTGATCGGGGGGATTACGCAGCTCAGGCCTTCGAGCGGGACGAATGCATCGCCGTGATGAAATCGACGATGTCGGGCGCCAGGCCCGTGCGGCTCGCCACGACCTCGCGGGGCTCGCCAGCGCGGGCGAGCTGAATCGCAAGCTCGACCGCCTCCGGCGCCTCGCGTGAGGGCCCTGAGCGCAACTGCAAGTCAAGCATCTTCATGTCTGACTGCATCTGGCGGACCTCGTGTTCGAGGGTGACCTCGCGCTCGTCCAGAACCTCAGACATGCTCCGGCGGTGACGGCTCTCCTCAAGGACCAGCAGATTGATTCGCGCCGACAATTCATCATGGCGCGCCTGCCATGCGCTTTCCTTGATGCGGATGTAGAAGAATCCGCCCGCGCAGCCAGCCAGGCTGATGATCAGGGACGCGACAGCGAGAAGCTCACTCATCGTCAGAGTCCCGGCTCAGGGGTGCGCCAGGCGGCGATGGCGATGTCGAAGGCGCGCAATCTGGAGGCGAGAAGGGTCTCGATTTCCTGACTTGCCCCCTCCAGCTCCTGGATCAGGGCCCGCTGGCTTTCCCTGGCCTCTCCGCCTGAGGCGTTGGCGCGCTCGACAAGGGCCTTGATCTGCGCCGTCGCGGACTCGACCAGAGCAAGATCAGAAACGGCTATTGCGCGACCAAGCTGCGTGACAGCCTCGCGTAGAGAAAGGAGGTCTTCTTCCAGAGAGGTCTGGGTCAATGGCTATCCCGGGTTACGCCTTTTCCCCAACCAACGATTCGACCATGCGCTTGGCGAGCACGTCAAAGTCAACGGGATAGGCGTTGTTGCGTATAGCGGAGCGTATAGCGTCTACACGCGCACGATCAATAGGAGCGCCGCCAAGAGACCCGACAGACGTGCTGATCTCCACCGATTCCGCGCTGGTGGCGGCGGAAAGGCCGGAAGACTCGACTGAAGCCGAGCTTTTGGACGCCTCGGCCTTGCTCGACTTGCGGGAGCCGGGCTCGATCAGGTTCAGGTTCTGACGAATGCCGTCGATCATAGTGTCACCTCTGCGTCCTTATAAACGGCCGCGCATTAAAAAACTATACACCAACAAAGCCTGCGACCCAAACTTTGTCAGAGCTGCATCACGCTGACCATTTTGCCACGCTCAAGCCTGCCCTTCAGGACAGCCCCGGTCTTGACGTTTTTCACGGCGATCAGGTCGCCCTCGTAGCCGTCCTGCTCGGCGCGGCCGGGCACGCTGATTTCAAAACCGGACCCATTGGCGACCAGGGTGACGTTCTCCCCTTTGGCGACAAGCGGCGTCCGGGCGACGTTGCGTGCGGCAAGGGGAGCGCCGGGACCGATGGGGTAGCTGACCCGCAGCCCGACAACCTCGGCGATGGACTTGAACGCCTGCCCCGTAGGCGGCGAAGAGACCTTGCGCTCTTCAAGCACCTCGGCGGTCAGGATCGCGCCCTTGGGCAACTCGACCTTGGGAACGACAATGACCCAGGTTGGCGCATCGGCTGCAGGCTCGCCCGCAGCTTTCGCGATGGAGGGCGGCACAGGTTGATCGACCCGCAGAACAAAGGTCCAATCCGCGGGCGACTTGCAGCGCAAGGTGAAGGTTGTGCTGGACGCGCCGCGCGGCGCCACATCGACCTTGTCGCATGCCGCGACGGTCAGGCGCGGGTCCAGCGGGCCGATGGCTTTGGGCTCGGGGGCGGTGCGCCCATTGCTGCTCAACCAGTCGATCATCACGCGCCGCAGATCATCCGGGCCCCAGATCGCGGGATCGGGGGCGGCCGGCTCGGCGCAGGCCGAAGAGGCCCAGAGGGCGCCCATGAGAAAGGCCAGTTTGCTGATGCGCATCATGGTCATGGTCCTTACCGCATCAAGGTCGCGAGGGCGTTGAGGGGGATGCCGGGCTTCGCCTTCAAGGTCCGCGCGATGGATTCAGATGGCGTGACGTCATCGATCCGGATGACCTGCCAGTCATTGTTCGCGTTGGGCAGCGTCACCATGAAGTAGTCGCCGCGCTGCACCCCATGCTCAAGCCCGACCGAGAGGACGATGTCGCCCTTTTCAGAACTGCGCACGACAGCCCGAAGCGGCTTGCAGGCGAGTTCTTCCTCAAGATCGTCGCGCACCTCTTCAAACAGGGGAGCAAGATCGACCCGTGGCTGAACATGCGGCGTGGACGTCAGGCCCAACATGCTTTCGACGCCAAAGACCATGCGCTTGTCGGGCACGACCATCTCGCGATGAATGTCCCTGATCCGGGCGCCCGTATAATTATCCTTGAGCGTGAGGCTCATGCGAACCACGATGTCGGTGACGTTCATCAAAGCGCGGTCGCGGCGCGCCATCTCCACGATCACGTTGCCGGAGATGGAGAATCCGGCCGGGCTCGGCATGGAGTTGGTCAGCTGCGCCATATAGTCATATTGCGACCGATGGGTGCGCTCATCGCCCCGGGTCTGACGCAGATAGCGCTGGTCGGAGATGCGGAAGCCGCTCGCCTCGCCCAAGGACTCGATGCCGCGCGACAGGCCTTCCGCCACATTGCGCTGCACCTGCCCCTGGACGCCAGGCGCGACGCGTGTTCGGATTTCGCGGATGTCGAGATCGACGCGCTTGCCGCTGCAGGCTTCTTCGTCCGTCAGGCCGACGGCCTCGACACGAACGATATAGGCGCCGCCTTCACGCCCTTCGAAAACGACATGATAGCCAGAGAAGCGCCCTGCGACGAGCATGCTGCTTTCTTCCTTGAGCGCGCCATCCGTGTCGATGAGGCTCGCACCGCGGACCCGCGAGTCGATCTTTGACGCTGCGTCATAGAGCGCATCGGCCAGGGCGGCACTGCGCGCCGTGGACAGATCCTTGCCGGCAAGAACCGCCCTGCCCTCGCCCTGCACAAACCGCTGGCCGGCTTGGGCCTGAGCGAAAGCCGCGAGGGAGACGCCTGCAGCGAGGAGATAAGCGAGAGGGCGCATCGTGGCTCCTATCGGTGGTGACGATTGGGCCAGCGGGCCCGCATGGCCTCGACCTCCCAGGCCTCGACCTCAAGCACCGCCTCATAGACATCGTTGCGGATCGGCGTGATGCTGACGACGCGGGCGCCGCGCACGAGGCCATCGACGCTGCTGCGAAGCTGGTCGCTATAGACGCCGCCGCCGGTGAGCGAGGTCTGACCCGATATGTCAGCGCCATAGATCTTCTCGGCGAGCTCGCGCATGGCGGCGGCCTTGGCGGCGCGGATCGCCATGAGCTGTTTCTGCGCGGGGGTTTTCCCCGGCTGGATGCGCATCGAGGCGTAGCCGATCGCGCGGTACGGTATTTGCTCGTTGACCTCAGTGCTGAGCTGCATCTCGTGAACCGAGCATCCCGTCAGCAGAAGGCACGCGGCCAGAACCATCGAAGTTTTCACGTCTCGACCTCTTAGAAAGCCAGTCGAGATGGAGCTAGCAAAAACCGTGCCGCCGCGAAAAAGGGCTGGCATGTCCCTTGCACCCCCTCTTTTCCGTAGGGTTTTACCTCAAAAAACCGTCGGAAACCGGACGAACCATTGGTGAGTGACGGAAATCCGACAGCGGAGATGAAGAGTGGCTGACGTAGCTCTATTATCACAAGGGTCTGGCGCCGGGCGGATGGCGAAGTCGCTCGTCATGCCTGTCGCCCTGGTCGCCCTGATCCTGATGATGGTGGTCCCCGTGCCACCGTTGCTGCTTGATATCTTCTTCACGCTCAACATCGTCCTCGGCCTCGCCATCCTCATGGCGAGCCTCAACACTTACCGTCCGCTCGACTTCTCGTCCTTTCCCACCGTTCTCCTCTTCGCCACGATCCTGCGCCTGTCGCTCAACGTCGCTTCGGCGCGCGTGGTGCTGGCCCATGGCCATGCGGGAACGGATGCAGCGGGACAGGTCATCAAGGCCTTCGGCGAATTCATCACGGCGGGCAATTTCGCCATCGGCCTTCTGGTCTTCTTCATTCTCGTCATCATCAACCTGATCGTGATCGTGAAGGGCACAGGCCGCGTCTCGGAAGTGAGCGCGCGCTTCACCCTTGACGCGATGCCCGGCAAGCAGATGGCGATCGACGCCGAACTCAACGCCGGCCTCATCACCCCAGAGGAAGGCAAAAGGCGCCGCGAGGAAGTCACCCGCGAATCCGACTTCTACGGCTCCATGGACGGCGCGACGAAGTTCGTGAAAGGCGACGCGGTCGCCGGTCTCATGATTCTCGGCATCAACATCATCGGCGGCCTGATCGTCGGCATGATCTTCCACGACCTGACGCTGGCCAAGGCGGCGAAGGTCTATACGACCCTGGCCATCGGCGACGGCCTCGTCGCGCAGATCCCCTCGCTGCTTCTCTCGCTCGCGACCGCCGTCATCGTGACCCGCGACTCCTCGGGCCATGACCTCACCGACCGCATGATGCGTCAGCTCGGCGGCAAACGCGCGTGGTGGCCCGTGTCGGGCATCCTCTGCCTCTTTGGCCTCGTGCCGGGCATGCCGACCACGCTTTTCGTCGGCGCAGGCATGCTCTCAGCCCTCGTCGCCATCAAGTCCTCGACCGGGCGTCCGGCGGATCCCAAGACACCCTCCCTCACCGAAGGAGCAGCCGAAGAAACGGTCGAGACAGACGCGGACAAGGACGGACAGCTTTCGATCGAAGACGTCTCCAGCCGTCCCCAACTGCTGCTCGAAGTCGGCTACGGCCTCATTCCCCTGCTCGAAGACGACAGCAAGAGTTCGCTGGTCACGCGCATCACGGGCATTCGCAAGCAGGCCTCGCGCGACTTCGGCTTCATCGTTCCGGCCGTGCGCATCCGCGACAATCTCTCGCTTGAGCCCAGCGGCTATCGCGTCACCATCGGCGGCGTCATCCTCGCGGATGACAAGGTGCAGACGGGCAAGCTTCTGGCGATCCAGGGCGGCAAGAGCAACGTCGTGCTGCGTGGTGAAGCGGTCAAGGATCCGACCTTCGGCCTCGACGCGATCTGGATCGAACCGCAGGAACGGGCTCGCGCCCAAGCGGCGAGCTATACCGTGGTCGATCCCAGCACCGTCATCGCCACGCACTTCAACCAGCTGCTGCGTCAGAACGCCGGCGACCTGCTGACGCAGGACGAGACCCAGGCCCTGCTCGACCACGTGGCGAAGAGCTCGCCCAACCTCGTGTCCGGCCTCGTGCCGAAGGTTCTGTCGCTCAGCATCCTGACGCGGGTGCTGAAGCTCCTGCTCGCGGACCAGATCTCGATCAGCGACATGCACCGCATCCTCGAGTGCCTCGCGAGCGAGAAGAGCCGCGAAGTGGACGAGTTGGTGGACGCCGTGCGCGTGGCTCTTGGCCCGCTCATCATCCAGCGCGTCTGCGGCCCGAAGGAGGCGCTCTCGGTCGTCACGCTGGACCCCGGCCTCGAGCAGATCATCATGCAGAACGCCCGCGCCGCTGGAACAGGCGCGAGCATCATCGAGCCGAGCCTCGGCCGCAAACTTGTCGAATCTTTCCAGGAGCAATCGCGCGTTCTGGCGGAAGCCAACAAGCCGCTCGTCGTCGTCACCAGCCCCATGCTGCGCCGCGACCTCGCAACGCTTGTCCGCCAGGCGGCGCCCGACGCGCTCACGCTCAGCTTCAGGGAAGTTCCCGAAACAAAACGTATCACAGTCGTAGCCGTGATCGGCAGCACGGAATGAAAGGATCGCGCGGATGATGAATCGCATGAAAGTCTTCGCCGCTGACAGCGTCGAAGCCATGGCCAAGATCACCAAGGAGCTGGGCAGCGAGGCCCGCATCTATTCGACGCGGCGCGTCAACGGCGGCATTGAGATCGTCGCTGGCATGGGCGAAGACGATGATGAGGAAACGCTGGACTCGGTGCAGCGCGGCCTTCGCCCGAACCCCAAGGAGAAGGCCCAGGCTGATTTCGCCTCGCTCCTGGCGAGCGCGCGCGAGGTCGCGCGTTATGGGGAGCGCGCCCAGAAGGCGCCGAGCCCCGCACCTGAAAATCCCTACAGGCCTCGCCCCGCCGTGGATGAGACGCGCATCACGGCGATCGAAAACACCGTCGCGGAAATCAAGGCGATGTTGAGCTGCAGCCTGATGACAAATGCGCTTTCGACGGCGGGCGCCAGCCCCGAACTGATCGCGATCTTCCTCGCGCAGTCCGGCGCCTATGACCAGGAGAACGCCGACAAGAAATTCGGCGGCTTCCTGGCCCGGCGCCTCGCCTATCCCGACGCTGACAAGCTGCTGAGCATCCCACGCGTCGTTGTGGCCCTCGGACCCTCGGGCGTCGGCAAGACGACGCTGCTGGCGCAGATGATCGCCCGCCTGCGCATGACCGAGCCCAATGCGCGCGTGACGCTCGTCAACGCGCATTCGAGCCGCTTTGGCGCAGCCGAAGACCTGCGCGCCTATGGCCGCATCCTTGATGCGCCGACCATCGACATCGACCATCCCGATGAATTGGCGGACTTCATCAAGAGCATCGACCAGCGGATTTATGTCTTCGTCGACATGCCAAGCGCGCCAGAAGACTGCGCGCGCATCTCCGAGGTTTTGCAGGAGAACGCCGAACGCATCGCGCCTATCACGCGCATTGGCGTTGTGCCCGCAAGCGTCTCGCGCGAGGCGGCCACAAGCATCATCGACCGCTACAAGGATCTTGAAGCCATCGCCATCACAAAGCTTTCAGAAGGCAGCCCCACGGCCGCCATGCTGGGGCAGCTCAGCCTGCGCAACGCAAAGATCGCCTTCCTCTCCACCACCTCACATTTGACACGCGGCCTCTCGGAACCCGGACCTGAGGACCTCGACCAGCTCATTCGTGGCTCCCTCCTCCCCGCCGCTCCCGCAGAGGTTTAATCGGAATGACCAAAGTCATAAACAAAGGTCAGGCGATCGCCATCACGAGCGGCAAAGGCGGCGTCGGAAAGACGAACATCGCTGTCAATCTCGCGCTTTCGCTTTGCAAACTCGGCAAGCGCGTCGTGCTGTTCGATGCGGATCTGTCGCTTTCGAACGCTTATATCCTCATGGGTCTCAGCCCCAAGCAGACCATCGTGGACGCGCTTGAGGCCGATCTGCCCCTGAGCCAGGTCTGCACCGATGGCCCCATGGGCCTCAAGCTCATCTCCGGCGGCAGCGGGCTCAACGAGCTCATGAACATGTCGACGAAAAGCCGGCATCGCATCATCCGCTCCTTGCGTGAGCTCTCGACCGAGTTCGACTATCTCGTGGTCGATACGGCGGCGGGAATCGAGGACAATGTTCTCGACTTCGTCTTCGCATGCAACCGCGTTCTCGTCGTCGTCGTGGGCGAGCCCGCAGCCTTCATCGACGCCTACGCCTGCATCAAGGTGCTCAGCCAGTTCGGGCGAGTGACGCATTTCGACATCGTGGTCAACCTCGCCCGCGATGAGGCCCATGGCCGGGATGTGTTCAAGCGGTTCAAAGGGATCGTTGATCGCTTCCTCACCGCCAATCTCTACCATGTCGCCACGATTCCTGAAGACGACCATCTTCTGGCGAGCGTCAACAACTGCGTTCCCCCGCTCGTATCGGCGCCGGACTCCAAGGCCGCTCAGGCCATCACGTCTCTCGGGACCATGATCGCCGGCCCCCAGGCGACGCCGATCAACGAAGACGACGACATGTTCTTCGCCAGGGGCTCCATCGTCCCGCAGGGGGCCATCCAATGACGGCCACACAGTCATATGTAGCGACAAGCCCGAACCCGCGGGAAATCGAACAACGCGTGCGCTCGCATATGCAGCTCGTGCGCAAGATCGCATGGCAGATCCATGGACGCGTGCGTGACGTCTTCGAAATCGACGATCTCGTGCAGATCGGCATGGTCGCGCTCGTGGAGGCGGCCAAACGGTTTCAGGATCTCGGCCAGGCCAGCTTCTCCAGCTACGCGGCCGTGCGCATCCGTGGCGCGCTGACGGACCATCTGCGCAAGAACCTGACCCTGACCCGCCTTGGCGTGCAGCGTCGCGCGCAGATCAACATCGCCGAACTCGCCGTGAAGGCGGCGGGTGGCGATCCGGCGAACCGCGAGCTTGTCGCTGCGGAGCTTGGCATCAGCGTCGCCGAACTGCAGTCATGGCGCGACAAGACGACGTCATCGCTCAACAAGTCGCTCGATGAAGTCTACGACGACCATTCCGTCTGGTTCGTGGACGAAGGCCACACGCCCGAGAGCGCGCTTGTGGCGGATGAATTGCGCGCCACGCTGGCGCGGCACCTCAAACGTCTCAAGGAGCGCGAAGCCCTCGTGCTGCAGCTCTATTATGTCGAGGAGCTCAACCTCGAGGAAATCAGCGAGGTTCTTTCCGTCACCGTCGGGCGCGTGTCGCAACTCAAGAAAGCCGCCCTCGCGCAGCTTCGCACATGGATGCAGGAAGCGGATTGAAGCCCTGACGCAGCGCCCAGCCATTGACCGCCGCTATGAAAAGCGGTGAATTATCTATTATTTTCAAGCCAATATTACTTGGCACATGAATTGCTGAACTCTGTGCGGCGCTATTGCCGCAATGGGACTTGCCGGAGAGCTCTGTCCGATGATGAAGACTGCACTGACAGGCGTGATGTCCGCCTCCCGCGACCTCAGCGTCATCTCCAATAACCTCGCCAACGCCATGACCGTAGGCTTCAAGCGGTCAACCTCACATTTCGTCGATGTCGCGGGCCTGAGCCAGAACGACCGCCCGGGCCTCGACATCGGTCAGGGCGCAATGACGGAGGTGGTGCGCCGCAGCGACTCCCAGGGCGCCATCAGAACCACGAACAGCGCGCTCGACATCGCCCTCGTCGGCGCAGGCCACTTCACTTTCGCTGACACTGCGGTGACGGACGCAAATTCGTCGAGCGAGCCAACCTATTACTACAGCCGCGCCGGGCAACTGCAGATCACCCCGACAGGCCAGATCATTGACCGCCTGTCCGGCCGTCCCCTGATGGGACTATCGGGCGGAAAGCTGCAGGGGCTTAACGTCGCGTCGGGAGCCAATGGGGACATATCGCAGGTCCAGTCGCTGAGCGTCGACTCCAAAGGGGTCGTGAGCGTGTCGCGGACGAACGGCGTGGTGACCCCGATCGGGGTGCTCGCCATCGCACACTTCAACAACGAGGATGGCCTCAAGAGCCAGGGCGGCGCCGCCTTCCTCGAGACCGATGAGTCCGGCCCGGCCATTCTTGGCCGCGCCAACACCAATGGTCTGGGATCGGTGCAGCAAGGCGCGCTCGAAGACGCAAACGTCGACATGACCGCTGAAATGTTACGTATGATAAGGGCGCAGCAAGCTTATAACGGCAATGCGCGCGCTCTTCAGACAGGATCTGAAATGCTTCGCTCAGCAATTGAAAACCTCATCCGCTGACGAGGAGCTTTTCTGCGGCTCTTAGTGCTGGAGAACGTTAAAAAGAGGTGGAGTTAAGAATTCGTTAACCATAAACTGCCCCCAGCCTAGGGGCGGCGTCACCCGTCCTGTGTTCTGGCCGGGGTAGCGTATCATGGTTCTCGATCTTCCGCCTCTCGTCCGTGCGCCGCTGTCCCAGCTCGCGCCGGTCACCGATTTTCGCAATGGTGAGCCGCTTCGCGTCGATCCGACTGGGGGCACGTTCAACAGTGAAGACAGCGACCCTTCACAGACCCCGTTCTCCGGCGACGCCTACAGGGCGTCCGACGATGACTGGCGCGCCGCTGAAAGGCCGGAGCCGCCAGTTGGCGGCTGGAAGCCGAGAGGTCCGGGCGTCGCAGCCGACGCGCAGGCCTGGGACCAATCCCGGCCCGTTTATAATCCTCGCGGGGCGCCGTCTGATGCGGTTCCCGCACTCAGCCGACTTCAGGCGCGGATCTCGGTTGAACCGCTCTATATGCATCAATTCGCCAGCACTCTTTACGCCTGCGTCTCCTTCATGCCATGGAACCCCTATGAAAGGCGCGCGCGGGTCGATCTCATGGTCTGAGGAACGGTTGTGACAGAAGCGGAATTCTTCACCGAACTTGAAAAATTGATGAAGCAGTATCCCGCTTTCACGATGGATCGCCAAACCATCGCCGGCGACATCATCTTGCGCAGAAACGAGCTTGGCAAGACGAGCGCACGCGCGCAGACCATGGCCGCCGCCTTCAAAAGCATCATGGCCTCCGACCCCAAGAAGCCGCGCAGCGGCGGGGGCTGGGTCTGATGATCAAGAAAATCCTCGCCGCCGTCATCGCCGCCCTCACCGGCCCCTTCGCCATGGCCCTTGGCATTTCGCTCCTCGTCGTGATCGGCGTGGCGGTGGGCTTCATCATCTCCGCCAATATGGACGCAGCCCGGGTTGAAAAGCAGAAGGCTGAGAAGGCGGCGGCGGCAGAAGCGCTCAAGGGCCCCGCCCCGCCTCAACGTGTGGTCGAGCCGCCGAGTGACGGCCCGAGCCCCTTTGAACCCCGCTATGTCTCCCTTGGCGAAGAGATCCTGTCGCCGCTGCCGGGCAAGGGGCGCGTGCTCATCACCGAGGTCGAGCTCGTGACCCAACGCGGCGAGAATGCAGAACTTCTGCTCACCTCCGAGCGCGTTCCGTTGCGGGCCTTCGTTCTTTCGATCCTCTCCGAAATGACGATCGACCAGGCGACCGCGCCAGACGCGAGGCAGGCGACCGCAGATAAGCTCAAGCAGGCCATCAATGCTCTCCTCCAGCCGAAAAGCGGGATCGCGCCGGTGGAGCGGGTGCTGATCAAGAAGTATTTTGTTCAGTAAGTTATTGTTTTAAAATAATTTTATAATTGGCACAAAGATTGCTGAGTGACGATAGTTCCACTTAGGACTCGTCGCCGACATGAATGTGATCGACAAATATCTTGGTCCACACGCCACGGCCCTGCAGCTCAGACAGCAGCGCATGGAAGTGCTTGGCTCCAACATCGCGAACGCCGCAACCCCTCACTACAAGGCCAGAGACATCGATTTCGCGGCCGAATATAGCCGTGCGATCGAGGGCCAAGGCACGCTGAGGACCACAAGTGCGCGGCATATAGACACCAGCACCGGCGGCTCATCCGAGCTGCTCTATCGCCAGCCCATCTCCCCCTCGCTCGACGGCAATACGGTCGAGCTGCATGTCGAGCAGCTGCAGTTTGCTGAAAACAGCACGCGCTATGAGGCCTCATTGCAGTTCATCGGCGACCGAATCCGCTCCCTTCGCGCCGCGCTGAGAGGTGAATGATGAAAAATCTGACCATCTTTGACATCGCCGGCAGGGCCATGTCCGCGCAGCAGGTGCGCCTCAACGCGGTGGCCAGCAATCTCGCGAACGCCCAGTCCATCTCGAGTACGGCTGACAACGCCTATCGTGCGATGCGCCCGGTGTTCGAGACTGAATATGCGGCCTTCATGCAGAACACGGGCGTCGCCACAGTGTCGGCCGTTGGCATCGAACGCTCTCAGGCTGTGCCGGAAAAGCGCTACTCGCCCAGCCACCCTCTCGCTGACAAGGATGGCTACATCTACGCGACCAACGTCGATAACAACGAAGAAATGGTCGAGATGATGGAAGCCGCCCGGCAGTACCAGAACAATGTCGAAGTCATAGCGACGGCGAAATCGCTCATGCTCAAAACCCTCAGCGTCGGAAAGTAATTAGACATGACGGACATCAGCGCAACATCGCAGCAGACGCTGGACTCTTTGTTGAAAAAGTTGGGCGCTACGCCCGCTTCCACGACATCGACGACGCCCCACAAGACGCAACTCGATCAGAGCGACTTCCTCAAACTGATGACGGCGCAGCTGTCCAATCAGGACCCCTTCCAGCCTCAGTCGAACGATCAGATGATCGCGCAGATGGCGCAGTTCTCGACGGTGTCGGGCATCACGCAGCTCAACTCGACGATGACAAGCATCGCGACCCAGATTTCGGAGAACCGTATCGCAACCGCGGCCAACTTCATTGGGAAGACGGTGCTCGTGCCCGGCAACATCGCCATGGCCGACGACACCGGCGCCATCAGCGGCGCCATCGATCTGCCGACAGATGCAACCTCTGTCCAGTTGCAGATCAGCACGATGAGCGCAAACGGCCAGGCTGGCGCGCTCGTCAAGAGCATTGACCTCGGCGCAAACCCAACCGGCCTCGTCGGCTTCCAGTGGGACGGCAAGGACGACAAGGGCGCAGCCGTTGGCGCAGCCCGCTACATCGTCACCGCCTCCATGGTCTCAGGCGGCAAGACGTCGCAACCGGCCACTGATGTTTACGCGCCGATCATCGAGGCCTCGGTCCCCGGAACCGGAGAGACCCAGACCCTCAAGGTGGCTGGCGTCGGCGTCGTCAAGATGTCTGACATCCGCGCTTTCAAATACTGAACCGATAGCGAACAGCAGCAACCCGATCAGCTACACGCGAGAAACACACCATGTCCTTTTATACCTCGCTCACCGGCCTCAACGGCGCCCAGGCTGACATCGCAGCCATCTCGAACAACATCGCCAACGTCGGCACGACCGGCTTCAAGCGGTCACGTGCCGAATTCGGCGATATTTTCGCGACATCGCCATTGCAGGCGGCCAGCTCGGCCATCGGCTCGGGCACCATTCTCAAGTCGATCAAGCAGCAGTTCACGCAGGGCAACATCGAGTCCAGCTTGAACGCGCTCGATCTCGCCATCTCCGGCCAGGGCTTCTTCGCCCTCAAGCCGAGCCTGACCTCAACGCAGACGGTCTACACCCGCAACGGCGCCTTCAGCGTGAACAACGACCGATATGTCGTCGACGCCCAGGGCCAGTTGCTCCAGGTCTTCCCCGTCAACGCCGACGGTTCGGTCATCGCGACCGGCATCAACTCCGCCAAGAACCTGCAGCTGCCCACGACCTCGGGCCTGCCGAAAGCGTCTCAGACCATCCAGCTCGGCCTGAACCTGCCCGCCGACGCAGAAATCATTCCCGCGAGCAGCACCTATACGGCGAACAACCCCTACGTCTTCGACAAGACGAACTCAGCCACCTACAACAAGTCGACTTCGATCACGATTTACGACTCTCTCGGCAACTCGACCATCGCGACGATCTACTATGTGAAGACGAGCAACGCGACCGAGGCCTCGCCGACCAACAAGTGGCAGACGCACGTGTTCGTGGGCGATCGCGAAGTCACGCCGCAGTTGATCACCGCGAAGGATGACCAGAGCAGGACCTATTACACCAACAAGTTCGGCCAGATCACCACGGACCCGCAAGCGGTCGACCCCACCTTCAACGCGGCCGCCGCCCATCCTCTCTACAAGCAGGACGAGCAGACTGACCGGACCGACTCGACCGCAGCCTCTGTCGTCGGCAGCATCATCAAGGCGACCGGCTTCGACTTCGGCGACACCGACGCGAACAAAGTGACCATCGTCACCGACCCCGCCCTTTATGATACGACGCGCGAAAGCGGCAATCAGAGCGCTTCGGGCTCCAACCCGCCCTATTGGGGCATTGATATGTTCTCCGTCATCGTTGACGGTTCAGCGCCTCAGTCCGTCAGCATCAATGCGGGATCCTACACAGGCACTCAACTGGCTGCCGAACTGACGCGCGCCGTGAATGCGAAATTCGGCGGCGCTCATTACTTCAGCATCACCGACACCTACCGTCGCGAAGGCGGCTCGGTCACCAACGGCAACGACATCCTCCAGATCAACCTTTCGAAACTTGCGGAAGACGGATCATCCGTCTCCATGGTGAACCCCATTGAGATCGATCTCCTGGGCTCGGCGGGTTCTGACGGCACCCCTCCCGTTGACGGCGCGCCCACAGCTGAAACCAAGCTGCAGTTGACCCGTGAGCAACTCGTTCAAACGGCGCAATCGAAACTGAACGACGCCTTGAACAAAAGGCACCTCGAATTCGGCAAGCCCGCGAGCTGGCCCTACAACCTCGCGTCCCCGCCGATCGAGGTTGGCTATGACGTCGCAAGCCGCGCGCTGACCTTCACCGTGGTGCCCGGTCAGCTTGGCCCTGACGCCAACGAGCCTGCGAGCCGCTTCAACAGCATCCAGGTCTACAACCCCACGGACACCGTCAACGACCTCGGCATCCCCTCCAAAACCACCAGCCCGGACGTTCTGATCCGCACCAACACGGTCTGGACCGGTACGGCCTCGTTGCCCGGCGGCGACTTCATCGTCGATCCCCGCGAACAGCGCACGGGCATCAAGGTTCTCTACAACAAGGACACCCGTCAGTTTGAATTCGCCTCGGGCTCCACAGGCGAGGCTTCCTCGATCACTGTTGGACGCACGCAGCTTGCCACGTCTGCCGACGTCACGGCTCAGGTCGACAGCTTCAATCTCGACGCCCTGGACTTCTCTGAGAACCACACAGTGTCTCTGGAGGTCAACGGCCGCACCCTTTCTTACAATTACGTCGCCGGCTCCGACACAACGGGCGCAGCGTTCTTTGCTGGAATTGAACAGGCCTTGCCAGTGACCTTTGGTGAGCAGCAGCAACTTGCCGCCGGCTCGACGACGGCCGCTGAAAGCCAGAGCCTCAAGGTGTTCGGCCGCCTCATGAACAGGGATAAGTTTGAACTTGAGATCGTGCCTTCGGGGACGGACACCACACCCGTCACCCTTACGATCGGCCCACTGTCCATTGCGTCGACGGACTCAACCTCAGATCGACTGACGGAATTGAAGGACAAGATTGCTGCCGCAATAACTGCCTATAATTCGACCCATACATCTGACATCGATGCAGTAGTGACCAAAGAAGCGAACGAACTCGTCTTCACCTACAGCAGCTTCGGCGAAATCACCAACCTCGTCTCATTGAAGCAGACCGTCCGGGGCTCTGACGACGCCACCCGCAGCACCATCTCCTTCACGGAACCTACGATATCCACGGGCATCGCCGCTGTCACGGATGGCACGATCGCCACCCAGAACAAGCAATCGATCCTCTTCCAGAAGGTTGACGGCGGCGCTCCCGTATTCACGAGTGGCGACAAATTCACGTTCACCATTCCCAAGGCGGAAGGTGGCGTCATAACCAAGACAGTCGCCATCGCTGGAGCCAATCTGGGGGCGCTGGTCACGGCCGCAAATGCGGACACTGAAATGTTTGCCCTTGGTGTGTTCTCTATTGATCCGACCAACAGCAACAAGCTGCTGTTCACCTATAACAACAACGGGCACGTGACCGGCAAGATGGTCGTTGATCAGTCGGCGGTGGCAGGGACAGCAGTTCGCCCGACCAATATTGGGCCGCTCGCCATTGGCCACACCGGCATGAACCTGGAAGTCACCGGGGATCCCACTGGCAAGGCCTTCCGTCTGAACATGCGCATCGATGGAGTCGTCCGCACCAAGGATCCCGTCGGCGCTCAAGGCTCGACCAGTAAGGTCGGCCTGCAGATCGGCAACGCCGTCGGCAGCGAGTTCAAGGGCAATAACGATCTTCTGGGCATTGGCGTCAAATATCCGCCGACCCTGGTCGCCGGCACCGGCCTTCCCTCTTCGGCGGCCACCGCCGTCGGCCAACGCGGCGTTACCCCGATGGCGCAGACGTTCCTGCTGAACGAAAGCCTTGGTGAAAACCGCATGACATTCACTGTCGACGGCATCACCGGCACGATCGCGCTGCCGATCCGCGCCTACACCGGCGACACTTTCGCCGCCGCCATTCAGGACCGCGTGAACCAGATTCAGGATCCTGTCTCCGGGCGCATCGTCAGCGGCGTGACCGTGAAGTTCGAACCCGACAACAACCGTCTGGTCTTCACCTCTGGCACCACCGGCGCCATGTCGCAGATCAACGTGGTGGGCCACCCGAACTTCGGCCTCGCCAAGGTCACCCAGACGCCTGGCAAGGTGCCTGTCATCACCAACCTGCATCAGGCGACTGACGAGCAGGGCAACAAACTCTATGTCGACGCCAAGGGCAACATCACGACACAGCAGCCTGATGGTCTGCAGAACTGGTACCCGCTCTACCTGCAGGAAGGCCAGCTGACCTTCGACACGATCGGCAAGCTGATCTCTCCGAAGGAAGGCGTGATCTACTCGCCCTTCGATCCTCAGAACGGTTCCGACCTTCTGCGTCTCAACATTGACTACGGTAAGTTCTCGACCCAGTTCTCCTCACCCTTCTCCGTGCTCTCGCTCTCGCAGGACGGTTATCCCTCGGGCAGCCTGAACGGCCTCGACATCGACGCCAGCGGCACCATCCGCGCCAACTATACGAACGGTCAGACGACCGCTCTGGGCAAGGTCATGGTGGCGAACTTCGCGAACGCCAACGGTCTCAAGCAGATCGGCAACGCGAACTATGTGGCGACCTCGGTTTCGGGTCAGGTGGTTCTGGGCCAGGCTGGCGCGGACGGCTTCGGCACCATCAAGGCCGGCGCGCTCGAGCGCTCGAACGTGGACATCACCGAGGAGCTCGTGAACCTCATCACCGCCCAGCGTAACTTCCAGGCGAACGCGAAGGCGATTGAGACCACGACGACGCTGTCTCAGACCATCATCCAGATCCGCGGCTGATCGATCTAGCAAAGGCTGAATAAGATGGAGCGATATGTTCAAATCTCCAGCGCCTCGATGCGTCTGCAAGCAGACAATCAGCGCATGATCGCAGCCGGGCTGGCGAACCAGAACACGGTTGCGTTCAAACGGGATTATTCGACGGTCGCCTCCGCTTATTTTGACGTGGAGGGGGGCACGGACCGTGTATTCCCCTCCCGCGGAGACGCCGCCGTCGACGTTGAGACGGGCAAAATGATCCCGACTGACAATCCAATGGATGTCGCCATCGAGGGACAGGGGTATTTCACAGCGCGGAATGCGGCTGGAGAAACTGTCCTCACGCGTCGCGGCGACCTGCGGATGGGGCCGGATCGGATCTTGAGGAATGGTGAGAACCTGACGATGGAGGAAGGGGCGGGCGTTCCCATAACGCTTCCTCCCTACGAGACCATTGAAATCTCGCGGGATGGTTCCGTTCTCATACGTCCCCCCGGCGCCCCGATCACCACACCGCTCACTCTGGTGGGTCGTTTGCGGATGGTTCAGGTTCCTCCAGGCAGCCTCGAAAAGGGCTCTGATGGAACACTTCGCATCAAGGACAAGTCTCCGCCTCTCCCGGACGCGAACATCACGCTCAACACCCAAAGCCTTGAATCGAGCAACGTCAACTCAATTGACGCCATGATCGAGATGCTCAACTCGTCACGCACGTTCGAAATCCATGTGAAGCTCTTGGCGACCGCCAAGGAGCTTGACGATCAAACAGCCAAATTAATGCGTTCCGACCGCTAGTTCGGACTTAAGATAAAACAGGAGCCGCAGGATGCCCGACGCACTTCACGTAGCCAAGACCGGCCTCAATGCGCAGCAGCAGCGCATGAGCGTCATCTCCAACAATCTCGCGAACGTCAACACGGTCGGCTTCAAGCGGGACCGCGCCAACTTCGAGACCCTGCTCTATCAGAACTATCGCGACGCAGGCGCCCAGACGTCGCAAACCTCAACCTTGCCCACCGGCCTCTCCATCGGCACCGGCGTGCGCATCGTCTCGACCGAAAAGCTCTATAATCAGGGCAACATCATCAACACCGAAAACTCCCTGGACCTCACCATTGATGGTCCGGGGTTCTTCCAGGTCATGACGCCCGGCGCCCAGATCGCTTACACACGCGCTGGCAACTTCACCAAGAACGCGCAGGGCCAGATCGTCACCTCCAGCGGCTATGCGCTTGAGCCGGCCATCACCATCCCGACGAACGCAACCTCCATCACGATCTCGAAGGACGGCATCGTCTCTGTCGCGACGCCCGGAACTTCAGCCCTGACGCAGGTCGGGCAGATCGAGGTCGCGACCTTCCCAAACAACTCGGGTCTGAAGCCCATCGGCGAATCCTTCGCCCTTGCGACACCTTCCTCGGGCGACCCGACGCTTGGCGCACCCGGCGCAAATGGCGCGGGCAAGCTGATCCAGGGTTCGCTTGAATCCTCGAATGTGAACGTGGTGGAAGAACTCGTGAGCATGATCGAGACCCAGCGCGCCTATGAGGTCAACTCAAAGGCCATCTCGGCCGTCGATGGCATGTCGAAATATCTCACCCAGAACGTCTGATCGGAGCAGCCATGATGCGCACCGTCGCCGTCGTCGTTTCCGCAAGCCTCGCACTCGCTGGTTGCTCCAGCGTGCGCGAGGCGAAGGTCTCGGAATCATTCCAGATGAATTACGACGAGGTCGTGCCCGTCAGGGAGGCGGCGCCCGATGGCGCGATCTATTCAAGGTCCAATGCAGGGTTCTTCCTCGGCGATCGTCGCGCGCAGCGGGTCGGAGACCTGTTGACGGTGAAGCTGGATGAATCCATGACAGCGACCAAAAAGGACGACACCAGTCTCAGTCGCACAGGGAACATCAGCGCGACACTGCCGTCCGCCTTGTTCGGTCCCGGCGCGATCAATATCTCCCCCACCCGCTCCAATGGCCTCACGACCAGCACTTCATCTGACTTCACCGGGGCCGCGCAGGCGAATAAAGCCGACTCCGTGAAATTCGACATCACGGTCGTCGTCACCCGCGTCTATGAAAATGGCAATCTTTGGGTGCAGGGCCAAAAGCAGCTGGCTGTGAACCAGGGCGAGGAGTTCGTTCGGGTTTCCGGGATCATTCGGCCCGAAGACATCGAGCCGGGCAATACGATCGCCGGCCAGAAACTCGCTCAGGCGCAGATCAGCTACTCCGGCGCGGGAGACTACACCGAAGCCACCAAGCAAGGCTGGCTGGGTCGCATGTTCAATCTGGTTTCTCCTATCTAGGATCATTCACATGAAGGTCAATCTTCGGCGTCTCCTGACTTCCATCACCGCCGCAGCGAGCCTGTCATTCCTCGTATTGCATCAGGCGGCGGCACAGGCCCCGCCCCCGGCGCGTGACCGGGTCAAGGATATGGTCTCCATCGGAGGCGTGCGCACGAACCAGCTCGTGGGCTATGGCATCGTCGTTGGTCTTGCAGGCACGGGCGATGGCAGCATCGCAGCCACGCGGCAGACGATGCAGAGCCTTCTGCAGCGCTTCGGCATGTCGATACCTGACATAAGCGGCATCGACGCCAAGAACACCGCCGCCGTGATGGTCACCGCTGAGCTGCCTGCTTTCGCCAAGCCGGGCCAGAAGATCGACGTCACCGTCTCCTCCATGGGCAAGGCCTCAAGCCTTCGCGGCGGCAGCCTTCTCATCACCCAGCTAGTCGGCGCAGATAACGAAACCTATGCGGTGGCGCAGGGCAATCTCGCCGTCGGCGGCCTTGGCATCACGGGCAAGGATGGCTCGAGCCTGACGGTGAACATTCCGACCGTCGGTCGCATTCCCGATGGCGCGACCGTCGAGCGGATGGTCGCCAGCCCATTCGAGACAGCCCAATCCCTGTTTCTCAATCTCAACACGCCCGACTTCACCAACGCCACGCGCCTCACTTCGGCGATCAACGCTTCGTTTGGCGCTGGAACGGCCATCGCCATGGACTCCACGACCGTGAAGGTCGTCGCTCCCAAGGAGCTTGATCGCCGCGTCGCCTTCATGTCGGCCATTGAAGACTTGCTTGTGCAGCCTGCGGCGCCGCCTGCCCGCGTCATCGTCAATTCGCGCACAGGCACCATCGTCATCAGCGAAGGCGTGCGGGTCACGCCAGCGGCGGTCTCCCATGGCAGCCTCACGGTGCGGATCAAGGAGAATCTCAACGTCTCCCAGCCAAATGCGCCGGTCGTTGGCCGGGCCGCCGGCCAGACCGTCGTCACGCCTGACAGCCAGATAACAGCCGACCAGGCGCCGGTGCGCACCTTCCTCTTCGCGCCCGATGTGCAGCTCGCCAGCATTGTCGACGCCGTCAACGCCGTAGGCGCTTCGCCCAGCGATCTCGTGGCCATCCTTGAGGCGCTGAAACAGGCCGGCGCCCTGCATGCCGAACTCCTTGTGATCTGAGGTTGTCATGGACGCTCTCCCCGCCCGCTCCACAGCCCCCCTCAGCTCTCTGTCGCTCGATCAGAGCCGTCACTTCGGCCGCAAGGCCACCATGGACCAGGTGGGCAAGGCCTTTGAAACGCTGTTCATGCAGACGATCATGAAGTCGATGCGGGACGCGCAGATCGAGGGCGGCCTGTTCGACAATGAAGCATCAAAACCATTCCAGTCCATGCTGGACGGCGCCTATTCCGAGCTCTCGGTCAAGACGACGAAACTGGGGCTTGCCGAAGCGATCAATCGGCAATTCTCGCCCAAGAACGGCTCGAAGGCCACGGGCCTGATGCCGATCACGCCAGTGGCGCTCACCAGCGAGCAGGCTGAAGCGCTCACCCAGGGCCTGTCAGCGAGCGCTGCGGCAGGTCAGAGCCTTTCAACAAAGAGTCTTGTTTCTGGCCTGCCCGCAGGCCTGTCGGCGCCGCGCACCGCGCCGAAGTTCATCACCGGAGACTGAGTGCATGGTTGATATTCTCGGCATCGGCGCCTCGGGTCTGGCCGCCTATCGCAAACTGCTGGAGACGGTCGGCGGGAATATCACGAACGCCACGACGGATGGTTATGTGCGCCGCGACGTGCAGCTGAGCGTCGCGGGCGATAGTTTGATGATGCCGACCTCCGCCCCTTCCACAAGCGGCTCAGGGGTCGTCGTCGATTCCATACGACGCGCCAGCGATACGTTTCTTCAGACCCAGTCGCTCAAGGCCAATGCGCTGAACATGCAGTCACAGACGCTTGCGGATTCTCTGGCCCAGCTTGAAAAAACACTGTTCGCGACCAACAGCAATCCAGGCTCCGTCGTCCAGGATTTCTATAGTCGATTCGCAGATGTCGCGAATTCGCCGACTTCCGCAGCCTCACGCATCTCGGTTGTGGATTCGGGAAAGCAGGTTGCGAACGTCTTCGCACAAACCGCCGCCTCAATTCAAGACAGCATCGATTCAGCCCGCGCCGGCATCGACGCCGCCCTCACCTCAGTCAACAGCATCACCAGCCAGCTCGCGCGGTTGAACGTCCAGATCCAGAGCGCGTCCTCCAGCGGCCAGAAGGCCAACGATCTCCTCGACCAACGCGACAAGTTGCTGAACAGCCTCTCCAACCTCGCCAACTTCAATTATACCGAACAAACGACAGGCGCTGTCACAGTCTATCTCGGAGACACCGCGAGCGGCCGCCCCATCGTGACTGCCGACGATTCCCATCCGCTTGGAATCATCGAGACTGGCGATAAGCTCGAAATCGCCATGGACCCCTTCTCCCAGCCTTCGCCGACCAATCAGCTCACCAGTGGAACGGTCGCAGGCCTGATGGATTTCCGCGCGCAGGCGAAATCCCTGCTCGATGACGTCAACCGGCTTGCCGTGGGCTTCGCCATCGCTGTCAATGACCAGCACCAGCAGGGCGTCGATCTCAATGGTGTGCAAGGCGGGACGTTGTTTTCGACCGATGGACTCACCGCGACCGGGGCCAAGACCAATCTCGGCGACGCCAAGCTGATGGTGTCCATCGACAGCGCCGCATCTCTCAGCAACGCCACCTATACCGTAAAATTCAACGCCGCAGACAAAACCTGGACCGTCAAATCCAGCACGGGGGGGACCGTCACAGGCGAGAACAACCTCTCGCTTGGCGGCGTCAATTTCGCATTCGACGGCGCCGCGCACGATCAGGACACCTTCACCGTTTCGCCGCTGTTCGGCGCAGCCTCCTCGATGCGCTTCTTGCTGAAGAACCCTGACGAAGTGGCGGTCGCGCTGCCGCTTTATGTCGATCCTGCATCAACCAATGCGGGCAATGGCGAATTGCTGCCGCTGAAGCGGACCGACGCGGACGCCGCGCCGACCATCCCCTCGGCGACCGACATCTTCAACACAAGCAACACCGTCACAGATTTTCGTTTCAATGGCGCGGCCTTCTACCTGCCGGCGGGCGCAACCTCCGCGACGCTCAACTCGCTTGGCGCCTTCTCCGCCGTTCATTTCGATGCGACCGGCGGCGAGATCGCCGCACTCACCAAGCCCTATGTGACCGGCACGACCACCACATCAAGCCTCAATCTCGCGATCAAGCTGGACGGGGCGCTGCAACCTGACCTGAGGATCAATCTCAGCGGCTCCAGCATCAATGATGTCGCGGACGCCATCAACGCCGCCGCCAGTCAGTCAGGGCTCGGCGACGCCTATTACGCGAGCGTGATGAATGGCACGCTCACCATCAACGCTCTGGGATCGCATAAGGTCTCCGACGCCTCGCTTGTCGGCGCGGGCTTCACCGCTTCGGGCGCACCCATTCAAATTCAAGGGGTGAACGAGTCGGGCGCCGCCGCAGCGGAGATGCAGATTTTCACCCGCGAAGGCCGTCAACTCTCGGGCCCGCCCCTGACGGACCAGCAGGCCAAGGCGCTGATCACCAGCGCCAATGGCTTCCTGCCTGATGCGCAATATGTGCCGCCTGAGAACACAACCGGCTATCCCGGCGTCAATGTCTTCACCGCCGATCCCCTTCTGAAGCCGGTCACCAGCGGCGCAAGCACGACGATCGACGTCGCGTCCCAATCCGCCTTCGACATGCCCCAGGCTGGATATGGCGACAAGACCAAAGCAGGCGCTGTCTATGCGATGAAAATCGACGGCCTCGCGCCCGTGCGTGTGGCTGGCGACCAGCTCGCAGGCGCAGGCCCGGCCGAGATCGCATCGGCGCTGGCCGACCAGTTGAATGCGCAGGCTGGCCGCTACGCCTGGCTTGGCTCGCCCATCAACTTCACTGATTCCATGACGCCGACCATCGCCTTCAATGTATCCATTGACGGCGGCGAGCCCCACACGATCACGTTCAACCGCTCTCAGGAGACGCGCAACCTCAAGCTCGCTGTGACGGGCACCAGCATCGGTTCGCAAGAAATCATCATTGATAAGCCCAGCGGGTCCAGCAATGGCGTCCAGTGGGCCTATGTGAATGGCAGACTGGAGGTATCCAGCAAAGATGGCTCCAATATAACGATTGATAATTCGAAAGATGACTTTGCTGCATTAGGCTTCACGGGGTCCGAACCCGCCAGCGCCAAGATCACCGCAGCCAGTACAAGCAGCCTGCTGCGGGAGACCGGCACCTTTGACCTTGGGGGCGCGAGCGATCTGCAGGTGAGCCTTGTAAGCGGCGGCCGTGTGATGATCACGACGCCGCAACGGCTTCGCACGACCATTCCAACAGTGTCCATCACACCCGCCAATATCCTCACAGCGCCCTTGCTTGCCGAAAAAAGGCCGACGCTCTTCGTGACAGGCGCGCAACTTGGCACAGTGCAGCTGACCATCGACAAGCCGATCGGAACCAGCAAGGGCGTCTCGTGGTCGGTCGCCGATGGCAAGCTGACCCTGACCAGCAGCGACGCGACGATGCAGGTCGATGTCTCGACCGCGCAAAAGACCACGCTCGCCAATACGCTCGGCTTCTCCGGCGCCGAACAGGCGGGTACAGCGATCACTGGCGTGCAAGGCTCTCCCATCGGCCTCGCCACCCTTGGCTTCACCAACGGCGCCCCTGCCGCCGCCACGCTGACGAGCGCGCAAGACCTTGGCGAGGCGCTGCTCGCGCAACGCAAACCTCACCTGCAGGTCTCAACCTCCAACGGTGACTTTGAACTTGTCATCAATGGGCCGAGCGGCGCAAGCCATGGCGTCAACTGGTCCTATGCAGATGGGCGCCTCTCCTTGTCGAGCGATGATGCTGCGATGCATGTGGTCACGGCCTCGCCCTACAATGCGCTTGCGACGGCTCTGGGCTTCTCCAGCAGCCAGCCAGGAAAGCGCATAACTGCAGGGGCGAATCTGGCCGCATCCATGCTGGCAGCAGCGCCTGTCGCACTCACCTTCGCCAAAAACAATGGCGGCGTGCCCACGACTTATTCGCTTTCCATCAACGGCGCCTCAGGGCCCGCGACGCCCTCCGCCAGCGGCGTTTCATGGACGCTGAACAATGGGAAGCTCACCCTCACCAGCGACGCCCCCATCGTCATCAAGGGCGAGACAGACACTCAGCGCTCAGCAGCGCAGTCGCTGGGCTTCCGTGGCTCGGATCTCGATCTCAAGATCGAGAGCACCATCGCCAGCGCCAATTCCCTGACGCAAGCGATTCTTGCTGGCGAGCGGCCACGTCTGCAGGTGAGAGGCGACCAGATCGGGACGCAGATTCTCACCATCAACGGCACGAACGGGTCCTATAATGGAATCACCTGGTCGATGACGCCCGATGGAAAGCTGCGGCTCACCAGCGCCGATCCGACCTTCCAGATTGATGCAGGATCGCCCACAACCAAGGCTCTCGCGTCTGCGCTTGGATTCACCGGGGCTGAAGCACAGGGCAACGAAGTCGTCGCCACCAACAATCTCGTTCCCAGCATGCTTGGCGCCGACGGCGGGGCGCCGATCACCGTCACGACCGATGATGGGGGTGACAGCACGTTTTTGATCAACGGCCTTTCGGGAACAGACGCCGATAGCGGCGTTTCCTGGTCTTATGACTCTCAGATCGACCGTCTCGTGCTGAGCTCAACGAGCACGGGATTTCAGGTGAAGGTCTCCACAGCCGACGCCGCCAGCGCAGCGCAAACGCTTGGCTTCCGCGGCGATGGCTTTGACAACGCCATCGCAGGCGCACGAATCAGGCTCACTTCGACGGCGACTGATCGCGCCGGCGCTCTTGTCGATTCCTCGGCCACCGTTTCGCGCGTCGGCCAGTCGATCAGCTTCAAGGATGGCATTCGAGAGAACCTCATCGTCGCCCTGACCGGCGCGCCAGATGGGTTGAAGCGGATTTCAGCCAATGTCGTGGCCGACACTAAAACGGCCGACAAGCCCCCGCCGCAGGATCTCGAAATCCGCATCCTCGACAGCATGCGTCTGGAGATCTTCGATCCCGCGACAGGCGTCAGCCTCGCCAACCGTAACTGGCGTCAGGACTCGCCCATCACCTATCAGGGCATGAGCTTCACCATTCATGGAGCGGCCAAGGGGGGGGATATATTCACCATCAGAAACGATGGCACACGCTCGTCGGACAATCGGAACGCCCTGCGCATCGCCGATCTCGCTCTAACCTCACTCGTCGGCAAGGGGCAAGGCTCTTTTCAGGACGTCTATGCAGGCGTGACGGCGAAACTTGGCTCATCAGTATCAGCCTCATCCAACAATGCGACATCCGCCGCCCAGGCTGCATCTGATCTAAAATCAGCCTATGAAGCCAAGACCGGCGTCAACCTGGATCGCGAGGCAGCGGACCTCATCCGCTTCCAGCAGGCCTATCAGGCCGCCGCGCAGGTCATCATGGCCGCGCGTGACATGTTCTCAACCATTCTGAAATCGTTCTGAGGTTCGCCATGCAGATCAGCACCAGCGCTTTTTTCCGCCAGAACACCGAGAATCTTCAGGAACTGAAGACGCAGACAGTCAAGCTTCAGGAAGAAATCTCCACCGGCAAAAAGGTCAACATCGCGTCCGACGATCCCGTGGCATTCTCCGATCTGGCCCTGCTGAAGGCGCGCGATTCGAGGCTTCAGCAATACAGCCGCAACATCGACGTGGCGCGCCAGCGTTTATCGCTTCAAGAAAGCTCGCTCAACCAGGCCACCAACATCATCACACGCCTGCATGAGCTTTCCATCCAGGGCGCCAATGACACATTGACCGTCGCTGACCGCAAATTGATGTCGACAGAGGTCAAGGGCCTTGGGGATAGCCTCTACGACCTCGCCAACACGCTCGACGCCAACGGCCAGCCTATTTTCGGCGGCTACCAGTCTGAGGCAGCATTCGAGAAAACGGTCGATGGCGCAGTCATTTATCGAGGCGACGCCTATGAGACGCAGCAGGCGGTTGGCGACCATGAGAAAATTGTCGTGGGCCTGTCCGGTCATGAAGTCTTCGATCGTGTGCCCATGAGCGGCGCGCAGTCGAAGTCCGTTTTCGAAATCGTCAAAGAGATGGGTGATGCGCTTGCAAATGGCGACTCGCCCGCCACCGGCAGGGATGAAATCGCTTCAGCGCTTGAACATGTCACCGCACAACTCGCCCTTGTGGGCTCGCGCTCGGCGATTCTCGATACGGCGGCGCAGAAGCTTCAAAGCACCCAGACCGCAACGACATCCCAGATCTCGATTCTTGAAGATACGAATATGGAGAAGGCCATCAGCGAGCTCACGCAGAAGATGACCACCATCAACGCCGCCCAGGCCTCCTTCGTGAAGATCTCGGACCTGTCGCTGTTCAATTACCTGAAGTGATCTGCTCCAGCGGCGCCACATCCGCAAAGCCGGAATTGAGATAGGCGGTCCTTAGCAACGGAATGCGTTCGAGATATTCGAACCATTCAAGATCATAAGGCGCGCCAAGCCAGTCATTGGCCGCCTTCAGATCATCAGAAATGGCGATGATGCGGGCTCGGGAGGTGGCGATCAAATCGATCTCCTCCGGGGTCAATTCCTGCGGCTTCCTCTTGTGCAGCTCGGATTCCAGAAGCATGAGCGGATCGAGAAGCGCGACACGTTCGCGCCGAAGGATCTCCGGATCCTTGCGCTTCTTCTCGTGCTCCTGCGCCATGTCGAGCTTTTTCTGGATTTCGCGAAGCGTGCCGCTCTGCTGCACGAAGACAGCAGCGCCGACGACGACCACCAACAAGATCATGGCAATCAACATGACTGTAACAAAGATGTCCATGGGCCTGTCCGATTTTCATTTTTCATTATAATTGTATTTCAAAATCACAAATCGCGCAAGGCTATGATCTGGCTTGAAAATTGCTCATCACTAGTTATCAGCGAGGACTATGCGGATATGCCAATTCAAGCGGTTTCGGACACACGCGATCAAATCATCTCCACAATCCGCAAGGTGGCGGACTCTCAGAACGCCGACTTCAGATATCTTCTCAATCAGGCGAAACTGGAGAGCGGGCTCAACCCTGCCGCCAGAGCCTCCACGAGCTCGGCTGCAGGCCTATTCCAGTTCACCTCCGGCACCTGGATGAATGTGGTCATGCGCCATGGCGACAAGGTTGGCCTTGCGTCTGAAGCCGAGAGCCTTCGTTCGAAAATGATTTCAAACGCCGAGCGCGCGCAAATCTTGAATAAGCGTCAGGAGCCATATCTGGCGACAGCGCTTGCGGCGCATCTGGCGGCTGACAACGCGCAGCTTCTGGCTGCCGCAGGACACAAATCCATCGGGCCAACCGAACTTTACATGGCGCATTTTCTCGGAGCGAGCGGCGCCAACACCTTCCTGAACGGCTTGCGCGACAAGCCGCTTGAGCCGGCCGCCAAGGCGCTTCCTGCCGCGGCGGCGGCCAACACCAGCGTTTTCTTCAACAACAGAACGCCGCTTTCCTATCTCGATATTTATAATCGCTTCGCACAGAAATTTGCGGACGCCGCCGCGACGTCTGCAGCCGCAACCCCTGCGATCAAGGAAGGCGCGGCCGCGGTCATGGAGCAGGCCGGCGCCCTCGAAGCGCGCCTGAAGGAAGTGGTTGCAAACGTCCTTTCGGCAAGCGCGCAGCAACGCCAGCAGCAGGCGGCCAGCGACGGCGCCGCCTCCGAACCGCTAGCGCCTATGCCGCTCACCGAGGACGCGCTCACTCAATATCTGAAGAATTTTTCGCTCGTCGATCACGACAGCGGGATGGCCCAGGTTGGGCAGCCTCATGAACGTGACGCATCGCGCGCGGCCTCCGCCAATGACGACCATGACGCCATGAGCGAACAAGGCGTTTCGCCGCTCGCCTCAGGCGCCCGCCTGATCCTGAAGGCGACGGACCCTCGTTGAAGTCGCGCACAAAAGATCGGCCCCTTTCTCGCGAAAGAGGCCGATCTCAAAATAGCTGAAAATCAGGACGCAGCGGCCTCCGCCGCTTCATCTGCGGGGGCTTTCTTGGCAGCCTCGTCAACGACGACAGCCTTGCCAGCTTCAACAAGGCCATCCGCCTCCTTGCGCGACACCTGAACGACCGAATCGGCAGCATGTGTCTTGCCCTTGATGACAGCCTCTTCACTGAGCTTGACAGAAATCTGCGCCGCGCCCTTGCGCTTTGGCGCAGGCGCCGGAGCCGCCTCTTGCGCAGGCGCCTCGACAGGCTCTGGCTCAGCCTCTGGCGGGAACATGCGCGCCACCGCAGGCTTAACCTCCGGTGGGGGCTTGTCATCCCTGACGTCGGCGATCCGCAGCTGCACCAGCTTTTGCCAGAGCCGCAACAAAGCAAGCTTGCGCTCCAACACGGACGCATCCAGGCGCTTTTCCGCGGTCATATCGCCGATGAGCGCACGCACCTCGGCAACAGCAGACAGGCGCTCCTCTTCCGACAAATTCGAAAGGTCGAGCGCCTCGAGCTTATTGACGGGCGACGAGGCCCCTTTGCGAGGTGCTTTCACGGATCACGCAACTTTCAAACCTGATCTTCCATAGGGGTGGCGGCGCCCTGGATGCCATTCGCACCAAGTTCAACAGGCCATTTGTCGGGATTGGTGATGGTCAGCACAAGCTGCTGCTGAACAACCCGCTCGGCGCTCTCAAGGTCGGGCGCCTCGACGATCATTTCGCCATCGACCAACCATTTGACGACATACTTCTGCATGCTTCATCTCCTTTGATGACGTCAGTTTAACCCTTCAGCCCGGCGGTCCAGGCGGCCATCGACTGTGTGAGGCTGTCCTGCGTGGTCTTGGAGGCCTGCACGATCGTCTGCATCGCTGAAAATTGCTTGAGATACTTATCCATCAGCGCCGTCATCTGATCGTCGAGCTTTAACTGATCGGCCGCAATCTTGGGCAGATCCGAATTCGTCACCGAGTTCTGGATGGTGGTGAACGATGATGACGGGCCGACGACCACATCGGTCAGTTTGGTGAACCGTTCGATGGCGCCGGCTGACGCGCCAGAGGCCATGACGGATTCGAGCAGCCCTGGACTGGAGGCGACGACCTGGTTGAGCTTCGTCGTATCAAGGGCGAGGGATCCATCGAGGTTTGTCCTCACGCCGACCTCAGCGAGGGTCACCGATTTCCCGTCGGCCAGTTGGATCGGATCGGTGCTCAGCTTGCGCATCTGGCTTAACAGGCCCCGCACGATGGAGTCGTTGGCGAGACCGCCGCGCTTGGTCACATCCTTGTCATATTTTGCTTCCGTCGTGACCGTCTCAAGAAGCATGTTGTAGGCGGTGACGATATCCTGCAAAGCCCCTTTGCATACGTCCGTATTGTTGGTCGTCGACAAGTGAACCGTCGTGTTCGCAGGCGTATTCGCGTTGATGTTGATCTGGAGATCGGGGACCAGATTGGCGAAGGTGTTGTTGGGCGAGGTGAAGATCACACCATTGTAGCTGATCTCTGCATCCTGTCCGTTGCTCTGGGCTCCCGCCTCGCTCAGGAGCTGCAGGCCATCCGTCAATGGCGAGCCATCGTCCTTCACGGTGTCGACGAAAAATTTGTTGTCGACGCCGAGGCCGTGGCTGATGGTGAGATAGTTCAGGGCGCCTGCGCCCGTGCCCGAACTCACGATCGATGCGCTGAAGCCCGTCTCCTTCTGGATCGCGCTCTTGAGATCGTCGAGCGTCGCATAATCCGACAGTTTAAAGGACTTCAGGAGCGTCCTGCCTTCGGTGGGATCGGCAGGCTTCGTGCCCGAATAGATGTTCAGCACGCCGACGCCATCCGCGCCCGCCAGGGTTCCATCGGCCGGAAAGCCCGCCAGCATGACTGAATTGGTCGATGCCGGATGATTGACCTGAAAACTGAAGTCAACCGCCCGCGCCTGGGCGGACGCGTGAAACTGGAATGAGGCGTTGGGGTCTGTGGACAGTTTATAGGCGACGTTTTTGGGATCGCCATAATTCGCCATGGCCGTCTTGAGCTGGTTCGCCGAGCTCATGATCTTGCCGATCGAGGAGATGCGCGCATTGGCAAGAGTCTTGCGCGAGTCGATCGCCGCCTGCTGCGGCGCCTTCACCGCATTCGTGAGGTCTGTGGCGAGCTTCTGGATGTCCAGCGTGCCGCCTGTCAGACTATTGACGATATTCTGGGAAATAGCGACCATGATTGCCTCCGGGAAGGATCTAGCAATTTATGGGCCAGCCGAAGCAAGGCCGATCTCCAGCGCCAGAACGCAAAAGGGCGGGGATAGTCCCCGCCCTCCTGTCAATTTTTCGTCGGTGATCCCAAGCTTACTTGAGGAGCTGGAGCACCAGCTGGGGAGCCTGGTTCGCCTGGGCGAGCATGGCCTGGGCCGCCTGCTGGATGATGTTGCGCTTGGCCAGCTCCGTCGTCGCCATCGAATAGTCGGTGTCTTCGATGCGGCTGCGGGATTCCGCGGCCTTGGCGGCGACGTTCGACAGGTTGTCCTGGGCGAACTGGAGGCGGCTGATGACGGCGCCCATGGCGGAGCGCTGCGCATTGACCGTCAACATCGCGCTGTCGATGGCGCCCAGAGCGCTGTAGGCGTTGTCGCCCGACAGGATGTCGCTATATTTGATGGCGCTCAAATCACCCTCGCCGCCGAACGACATTGTAAGAGCGGCTTTCATTGCAGCAGTTACGCCAGTTTTGCCCGCGAGCACCAACTTCGTTATATCAGAGCCTGTTCCGGCGCCTGCAGTATAATGAAGCGAGTCATCGGCCGTGAT